>JBDTNB010000092.1:0-26491 GCA_039933955.1 Chloroflexota bacterium
ACGCGATCCGCATCTACGCCCAACAGATCAATGACAATATTTTTGACACGTTCTTCAGTTGATGCCATTTTTTACCTCCCAGTGGTGGGACATCGTATTCTTCAAGATAAGAGAACCTCATTATACCGTTAATCAAGTGTGCTGCCAGTGCAATATTATTGACACAGCCAAACAGCATCGGGTACGATTAGCTCTCGCCGAATTAAGGAACACCGCAACATGAGTAAAGTCACGGACGCACCCACAACTGAAACGCGGAAAGTGGATCATATCCGCATTAATCTCGAAAAAGATGTGCAATTTCCCCACCTGACAACGGGTTTAGAAAATTATCGTTTTCTGCATCAAGCGCTCCCCGAAATTGACTTGGCCGATGTCGATACGAGCAGTGTTTTGTTTGGCAAAACCCTCGCCAAGCCGATTGTCATCTCGTCGATGACCGGCGGGACAGACCTGGCCCACCGCATCAACCAAAACCTAGCCGAAGCAGCCCAGGCAAACGGCGTTGCAATGGGCTTAGGTTCACAACGAGCAGGAATCGAAAAGCCCGAACTGGCTTACAGCTACAAAGTGCGGAATGTCGCCCCAGACATCCTGTTATTTGCCAACATCGGTGCAGTGCAGTTGAATTACAAGTATGGCCCAGATCAATGTCAGCAGGCTGTCGATATGATTGAGGCCGATGCGCTGATTTTACATTTCAATGTTCTTCAAGAAGCTGTACAGCCGGAAGGCGACACGAATTTTGCTGGGCTATTAAACAAAGTCGAGCAAGTGTGCAAATCCCTTCCCGTGCCGATCATCGCCAAAGAAGTCGGCTGGGGATTTTCCGAAAAGAATGCCCGCGATTTAGCCAACGCCGGAGTCGCGGCGATTGACGTGGCTGGATCAGGCGGAACCTCCTGGAGCGAAGTTGAATATCACCGTGCGCCAACCGAATTTCACGCCCGCGTCGCGCGCAGCTTCGCCGATTGGGGCATCCCGACAGCCGACGCTATACAGTACGCGGTTAAAGGCGCACCAGGACTCAAGGTTATCGCCAGCGGCGGGCTGCGAGACGGAATCGACATCGCAAAAAGTATCGCCCTGGGAGCAATCGCAGGCGGCGTGGCGGGGCCATTTTTGAAAGCTGCCGACCAATCGGTTGAAGCTGTGGATCAGGTCATCCGCGAATTGACGGCGCAGCTTCGTGTGGCAATGCTGTGCAGCAGTGCAAGAAATATCGCTGAACTTCAAAAAACGCCCTTACTGAAAGTGTAGGTAAACCTTGTTCGCCAGCCCCACAACGCAGAAATTCTTCGCAGAACTGGATCATACGCTACGACAGGTTGTGCAGACCGTGCCAGAACCCGCACCGGGTTTTGCCGTGATGCTGCGTTATGCGATGGGGTGGGTTGATGAGCACAATCAACCTTATAACCAACCCACTGGGAAACGTATCCGTCCACTATTATTGCTCCTGTGCACAGAAGCGGCGGGTGGAAGCTGGCAGACCGCCCTACCAGCGGCGGCGGCGGTGGAACTGCTCCACAATTTTTCACTGATCCATGATGACATCCAGGATGACAGCCCGACGCGACACGGACGCCCCACCGTTTGGAAGGTGTGGGGGCAGGCCAATGCAATCAATGCGGGCGACGCTTTGTTTACGCTGGCATATTCCGCGCTTGAGAGTTTATCGAAGGGTCAAGTCTCAGCGAAAACGGTGATTAAGGTGTGGCGAATCTTCAACACTACGGCGCTCGAACTGACACGCGGGCAGCACTTGGACATGCGGTTTGAACACCAGGAATCCGTCCTTACGGAGGATTACATCTGGATGATTCAAGGAAAATCGGCTGCCCTGCTGGCGGCGTGCGCCCAAATCGGTGCATTGGTTGCGTCTAACAATGACGAGTTAGCAAGCCGCTATGCAGAGTTTGCATTGAACCTGGGGATCGCGTTCCAAATCCACGACGATATTTTAGGGATTTGGGGTGATCCTTCGGTTACGGGTAAATCAGCGGCTACTGATATTATTTCACGCAAGAAATCCCTTCCTGTCCTCTTTGGTTTGAGCCAAAGCGAAACTCTAAAAAGCATTTACCAGCGTACAAAGTTCGCTGATAAGGATGTTCATGAAGCTATTGATGCTTTAGATGCGGTGAATGCGCGTGCCTATACTCAAGAAAGCGAAACAGCCTACTACCAACGGGCATTGGCTGCTCTTGAAGGTGCAAATCCTCAAGGTAAGGCGGCGAAGGGTCTTATGCAATTGGTTGAAGCTTTGTTCCAACGTAGTTACTGACTATAGGAAGCGGAAAACTGTTCTGAGTACAGCGTGAAATACGAGAAAAGCTCCGCGTAAAAGAAAAATTTCAGTTTCACTCTGGGCGGCGGCGGCGAGACTACACAGAAAAGTTGCGCACACTCCGCCATGCATCTTTCTAATCGTCATAAACGGATGCGAATTGAAGGCTGATAAAATAAACCGGTACACGTTCCAAATGGACGATGTACTAATTTAATTCGGCAATTAGAATGCCGGACGAGATGTATCTCGTCCCTACAAATCCGTCACTTCCGTTTTAAAAGGTTTACCGAATTATTATAGGTTTTAGAGCCGCCATACAGAACTAGCTGCGATCTTTTGGCAGCATTGGCAGTGGCGGTGATTTGGCTCTGCCCCCGCCATAGTCGCCATAAAAGATGCTCCACAGCAAAGTTACGTGTTTTTGCGTTATTAATTTCCCCTCAATTCGCAGAATTCGTCGAAAATGTTGAAAATGGGAATTGAGCAAAATTCCCGATTTGTCGCCAATTTAGTCAACGCTGATGGCAGAGTTTCGCCAATTTCGCCCGGATTCGAGGGAGAACCGCGAAAATGGCGACGAAAACGAATTGGTAAATTTTTCGTCGCTCTAGCGCTGGTTGGCGATAAGGTTCCACAAAAGCTACTCAGTATCCAACAAAAAACGGACAAGGCAAGCCGTTGTCCCTACGCACACTCATCTGCGCGATGATTTCAGTATGCCACAGGTTTAATGCGAAAGGTGAAACATTTGTTCGAATATTTGTTTCGATTTTGAGGGAAAGGTGGTTTGAAAACCGTTAAAAGGAAAATGCTCGAACGGTAATAGTCATCAGACGAGTTCGCGGAAAATCATGTTACTGAGCAACCTGCCCTTTTGTGTCAGGCGCACTACAGATTCGTCCACATATAAGAGGCCATAATTTTCGTATCGCTGCACCAGCGGGCCATGAATATCGAGCAAGTCCTCGCCAAAACGCTGCTTGAACACCGGCCTCGAAATGCCTTCGCGGGTCAGCCGCAGCCCCATGAGCAAGGTATCGGCGATCTCCCCTTCTCGATCCACAACATTCCACTGATCGACAGCCGGTGTGCGCGGAAAAGCGTAATCTTCGTTAGCGTCGGTCAGGGATTTAATATAGCGGTGCGGCGAAAGCAAGGTAGCGTAACGCACGCCGTTGGCATAACCATGTGCGCCGGGGCCAAAACCGGGATAGGGCAGGTTGCGCCAGTATTGGAGATTGTGGCGGCATTCATAACCCACTTTTGACCAATTGCTGATTTCGTATTGGTCATAACCTGACGCCGCCAGGGTATCTGTTGCGAGATCATACATATCAGCGGCGAGATCGTCATCGGGGGTGGGCAGACGCCCGGATGCAATCCAGGCTTTCATCGCTGTACCATCTTCAACGCCGAGCGCATAAAGCGAGATATGCTCAGGCTGCAATGCCAACATCTGCTTGAGAGACATCTCCCAGGTTTCGAGGGTTTGATGGGGGAAACCATAAATCAAATCGAGATTGAGATTATCGAAGCCGCCAGCACGGGCTGCTGAAACCGCACGGACAACCGCATCGTTGTCATGACGGCGGCCAAAAAGCTCAAGTTCGTTGGCATTGGCGGTTTGCATCCCGATGCTGAGGCGATTGATGCCGAGACCTCTCAGGGCAGCCATATAATCACGGTGAATATCACTCGGATTAGATTCCATTGATATTTCCGCGCCGGGCAGCACATCGAAGTGCTTGTGAATAGCTTCGAGAATTTGGGCAATCTGTGCAGGGGTCAACAGGCTGGGAGTCCCTCCCCCAATGTAGATTGTCCCGACTGGCTGATGCGGCTGGCTATTCCCAACAATTTCAATTTCGCGGACAAGCGCGGCGATAAACGGCTCAATCAACGATTCCAGATGGATATAAGTGTTAAAGGCGCAGTAAGAACACTTAATGGTACAAAAGGGAATATGCAGATAAAGTGATAGAGGTACAGGGGGCAACAACATACCGTAAAACACACGCCTTAACTTTCCACTGATTGCGGTATTGTTGCAACTTTAATATAATGAGTCAAGGTCAATCATCCAGCATTATCAGACTAACAGGAATTATTGAATCATGCCCGAAACGACTCAGTTCGCCGGAATGGGTAGTGACGGTTCTAGCGACAGTTCTCTTCAGGCCAATACCGTATTGCAACGGCGCTATAAAATTCTCGGTGTGTTGGGCGGTGGCGGTATGGGAACCGTCTACCAAGCACGGGATTTGAATTTCCCGGATGTTCGGAAGTTGGTGGCTGTCAAAGAAATGCTGAATCCAACTACCGATCCCGCACTGCACAGTTCAACGTTGAAGACTTTTCAACGCGAGGCCAACATCCTCGCCACTTTGAATCACCCGGCTATCCCCAAGATTTTTGACTTCTTTGACCAGAATGACCGCGTGTATCTGGTCATGGAATACATCAACGGCAGCGACCTGGAAACCTTGTTATCCAAGACAAAAGAACTGCCGATTGAAAAAATCATCGAGTGGTCGATTGATTTGTGCGATGTGGTGGAGTATCTGCACACTCAGCAAAAGCCGATTGTCTTCCGTGATATGAAACCATCGAATATCATGATCGACAGCTTCGGCAAAATCCGCCTGATCGATTTTGGTATCGCCAAAATTTTCGACAGCGGTGTCAAAAAACACACGATGATTGGCACAGAAGGGTACTGCGCGCCGGAGCAATACAAAGGCGATGTCACAACACTGAGCGACATTTACAGCCTGGGCGCTACATTGCATCACGTTTTGACGCGCAAAGACCCGCGCCTTGAGCCGCCATTTAGCTTTTCCGAACGTCCGGTGCAGGATTTCAATCCGCAAGCGCCGGATCGTCTGGTGAGTGTGGTTGAGAAGGCGCTGGAATTTGAGCCAGCCAAACGCTATCAAACCTGCGCCGACATGAAGGGTGACCTGGAAAAGCTGCGCTACCAGCCGCAAATCGTAGTGCAGGCTGCAAATGGGGCCAAAGCGGGCATTTCGGCGGGAACTGATTTTTTTGGAGACATGGAAGCTACCGGCAACGTCGAACCCAAATGGAAATTCCCCACTGAAGACGAAATCCGCAGTACCCCTGTCGCCTACAAAGACTTCGCTTTTGTCGGATCGTATGACACCAATGTCTGGGCGGTTAAGCTGGACAGTGGGGAATTCGTCTGGAAATATGCCACACATGGGGGCATTGCCTCTTCGCCAGTCATTGATGAAGGCAACAAGCTCATCATGTTTGGGTCGGAAGACAACAGTTTTTATGCCCTGGATTACCGGAACGGGCGCATTAGCTGGTCGTATAGCACGCAAGATAAAGTGCGCGGGACACCACGAGTCGCGCCAGATGTAGATGCCGTATTCTTTGGCAGCGATGATGGGCATCTTTACGCACTGGGTGCGCCGAACGGGCGCTTCCTGTGGAAATATCAATTGGGCGAAGCTGTCCGCAGTCGCCCGTTTGTCACTAACGAAGTGGTGATTGTCGGCTCCGATTCGGGCGAAATCTTTGGGTTGGGTCTCGATGGCAAGCGAAAGTGGAGTTATCGTACCCGCCGCGCCGTAACTTCGTCGCCATGTGTCGATATGGCGGAAGGCATGTGTTACATCGGTTCAGGCGATAACTTCGTGTATGCCCTCGATGCGACCAGCGGCTACAGTTCATGGCGTTTCCGCACGCAGGGGCCGGTCATTTCAACACCGGCAGTACAAGATGACCTGCTGTACTTCGGATCGGCAGACGGCATCCTATATGCGATTAACGCCCAGACGGCCAGAGAAAAATGGAAATTCCAAACTGAAAAGCCCATCATTTCGTCGCCCATCATTCATAACGGCGGGGTCTACTTCGGCGGGACTGACGAATATTTCTACTGTGTTGATGCCGTTTCCGGCAAAGAACGTTGGAAATTCAAGGCAAATGGCCCCATCACATCCACCGCGACAATTGCGAATGATGTGATTTTGTTTGGTTCGCTGGACAAAACGTTATATGCCTTACCGTTAGTTGGCTAGCATTAAGCATTTTTCACTGGATATTGGAGTCTAAATCATGGACTTGTTTCGCCGTCTGTTCACACAGACGAATACCAAAGAAGATGGCGTCTCGGTGGAAACACCAGTTCAAAAAGAAACTGTGACGGCTCCAATGGAGTCCCCGACTGCGCCGTTGACCGAACCGCTTGAAATGACCACTGCCAACATAGCTAGCCATCCATCACCCATGCCAGACGGCGCAACACGCCCGCTGCCTCCGGAAACGGTTATTTCATCCAGCAACGAGCACCTCACTTTCGGTCAGGCAACAGATGTGGGGATGGTACGCACCAATAATCAGGACACGATGCTTTCATTTTTGTCTACAAGCCGCAGTTCAGACCAGCGCCCGGACTTTGGCCTTTTCATCGTTGCCGATGGCATGGGCGGTCACCATGATGGTGAAAAAGCATCAGCGCTGACTGCCCACATGGTGGCATCATACATCACTAACAATGTTTATCTACCGATGCTCAACAATGATAATGACAGCGAACGTGTGCCAATTACTGAGGCGATGATCGCTGCGGTGCAAAAAGCTAACGGCGACGTAATTGTTAAAGTACCGGATGGCGGCACGACCTGCACTGCGGTAGCAGTCGTGGGCGACCTAGCGTATGTCGCGCATGTGGGTGATACGCGGGTTTATCTCATCACCAAGGATGGGGCAGAACAAATCACGCGCGATCACTCCCTAGTGCAGCGCTTGATTGAATTGGGGCAGCTTACACCCGATGAAGCCGCTGTGCATCCACAGAAAAATGTCCTGTATCGTGCGTTAGGGCAGAGTGAGAATCTTGAGGTGGATGCATTGACACGCCGCCTCCCCCCGAATTCAAAGCTGATGATTTGCAGTGACGGCCTGTGGAATCTGATAAGCGAATCAGAAATTATCGACATCACCTTAAAGCACAGCAATCCGCAAGAAGCCTGTGATAAACTCGTAGCATTGGCAAATACGCATGGGGGGGTGGATAATATCACCGCCGTCTTGTTGCAGATACCATCCAATTAACCTGTCGATTGACACGGAAATAATGCTATTATGTTACCCGGCATCGATCCATACACGACATTGGGCATCGCCAAAGATGCCTCTCAAGAAGATATAAAGGCGGCTTACCGCCGGGTGGCACGGCGTTTACACCCGGATGTAAACCAGAATAATCCTGGGGCGGCAGAGCAGTTCCAGGATATTACATCTGCCTACGAATTATTGACGGATGCTGACCGCAAAAAAAGTTATGACAACCAAATTGTTAAACGCCCCACCACAGGTGATAATTACAATTTCACACTCCGTGTAACCCCCAGCAAACGAGCAGTAGTCCCGCTGCCAGAACCGCAGGTTATCTACCTGCTCGCAGAGATACTGCCTGATCCACGCGCGCGCGACCAGGATCAAAAACGTGAATCCCGCTTGAACCTGACCCTGGTACTTGACCATAGCAATTCCATGAATGGAACCCGCCTGGATAAAGTCAAGGTCGCTGCGCATCAGATTATCGACCAGATGACCAAAGATGACATCCTGTCGATTATCAGTTTCAATGATCGGGCTGAAGTCATCATCGCCGCCACCCCTGTCGACAACAAACACGCCCTGAAAGCTAAAGTCAGCATGATGAATGCTTCTGGCGGAACGGAAATATTCAAAGGACTATCGGCGGGTGTTGAACAAAACCGTCGTTACCTCGGCCCTAAGCTGGTCAACCACATTGTTTTGTTGACGGATGGCAATACATTTGGCGACCACGATCAATGTATCGAACTGGCGCGTACCGCCGCAGAACAAGGCATCAGCATCAGCGCAATGGGGCTTGGTCAGGAATGGAACGATGATTTTCTGGATGAGTTAGCCTCAGCTACCGGTGGAACCTCATCGTATATTAATTCGGCCAGCGCGGTTATCCGTTTTCTAAATGACCATGTGCGCAACCTGTCAAATGCTTTTGCCGAGCGCGTGAGACTGTCAATCGCCCCCGACCCGGATGTAAAACTTGAGTCGGCCTTCAAACTTGCACCACATCCGCAGCCACTCACAACTAACGACGGTTTCATCCAACTGGGGAGTCTGCAAGCGAACCGGCTTATTTCGGTGCTGCTTCAGTTCCAAATGCCAGCCAACATGAGCATGGGGTTTCGATCTATTGCGCGACTGGTTTCGGCAGGGGACATCCTTTCGAATCAACAACAGCAGTTCCAGGCGTTAAGTGATATTTCATTAGAAATCACCGATAATCCTCCCGCAGAAGACCCACCTATTGCTATACTAGATGCTCTGGGCAAACTCACCTTGTATCGGATGCAGGAACGGGCGCAGGAAGCCCTGGCAAGCGGCGATGTACGTGAAGCTACGCGCCGACTGGAAAACCTGGCAACACGTTTACTTGCCATCGGTGAAGAAGATCTGGCACATCAGGCGCGCGCCGAAGCGCGTCGGGTTGCACATACGAGTAATTTATCGGATAAGGGACGTAAGACGCTAAAGTACCAAACGCGCTATTTGCTTCTTGGGGCGTCCAGTGAGGATACATCGCAATGATGATTTGCCCTTATTGCGGTTTCAAAAATCGCGAAGGTGTGATGTTTTGCGAAGAATGTGGACAAGGATTAAAAGCTGAAGTTGCAAATGCAGTCCTTCCGACGCGACAACTCGAAACAGCTTCGCCCAACATGGCTGCACGCGCAACCTGGGGAACCGCACGATTTGGACAGGACGCATCGATTATCATCCACATACGTGATGCGACTGAACCTGTTGTCCTGCAACCAGCTAAAAAGACCGTTTTAGGACGTTCAGATACAAGCAGCCCGCAAAAGCCAGACCTCGACCTGACGCCGTTTGGAGCGCTCGAAAAAGGGGTGTCTCGCATCCACGCAGCAATTTATCGAAGCGAAGACACGCTTACGCTGGTTGACATGGGCAGTGCGAACGGAACCCATCTAAATGGGCAGCGACTCGTCCCAGATCAGCCGCGTATCCTGCGGGATGGCGATGAAATCAGGCTTGGCAAGCTGGTCGCCCATGTGTATTTTAAATAGCGAGATACTCCGCTTTCTGGATTATTCATCCGACCTATGTTCAGCACGAGGAATAGTATGATCACCCTACTCTTACACATTTCAAACACAGAACCTGTTAAAGTGGATGTCGAAGATCTGCCTCTTCCAACCGATGTCATGATTGTGGGGCGCAATCCCCGCGACAGGAAAGACAAGGAAGTAGAGTGGCTCGACGAGGGTGTCACCACGGTGATGTTTCCCTGGTCTCGAATCAGTCTCATCCAGGTGATGCCAGACCCGGATGCGCAGTCCGAGTTCCCACAATTGTGGCGTAATGATTAATCTAAAACGTATCGGATAAATATGACGACGAAAGTTCCTAAGACAAATCCGCGCGACGGGAAACGCATTCTTGTAGTCGATGATGAGCCGCGTATGATCGGATTCATTCGCATGAATCTTGAACTCGAAGGTCATCAGGTTATTGAAGCACACAATGGGCTGGAGGCACTTGAGGCAATCCGCACCAAGTTGCCAGATATTGTCCTGCTGGATGTTATGATGCCAGAGCTGGACGGCTATGAGACCCTGCGTATGCTGCGGGAATTTTCCAGCATTCCGGTTGTTATGCTCACGGCAAAAGGTGAGGAAAATGACCGTGTATACGGTCTGGAACTTGGCGCAGATGATTACATCACCAAACCCTTTGGCCCGCGCGAACTTTCCAGCCGCATCAAGGCCGTTTTGCGGCGCGCCAGTATGCCGTCCAGTTCACCGGAGCAAGCGGTTCTGGTTGTCGATGATCGCCTCAGCATTGATTTCAACCGGCGTGAAGCGCTTGTAAATGGCAAACCGGTTAAACTACGCCCTACCGAATATCGGCTCCTGTATCATCTGATTGAAAATGCGGGCTGGACAGTCCCCCACGACCAACTTCTGGCAAAAGTCTGGGGCTATGAATACCGGGACGAGGCACATTATGTTCGACTCTATGTGAATTACCTTCGCGAGAAGATCGAAGAAGACCCGGCGAACCCTAGATATATTTTGACCGAGCGCGGCGTTGGCTACCGCTTTGTCGATTACAAGCATAAAGCAGAGAACTAATTTGAACACGGGGAGATAAACTCTCCGTGTTCTTTTTCCAACTGCGTGAGTGTTTGGGTTCTTGCGACTGCCCCATTTTCAACGTACAATAGACGGTAAATATGTTCGCTGCGCACCCCCTCAAGGAGGGTTTTGTGTCTGCATTTAAGATCGTCGTGACAGGCCCTTTTAATTCCGGCAAGACGGAATTCATCAAAACCATCTCGGACATTCCAGTCGTCTCTACAGAAAAGAAAATTACGACGGAAGATAAAGGGATTAAGGCCGAGACGACGGTAGCGATGGATTATGGTCGTGCCTTGTTGGATGGCGACACATTGTATTTGTATGGAACACCCGGTCAGACGCGCTTTGACTTCATGTGGGAAATTTTGTCGAGTGAGATGAATGGCTTTATCGTGTTGGTAGACAGCACGGACGCACCTTCTTTTCCGGACGCAGCAGAATTAATCAGTCTTTTCTCCGGGCTGGTCAACGTGCCGCATCTGGTGGTCGCCAACAAGACAGATATGGAAGGCGCGGCCAAACTGGCTGAGGTTCGGCGCGGGACAAAAGTGGGTGGGGATGTGACAGTTATGCCGTGCGTTGCCTTACAAAAATCAAGTGTCAGGCAGGTGCTGCTGCAAATGGTTGAACTGCTCAAAAAGGAAAAGTCTGCGCAGTAATTCGGGGCAATACGATAGCGTGAAACAAAGGGCCAAACAAGGCCCTTTTTGATTCTTATATTTTTCCTATTGTTTTACAACATTTTGTTTATACGACTGTCTTACAATGTTGTATATAACATCAACGTAAAGGCAAAAGGAATATTCAAACATGAGTAAAATTGTCGGAATTGACCTGGGTACGACAAATTCGGTAGTCGCCGTTCTTGAGGGTGGTTCGCCGGTCGTCATTGCTAATTCAGAAGGTAATCGTACAACCCCATCAGTTGTGGCCTTCTCTAAAAACAACGAACGTCTAGTTGGACAGACGGCTAAACGGCAAGCTGTTATCAACCCGGAAAACACAGTATTCAGCATTAAACGCTTCATGGGCAAAGCCTATTCAGAAGCAAACGATGAGGCCAAGCGCCTGCCCTATCAAGTCGCAGCGGGTTCATCCGGTGATGCACAGGTGAAAATCCCCGCCACTGGCAAAAATTACACCCCCCAGGAAATCAGCGCCATGATTTTGGGCAAGCTGAAGAAGGATGCGGAAGCTTACCTGGGCGAACCGGTCACGCAGGCGGTCATCACTGTCCCCGCGTACTTCAATGACAGCCAACGGCAGGCGACCAAAGATGCCGGTAAAATCGCCGGACTCGAAGTGCTGCGAATCATTAACGAGCCGACGGCTGCGGCCTTTGCTTACGGTCTGGACAAGAAAACGTCCGAGACTATCGTCGTATTCGACCTGGGTGGCGGCACATTCGATGTGTCGGTGCTGGAAGTCGGTGACGGCGTGATTGAGGTCAAGTCCACGAGCGGTGATACGCATCTGGGTGGTGATGACTGGGATCAGGTCATTGTAGATTGGATCGCTGAAGAATTTAAGCGCGAAAACGGCATTGACCTGCGTTCGGATCGTCAAGCCCTGCAACGGCTGAATGAAGGGGCTGAAAAAGCAAAAATTGAATTATCAAGCACGGTGCAGACGGACATTAACCTACCGTTCATCACCGCCGACGCCAGCGGCCCCAAGCACTTGAATTTGACACTCACACGCGCCAAATTTGAGCAATTGAGCGCCAAGCTGATGAGCCGCTTGAACGCACCTGTGAGCCAGGCACTTGAAGACGCAGGTCTGAGCAAGACTCAGCTTGACGAAGTAGTGCTGGTTGGTGGCGCAACCCGGATGCCGATGGTGCAAGATCTGGTTCAGCAAATGCTGGGCAAAGCGCCGAATAAGAGTGTGAACCCTGACGAAGTGGTCGCGGTTGGCGCGGCACTGCAAGCAGGAGTGCTGGCCGGTGAAGTGAAAGATGTGCTGCTGCTCGACGTGACCCCGCTCAGCCTGGGTGTGGAAACCATGGGCGGCGTGATGACCAAGCTGATCGAACGAAATACGACCATTCCAGTTCAAAAAAGCGAAGTCTTCTCGACGGCTGCGGACAATCAGACTGGCGTAGACATCCATATCCTGCAAGGCGAACGTTCGATGGCGTCTGACAATATGACGCTCGGTCACTTCCGGTTGGAAGGTCTGCCGCCAGCGCCGCGCGGTATCCCGCAGGTTGAGGTTGTGTTTGACATCGACGCGAACGGTATCCTGAATGTCACGGCTACTGACAAAGCAACTGGGAAAGCGCAGAAAGTCACCGTCACGGCTTCGACCAACCTGAAGTCTGATGAAGTTGATGCCCTGGTGAAGGAAGCATCTAAGCATCAGGCGGATGATGAGCGCCGCCATGTCCTCGCCCAAGCACGCAACGAAGCCGACACGCTGGTTTATCAGGCTGAAAAGGCTTTACAGGAATTGGGCGATAACGTGCCAGCAACTGACCGCTCTACCATCCAAAGTCAGGTAGATGCCCTGAAAAAAGCGGCAGAGACTGAGGATGTAAATACGATTCAATCTGGCATCCAGGCGTTGCAGAACGCAACCTATGCGCTGACGCAGCAGATGTATGCCGGAAATAACAACCCGAACAATGGTGGCGGCACACAACGCCAACCGGAGTCCGAAGGGGAAGATGTGATCGAGGGCGATTACACTCCCCTCTAATCAAAATCGCAGAATAAAAAATGGCGCTCACCAATGGTGAGCGCCATTTTTTATTTACTTTGAAGGCGTTTTTGCGCCATCCAGATGTTCGGCGCGCAAGCGCTCATATTCACTGGTGAATTCCGCCAGCATGGCTTCCTTCTCCTCTGGGGTTTGGAAGCTGGCGCGCACAGCATTGAGGGCAAGTTCTTGCAATTCCTCAAGCGAAAATTCAGAGTGCTCGACCACCGCCAAATACTCGTCGGTCAGGGTTGTTTTGTAGAAGGCTGGCATTCCAGAATTGATGGTCAGGGTAATACCATCATCGTACAGATCGCGCAGTGGATATTTGGCGTAGGTTTCCACCAGCCCGGTACACAGCGCACGCGCTAAACAGACATCTAAGGTTATATGTTTTTCGGTCAACAATTGAATCACATCGGGCGCGTCGGCGGCACCCCAGCCATCAACAAGACGATCCGGCTCTAATTGATTGAGCACATCCAGAATTCCTTCAGCACCCAGCATGTTTCCAGCTTCGGCGGTGCGCGGAAATTCCTTCTTCTGTGCAGTCTTAAATGGACGTTCAAACTGCGCCGCCGGTTGCGCATCCTCACGGCCACTTACGCCGATTGCCACAATCCCACCCTTTCGAGCGGCAGCACCCGTTGCCCAGCGCAGAATGTCATCGGCTTTACGAGGATCATCGCGCGGGATGGTCAAAATCCAGGCCAGACGGACATGCCAACCGCGTTCTACACGACTGCGCCCGTCGTTAATCGCCGTCAAAAATTGCTCGAAGGTCATCCCCTGCTGCATAAACAAAAGCGGATTGATACTAACTTCGGCATAGCGGACATTTTGTTTTGCCAGACTCACACCGAGTTCGTAAACGACACGAGTTATATCGTCGGGCTGCTGCAACCAAGCGGTGAACGTTCGGATCATTTCATCCAGGCGTACATAGTCGGGGTGGTCTAAGAGACTCACGAGTTGATTAAAATGCTTAACTCCTTCAGACACATCGTTCTGTTCAGCGATTGTAAGAAGGGTTTCTTTGCGCATTGCCCCTTCAAGGTGAACGTTTAATTCCACCTTCGGGATGGCCTGTATAAAGCTTTCCGTAGACATCAGTCTAGTTCCTCAATTCAGATTCGTTAGGCATGTCTGCAACATGCCCGTTGGTGGGCAGCGTTACAATCTGACGCTCATGGTGCGGCGTGTTAGCGCGATATTCCAATGAGGCATCGATAAACGCCGTAAAGAGCGGATGCGGACGATTCGGACGGCTCAAAAATTCGGGATGAAACTGGCTACCAATCATGAAAGGATGATCTTTTAACTCAGAAATTTCGACCAGTTCACCATCCGGGCTAAGACCGCTGAAAATCATGCCGTTCTTTTCGAAGGATGTGCGGTAGACATTGTTAAACTCAAAGCGATGACGATGGCGTTCGCTAACCGTCGGAACATTGCCATAGGCGCGCGATGCCAGGGTTCCAGGCTGCAAGTCGCATGGGTACAACCCCAGACGCATTGTGCCACCCATCTCGGTGATGCCGCGCTGTTCGAGCATCAAATCGATTACCGCGTGTTCGCTCTGATCAAATTCAGAACTGTTGGCGTTTTCGAGATCGAGAATATCACGGGCAAACTCGATGCACATGGCTTGCATACCCAAACACAATCCCAGATACGGGACTTTGCGTTCACGGGCAAAGCGAGCGGCCAGAATTTTACCTTCGACACCGCGATAACCGAAGCCACCGGGAACGACGATGCCGTCCACTTCGGCCACCTTATCCCAGCCCTTGTCTTTTTCCAAGTCACCGGAATAAATCCAACTGATTTCGAGGCGACAGTCCTGGGCAGCGGCAGCATGAAACAATGATTCTTTGACGCTCATATAAGCGTCATGGAGTTCGATATATTTCCCGACCACGCCGATTTTCAGTTCTTTTTTCGTCGTGCGCATCTTGCGGATCATTGAGCGCCATTCATCAAGAGCGGGTTTGGGGGTCTCCAAGCCAAGCTGCGCCACCAGATATTCGCCAAGGCCAGAATCTTCCAAAGTCAAAGGAACATCATACAAGAGATCGGTAGTCGGTAGGGGAATAACGGCTTCTTCATCCACATCGCAGAAGAGCGCGATTTTGTTGGTCACATCTTTGCCAACCGGGAAATCTGTCCGCGCGATAATGACTTGCGGTTGAATACCGATGCCGCGTAAATCACGGACACTGTGTTGGGTCGGTTTAGTTTTGAGTTCGTCTGTCGCGCCGATATGGGGAAGGAAGGTCACGTGCACACACAGCGAATCGTTGCGCGCCATGCTGTTGCGCAATTGGCGAATTGCTTCGAGGAAAGGCTGGCCTTCAATATCGCCAACCGTGCCGCCTACTTCAACGATCACCACATCGGCATTATTTTCCAGGCCAACCAACGCAATGCGACGCTTAATTTCATTGGTGATATGGGGAACCACCTGAATTGTACCGCCAAGATAATCGCCGCGCCGTTCCTTGTCGATGACGTAGCTGTAGACCTGCCCTGCCGTCACGTTACAGGTGCGGTTTAAATTCTCGTCGATAAACCGTTCATAGTGACCTAAATCCAGATCGGTTTCGGCGCCGTCCGCAGTCACGAAAACCTCACCGTGTTGATAGGGACTCATGGTGCCTGGATCAACGTTCAGGTAGGGATCCAGTTTCTGGATCGCCACTTTTAACCCACGCGCTTTCAAAATGCGCCCGATAGCGGCTGCCGTCACACCCTTGCCAACGGAACTGACAACGCCGCCCGTACAGAAGATATATTTGGGTTTAGGCATACTGGATTCTCGCGCCACTTATTGATACAAAAAGCACGGCGGGGAAACTAATGAAACCTTTCCCCGCCGCAGTTATAACCTTACAACAGAACTGCCGTAATCGCCAGTGTGTATCACACCATTACACGAGTTTTTCGAGGTCGTCGGCTGTACGGCGCATATCGAGGAAAATCAACCCCAATTTCGCACCTTCTCTAACCAGGGTAGTCAACACCGCCTCATCGCCCACCGACATGAGAATCACGTAGCCATCTTTGCCTTTAATATAAACTTGGTCAAGTCCGCCTCGGCCAAGCTCATTTGAAATTCGCTCGCCGAGCGAGAGCATGGCCGCCGACATCGCCGACACACGATCTTCTTCGACACCAGCCGGCAGTGACGATGCCATAATCAGCCCATCAACGCTCACAACCGCCGACGCTTCGATTTCCGGCGTTGTCGATTGGAGATCACGCAGGCGGTCAACCATCAATTCGGTACGTGATTTCGCCATATTCCTAAATCCTCCCCAAAAAGGCCCGGTAAACACGCCGGGTAGAAGACAGTCATCAGAAAGGGGTCTTACATTCCATTGGTGCTGTACAACAAAGGATTGTACTACGCTTTTTTTGAAAAGTTGGTTATAAAGTTAACTTTATTTTCGAACGGTGCTGAATTTGCGTGATCGAACTGCATCTTTAACCTATTATACAAGACACCAGACAAACGGCAAGCCACCCTTCGCCCAATTTCGCTTAATTATTGGGCATCCAACCTGTTCACGCAGGCAACTTTCGCTATACTGGGGTAGGATGGTCGGAGGGTATTCATCCAGCAAATCCCGACTATTCACCTGGATAATCGAACCAATTAATTGGTAGAAAAAGCAGGCATTCATGTCCGACTATCCCCAAGACACCCGACAAACACCGCGCGCAACCAACAATAGTCCGCAGCCACAGCCAGGGCTAGCCCAGAACGTTGCAGAACGCATCGCCCAAAGCGTCAGCCAGGTTATCATCGGCAAACGCAACGAGGTGCGTCTTACGGTATTGGGACTTTTGAGCCGGGGCCATATTCTCATCGAGGATATTCCAGGCGTCGGCAAAACGATGATGGCGAAAGCCCTTTCACGAACGATTGGCTGCACCTTCAGCCGGATTCAGTTTACGCCAGACATGCTGCCATCCGATGTGACCGGTGTTTCGCTCTTTAACCAGAAAACGCGCGAATTCGAGTTCCGCGCTGGGCCGATTATGGCGCAAATTGTGCTGGCGGATGAAATCAACCGCGCGACCCCGAAAACCCAGGCGGCACTCCTGGAAGCGATGGAAGAACAGCAAATCACCGTTGATGGCACAACCTATCCACTGGAAGAGCCGTTTCTCATTCTCGCCACACAAAACCCGATTGAATATGAAGGCACGTTTCCTCTGCCGGAAGCACAGCTTGATCGTTTTCTGATGCGGATTCAGCTTGGCTACCCCAGCCCAGCCGAAGAACTGACGGTATTGTCGGCACAACAGTACGAACACCCCATCAATAACATGCGGCAGGTGGTCAGCTTACAAGAGTTACTCGCTGCGCAGCAAGCCATCCGCGAAATTTATGTTGCTGACGAAATCAAACGCTATATTGTTGACCTCGCCAATGCGACCCGGCAGCATCCGGATGTGTATCTGGGAAGCAGCCCGCGCGGATCGTTGGCCCTGTTCCGCACTTCACAGGCACGCGCCGCGATGGCTGGACGGGATTATGTGATTCCTGACGACGTAAAAGCGCTGGCAGAAGTAACCCTGGCGCACCGTATCATCGTTGGCCCAGCGGCACGCATTAAAGATATTTCATCCCGAACTATCGTCCAGGATATTTTAGCGGCTACGCCTGTCCCTGGCGCATCGGTACGGTAGCTTTATGCCGAACCGCCGAAACGCGATTTACTCCCTTATCATCCTGTGCTTGTTAGCAGGATTGTTCACGGGGCGATCTTTTTTCTTCAATCTGTCCTATCTATTGGGCGGGTTGATGATTTTATCGTTCGCCTGGGCGTGGTTGTCGGTGCGCTGGATTAATATTGGGCGCAAAACCCGTGCACGGCGCGCTCAAGTGGGGCGCAACCTGGATGAAGTATTCATCATTCGTAATCGCAGCATCATCCCAAAGTTGTGGCTCGAAATCCGCGACCACTCGACACTGCCCGGTCATCGTGCCAGCCATGTTGTCCCTGCGCTGGCAGGACGCAGCAATTACCGCTGGTATGTGGAAACCCCCTGTCTGGTTCGCGGGGAATTTCAACTTGGCCCAATCACAATTATTAGCGGCGATCCGTTTGGTTTTTTTCTTTCGCCGCGAACCGTTGATGCGACATCGCGCGTGATTGTGTACCCGGCTACAGTTCCAATTTCGCACGTTCAACTCCCGATTGGGCAAATTTCGGGCGGGGAAGCACAGCGACAGCGTGCCCATTTTGTGACAACCAATGCGGCTGGCGTCCGCGATTATGTCTCCGGCGACAGTTTCAACCGCATCCATTGGGCGAGCAGCGCACGCAAAGACCGGCTCATCGTCAAAGAATTTGACATCGATCCGTTGGTGGATATCTGGCTTTTTGTAGATTTTTCGGCTGGTTCAGTCGTGGAAGAACCGGGATTACAACGGATTGGGCGAACGGGTACGATTGTCCCTACCAGCCAGGATATTCCACCATCAACCGAAGAATATGCCGTCGTCATCGCGGCTTCGCTGGCGAATCATTTCATAACTTCAGAACGCGCGTTGGGTTTCGCAGCCTATACTCCCTACCGCGAAGTTTATCAGCCAGAGCATGGTCAGCGCCAAATGAACCGGATTCTGCAAACGCTGGCGATTGCACGCAGCTTCTCAAAATATACATTAGGGCAAATGCTCACGCTGGAAACGCCGTACTTCACGCGCGGGACAACCCTGATGATTATCACGTCGTCACTCGACCCGAATTGGGTTACAGAAGCGCAAATCCTGTCTCGGCGCGGCATCCGCCCGATGTGCATCCTGATTGACCCGGCTTCATTTAAAGGTACGAGCGACGCCGACGAAATCACGGGTTTGCTGCGGCTGGCGAAAATCCCGACACTCACTGTCCGCAAAAACGATGACATTGGGGCGGCGCTATCTCAGCGCCCTATTTAGGCAAAATCTCATGGCAAACACATACGAAGCAATTGTATTGGGCGCAGGCGCAATGGGCAGCGCGGCAGCTTATCATCTGGCAAAAGCGGGACAGCGTGTCCTGCTGCTGGAACAATTCGAAATTGACCACCAGAAGGGCAGTTCCTACGGATTCTCACGCATCACGCGCTATGCCTACGAGCATCCCAGTTACGTTCACCTGATGAAATCGGTGTTTCCGGCATGGAGCGCGCTCGAAGCGGAAGCAGGAGAGACACTCTACACCAAAACCGGAGGCTTGGATTTCGGCAGACCGTCACAGTTGAGCCTAAAAAACATCATGAATGCGCTGGATGCCGAAAGCATCCCGTATGAACTCTGGACTGCGGCGGAAGGCAGGAAACATTTCCCACAATTCCAATTTGAACCCGATATGTTGATTATTTATCAAGCTGATTCCGGTATTTTGTCGGCATCCAAATGTGTGCGGACGCATATCCGGCTGGCTGAACACAATGGTGCAGACATTCGCGCCAATACGCCGATTATGTCCATTACGCCTAGCGCCGACGGTGTGGAAGTTAAAACGGATACTGACACGTTCAGTGCTGCAAAATTGGTGATTACGGCTGGTTCATGGGCGAAATCAGTGCTGGCAACGCTGGGACTGAATTTGCCGCTGATCCCGCTGCAATGCCAGGAAATCTATTTTGATACCGACCACCCTGCCGATTACGAGCCGTCTCGATTCCCGACGTTCATCGGTCATATGCTGGATGTTTATGATCGCTCACCTTACGGAATCGCCAATCACCAGGATTCGGGTTTAAAGGTTGGGTTTCACGGCGGAAAACCCGTCGAACATCCGTCGGAGATCAATTACACGCCTGATCCAGACGAGGCGAAACGCGCGATGGGTTTCACAGAGCGGTTTCTACCAGGTGTAAAATCGGCGCGCACATCGCGTGTATGCCTGTATACCGTGACGCCCGACGAGGATTTCGTGATTGATAAGCACCCCGAATTCCCGCACATCGTGTTCGCAGGTGGCTGTTCTGGTCACGGTTTCAAATTCAGCACACTAATCGGCAGCATTTTGACCGATCTGGCTTTGAACGGTGCGACCAAGCACGACATTAGCCGCTTCAATGTTGAGCGTTTGCTGAACATGCCCGATCCGGCATACGACAAACTTCCGCTTGTGGCCGCCCCACCCGCTAGACGCAGTCAATAGACGTGTAAACTTTGTACCTACTCTAGTTTCGATGGGTAGGATAATATTCTCCTGCATAAACCAACGACGGAATCAGTTGCCCCATGACGGATCAGACAGCCCAGTCGAGCAATCGTTTTTTGTATCTCGCGGTGTTCACCAGCGGCATGACAACACTGGCCGTTGAACTATCAGCGTCGCGTTTGTTGGGCAATGTATTCGGCACAAGCAATATCGTTTGGGCAAATGTCATCGGGTTGATTCTGTTGTATCTGACCGTCGGCTATTTCATTGGCGGACGCTGGGCAGACCGTTCGCCGCACTTCACGACCTTTTACCAAATCCTCTTATGGGGCGCTTTTTTGAGCGCACTGATTCCGCTGGTGTCACGTCCAGTTTTGACGACAGCCGCAACAGCGATGGCAAATGTTGAGGCGGCGCTGACACTCGGATCATTTTTCTCGATACTGGTACTCTTCTCCGTCCCGGTCACGCTGCTCGGCTGCGTGTCGCCGTTCGCGATTCGCTTAGCCGTCAAAAACATTGATAGCGCGGGCAAAATTTCAGGTCGCATTTCTGCCATTAGCACGTTGGGCAGCTTGCTCGGTACATTCCTGCCGGTGCTGGTGCTCATCCCCGAAATTGGAACGATACGCACATTTTTGCTGTTTGCGGGTGTCCTGTATGCTGTTGGCTTTGTTGGGTTGTGGCGCGAATCGGGGAAATCAACGCTGAAGTGGTTGTGGATGCCAATTGTGATCGGCATTTTGACGGTGCTGGTGCTCAATGGCCCGCTGCGTGCGCCCTTCACCGGGGCAACCCTGCTCTATGAGGACGAAAGCGCCTACAATTACATCCAGGTGCAAGAAGACGGGGCGGGTAATCGCTATCTGTATCTGAACGAAGGCCAGGGCATCCACAGCCAGTGGAATAAAGATAATTACGCCGACAATCACCGTACCTGGAGCTTTTTTCTGACCGCGCCGTATTTCAACGCCTCACCCTTCCAGCCCAATGATGTGCATTCGATGGCGATTATCGGTTTAGCCGCTGGAACCATCGCACGGCAGTACACGAAAGTCTACAAAACTATTCCGATTGACGGAATCGAACTTGATCCGGGAATTGTGGAAGCGGGCGCAAAATATTTCGACATGAATGCCCAAATGATGCCCAACCTGAAAGTTTACGTTCAGGATGGGCGTTACGAATTGAATCAACTCGATAAGCAGTATTCGGTAATTGCGGTGGATGCGTATCGCCCGCCCTATATTCCCTGGCATCTGACGACTATCGAATTTTTTCAGGAAGTGCGGAAGCATTTGACCGATGATGGGGTAGTCGCCATCAATGTCGGGCGTACCAACACTGACCGGCGCTTGGTCGATGCGATGACCAGCACCCTGCTCCAGGTATTCCCCAGTGTTCACGCGATGGATGTGCCATACTCATTCAATACCATTTTGGTCGGGACGGTGCAGCCGACATCTGATGATAACTTGTCAAATAATCTCTCGGCACTGCCACAGGATGCCGATCCACTGCTGCGCGACGCGCTGACCTGGGGCGTCACGCAATCTGTCCCGATCCAGAAATCCGACCTGATTTTCACCGATGACCGCGCACCCGTCGAAACACTGGCCGATTCACTGGTCATCAATTTTTTGTTGTCGGGCGAGACTGACAAACTTGGAAAGCAAGGGAATTGATGAACATGGCCGAAGCAACCCTGACACCAGAATCAAAACCTGCTGTACACCATCCATTTTTATTGCTGCTGCGCGGTTATATCACGGTTACGATGCCGTTTTTGCTGGCACTCATCGCGATTCGCTTTGTCATGTCCCCTTTGTATTTGCAACTGGAATACAATCGCCCTGATTTCCCCGAAGATTATTACGGATTCACCCAGGCAGACCGGCTGAATTACGCACCCTACGCGATTCAATATTTACTGAACGGCGACGACATCAACTTTTTGGGCGATTTGAAATTCCCGGACGGCAGCGCGATGTATAACGCGCGCGAACTCCATCACATGCGGGACGTAAAGGTTGTGACGCAGTACGCCTATTTACTGGCAACTATTGGCGGCTTGGCGGCAATTCTCGCGGGGATTTATCTCTATCGGAACGAACCCGCCAAACTGCGCCAAGCCCTATTCGGCGGCGCATTGTTCACGTTGGGCATTATCGCGGCGATTATCGTGATCGCTATCATCAATTGGGATTTCTTTTTTACCAGTTTTCATACGCTGTTTTTCGCCAGCGGCACATGGCAATTTGAATATTCAGATACGCTGATACGATTATTTCCGGAGCAATTCTGGTTCGATGCATCGCTGATTATTGGCGGGTCGACGGTTTTAGGAGCTGTCGTCATCCTGGTCATCAGTTGGCGCTGGCGAATAGTGACATCTGGCATTCATAAATAAGCCTATTTTCTTTGACACGACTGCGACAGAATGTTAAGCTATTTTTTGAGAACACTCCAACGACTGGAAAGCATGTCAAGGGTGCAAGGGCTAACTAAATGGCTGACGCCAGGAATCGGCGTCAAGCGATGGATCATTTTGATGCTATCCGGCATTTTGCTGGTCAGCCTGGGGTTAACATACGCCATCCTGCTCCTCTTGCAACTGCATATTTTCGATGGAATAACCCCGTTTACCGAGTGGGGCATGGTGGCCGCCAGCCTGATTCTGGGGCTGGATGTGGTTGGAATCGCGGTTTTCAAGTTATCGCATAGCATTTTGACACCCTACCGAAAACTGCAACAAGGGCGAGTCGTAGATGTCGTTTACGCCCACAAAGTACGCCAAAAAGGATTGAAACTCGTTGCTCTCGGCGGCGGAACCGGTCTGCCTTCGGTACTGCGCGGATTAAAGCCTTTTACCAGCAATATCACCGCTGTGGTCACAGTGGCCGACGATGGCGGTAGTTCTGGACGTTTACGGCGGGAATTGGGCGTCCTGCCCCCTGGCGATTTACGCAACAACATCGCAGCGCTGGCCGATGACGAAAGTTTAATGACCAAATTGTTTCAGTACCGCTTCAACTCCGGCGATTTAGGTGGTCATGCTTTCGGGAATCTGTTTATTTCCGCGCTGGCAGGCGTTACCGGCAGCATCGAAACAGCATTAGTCGAAACCGAGCGCGTGCTTAATATTCAAGGGCGCGTGTTACCGGCAACACTGGAAGATGTCAATCTAGTCGCGACGGTACACATCGACGGTTCACCGCCGCGCAAATTGTTTATCCAGGGCGAATCGGATATTACAAAAGCAGGGGGACGTATCGAGCAAATTGGCCTGGAACCACCGGATGTTCAGGGCTACAGCGAAAGTATCCAGGCGATTCTGGATGCCGACATTGTGGTAATCGGCCCCGGCAGCCTGTTCACCAGCATCTTGCCGAATTTATTGGTCAAGGATGTAGCAGAAGCGCTGCGGGCGACCAGTGCCTACAAATTATATGTTTGTAACGTCGCCATGCAGCCAGGGGAAACCGATAATTTTACGGTTGCCGAGCATATCCTGGCATTAGAGCAGCATATCGGGCGCGGGATGTTCCAGGTGGTGCTAGCGAACGATACCTATCCAAAGCTCAATGCAGGGAATAACACCCGTTATGTATTGGGTGCGCCAGAACATCACGAAGTATTGCAGCGCTACGAAGTCCGCTATACCGACCTGACCGATACCGAACGCCCCTGGCGACACGATCCGCAAAAACTCGCGCAAGCGATCCTCAAGCTGCGCGAAGAAGAACGTGCTGGGAGCAGCACAAAATACGTTTTAACTCAAGTTTAATCCTCAAAATATCGTTATTTGTATTCGTCTGGTTAAAATAGTTTGGGTATAAAGACCCACAAACATCACTTAAGGAGTGAATCATGGCAATTCGTGTTGGCATTAATGGCTTTGGGCGTATTGGCCGCCAGGTGCTGCGCGCAATCCGCGAATACTATCCGAACGATATTGATGTCGTTGCCTTCAACGACCTCGGCGATCTGCAAACGATGGCGCATCTGTTCCGCTATGACTCGAATTATGGCCGCTATCACGGCAAGGTTGAAGTCAGCGATGGCGCATTGATTGTGGATGGCGACGAAATCAAGGCGCTGGCAGAAAAAGATCCGGCTGTCCTGCCCTGGAAAGACCTGGGCGTCGATATTGTGATCGAAAGCACCGGGCGCTTCACCGACAAAGAAACCGCAGGTAAGCATATCACCGCAGGCGCGAAAAAAGTCATCATCTCTGCACCGGCCAAGAACGAAGACATCACGATTTGCCTGGGTGTGAACGAAGACAAATACGATCTGGCCAAGCATCATGTCATCTCAAATGCCTCCTGCACCACCAACTGCCTCGCCCCGGCGGCCAAAGTCATCAATGATAAATACGGTATCATGCGCGGCTTCATGACCACCATTCACAGCTACACCAACGACCAACAAATCCTCGACCTGCCGCACAAAGACTTGCGCCGCGCCCGCGCTGCCGCGCTCAACATCATCCCGACTACTACCGGAGCGGCCAAAGCAGTCGCACTAGTCATCCCGGAGTTGAAGGGTAAATTTGATGGTTTCGCCGTGCGCGTGCCCACGCCGACGGTCTCGCTGGTCGATTTCGTAGCGGAAGTCAAAACCGGAACGACCAAAGATGAAATGATTGCGGCCTTTGAAGAAGCCGCCGCTGGCCCGATGAAGGGTATTCTAGGCGTCTCGCATGAACCGTTGGTCTCGATGGATTTCAAAGGCGACAGCCGTTCCAGCATTATTGACGTAGAGTCTTGCATGGTGATGGGTGGCACGATGGTGAAAGTCGTCACCTGGTATGATAACGAATGGGGCTACTCGTGCCGCGTCGCTGACCTGACCAAGCTCATCGGCGGAAAACTTTAAGCCCGATTCCTCAACCGATATTTCGAGACATAATAATGATTATGTCTCATTTTGAAAGAGGCGCAGGCAGTGATGAAAGCCTCGCCTCTTTTCGATAACTAATGGAGAAAAATAATGAATAAAATGACTGTCCGTGATGTTGATTTGCATGGCAAGCGCGTACTGGTAAGGGTTGATTTTAATGTACCACTTGAAGGCGGCAAGATCACCGATGACACCCGCATCCGCGCCGCCGTCCCAACTCTGCAATATATCCTGCAACAGAAACCCAAATCGGTTCTGTTGATGTCGCATCTGGGGCGGCCCAAAGATGGCCCTGATCCCAAGTTTTCACTCGCGCCAGTTGCGCCCGCGTTAGCCGCTTTACTTGGGAAAGATGTCCAATTTGCTTCAGATTGTATCGGGCAAGTTGCCGAAGAAGCGGCTGCCAAACTGCCAGAAGGCGGCGTGCTGCTGCTGGAAAACACGCGCTTCCACAAGGGCGAAGAGAAAAACGATCTCGAATTGGCTCAGCAAATGGCAAAATTGGGCGATGTATATGTAAACGACGCTTTTGGATCGGCGCACCGCGCACACTCATCGACAGAAGGTGTGGCGCATTATTTACCGGCAGTTTCCGGCCTGCTGATGGAAAAGGAAATCGATTATCTGGCGACTACGCTGGAATCGCCTAAGCGCCCGTTTGTCGCCATCCTCGGTGGCGCGAAAGTCTCCGACAAAATTGAAGTGATCGAGGCCCTGCTGGGCAAGGTCGATTATCTGCTCATCGGTGGCGGTATGGCGAACACTTTCTTCAAGGCGCAAGGTATAGAAATCGGCAAGTCGTTGGTCGAAAATGATGCCCTGGACACCGCGCGTAAGCTTCTGGACAAAGGTGGCACAAAATTAGTGCTGCCGGTTGACGGCTTAATTGGCGATGCTTTTGACAATAACGCGAATATCCGTACCATCAATGTTAAGGATGGTGTGCCGGAAGGTTGGAGCATCTACGACATCGGCCAAAAAACAATCGCCGAGTTCGGTCAAAAATTGAACGGCGCAAAAACGATTGTGTGGAATGGGCCGATGGGCGTCTTTGAAATCCCGAATTTCGCTAAAGGCACGAATGCCATCGCGCAAATCCTGGCTGACGAAACCGGACGAGGCGCGATCACAATTATCGGCGGCGGCGACTCGGCGGCGGCGGTGGAACAATCTGGCTTGGCAAATCGTATTACTCATATATCGACAGGTGGCGGCGCAAGCCTGGAAATGCT
>JBDTNB010000093.1:0-26450 GCA_039933955.1 Chloroflexota bacterium
CCTTTCGAGCACTATAGCATAACTTTATGGGTTACGCAAGAATGCTTTTTCACGGTGAAACACGCCCTTTACGGATTGATCTATCCTGACCTTTTATAACCTTTTCGAGTGAAAATTTGGCTGAAAACATGCTATGCTTTCGAAATCGTCTACAATTCGGATAGAACTGCATTTATCAGATGAGGGAAGGATTTAGATTATGACCAAACGCCGATTTTTTATTTGCATCATCCTGCTCCTCATGTCTGCCTGCAACACAACCACCACGCCGACAGCGATTCCACCCACCCCAACCCTGACACCGCTCAACGTGACCTTCGAACTCGGCGGGCAGGTCTTCAGCTTCAACAAGCCCGATTTGATGAAAACCGCCGGGATGACCTGGGTGAAACGTCAGGTAGTGTATGCTCCGGCGCAGGGAGCCAATACGGTTGCGCCCATGATTCAGGACGCGCACAACAAGGGTTTCAAAATCCTACTCAATGTCGTCAGCGATCCTACAACGATGGGAACCGATGCCGCTGCTTATAACACAGCTTTCGCAGCCTACCTGGGTGCGCTGGCAGCGCTCAATCCGGATGCGATTCAGGTCTGGAACGAACCCAACATTGACCGCCAATGGCCTGCCGGGAAAATCAGCGGCGACGCTTATACGCAGATGCTCAAAGCGGCTTATCCGGCGATCAAAGCGGCCAACTCCAATGTGATGGTACTCAGCGCCGCGCCCGCGCCCACCGGCTTTTTCAACGGCACATGCACGGCTAACGGCTGCGACGACAATGTTTTTATTCAGCAAATGGCATCTGCTGGAGCCGAACCATTTTTGGATTGCGTGGGCATTCATTATAACGAGGGCATCCTCAGCCCGGACGCGACCAGCGGCGATCTGCGCGGCAACCCCAACCATTACACCCGCTACTATGCCTCAATGGTCGATTTATACGCGCGGACTTTTCCGACCAAACCGCTGTGTTTTGATGAACTCGGCTACCTGACCGCTGAAGGCTATGATCCGCTGCCGCCAGGGTTTGATTGGGCGTCCAACGTGACCATCCAAAATCAGGCTGATTGGCTAGCCCGCGCGGCAAGTCTTTCCAAACAGGGCAAGCGCGTGCGATTAATGATTGTCTGGAATGTAGACTCAACCGTGTATGCCGCCGATCCCCAGGCTGGATATGCCATCGTCCGCCGCGACGGAAGCTGCCCCGCCTGCACCAAATTAGGCGCAGCGATGACTACAGGCTGACACTATTTCACAAAAGGGATTGTCAGGTTAGCGAGGCAATCCTCAATTCGCTCGTGGTGATGTTCCATTAAGTCCAGCTTGGCGATTTCATCCACTGTGAAATACCCATATTCAGTGGTTTCATCGCTGAGTGTTAGTTCGCCGCCGATTACCTCTGCTTCAAAGGAGTGACTAACAAGCTGTTTTCGATTTCCATCGGCGTATTCAATAATTCGGTGCGGTGTGGAATAAACCCCAATCAGCCGCCCGACTTTTACCAGCAAACCGGTCTCTTCCATGACTTCACGGGCGCAGGTTTCCATTAAAGATTCGCCCGCTTCCATCGCGCCACCGGGTAAACACCAGCGCCCATTGTCGGTGCGCCGCGTCAACAATATTTTTTCACGAGTCTGGTTAAATATGATTGCTGAACAACCTACGGACAGGTGTGCGTGTTTACCAATACGATCCCCAACAATGATTTTTGCCATAACATCTCCCTGGAAAACAGTTTTTCAATGGGCACTCACGGGATCGTAATCGTCGTCAGCACATAAGCATCATCGGGCGAGTCAGTATTGAGGCGCGAAAAATCGTCGGGTTTATACCAGCCGACGACAAGGCGATAATTCCCGCTGGATAGGGTTTGCGGATAGGCAATCGTGTGCCGAGTCAAAAATTGTTCGCCCGGACGCCAGTAATGCGTGGGCATCTGCGGCGGCGCATCACCCTGCCCGACAACCTTATTGGCATCATCCAAAACCTGAACGAACACCGTGTAGTCGGCGGGCGGGGAATTCAACGTCTTCCACGCCAGCGTGAGTTGATTATCTTGAAACTGATAGCCCGTCAGTGACAACGAACCGCCAAAATTGATATTGGGAACAGCCATCAAATCCGCGCTGGATTGGATCACCTGCGGCGCGGCAATCGCCCCGCTGTCGAGCATCACGCTGTCTAGTTTTTTTCCATCGTTGTCAGCCGCGTCAATCAATTCGCCAGATGGATAATCCCACCAGCCGACCTGTAGCCGCAGCATGGATGGATCGACAAGTTGATTGTTCAAAAAAATCGCGTAGGTGTCAGCGTAAATCGCGCCCGGTATCCAGGTGGTAGTGCGCAGCCGTCCGCCACCGGGGTAACTGTCCACCTTACCTACTTCGTGACCATCACTCGTGAGCGCGTGCAGGTACAGACTCAAATCGCGGTCTGACGCTTTTAAAACCTGCCAGTAAACCGTGATCGGGAGCGTGCCGTCACGGGCATAACGGGCGTCCGGCGTTTCGTACCCGACCAGCGCCACATCGCCAAAACGCGCGTAAACCTGCCGCGCCGAATCGGGAACATGCTCCAGCGCAGCGGGCGGCGCATAATCCGGCGTAATCGACGCGAACGGTACGATAAAGGCAAATAGACCCAATGCCCCAACCGGCGCAAAGTACAGCCAGGGCTTATTTTTAATCCGGCGGATAGAGTCGAACAGCGCGAACAATCCCAATGCCAACAATGTACTAATCGCCGCGATATACGGAAACAGCAGCCGTCCCTGCGAGGCATAGGTTTGCGCCGTCCAGCCGATCACGCCGATGATTCCGCCCAGAATCGCCGTACTGAGCAAAAAGAATTGAACCAACATGGCAATATTGCGCCGGTTGAGCCATACGTAGAGTCCCGCGCCAACCAGCCCCAGAATCGTCACAATATCCATCACATCGTAAAACCAACGGAACGTCATGATGTTGACCGCGCCGAACAATGCCCAATACGCGAATCGGAATCCCTGAAATTCACTGAGGAGCGTGTTGAATGTAAAATCGCCCGCCCGCGCCCCGGCCACCGCGACCATCGTGCGCGTGCCGAAGAGTTCGCCGTACAGCGTCACATTGCGGGCGTACCACCATCCCGCCAGCAGCATCCATGCAAGTCCGATCAAAATAGCGAGCGTAAAAAGCCCGCGCCAATCGCGCTTTTGCCACACGACCCACAAGGCTGCCAACCCAATAATTGGAATCATCACCAACCCACTCAATTTGGTCAGCGAGGCAGCGGCGATCAGCAGCGCCATGAATAGGCTGCGGCGGGTACTGAAACCGTCGCGCAGGAGTATCAACATTTGCCAGATGAGCAGGCTGTTGAGCGCCGTGACCAGATTATCGTTATTCACCGAGGCCGTGATGAAAATAAACATCGGGTTGAAAGCCGCCAATCCCGCCGCCGCCAACGGAAAATAGCGATGCGACACATTGAGGAGCGCCGCCGTTTGATACACCGCCGCGACGCTGATGCAGCCCAATATGATGCTAAATAAACGCAGGATATACACCGCCAGAATCGTATTTTGAAGCGGCGGATGGGCGGAATCATACAGCACTAAATTTTTATTACCCACCGCACCCGGAACGCCCGCAATCACATGCGGATTCGGCTGGCGGGCAGCATCAAAATCAAGGCGGTTGATCGGCGCAATCAGCGCGGCACTGATGAGATAATACAGCGGCGGTTGGCTGCCTTCTTGCTCCCAGGCGGTTTTCAAGCCGATTTTTTGAACCGGCAGCAATCCAGTGTCGGCAATATAGTTGATCGCGCCAAAATGCCACAGTTCGTCCGAGGCTTCCAGCGGCGGTGTCGCCCAGGCATAAACCACACACAAGGCGGCAAAAATAATCAGCAGTCCGGCGAGATGCTTGTCAATGCGCGAAAAATACATGTTTTAGACGGGCATCTCCTGGTAAAGCAGTTCTTGAATCGCTTCCGGCTTTACTTTATCCCAGTGCAGCGCGACGGCGGTTTCGACTTCATCCAGCACGTTCAGCGATGGACTGCTGCCCAAACTATCCGTGCCCATGTAAACCGGCACGCCCTGTTCCAGATATTTTTCCAGCGGCATCCGCCCACATTGCAGCAGCAAATTGCTGCGAGGGCAGTGGACAACGCGCGATCCGCTGGCCTTGATCCGCTGGATGTCGTCATCATCCACTTGAACGGCGTGAACCAGCAGCGGTTTCAATTCCAGCGCGCCCAGGTCTTCCAGGTAACGAACCGGCGTTTTAAGCGGCGACTCGAAATCGCCTTCCAATCTTTTATGCTGTTCGGCAATCGGGCCAGTCGCACGAGTCAAAAATTCATGTTCGGCAGGGCTTTCCGCCACATGGATGCACAGCGGCAGTTTTTCGGCGCGGGCATAATCCAGCGCTTTTTTCCATAACAAAGGATGGGTAGTGTAGGGGGTGTGGATCGTTAAACCAACCCGCATCCCATTGCGTTCCTGAGGCCGCCATTCGTCGATAATCGCCCGCGCCTTGTCCAGCCGTTCATCAACTTCGCGCGACCAGGGTGTCAGCACTTCCACATAAACCACACCCTGCAAGCCGGATTCCAGCAGCGGCTTGATGCTCTTGCCCGTCGTCGAAATATCGCCGATCACGGTTGTTCCACCATTGAGCAGGCTTTGAATGCCCTCCTCAATCGCCAGCGTTGCCATGCGATCCCAATCCGCGCCCAATTTACGCCGCTCCTGCATCAATCCGGCGATCCAGGGCAAAAACGGCTGACCGGTCAGGCCAGGACGGTAATTCGCCATCCAACCAAGTTCCAGGTGGGTATGGGCATTGGTGATGGGCGCAATCGAGCGAATCGAATCCAGCCGGTTTTCATACACCTTGAACACCGCGTCCAGCCCGATAATTTGCAGCACCTCACGCACGCGATCCGATGGGCGTGATAGCCGCACCTCGCCGGTTTCGTCGTTGAGATTTTTCAGGACTTTTAAGCCCGCGCCGCTCAGATAATCGACCTGCGCCAAATCGAGGACGATGCGCGCATGGCGGGATTCAATTTCGTATTTCAGCAAGTCAACCAGCTTGTCGGCGCTGATACTGTCGATGCGCCCCGCAGCCTCAATGATTGTGATTTTGCCCAGACGTTTGGTGGTGAGATCGAGCATTAAATAGGTGTCTCCATCATAAGGGAGTAATTATACCGCACTCACCCGCCTACCCGACTCCATTTGCAATTTATAACCCAGCATAACAATATCGAAATATTTGATTTTTAGAACCAAAACCTTTACGGTCTTAAGCTTTTGAGGGCACTTTGCCCTTTACAATTACGTTTGTGACACAGAATTGCATAAAGATTACCAACAGCACCTCACAAAACTCAACGAATCATATCAACTCATGCAAAGTCTCTTGTAAGACTTTCATTGAAACAGTCAGACGGTAGTTTTTGCATAACCAATCAAACACTGATTAACCCAGAAACTTGGACGAAATACCGGCAGCAGAAAGCGATAAGAATGCTACAGAAATACTCAATCCATCTTCAACGAATAGCGGTGGTGATCGTTGTCAGTTTGTTTTTTACCGGATGCAGCTCGAATGCAGCCGCTCCCACCACCACCCCCAAAGATACCATCAACTATCAGATGGGTTGGGTGCATGAATATTCATCCGCACCGTTTTATATGGCGATTGCCGACGGTTACTACGCCGCCCAAGACCTGGATGTGAAATTATCCGTCGGCGGTTTTGATGACAAAGGCGCGATTGATCCCATCGACCAGGTTCTCAGTGGTGCAGCCGATTTTAGCGAAGCCAACGTTTTTTCACTGCTCCAGGCGCGCGCGGAAGGAAAACCAGTAGTCGCTATCGCAACCCTGAATCAGCGCAGCCCTTACGCCCTCATTTACCTAGCGGACAAAGGCATCGTTCGCCCGCAGGACTTAGTGGGGAAAACAGTAGCCGTCGCAACCGGTGGTGCTACCCTGGAATACCAATCGCTGATCCGTTCACAGTCTATCGATCCATCAAAGGTTAACCAGGTTGAACGCATCTCTTTCGGCATTGATCCTCTCGTCAAAGGCGAAGTGGACGCTTTTGGCGGTTGGATCATTAATGAAGGGGTTGCCCTACAGGAAAGCGGCGCAAAGCCGAGTTTCTTCCTCCTCAGTGATTATGGAATCGATACCTACGATCTGCTCATTTTCACCACAGAAGACATGATCGCGAAAAACCCGGATAAAGTTCAGCGTTTCCTCAAGGGCACATTAGATGGTCTGAAGGATACGGTTGCCAATCCGGAGAAAGCTATCGACGCAACCCTCACCTATGACAAGACGCTGGATCATGATGGACAGCTACGCCGTCTGCAAGCCTTTATTCCGCTCATCCAACCAGCCGGTACACAGCTAGGTGTGATGGAACCAGAAATCTGGCAATTCAATTATCAACTGATGTTAGACAATGGTCTCTTGACTCAACCTCAGGATGTTACCAAAGCCTACACAATGGATTTTCTGAACAAGATATACGGTACACAACCAGTAGCCTAAAAAGCTGTTGTAGGAAAGGCAAAGTTTATGACTATCACTGAAACCTCTCGACCATTGACTGCCACATCCATCCCGGTGTGGCGGCAGCTTCGTTGGAATCTGGTCGGTTTCGCCGTTGCGCTGGTACTGATCCCCGTGTTGATCGTGGGTATCGTTGTACTTCAGCAAACCCGGACGCAAACGCTGACTCAGATTAACTACCAGCTTGATTCAGTAACCACCTTGAAGCAAAATCAGCTTCAACGCTGGCTGAATACCAGTAATCAGGTATTGGATGTCTTTTTGTCAGATCGCGCGCGGTTTGATCTCCTGACACGCTTTACCGCCTCGACCCCAGAACAACAGGCCATCACCAACGAGGGTGTCAATTCCGTACTGACCAACGGAGTCAAATCCCAGGGTGAAAATGACGCAGCGTTCAAGGAATTTTTCCTCTACGATACCCAGGGTCGAATTATCGCCTCGTCGGCTGTCCCGCAGATCGGCAAAGTAGTTAATCGCCAGCCCTACTTCAAACCCAGCTTGGTTGGGAATTATATCCAAACACCCTATTATGATGTCGGCAGCACCGAACTAACGATGTTTATCACCCGGCCTCTGATTAGTACAACGGGTGAAATTGTTGGGGCGATGGCCGGACGGTTGGATTTAACAACCCTCGGCAACATCATGACCGAACGTACCGGTCTGGGCGAAAGTGGTGAAACCTATCTGATCAGCATTGAGAACAATTATTTTCTGACTCCCAGTCGTTTCCAGAACATTGATCAGAAACGGGCTTATCATACCGAAGGGATTGACAAAGCACTAAGTGGGGAGAATGGTTTCAGTGTTTATCCTGCTTATCGTGGCATTTCAGTTCTTGGTCAATATCGCTGGATACCTGAACTTAAGGCGGCGTTTTTAGCCGAAATCGATGAATCGGAAGCTTTAACGCTTTATAACCAAACCCTCTCGGTTGGTCTGCTGGTGCTGATTTTAGCCACTTTGGGCGCAACCCTGGTCGCCTTCTATAATGCCAATCGCGTGTCTAAGCCCATTTCAGCACTGACAGATGCCGCTTTGCAGCTTGCAAAAGGCGATTTCACACAGCGCGCGAACGTAAACGTCCAAAATGAAATTGGCATTCTGGCCTCAACCTTCAACAGCATGTCCGACCAACTGCAAAATCTGGTCGGTACACTGGAAGAACGGGTGAACGCCCGTACCCGCGACCTGCAAATCGTCGCCAACGTGAGCAAATCGGCAACCACCATCCTCAATCTCGATGACCTGCTGCAATCCGTGGTTGACCTCACCAAACAATCCTTCGACCTGTATCATGCACATATCTATCTGCTCGACGACACGGGTGAAAACCTGGTCTTGACTGCTGGTGCGGGGGAACCTGGCCGCATCATGAAGCAGCAAGGTCGCCGTATCGCGCTCAATAACTCCAGCAGTTTGGTCGCCCGTGCAGGCCGTACCCGTAAAGGCGTTATCGAGAACGATGTAACTAAAGCGCGGGACTTCTTAGCCAACCCGCTGCTGCCCAACACCAAATCGGAACTAGCAGTGCCGATGGTCGTCGCTAATCGGCTGGTCGGAGTGCTCGACGTACAGGCCGATTATGCCAACCGCTTTACAGACGAAGACGTGGCGGTGCAAACCAGCCTGGGCGACCAGATTGCGGTTGCCGTACAAAACGCGCGTGCCTTCGCAGATGTGCAGAACGCCGAGGCCAAAGCGCGCGCGAATGAGGAAGAACTGATCGAAGCCCAGCGTATCGCCCGCGTAGGCCGGTGGACGTGGGTTCCGGCGACGGGCGAAGTCGGCTGGAACGACATGATGTACGAGCATTTCGGCGAACCTCATCATATGCAGCCCAACTTTGACCTGTTTTTGAGCCACATTTATCCAGACGATGCTCCCGGCATAGTAAAAATCATGGAAGACGCCATCCAATCCGGCGCACCGGGTTTCATCGGAGAATACCGGGTCGTTCGTACTGACGGCCAACTCCGTTACCATGCTGCCATCGGTGGCATCACCCGTGACGAAAATGGAGTGGCTATACATCTCGTCGGCACGGCACAGGACATCACTGACCGCAAAGGGGCCGAAGTCGAGCGCCAGATTGCGTTCGACACCGCCAACCGCCTGAATAACTCACGTGGACGGCAGGAAGTTCTGGAAGCAGTAAATGCCTACGGACGTGATCGCGGTGCGTACAACTCGTTACTCTTGTATATTGATACAGACGCAGATAACACACCAGAATGGGCAGAAGTCACCGGCGCATGGTCGATCAATGGAGTGTCCACCACGCCGGTAGGGACACGTTTCTATCTGCCTGACCTTCCTTTTGCCAAGCTGTGGATGTTGAATACCAGCGAACCACTGTTCGTCGAAAATGTCATGACTGATCCCAGAGTCGATGAGACGACTCGCGGCATCTTGCAGCGGACTGGGGGTGGTGCGTTAGCCATCCTCCCCATGACCGTTCAGGGACGGTGGATTGGTCTGTTCACGTTCTCCTGGTCTGAACCCATTCATTTCACCGACGCCGATAATCGTATTTTCACCAGCATCATGCAGCAGGCAACAGCTACCGTAGACGCGCTGCGTTCTGCGGAAGAAACCAGTATCGCACTAGAAAAAACTGAAGCCTTATATCTAGGCAGCGAACGAATTTCAAATGCTGCAACGATTGAAGATGCGCTAAATGCATTCATCGAATCGACAGATTTAAAGTATTTCGACATAGCCTCATTGTTGGTTTACGACAAAATCTGGGATGCTACTATTCCGAAAACAAACACACGTCTCGCCGAGTGGACACGGGACGGTAAACCCAGTTCAGTACCGCTAGGAACTGTTTACACACTTGAAAGTTTCCCCATCTTCAAGCTGCTCAAGCGAGACGATGCGTTTATCATTAACGATGCGGCTACCAATCCAGGCATTGACGAGAATACGCGCCACCTCCTGACCAATATTGTTGGTATAAAAAGCATAGTCATATATCCAATGGTTGCGAACAACCAATGGTATGGTGTGTTGACTGCTCAATCCAAAGAAATCGCTGTGATTAACGAAGAGCAGGCAAAGCATATTATGGCTCTCATCGGGCAGGTTGCCAATGTTATCCAAAACATCCGCCTCATTGAGCAGACCCAGAAACGCGCCGCCGAACTTGCAACCGTCGCGAAGGTGAGCGCCACTGCCACCAGCGTGCTCGAAGTGAATGAACTGCTGCAATCAGTCGTAGATCTCGCCAAAGAAGCCTTCGGCTTGTACCACGCCCACATTTACCTGCTGGACGACGCCGGTGAACGGTTGATATTGGCTAGCGGCGCGGGCGATGCAGGCCGCATCATGAAGGAACGGGGCCGCGCGATTTTACTGAGCCACCCCAACAGTCTGGTGGCGCGTGCAGGCCGTACCCAGCAAGGTACGATTGCCAACGACGTGACCAACGACCCGGACTTCCTGCCAAATCCCCTGCTGCCCAACACCAAATCGGAAATGGCAGTCCCCTTGATCGTCGGCAACAAGCTTATCGGCGTCCTGGACGTACAGGCCGATGTCATCAACCGCTTCTCGCAAGATGATGTTACTATCCAGGCAACCCTGGCTGCTCAGATCGCCGTCGCGGTTGAAAACGCTCGTGCCTTCACCCGCATCCAGGAAACAGAAGGTGCTGTCCGTGAACGCGAACAGCGTTACCAACAAATTCTGGACGGTGTGCGCGACCTCATCCTGGTGAAGGGTGAAAAATCGCGGGTCATCTGGGCGAACAAGGCATTCCGCGACTACTATGGTATGACTCAGACAGAGTTGCAGGGCATGATTGATGCGCCCCTTGTGGAACCGGATTTCACCCAGCAATATATCGTTGATGATGCCTACGTTTTCGACAACGGTGCGACTCTGGAAATCCCTGAGGAACCGATCAAACGCTATGACGGCGATGTACGGTTGTTCCAAACCGTAAAAACACCGATTTTTGACGAGGAAGGCAAAGTATTCCTCACAGTCGGTGTATCGCGCGACATCACTGACCGTAAAGAAAGCGAGCTGGAACGCCAGATTGTATACGAAGCTTCCAGCCTCCTCAATGAAGCCCAGGAACGCGAACAGATTTTAGGGGCAATCCTTCCCTATGCCCAACGCAGCGGGATTATCTCAGGTAATCTGTTGTACGTTGATGTTGATAGTAACAACCAACCGGAATGGGCGGAATTGGTCGCGGAATGGACAAATACGGGCAAGAACACTACACCCATCGGATCACGCTTCTATCTGCCCGAATTCACCATTTCCAAACTCTGGATGTCCAGCCCGAACGAGCCGTTGCTCATCGGCGACTTGAGTGTATCTCCGGCTGTCGATGAAACAACGCGCAAGATTATGCAGATGACCGGCGTGAAGGCGATGGCAATCCTGCCGATGGTTACGCAGGGACGCTGGATTGCGTTCATATCCTTCTCCTGGCCGGAAGTCGTGCAGTTCAGCGATCAGGATCGCCGCGTGTATGTTAGCATGATGCAGCAGGCCACCGCCTCCGTCGACGCGCTCCGTTCGGCAGAACAGACCCAGGTGGCGCTCAAGCAAACCGAAATCCTGTACGCAGGCGGCGAGCGCGTAAACCATTCCCACACGCTAAGTGAAGTATTGGCAGCGGTTATCGAGTCTACCGCACTGAAGCAAGTTGACCGCGCAACCCTGTTGTTCTTTGATCGGGCCTGGGAAAAAGAAATCCCAACCAGCGTGACACGCATCGCTGAATGGAGCAAGGACGGCTCACCAAGCCCACTGCCACTTGGCGCGGTGCTTCCGGCGGCACGTTTCCCAATCTTAAGTTCGTTCAAACGCGACGAACCACGTATCTTCAGTGATGTTGCCAACGATCTAACGCACGATCCTAATGCGCGCGACCTATTGCTCAACACGCTGCATGTTCAGAGCATGGTTATATATCCGGTGATCACGAATGAGCAATGGATCGGCGTGATGGTAGCCGAATCGCACGAACTCTCTCATTTCGATGACGAGGATATTCGCTACATTAGCGCCCTGGTCGTGCAGGCATCTAACGTTATCGGCAATATCCGCCTGCTGGAAGAAACCCAGAAACGTGCTGATGAACTCGAAACGGTAGCACAGGTGAGCGCCGCAACCACCAGCATCCTGGACATCGACAAAATGCTACTGGCCGTGACTGACCTGACTAAAGATAGTTTCGGTCTGTACCATGCTCACGTTTACCTGATGGATGAAACTGGTGAAAATCTGGTGCTGGCAGCCGGTGCAGGTGAACCAGGCCGCATCATGAAGGCCGAAGGTCGCAGCATCGCGATTAACCATCCGAACAGCCTGGTAGCCCATGCCGCCAGCACCCGCGAAGGTACAATCGCTAACGACGTGACCCAAGCGCCGGACTTCCTGCCCAATCCACTGCTGCCCAATACTAAGTCCGAATTGGCCGTACCGATGGTCGTCGGCGATAAGCTGATTGGGGTGCTCGACGTGCAGTCGGGCATCACCAACCGCTTCAGCGAAGACGATGTGCGTATCCAGGGAACCCTGGCCGACCAGATCGCCGTTGCCGTCGAAAACGCCCGTGCCTTTGCCCGCGCGGAACAACTGGTCGTTGAAATGCAAAGCAGCTCCCAGCTAGTCCGTACCGTGATCGACACCATCCCGGACTGGATTTGGGTGAAGCGTTCAGGCGACTATCGTATGGTGCTGGCGAACAAATCCATCGCTGAAGAAGGTTTCGGCAGCACACCCGAATACATTACCAACAAAACGGAAGTCGAACTGGGTGTGCCCGATTACATCATTCACGGCGATCCTGAACGTGGTATTCGCGGTTGGCGTACCGACGACGACGAAGTGCTGGACGAGGGTAAAACACTCTACAACCCGCGCGATGTGGTTATCCGCGCCAATGACGGCGTTGAGCGTATCTTCGAGACCACCAAAATCCCCCTGCGCGACCAAACCGGTACACCCGTCGGCGTCGTCGGCTACGCGCGTGATGTGACGGAACGTAAAGCGCAGGAAGAAGAACAGCGCATCCTGTTCGAAATCTCCCGCGCCATGAGTAATGCCCACACCCCGGCGGATGTGCTGTCAACTATGGCCGGCTATGCTGCATCACGAGGCGCGAATTCAGCTTCACTGTTCCACATCGACACCGAAGAAGGCATACCGACCTGGATCGAAAATGTTGCCAATGAAACGGATGGTACGATACCAACAGTGGATGTCGGAAGCCGCTATTATCTGCCAGAGTTCCAGATGGCGAAAATCTGGTTGGCCGATCCAACCAAGCCGCTCTTAATTAACGATATTGTGGCCTGGGAACAGACCGACCCTACTGCTTACACCATAATGAAACAACTGGGTACGTGCGGTATCGCCGTCATTCCACTGTTCGCGCAGGAACGTTGGGTAGGCTTGATGACCTTCTCATGGCACACCCATATAAATTTCACAACACATGATGAGCATATTTTCATCTCCGCGATGCGGCAGGCAACCACCACTGTAGACGCGCTCCGCGCCTCTGCTCTAACGGCTAAACGCGCTGCCGAACTCCAAACAGTAGCCCAGGTGAGCGCCGCAGCTACAATGCTGCTGGAAGTCGACTCACTGCTGCAATCGGTGGTAGACCTCACCAAAGAATCGTTCAATCTGTATCATGCCCATGTTTACCTGATCGATGAAAGTGGCGAAAATCTGGTACTGACAGCCGGTGCAGGCGAACCAGGCCGTATCATGAAGGAACAGGGTCGTAGTATCTCCGTTAATCACCAGAACAGTTTGGTCGCCCGCGCCGCCCGCGACCGCGATGGTGCGATTGCCAACGATGTAACCCAGGCAGCGGATTTCCTACCCAATCCGCTGCTGCCGGATACGCGATCTGAAATGGCGATTCCGCTCATCGTCGGTGATGATGTAATCGGCGTACTGGACATCCAGTCCGATACTATCAACCGCTTCACGGCGGACGACGTAGCCATCCAATCTACACTGGCTGACCAGATCGCGGTAGCCGTTCAGAACGCCCGCACCTTCAAAATGACACAGGAAACGGCTGAACGTCTGCGCGAAGTTGACCGTTTGAAATCGCAGTTCCTGGCGAACATGAGCCATGAACTCCGCACGCCGCTCAACTCAATCATCGGTTACGCCGAAGTGCTGCTTGACGGCATCGATGGTGACCTGAGTGATGAAGCCGTTGAAGATGTAGAAGCTATTCACGGCGGCGGTAAGCACCTGCTCACCATCATCAATGACATCCTTGACTTGGCGAAAATCGAAGCCGGACAGATGTTCATGGATCGCCAGGATGCTAACCTCAATCAAGCGGTTGATGAAGCAGTCAATACCTGCCAGATTCTCGCCAAGAACAAGAACATTGGCTTGAATGTTGAATTGGACGGAGACATCCCCCATGTCTTCGGCGACCCAATTCGTTTGAAGCAGATCATCGTTAATCTGGTCAACAACGCCATCAAATTTACCGAAAAAGGTGCTGTGACCGTGCAACTGAGTCTGACAAATGAAAACAATCAGGTAATTGTCGCCGTACACGACAGCGGCATGGGCATGACCGAGGAAGACCTGACCGGTCTGTTCCAGCAGTTCCATCAGGTCGATGGTTCCGCTACTCGCCGCGCGGGCGGTACAGGCCTCGGACTGGTCATCACCCGCCATTTGGTTCACATGCACGAAGGCGAAATCTACGTGGAGAGCGAAAAGGGTGCAGGTTCAACCTTCTGGTTCACACTCCCCGTCTACACCAACCAACCACGCCAGAGAGCTTAATTTCATCGCAATTTTGCAGGGGCGCAATTGTCGCGCCCCTGCACCTCATCATCGCAATACATTAGGAGTACCCAATGCCATCGTTTTTTACGCAGGTGGCTTGCCTGGAATGTGGGCATGAAATGCCCGCCGACATCATGGTCACGACATGTACAAAGTGCGGCTCCAATTGGTTAGACGCACGCTATGATTATCAAGCAGTCGCGGGCCTCTGGCCCGCTGCGCTTGCCAATCGGGATCGTTCGCTCTGGCGTTATGCTGAACTGCTGCCCCAGCCCGAACCCGACCTGGAAATCAGCATGGGCGAAGGCTTCACCTCGCTCACGCGCCTCTATACCTACGAACGCCTCTACAATCATGAGCACATTTACGTCAAAGATGAGCGCCAGGGGCCGACCAGTTCCTTCAAAGATCGTCAGGCCGCGCTGTCAGTGATGGCGATGCAGCGCGCCGGAATCAAAGAATGTGTCCTCGCCTCGACGGGCAACGCCGGAGCCGCTTATGCCGCTTACTGCGCCCGCGCTGGAATCAAATTGTGGCTGTTTTTGACCAGTCTGGTGTCATCCGAAAAAATGCGCGAGGCCGCCTTATACGGTGCGGAAGTCGTCAAAGTGTCCGGCACATACGATGAGACCAAACACGTCGCCGCCGAATTCGCCAAGCGCAAAGGCATCCACTTCGACAAAGGTGCGAAAGCGGTTCCCGGCAAAGAAAGCATGAAAACCCTGGCTTTCGAAATCGCCGAGCAGCTTGCCGCCAAAATCCCGGTTGAAAATGGCAAATGGCGCGCGCCCGATTGGTATATCCAGGCGGTCAGCGGCGGCATCGGCCCGTTGGGTGTGTCCAAAGGCTTCAGCGAACTGTTGAAAATGGGTTTGATCGACAAAATGCCCAAGTTAGGGATCATTCAGGCTGCCGGATGCGCGCCGATGGTCAAGGCATTCAAAGCCGGAAAACGCGATGCCGATGCCGTGATCCCCAAGACGCTCATCACCGTTTTGGCAACCGGTGATCCGGGCTACAGTTATAATCTGCTCTATGATGCCGTCAAAAACAACGGCGGGGCAATGATCGCCGTCGAGGATGGCAAAACTTTCGAGGCCATGCGCCGACTCGCCAGCAAAGCCGGTTTTTCGGTGGAGCCTGCGACAGCCGTCGCCTTCGCGGGCTTGGAACAAATGCTGGCCGACGGCACAATCGCCCCCGGCGAAACGGTTGTCGTCAACTGCTCCGGTCACACCTTCACTGCCGAAAGCCACATCCTCGGCGACCAGTACGTACTCGATTTGCAGCTTACCAATGGCGGCACTACGGGTAAAGAAGCTCAGGAAGAAGGCTTGGACGCCGCCATCCGTAAATTGGATGAGCAGGTCACATCCATTTTGATCGTGGACGACAACGCGACGGATCGCCGTCTGATCCGACGCCTGTTACAGCGTTATAAACGCTATCGCATCGACGAAGCTGACAGCGGCGCGGATGCCCTGCGTATGATACGGGATCGCAAGCCGGATTTCATCATCACCGACCTGACCATGCCGGAGATGGACGGCTTTACGCTGCTCGAAAAACTCAAGCATGATCCCGAAACCAAAGACATCCCGGTGGTCGTGGTCTCGGCCAAAACCATCACCGAAAACGATAGCAAACTGCTCAACGAATATACCGAATCGGTCTGGATGAAGGGCGGCTTCGATACCCGCAAATTGGTCGATCATGTGGTGAATGTGCTGGAACATACGTCTTTCAGCGAAAAACTGGAACCCATGCCCTCCATGCTGCACTCTCAGGATACCAGCACCAAACCGGAAGCCGTCACGATTGTTGAAACCAATGGCGATACTGCCCAGCATACCGTCGTCATCATCGAGGACAACCCCCAGGACTTACGCCTCGCACGCCGCCTGCTGGAAAGCGAAGGCAGCTACCGCATCATCGAGGCCTCGTCAGGACGAACTGGCCTGAAAGCGATTTACGAACATCGCCCGGAACTCATCATCCTGGATTTGATGCTGCCGGAAATGGATGGTTTCTCGGTGTTGGAAGCCCTGCAAAGCGACCATAAACTGCGCGATATTCCCGTGCTGGTGCTGTCTGCCAAAGAACTGACTGTCAAAGAACGCCAGACGCTTGAGCCGCGTATTTCATCCCTGGTCGAGAAAGCATCCCTGGATCGTGGGCAATTCCTTTACCTTGTCAACGACATTTTGAAATAGAATGAGATAGTAGGGAAGAGATAAATCTCGTCTCTACGGCAACACGAAAGTTTGTTCAAGGAGTGCCACATCTGATGACTCAAATCGTGGTCATTGAAGACAATCCGCAAAATGCGCGCATGGCCGAAAAATTGCTCAAGCACGCTGGACACGAAGTCACCCTCGCCGAGGATGGCGAAAGCGGCCTCACCACCGTGCTCGAAATCATGCCCGATCTGGTGTTGATCGACCTCGGCCTGCCCGATGTAGACGGTCAAACCGTCGTGGCGATGATGCGCCAGCAGTCCAACCTCGACCAAATGCCCATTATCGCCTTCACGGCGTGGCCGGAAGCCACCGCTGCGGAAATGGCGCGGGCCTATGGCTGCGATGGGGTCATCAACAAGCCCATTGATACACGCCAGTTCGCAAGCCAGGTCGAAGCGTTTTTACATCTCCCCACAAAATCGTAAACCAGCGGAGAAAATGCCGTGACGATTGAGCCGCCAACCATTCAGTCCTCGCCCAATATACTGGCGCAGCCCAGTTATATGGCCTTGCCGTGCAGCAAATATACCTTTGCAGAACTGGCCGACATCTATAACCAGAGCCGCATCGACTACATTGTACCCATGCCGATGAACGCCAAACGCATGGAAGCCTATGTCCGCAGCTACGATATTGATCTGGACGCCAGCATCGTCGTGTTTGACAGCACCGGTTTAATGGCCGGGATCGGTATGTTGGGTTTGCGTGAGGATCGTGCCTGGATTACCCGTGTGGGCATCTTGCCAGACCGGCGCGGACATAACCTGGGGCGCTTCCTGATGGAAACCCTCATCGACAACGCCCGCGAAAACAACTGCCGTCTGGTACAGCTTGAAGTCATCAAAGGCAACGCGCCCGCCCATCGCCTGTTCCTGAAATTGGGCTTCCGCGAGACCCGCGAACTGCTGGTCATCCGCCGCCCGCCAGGGAAACCCACTGCACCGCCTTTCGAAAACATCAGTTTGACTGTACTCACGCCAGACGAAGTGCAAACCTGTGCCAAACAGGGTGCAGGCTGGTCATGGATTGAGGAACCTGATTCGCTGCTGAAGGTTGGCGGATTGCGCGGTCTGTGCGTTGAATTGGCTGATGGCGCGTCCGGCTGGGCAATCTATCAGCACAGCGCCCTACAAATCGCCCATGTGGCCTTGCATACCCCTGCGCCCGCCCGCGATACCCTCACATTAACGCTGCTGTATCACCTGCATAATCTGAACCCCATGCTCGACACCAAAGTTGAAAATACGCCCGCGCTCGATTTGCGCTGGCCGGTTTTCCAGCAAATGGGTTACGTCGAAGCCTTCCGCCGCATCGAGATGTTTTTGTACCTCTAAACGTTTTGTGTCTGTAGATATTGGCATTTGTAGGCGCTTGCCGCTGGCAAGCCCGCTTTTAGTTGGGGTAAACTGGAATAGTCATGCTCAACGACTGCCCATTCGGAGACTTCATTGAACCCCCTTCTCGCCGTGATAATCGTCATTTTCCTGGCTATCGTGATTAAAGGCATAATCGGTTTTGGCGAGGCACTCATCGCCATGCCGCTGCTAACGCTCGCGGTGGGCCTGCAAACCGCCGCCCCATTGGTTGGCTTGATGGGTACGCTCATCACGGCGATTGTCGCCATTGAACAGTGGCGCGAGGTCGATTTTTCGGCGACATGGCGGCTGGTCTTAGGTTCGGCACTCGGTATTCCGGTTGGCTTAATCCTTCTGAAACTCGTCCCCGCTCCCTGGATGATGCACGGGATGGGAATCCTGCTCGTCATCTACGCAGCCTACACGCTCATCGCTCCACACTGGGAAGGTCTGAGTCACCCGGCCTGGGTCTATATTTTCGGCTTTTTCGCCGGGATGCTGGGCAGCGCCTATAACACCAGTGGCCCGCCGGTTGTCATTTATGCCAGCGCCCGCCGTTGGTCGCCGGAGCAGTTCCGTGCGACGCTGCAAGGCTGCTTTTTACCCATGAGTCTGATGGTGATTTTCAGCCATGCCGTCAGCGGTTTATGGACTCCCACTGTACTAGTCATGTTTCTCCTCATTTTGCCCATTATTCTGGTCGCGTACTGGGCGGGCACATATGCGAGTCGCTATATCCCGGCTGACCAATTCGCCCGTTTAGTCCGCGTCGGATTGGGTATCCTGGGTGTCATGCTCGTGATTCGCTGAGTTTTTCTTGCGCGTGCAGCGCCGCGCCGATCAGACACACATCGTCGCCCAACTCCGCCACCCGCACCAAATCAGGATTATTGAACAACGGATCAATCAGATTATCGGCCAACACTTGCAGCGCCGGGGCAAAAATCAACTCCCCCAAATTGACCACGCTGCCGCCGATCACGATCACCTGCGGATTAAATAAATGGACGAGGTTCACCAACCCCAACCCTAGCCAACGCCCTGCCTGTTCCACGACTGTGAGCGCGAAAACATCGCCTGCCACCGCCGCCTCGCCAACCGCTTTGCCATCCACCACCGCTACATCACGCAGCGATGATGGTTCGTCGCCGCGTTCCAGCCTCTCCCGCGCCAGCCGCCCGATGCCCGTGCCGGAGCTGAAGGCTTCCAGGCTGAATAATTTGCCGTTGGGCGCGGGGAATTTCAGATGTCCCGGTTCAATCGCCAGTCCCCGCCAGCCGGTGAATAATTTTCCGTCGATGATTGCCCCGCCGCCGATCCCGGTGCTGACCGTCAGATACAGCGCCGGATTCGCCCCGCGCGCCGCCCCAAAATGATATTCTGCCAGCGCCGCGAGGTTGGCGTCATTTTCCATGTGCGCCGGAACACCGCCGAATGCCACGCTGATTTTCGCTGCCAGCGGCACACGATCCCATCCCGGCAGCGTCGCCGCGTTCAAAATCAATCCCGTATAGGCTTGCGGCCCCGGCCCGCAGATGCCAATCGCGCGCGGTGTCTCCCCCGGTGGCACAACTTTTTTCGCCAGCTCGATAATCCGCGCGATTACCGCATCCGGCGCTTCCTCGGTATGCGATTCGCCTTCATCCCGCGCCAGCATATCCAACGACTCCGAAAACCAGCCGACACGGGTGCGCGTCCCGCCAAAATCAATCGAAAGGATCATATTTCCAACCAGATTGTCATAAATGTGAGTTATCGTGGGAGTATAGATACAAAAACCAAAAGCGAAAAGCACTATCATCCTGAAAAACAGGACGGAACAGGAGAAAGTTCACAGACCGTGAGAAAACCGTTCATGACAGGTTGTGGACTGAGACACTCAATCCGTTATATGCTTAGTTCTCTATCTTTTCTCTGCGTTCTCGGTGTCTGTGCGAAGCCTCCCGCCAGGACGGTAGTTCAATTCCGCCTTTTTACTCGATATACCCCAACGCCCGCAGTTGATCGAGCACCATATCGTCTACCGGCGCAAACATGGCAGTATCGGCGCGGCGGCTCTCGGCTTGCGCCACAAACCCGCTGATTTGTCGCTTCAAATCAGCGGTCAATGCCCCGTTTTGCGCGGCAATATCGCGCGTTTCAGCCGGATCATCACCGATGTCGAACAACCCCTCGACCTGATCCCCGACCATCGCCAGCTTATACTGATCGTGATAAACGCCTCGCCGCACGTGCGCCAACTGCAACCGCTTAATCAGCGCCGCATTCCGGTGTTGAATCACGCCCAAAAATATTTCTGGCGGAAACGCTTCGGCAAATGCCACACCCTGCTCAATATCCGGTTCGCCATTGGCCGCGTGTTTCAATGTCAAATGCTCAATATCCGCATTCGGATCGGCTTCATCCAAAGGTGGTTTGACGCCAGCCGCTTCCAGCACGGTATGGAATAAGCGCCGTGTCGAAATGTTGGTCGCGATGCGTTTGCCCGCCGGAAAATGATCGGGATAGCGGATCACCAGCGGCACATGCACCAATTCCTGATACACGACGAAACTGTGTCCGGCGAAGCCATGATCGCCGTGTCCCTCGCCGTGATCGGCGCAGATGATGACCAGCGTATTTTCCAGCGCGCCCGACTCGCCTAAATACTTCAGCAGCCGTCCCAGATGATAATCCTGATTGGCGATTTCCGCGTCGTAAAAATCATCGAGTGTTTGCCGTTCCCAATCGGCCAACGGCGGATCGGTTGGGCTGGCCCAGCGTGCGGCATCGGCGTTGAATTCGCGCATAAAGCGGTAGGCATGGCGGTTGTGGCGTACACCCGGCGCAACCCGATCCAGATCGTCCTGTGGCGGATTATAAGGGGTATGCACGCCCATCAAATTCAGAAACGCGAATAACGGTTTATCCGTGCCACCCGCCGTATGCGCGCCCCAATAGGCGATCAGGTCGTCAATCGACGCGGCGGTGTTCCCTTTGTAGTTAATCAACCGCGTCCACAGTGGCACGAAAAACGGATGCAGCGAAAACCGGAATAAAGCATCTGACTGCGCGAATTGGTTGCCCAGAGGCCGCGCGAAATAACGCCGGAACGTTCGCAATACCTCGCGCTGTAAACGTCCCCGCCGTTCTTCCGTCGGGCGGAAAGGCGCGGCGCTGGCATAATTGTAAAATCGCTCAAAACCACGCTGCAAGCCGTTGTTCAACACGCCCACCAGCGGATTATTGCAAAAGGCTGCCGTGTGATACCCCGCCCCACGCAAAATTTCCGCCAGTGCCGGATATGCCCCCGATAACTGACCGTCGGCCTGTGTGACTTGATGGGTGCTGGAATACAACCCGGTGAACATGGAGGTATGCGAGGGGACTGTCCATTGCGCGGCGGAGACGGCGCGCGCAAAGACACTGGATTGTGCGGCGAATTTTTCGAGTTCCGGCGAGGTTTCCCGTGCAGCACCATAGACCGATAGACGGTCTCGCCGCTGGGTATCGAGCACGACGTAGAGCACATTCGGTGACTTGCTCGGCATGATTGCGTTCCGTAAATTTTGAGTGGATTATTGCCTGTAGGGGCGACCCGCTGGGTCGCCCTTGTAATATCTTGTCTTACTCGCCCACTTCTGACTTGAAGCGTTTGATGGCGTCCAGATGGTGGTCGAGTGATGTGTAACCCGCCTTCATCGTGTCGATGCACATGTGAGTCACACCTAATTTGCGCACCTTATTAGCCTCGCGCACCCATTCGTTTTGCGGCGTCTTGGCAACCGACATCCGCACATCCACGCCGAATTTTTTCGGGCTGCGTCCTGCCTGTTCCAGATAATCGTGTAAATTTTCCAGTTGGGCGCGGAGTTGTTCAAACGGCATCGAATTGGCGATCCAGCCGTCGCCCATCCGCGCGATCCGCCGCAATACTACATCTGCGCCGCCGCCAAACCACACCGGAATCGGGCGCTGAACCGGCATCGGCTTCAGACCAGCATCCGGCACATGGTAATATTCGCCTTCGAATTTCACCAATGGTTTCGTCCACAACTCGCGCAGCAGCGTCACCTGCTCTTCGATGCGCTTGCCCCGGTTGTGGAAATCCTCGTCTAACGCGGCGAATTCAACCTCATTCCAACCGATGCCCACACCCAGCCGCAGTCTGCCGCCCGATAACACATCAATTTCGGCGGCCTGCTTGGCGACCAACGCCGTCTGGCGCTGTGGCAAAACTAAAACACCCGTCACCAACTCGATCCGCTGTGTGATCGCCGCCATATAGCCAAAGGTCACAAATACTTCGTGAAACGATGTTTCGTGCGTATATGGCCCCGTCCAGCCGCCGGGACGATCTGGATTTGCACCCAACACATGATCGTAAATCAGCAGATAATCGTAACCCAGCCCTTCTGCCGTCTGCACATAATCACGCACGGCTGCCGGGTCTGCACCAATTTCTGTTTGTGGGAAAACAACGCCGAGTTTAACCATGATGCCTTTTAATTAGGGTGTCCTATGTATGAACACAATAATTGTTAGTCGTTTTACTCCCCTCTCCACGTATGGCTGAGGAGAGGACACCTTTTAATTTCTCCCTCAAATGTTTCTGTTTTGCTCCACCTCACCACGTGTGGAGAGGGGGTTGGGGGGTGAGGTTTTAGATGATTAACAACTACTGTCTCGATAGATTCATTTAAAGCGGCTGCTGCGTCTGTCGTTGTTGACCGGCCTGTAACCACAATTCCCAGCGGTCATACATGCCCCACAACCCAACCAATCCGAAAGCAAATCCGTAAACGGCAAGGTATGGAGCCAGTGCCGGACTCATCCGCAGCGCCAGCGTTACACCCCACATCGCATAGACCGCGAGACCCAGTTCAATCCAGGTTCCCGGATCAAATCGCATCGCATAACCGCTGCCTTGCCACGCCCGCGCAAATTTGGGCGTGCGCCGGAATTCACTTTTTGTGCCGAATAAGCCGCCGAAGACTGCCTGGCTGTTTGACCAGGCGATGCCCGTGCCCAACGCCAGCAGCACCGGGAAGGCCAGCATCCGCCGTTTCCAGTCGGGATACAGGCTGCGTTGGCTGACCACGTACACCATCGGCGGGCCTAAACCAACCATCCCCAGCAATCCTAACGGCAAATGCTGCAAACTGTGCGCAATCAACAGCGGCGGCGAAAGCAGCAGCAGCATAATCATCAACGGATGCGGGATATACTGGCACAGATGGAGCGTCGCCATCACCCGCTGCCCAAAACTGAAACGCGAGCGCCATAAGGGTTGCAGAATATAACCTAGTGTCTGCGTGCTGCCCTTTGCCCAACGTGCCTGCTGCTGCTTATAAGCCGCGATTTGCGGCGGCAGTTCGCCGGGGACAACCACGTCCGGCAAATACAAAAAGCGCCAGCCTGCGAGTTGTGCGCGATAGCTCAAATCCAGGTCTTCGGTCAGTGTCAGATCGCGCCAGCCGCCCGCGTCGCGGATGCACTGCGCCCGCCACACACCGCCCGATCCATTAAAACTCATCAACCAGCCGGCGCGACTGCGGGCCGTCTGCTCGACCACAAAATGGCCGTCCAGCGCCAGCGTTTGACCGAGCGTCAGCAAATTATTAAACGGATTCAGGTGTCCCCAACGGGTTTGCACCATGCCCAGGCCGGGATCAGCCGCCAGATGCGGAACCGTTTTGAGTAAAAAGTCTGGCGCAGGGACGAAATCAGCGTCCAGCACGACCACCAATTCGCTGTCTACCAGCGTTAAGCCATAAGCCATCGCACCCGCTTTATATCCGACCCGGTTTTCCCGGCGGATATGCTGAATGTTCAAGCCGGTTTTCACCAGCACCGCGACATGGTTGGCAGCCAGTTCGGAGGTGTCGTCTGTCGAATCATCCAAAACCTGCACAATCAGCCGGTCACGCGGATAATCCAACGCGGCGACAGCGTTCAATAAACGCCCAACCACATACCGTTCGTTGAAAATTGGCAGTTGGATGACCACCGTCGGCCACACTTTGATCGATGGAAGGAGGTTCGGTTTGTTGCGGTAGCGCCAATAGGTAACTAACAGAATCAATTCACTACCAGCGTATATCGTCAGCAGCACAGCACAGAAGACATAGAGGACGGTTAGGAAGGCGATCATTTGAGATAGTCTAACGAGATGATAGAAAGCTGGCAAGGGTGCAGCGAACCAATAATGACCAAGATTAACCTTTAATTCATTTGAATATCGTTAAACATGATATGTAGTATACGCGGTGGATTGCTAAAAGTCGCCCCTCATAGTCTCCATCAAAGCAGTCTATCGAAAAGTTTTGGCAATAAACCTACCCCGCGTTCAACCTCGTAGACCACTGATTCTCGCTCAAGAGACTATTCCTAATCTTCTGACCAAAAGCTAAAGACGATCGACTAAGGACTAAATAAGTTGTTGGTGAGCATCTGGTTGTGACCCACCTGCCCAGATGCTATACTGCGTTTATGAATGCCTTGAGTTTAAATCGTTTGTCCTGGTCACGTTTAACCTCCGATTTATGCAGCCCACCAATGGTACTCGTTGTCCTGGCATGGTTCGCCGCCCAATACGATCTGGGAACCGGCGGAAAGGCATGGCCCTTAGCCGGGTTATTTATCGTGGGGGCGGTTATTATACCGTTCGCCATATTAGGTTGGTGGGTGCATCGTGGTTTCATTACCGACATGCATATGCCGGAACGCCGCGAACGCTTCTGGCCTTTGCTCCTGGAGTTGGGCTGCACCTTTTTGGTCTGGATCGTTTTACAACTGATAGGCAGCTTCCCCGGAATCAATCTGGTAACGGTCTTCCTCTTCTTTGAAACCCTGATCGGTCTCTGCGTGACTGTGTATTGGCAGATCAGCGTCCATTCCGGCATCATCACCGGGGCAGTAGTCATCGCAGGCATATTGTTCGGCGCGCAAACCGCCTTGATTCTGAGTCCATTAGTATTGCTGGTCGCGGCAGCACGCCTTCATTTGAAACGTCACACCGTCGGACAGATCGCCGCAGGCATCGCGGTTGGCATCAGCGTCCCACTCGTCTACTGGCTAATCGCCGCGCATTGAGCATAGCGAATAGAGACTGGCGTCAAAATACATGAAAACCGCCAGGTCGCCAAGTACGGAGAGAGAAAGCAAAATTTACCAGCATATTAAGGTTTTTAGCGCCTTCAGTGCGCTTGTCTGGATACTTAGCCGGTGCGCTTCTGCACCCGGCGGCGGAACCGCAAACCTCATTTTCATCGCTGCTGTGATTGCCATTTATCGTCACTGTGTGCAGCCTCCTCTGGGATGGCGATTCAATCTTAGAATTTTGCATAATGGAGGCACAATTCCGCACAATTCGCTAAAATACTTCTAGGAATCTAGAACGTTTAAAGATCAAACATGATGACAGTTGAAGGCACAGTCGAAAAAAAGGAGCCGGGGCGTTCTAACCTCGCAGTACGGGCAATCTCTGCGCTGATTTTGGGGCCTCTCGTCCTGATCCTGGTATTCCTGGGCGGCTGGCCGTTTGTCGGGCTGGTACTGGTGCTCGCGGTGGTTTCGCTGCTCGAATTTTGCGAATTAGGTCGCGGCCAGGAAATCCCTGGGAATACTGTTATCGGGCTGGTCGCGCTGATTTTTTTGCTCATCGCTTACGCAGTCGGGCAAATTAGTTGGCTGTTGATTCTCTTCCCCATAACGGGCGTCACGGTTTTTGCGCTGGAAACCCTACGCGGCACACAGCCCCTGTCACGCCGTTGGGGACGGGTTGCCGTCACGCTGGGCGGGTTAGCCTATGCCGGTCTTCCATCGGCTTTTTTGATGGTGATTCGCGCCTTACCCGACGCCTTGATCTGGTTCGCCTTTATCATCTGCGTGACCTGGGGTACAGATACCCTGGCTTATTTCGGTGGGCGTTTCTGGGGTAAACACAAACTCGCGCCGCGCATTTCGCCTAAGAAAACTGTCGAAGGGGCAGTTGTTGGATTAATATTTGGCTTCGCCGCTGGGATCGTGGTGCTGGCCCTATCGGGCAAATTATCAACAGGCACAGTGATTCTGGCGCTGCTTGCGCCGCCTTTGGCCGTCATCGGCGATCTGTTTGAATCGGTTTTGAAACGTTTCTTCAATGTTAAAGACTCTCATCTGGCCCATTTGAACATTATTCCCGGTCATGGCGGTGTATTGGATCGCACCGACTCGCTCATCTGGGTGACGACCCTGTGTTATCTCTATCTCGTGCTCAGCGGAGGCTAACGGCTCAAATCGATAAATTGATCAAACTGACACATTTTCGTGGGGGAAACGTGCAGTTAAACGTAAACTCGGTTCAGCTTTCATCGCAATATTCATGCCCACGACAAATAGTCTATATCACGCAGAATTGATTTTTGCGTACAATAGAATTATACCCAGACCATTCTTCTGTAGGTGAATAGGAAAAACATATGGCTTTTGGCGCTCAAAATGACGAAGGGTTG
>JBDTNB010000094.1:0-26420 GCA_039933955.1 Chloroflexota bacterium
ACAACTATTCTCCCTGATTTTGCCCTTTATTCCTTATCTTGATGCCTATGGGGCGTTACATGTAACGCCCTTTTTTATCTTTTCCTCTGATTCTCCGTATCTCTGCTCCTCTGAGATACGTTTTTCTGCATTTTTTTGCGTCTTTGCTCCTTAGCGCCTTTGCGTTGAGTCTTTTCTTTAGTAGACCCGCAGCAGCAAACCCTTCAAATATTCCCCCTCTGGGAACGTCAGCGCCACTGGATGATCGTCCCCCGGCCCCAGATGCTTCAGAATTTGCGCCTGCCGCCCGCTGTCCGCCAGCGCACCGAACACAATTTTCTGGAACAAATCCGCGCTGATCGCCCCCGAACACGAGAACGTCATCAGATACCCGCCTGGTTTCACACACTTGAACGCATTCAGGTTGATGTCCTTGTACCCCCTTGCCGCCGCTTCGACTTGCTTGGCATTCTGCGCGAACTTCGGCGGATCGAGGATGACTACATCCCACTGATTCCCCGCTTCAACCTGATCCCGCAAATAATCAAATACATCCGCCTGGATGAAATCAACTGCTTCGTCAGGAAAGTGACACAGTTTGTAGTTTCGCTCTGCTAACTCTAGTGCATCACGCGAAGCGTCCACATTAGTAACGTGACATGCCATTGCCATGCCGAATCGCCCTGTGTAACTGAAAAGATTTAACAGGTTTGCACTGGGATCAAAGTCATATGTGTCAGCAAGTTCCTCTATAATTTTGTGATTTTGTTTTTGATCCAGATAAAAGCCAGTTTTATGACCTTTGCGAACGTCTACAAGATATATGAGAGCTTCTTGCCCCAATTGAATATATTCAGGCGGCTCTTCACCCCATAGCAGTCCGGTTTGTTCGCGTAAACCTTCTTTGTGCCGCACATCGACATCACTTCGCTCATAGATGCCCTTCACGGGAATGCCTAGTTCAGCAAAAATCTCCGCAATAAGGCGTGCAAAAGTTAGTTTTTGCATATCGATGAATAGCGTGAGTGCCTGCAAGACCAACCAGTCATTGTAACGATCCACGATCAGACCGGGAATAAAATCATTCTCGGCATTGATGACCCGGTATCCCTCATCGTATGTAGTGCGGCTGCGATACTCATTGTAGAATTTTCGTCCTTCAATCGCCCGCCGCAGCATCCGCCGCCACCAATCCTCGTTAATTTCTTCATCCTGCCACGTCAAAATCCGCACCTGGATTTGTGACTTTGCATTCCAATAACCCTGTGCCAAAAATTTCCCATTTACATCGGTGACGGTCACTTTATCCCCTGGGGCAGGGTCGCCCTTCACCGCGTGGATCGCCCCGCTGAATATCCAGGGATGCTGCTGCCGGATCGGTTTCTCGCGCCCTTTTTTGATCTCAATAATCCCGCTCATGTTGGAACCTTCCTACCTTTATCCCGCATGTGGGATATTGACTCTTATAGAACTTTTGTGCTAAAATAAAACCATGAATAATAGTCAATTGGCAAGTGATGTTATTTAACCCAAACACTCGTAGGAACGCATATGTAGGGACGAGATATATCTCGTCCGCGTCCCAAATTCACACCCATCACTTACTTCTCGACCACCACAATGTAAACTCGTCCAATTTAATCTTTTAATTTGCACTTGTTTCCGTTATTCGTTGTCGTCGTTTTCGTCGCCATCAATCGGCGAAATTGAACAATCTGAGAATGATTCTCAATTCTCATTTTCGTTTTTCTTATCATTTTTATCAATTGTGAGGTTGCTATCTTTTGACCAGAATTATAGAAACATGTCGCAATAAATCACCATCGGCAGTGGCGGAATCAGCGGAATCGCAAGCATATTCGGCAGTAATTTCCGCCATCCCTGCCATGACTGCCACCCATTTTTCCGGTTTTCTCGCTCAAATGGCGACTATGGCGGTAGCGCAAACTTTTTCTGCCAATGCCGCCACCGCCGCCATGAAAAATCCATCTCGGCCGCCGCCGCCGCCGCTAGTTGTAACGATTTATGTAATCTTTATCTGATTTATCTTTGTCTTTACTCGGTACTCAGCACTCTGAACTCTGTACTTCTTTTTCCTTACTCTTCCGTCGTCTGCCCGCTAATCAGCCCGTTCAAATCATCCTCGCCGATGATCGTCACGCCCAGCTCACGCGCTTTGTCGGCCTTGCTCCCCGGCGAATCGCCCACCAGCACATAGTTGGTTTTCTTGCTCACGCTGGCGCTCACCTTCCCACCGTGTGCCTCGATCAGTTCCGAGGCTTGTTCGCGGGATAATGTGGGTAAAGTGCCGGTCAGAACGAAGCTCAGCCCTTCCAGAGCCGTTCCGTGTTTGACCTTCGCTTCGGCCTGCATATTCACACCCGCCGCCCGCATTTTTTCTAGGACTTTTTGATGCTGCTCATCTTTGAACCAGCTTGCGATGTTTTCAGCCATGATCGGCCCGATGCCTTCAATCGCATCAATATCCTCGATGCTGGCTTGCATCACGCCGTCAATCGACCCAAAGCGGTCAGCCAGCAGTTCCGCTGTGACCCCACCCACACCGTCGATACCCATCGCGCCGATCAGTTGTGCCAGCGAACGTTGTTTCGCTGCCTCAATCGAGGCCAGTAGATTATCAACCTTCTTGTCCGCGAATTTTTCCAGTTCCAGCAGAGGTTCACGTTGCAGGTAAAAAATATCGCCCTCGTCCTGGATGATGCCTTTGTCGATCAGCGTTTTGACCGTCTGTGGCCCCATCCCGTCGATGTCCATCGCTCCCCGCGACACGAAGAACTCAATGCTGCGGAACACCCGCTCTGGGCACAAAGGATTTGGGCAGTAATAATCGACCAGTCCGTCTAGTTGCACAATCTTATCGCCCGAAAAGGGGCACGTTTCCGGGGGCAAAATTGGGGTTTCGCTCCCATCCCGTGCGCCCGTTACCGGCCCAATCACATATGGGATCACCTCGCCCGAACGCTTGATGACAACGGTATCGCCCAATCGCACATCCAGCTTCGCGATTTGGTCATAATTGTGCAGGCTGGCGCTCACCACCGTTACCCCGCCCAGGAACACCGGCTCAAGCTGCGCCGTCGGCGTGACCTTGCCCGTCCGCCCAATGTTGGCCGTAACCCCCAGCAGCTTGGTCGACATTTCTTCTGCCGGGAACTTGTAGGCAATTGCGCCGCGTGGATCTTTCCCACTAATTCCCAACTCGTCGGCAACGCGCAGATTGTTGACTTTCATCACCACGCCGTCGATCTCGAAGTCAAGTTGGTGTCTGCGGGATTCCCATGTGGGTAATTGCTGGATAATGTCGGATAATGTTGGATATAGCTCCGACTCAGGGGCAATTTGGAAGCCGAAATCCCGCAAAGCATTCAAAATATCCCACTGAGTATCCCACCTTATCCCACTTGATGCGACCACCGCATAAACAAAGGCATTCAATGGCCGCGCCGCCGTAATCCGCGAATCTTTTTGTTTCAACGTGCCCGATGCCGTATTGCGTGCGTTCACATAAAGGGGCAGTTCTTGCGCCGCCATCCGTTCGTTCAACGCCTTGAAATCTTTTTTGAGGAACATCACCTCGCCCCGCACGACCAGCCGTTCTGGGGCAGGTGGCCCATTGCGATCCACCGGAATCTTGAGTGGGATATTGCGGATCGTCCGCACGTTCGCGGTTACATCATCCCCAATCTCGCCGTTACCGCGTGTCGCCGCTTGTGTCAGATACCCATTTTCATAGGTGATGACGATAGTTAAGCCGTCGAGTTTGGGTTCCAGCGTGTAATTCAATTGGGTTCCCGCCGGAAGTAAACGTAAATTCCGTTCTTCCCATGCCCGCAAATCTTCTTCGCTGAAGGCGTTGCTTAGGCTCAAAATCGGCGCCGGATGCCGTATTTTGGGGAAATCCTCGGATAAATCGCTGCCCGCCCGCTGAGTTGGTGAATCCGGTGTGGCGAGTTCGGGATGCTCCGCCTCAAGTGCTTTCAGTTCGTGGTACAGCTTGTCGTACTCGGCATCGGTGATAATCGGGCTGCCCAGAACGTTGTAGCGGTAAATATGAAAATTCAGTTCGTCGCGTAGTTCAGCCGCGCGTGCGGTAAAGTCAGTCGCCATTCATACACTCCTATGACGGCTATTGAACAACCAATTTATCTTTTGAAGGAACAGATTTGTTTCATCCATCAAATAAAACTCCTCGCTTTGATTCCCCCTCTCTGCGAAGCGGGGAGGGCTGCCGAAGGCGTAGGGGGAGGGGATAACCGTCACGGTACTTGCGTCATTGCGCTCGGCAGTTCCAGATACGCTGCTGCTGCCCAACCACTGCGGCTGGCATCATTCGGACTCTGGATTTTCCACCACGTCAGGCCATCACCCTGTGTCGGCCCGTCAATCACCGTGAATGATTCGCCATTATCGGCCACGAACAAGCGCTCATTCTGGACGCTCGGCCCCGAACGCACATTCACTCCGCTATCCTCCGCCGATGCAATCACCGTCTTGCCGATAGCTACACTTTCTGGTGTGGGCGAAATCTCAATTGGCGCCAGTGTTGGCCCCTGCAACGAAAATGCCGGAACCGCGCCCCCTTGCGTCAATTGATTCGGAATGGGCGAGGGCGCGAGTGAATCCGGCACGAAAGGCGTGCTCGTGGGTACTTCAGCCGTGACAATCACAAATCGCGGTGCGCCTGCGGCTACCGTTCGTCCGCCCAGGCTGACTACGCCCAACACCACACACGAGACCGCCCCGCACACCAGCATCAACGTCAGTGCAACTGACCATACCGGAAGATATAAAGCCCTGCGCTGTGGACGAGGCGGTGGTGGGGCAGTCTGTCCCCGTTTCGGTTTTTCCACACTCGCAACTGGACGAAAATTTCCACTTGGGGGAGGGGCGGGTGGTCTCCGTGTAGGTGCTTGACTCGGTGGTGGCACAGGTCGAGAAGGGGGTGTGGGATTTACGGGCTGCATCCCCTTCGTCCGCGACAAATCGCCTTGCAACCGTGTCGCTTCCTCGTCAGGCAATTCTGGTGGAAGTGAAGGCTGTTGAGGCCGTGTTTCCGGGTTTTCTTCAGGCAAACGTGATATTTCAGGCATAATTTACTTTCCCCGGCTTTTCGTCCATTCAATGAACCGTTGTACCGGCCATGTATTGATGACCGAGTTGGCTTCCACCCAACCCCGCCGCGCCGTCACGACGCCATACGACATCAAATCCATTTGGTCGGCTGCATGGGCATCGGTGTCAATGCAAATCAAAATGCCCAGTTCCACTGCCCGCCGTGCATATTGTGCTTCCAGGTCAAGCCGGTGTGGGTTTGCGTTGATTTCGAGTGCTACACCCGATTGTTTCGCTGCCTCAAATACCGCGTCCATATCCAGGTCAGCCGGTTCGCGGTCAGGGATCAGTTGCCCGCGTGGATGCCCGATCAGATCGACATGCGGATTGTTGATGGCGTTCAAAATACGCTGGGTGATTTGTTCGCGCGGCTGCCGTAAACTCATATGCAATGAGGCGACCACAAAATCCAACTTTTCCAACACCTCGTCGGGATAATCCATCGTCCCATCCGAGCGGATGTCCATCTCGACGCCATGAAACACGCGGAAATCTGGCCCCATCTCGGTATCGGCTTGGCGCACTTCTGCCTGCTGTTGCAAAATCCGCTCGACAGATAACCCGTTCGCGATAGCTGAATACTGCGAGTGGTCGGTGATGACGATGTATTTACGCCCGCGCTTCCGTGCTTCCTCCGCCATTTCGCGCACACTCAAAGTCCCGTCACTCCAAGTCGTGTGCATGTGCAAATCGGCTTGGATGTCATCGAGCTTAACCAAATTCGGCAGTTTGCCTGCTTGCGCCGCTTCAATCTCGCCATTATTTTCGCGGATTTCCGGTGGAATCAAGGGCAGCCCAAGCGTTGCATAGACTTCTTCTTCTGTCGCGCACAAAATTTTCGGTGCATCTTCGATGATGTTATTCTGGTCATCAACCGGGCTGAAAGCATGTTCGTTCAGGCTGTATCGCTTTTCCAGCGCCAATTCCCGCATCCGAATATTATGGGCTTGGCTGCCAGTGAAATAATTGAGCGCCGTACCCCATCGTGCCTTTTCCAACACCCGCAAATCGACCTGCATACCATTATGCAGTTCGACGGAACTTTTCGTTGGCCCATGCCCCAACACCCGCGCCACCGATTCCATTGCCACGAACGCATCCATAATTGGCGCTGCTTCATCGCTAGCGACCAGCAAATCGACATCACCAATCGTCGGTCTCCCGCGCCGGATGCTGCCTGCAATTGCCCCTTCAATCACGCCAGGGAGCGTCATCACATAATCCAGAATCTTTTGCGCGGCTGGGAGCGCATCGCCCAACGGCTGTCGCCCCGTTTGCCGTGCGAGTGCTTCAATACCCTCGACGATTTTCTGTTCACTTTTTGCGCCCATGCCCGCCAGATCGCGCAGCTTGCCCGCCCGCGCGGCGGTTTCCAGTTCGGTTACGTTGGTAAGATTCAATTCTTGCCAGAACAACTTCGCTTTTTTCGGCCCAACGCCGTTGATCCGCAAAATATCGACCACACCCGGCGGGATTTCCTTCGCCAGCTTCTCGTAAAATTCCAGCTTGCCCGTATCCAACATTTCCTGGATTTTTGAGGCCAGCGTCTCACCAATGAAGGGGATGCCTTCCAACCCGCCTTCCTTTGCAATCACATGAATGTCGCGCCCCAATTCGCGGATCGACATCGCTGCATTCCGATACGCCAAAACTCGGTGAATATTCTCGCCTTTGATTTGCAGCATATCCGCCACAGTCTCAAATATATCAGCTATTTCTCGGTTAGTGATGGTCACAGGTTACTCCTAGTCGCGCAACACTTGCATGAAAATATATACTGTGAAACCGCATGAGTTCAAAAGTAAGATGACGACAAGAATGCGTCGCGTTAGTGGTGATCGATTCCAAAAGGCATGAACAAGTAAACCAACCGTGAACCCAATTAGCCCAATTAAAACGTAGTGCAATAGTGAGTTTGTATAGAACGGAATTACAATTGGAGCAATCAAGTAGCTCGCGAATCCAAATGGAAACAAACAAATCATCGTAACAATGAAATCTTTTGGCTGTGAATGGGTAACGAAAAATATTGCCGCAATGAAGATGACTGAAATAGCGACAGCAACTTTGGTGCGACTTGTCCCGGAAGTAGGCAATTGTGAAACATTCATCGCTTGTAGTCTGCTAGAACTTTTGTCTTATATGCGAGATTATACTCTACAATAATCCGCCGAAACAGGCCAGATTATGCGCTATAATGATCTTAAGTATAGTGGATTCTGGGTGGAGGATGTAATGGCTGAACTTGTCATTCGCGATGAACATTTGGCGTGGCAGCTCTTTGATATTGCGCAGCGCGAGAATCGTTCAGTAGAAGCGGTATTAGAATCGCTATTGGCCGAACATTATCCCAAATCCTCAAACGATGAACCCTCGCCGGGTTCGTTCGCGGCTCTTAATTTATCTGCTCAAAAAGCGGGTATTGGACGTGATGCTGCATCAACGGATACATCAGAACGTAGCCGTGAGATTCTTGAAACTGAATATGCGGATTATTTAAAGCGGCGCATGGATGAACAATCAAATTCTGATTGATAGCAGCTTTCTCTTCGCGGTTTTCCACAATCGGATAAGAATCATCTGCGTGCCATAGAATTCAATTCGAAGACTCTTAACACACCTCTTGTTCCAGATGTGATTTTACCGGAGGTGGCTTTTCTGTTTGTACGCGATTTGGGTTATTATTCGATTGGCGAATTTTTGGCAGGTTTGGCTTCCACTCAAGTTCCACTCATTAGTCTCAACTTGACAGATATTCAGCGTGCGTCCGAAATCATGCGAACCTATCCAGATGCAAAATTTGATCTGGTCGATACCTATATCATGGCACTCTCTGAACGATTACAGATTACCAAAATCTGTACCATTGATCGGCGCGATTTCAGCATCTTTCCTCCGAAACATTGCGACTATTTGGAATTGTTGCCCTAGCTCATTTGTCGAATCAGGGCTTGACCATCGCCAAGCCCAGATCCATCTCCGCCTAACTCGCCAAATCCACTGCCTTGCCCGCGTAATCGCCTATGACATGGCTGTTGCCTTCGCTGTCGTAGGTATAACTAAGCCTTCCTTCGGCATCGCCTGTCACGCTCACGTCGAAAGCAAAATCGCTCGCGCCATCGCTGCTCGATCCAGTTCCGGTCATCGCAAAGCCTTTGGAGAATGTACAGTCTTTCAACTGGAAATTCTGTCCATCACCATCCGGCGCGAAGTTCAGCGTGCCACCATATGGACAACCTACTCCTGTCGGCGTTTTGCCATCCCAATAATAATATTCCGGCAGGTTGTAAATCTCGTTGTAGGCCGCGTTCATCGCCGCCAATGGATCACCATAATCCGCTGCATTAGCCGGAGCGTGAGGTACATAATGGTTAGCGATGACCCCGTCGCAGCGCGTTTCTTTTTGGTCAGGCATTTTGTCATCCACTAGGAATGCGGTCACAATCTCGTCCGGGCAGGCATTTCCCCAACCAAATGTGACATGTGGCCCACCATCCGTTGTGATGAGATAGGCGTCATCCAGATGCTTGAAAACCCGCTTCCCGTTTTCGAGAGGCGTGTAAGCATCGGCGGTTGCGCCCAGGACAATCGTCGGAACCCCTTTCGCTACCAGCGGGGAAGGACGTTCCAATTCGGGTCTGCTCGGCCAGAAAGTACAGGGTAAATCGCCGTAAAATAGATAGCTGAAACGCGGCACAGCTTTGTCTACAACATCCCCGACTTTAATATAAGCTTCGGCGCGTTCGTCTGGCGTGCCGCTGAAGTAATTGTAATCATTACATTCGACGGTATAAAACAGCGCGTCAGAATAACTTGGATCAGGGACGGCTGTAAGTGTTTCAGGATCGAGCACGAATGCGCTGTAAACCACCCGCAGTAGGGGCACATAATCCTCAGTCGATGCGGCTGTCAGTGCCCTCTGCAAGATCGACCTTTCCGATACCGAATATAAATAATTTTCCACCGTATATTGCAAGTCAGCCAGAGTCAGCGGGCGGTCAATAACTTTCCCTGATGCGAGCGGGAACTTCACCGTGATCGGCCCATCAGCAAGTTTGGCCGCCAACTTGTCATAAGCTGCCAGCGCATCGCCGCCTGCGGTTTCAGCCTTGCAGGATTTATTTTGGTCACAATTGTTCATCAAACTGATGAAAATGTCGTCAAAAGCTTTTGCATCCTCTGCATAATAACCGTCAATCGAAAGTGTTAAATCAACCGTTCCATCAAGGATCAATCCCGCCAGATGATCGGGATGTGCTGCTGCATACTCTTGGGCATATTGTGTGCCGTAGCTTTCGCCGTAGAGCCACATTTTGTCATCGCCAATAGCCTGTCGGAAGATTTCCAGGTCTTCGACGGCCTGCTTGGTTCCATAAAAACCCAATGTATTTGGATCAACACCCATCTCTTTCACGCAGTCGTTGGCGAAGGTTTTCGCGCTTTGGATCGCGCTGGCTTCCCCTTCAGGTGTGCTCATCTCTTGGTCGGTTTGGTAATAGGTCAATACCGCGTCTGGACACTGGAAATTGCCCGACTGCACCGCGCCCCGCTGGTCAAAAAAGACTATATCGAAATGTTCGGGAATCGACGGATCAAAATAGGATGTGTAATCGTCAGCCGACATCAACCCCGCTGTCCCTGGCCCGCCCGTTGCCGTCACGAACATGCCTTTGCGTTCGCCGGTTGCGGGCAGCACACCAAAAACCACATCAATCGTCTTGCCCCGATCTGCCGCGAAATGATCCAACGGAACCGTCAATTTGACACAGGTGAATGCGCTGTCCGGGCAGGGATATCCACCCATCCGTTTGAGAATATCTGCTGTCGATTCTGATTGAGCCAACGTTGCCGAAATACTCAGGAAAAGAGACAAAATTGCAAAAATAAACGACGTTCGTAGTAAACGCATATTTTGACCTTTCACACATAGGTTGCCCAATGTATTGTAGATCGAAGTTTGACGAACTGCTTGACAGACACAAAAAATCTCGTTACGATGTTCAGCAATTACATATACAGAAAAACGTTGATCTGGAAAAGTACACACAGAAACGCTGTTCAGAGAGTCGCCAGTTGGTGTGAAGGCGATACAAAACGTCGGTGTGGAATGGGCCAGGGAGTTGTGCAAGCGAATTCACAGTAGCCTGCATCGGAAGCGCCCCGTTATCGCAGCGCAGGGTATCGGTCTTTCGTTTACGACCCGTACCTGAATGAGTGAAGCCTTTTGTATTTCGGCTTAACCAAGGTGGCACCACGGGAACCCCTCTCGTCCTTGATATGACGGCGGGGTTTTTTATTTGGTTAAGTAACTGAGGGATACGAATATGGCTTTCTCGCCACTCCGCACCCAAGCGCGTGCCGACGCGCTCCCCAATCGTGAAACCGTTCAGCGCCTTTTCGAGCAGGGCGATCTCGTCCCGGTTTATCGCATCTTAATGGCCGATCTTGAAACGCCTGTTTCGGTTTATCTCAAACTAGCACAGATGGGTACAACCTCTTTTCTGCTGGAAAGCGTCGAAGGTGGCGAACACATCGGGCGTTATTCCTTCCTCGGCGTGAATCCCAAAGGCATGATTGCCGTCAAAGATAATCAGGTAACCCATACATTGCATGGCGTCACGACTACACGCCCGCTTGCACCTGGGGAAGACCCGCTCCATGCTGTCAAACAGGAATTTGACCGCGTCAGACCTGTGCAAATTGATGCGCTGCCGCGTTTCGTCGGCGGGGCGGTTGGCTATCTGAGCTATGATGTTGTCCGCTATTTCGAGCGCGTGCCCGACACAGCCACCAAAGACCTCGACGTGCCCGACGCCGCATTTTTACTGCCAGACACGCTCGTTATTTTTGACCACGCCAAACATCAACTGATTGTCCTGGCGAATGCTCATAATACTGGCGATCCCGACGCCGCTTATGACGATGCCTTGCTGCGCATTGACCAGTTAGTCGATGCTTTGCGTCAACCGCTGCCGCATGTGCCAGAGGCCGATCAACCCCTCAACGAAGAACTGCAATCCAACATGCCCCGCGAACGCTACGAGCAAATGGTGCGTGATGGTAAAGAATACATCGCTGCCGGGGATGCTTTTCAGATTGTGCTTTCGCAGCGTTTTAGCCGCAAAACCTCTGCGCCGCCATTGGCAATTTATCGCGCGCTGCGGATGCTCAACCCCTCACCCTACATGTTTTTCTTTCGCTTTGGCGAAGAATTTAATCTGATTGGTGCGTCGCCGGAAATGATGGTGCGCCTGGAAGACGGTGTAGCAACCGTTCGCCCGATTGCCGGGACACGCAAACGCGGTGCGAACGAGCAGGAAGATCATGACCTTGAAATTGAACTTTTAGCTGATCCCAAAGAACGCGCTGAACATGTCATGCTGGTTGATTTGGGGCGCAATGACCTGGGGCGTGTCTGCGATTACGGCACAGTCCGCGTCGAACGCATGATGTATATCGAGCGTTATTCCCACGTCATGCACATTGTCAGTGAGGTCAACGGTCAGCTTCGCAAGGGCATGGATGCTTTTGATCTGCTGCGCGCGACTTTCCCGGCAGGGACATTGAGCGGTGCGCCCAAAGTGCGGGCGATGGAAATCATCGAAGAATTGGAAGGTACGCGCCGCGCGACTTACGGCGGAGCAGTCGGCTATTTCAGCTTCGACGGCTCAATGGATACCTGCATCACTATTCGTTCGGTGCTGCTCCAGGGAGATACAGCCTACATTCAGGCTGGTGCGGGTATCGTAGCCGACAGTGACCCGTCCAACGAGTATGAAGAATCCGTCAATAAGGCGCGTGCCGTAGCCGTCGCGATACAATATGCCGAAAATGGTCTCACATAGGAGGAATCATGGCGGTCAAACGAGTTATTTTTATTCGCCCCGGCGAAACAGATTGGAATCGGTCAGTGCGTTGGCAGGGATGGGTATCCGCTCCCCTGAATGAACTTGGCAAACGGCAGGCCGAACGCCTCGCCAATTACATCCGTCACATTGGCATGACGGTTTTATACACCAGTGACTTGAAGCGTGCCGTCCAGACGGCGGACATCCTGGCGGGCAAACTTGGTTTTTCGGCCATCGCGGATGAGCGTTTACGTGAGCGGAATATCGGGGCATGGCAGGGATTGACCATTGATGAAATGCGCGGTTGGTATCCTGATCAATATCACCAACTGCTGACCGATGCCGAAAATTATCGTGTCCCCGGCGGCGAGTCCCGCGCTGATGTGCGCAAACGGATGATTGAATCTTTTGATGACATTGTGAAGCAGGCAAAAGGTGAAACAGTGGGTGTCATCTCCCACACGACAGCCATTCATGAATTGTTAGCCGCGATTATCCCCGGCAACACCAATAAAGAAGTTGCCGTCAGCAATACTTCGGTGACGACCATCGCGCTCGGTGACGACGCTAAATGGCGTTTGGTCGCATCCGATGATGTCATGCATTTGGAAGGTTTGGAAACCCAACAATCGCCGGAATTGGAGGACTAAAAATGATTCTCGTGATCGACAATTATGACAGCTTTACCTACAACTTGGTTCAGGAAATGGGCGAAATGGGCGCGGAACTCTGTGTCGTGCGCAACGATCAGGCCACCCTTGCCGAAATCCGCGCGATGAATCCCAGCCATATCGTCATTTCGCCTGGGCCGGGTGTTCCCAACGACAGCGGTGTTTCGCTTGATATTCTGCAATACATGAGCGACTCAACTCCCGTTCTCGGTGTCTGTTTGGGACATCAGGCCATCGGTCAGGTCTTTGGTGGTGTAGTGAAGCGTGCGCCCCGCTTAATGCACGGTAAAACCAGCATGATTTATCACGAAGGGGACATCATGTTTGCCGGTGTTCCCAATCCATTTGAGGCCACCCGTTATCACAGTTTGATTGTCGAAAAAGACACCCTGCCGGATTGCTTGCTGATTACCGCCTCAACCGATGAAGGCGAAATTATGGGGTTACGTCACAAAGAGCGCCCCGTGTTTGGTGTGCAGTTTCACCCGGAAAGCATTCTGACCAAGTTCGGCCCGCGCATCCTGCAAAATTTCTTAGAGGTCAGAGAGGCCATCCCAGCAGGGTAGAAGTATGAAGCAAACCATTCTGACCGGAGATAGGCCAACTGGCCCCCTGCACTTAGGGCATTATGTGGGTTCGCTCAAAAATAGAGTTGCCTTGCAGCACGAATATGATACTTATGTGCTCATCGCAGATGTTCAGGCATTGACTGATAACGCCGAACATCCCGATAAAGTGCGGCGCAACATTCTCGAAGTCGCCTACGATTATCTCGCTGTTGGCATTGATCCTACGGTTGCGACGATTGTTGTACAGTCGATGCTGCCGGAATTGGCTGAATTGACCATGTATTTTCTGAATCTGGTCTCCGTAAGCCGCTTGCAGCGCAACCCGACGATCAAGGACGAAATTCGCTATCGGGGATTTGATGATGCCGTGCCTGCTGGATTTCTGGTGTATCCCGTCAGTCAGACCGCCGATATTGCCGGATTCATGGCTGATTGTGTCCCGGTAGGTGACGAGCAGCTTCCGATGATTGAGCAAGCCATCGAAATTGTGCATCGTTTTAATCGGCTCTACGCTCCGGTCTTGGTTGAACCGAAAGCTTTGCTATCCAATATGAGTCGTCTGGTTGGCACGGATGGGCATCATAAAATGAGCAAATCGCTCAACAACGCCATTTTCCTATCCGATTCGGCGGATGTGGTCGTGCAAAAAGTGCGTGCCATGTATACCGACCCCGATCACATTCGTGCTGACCAACCCGGAAAAGTTGAAGGCAATCCAGTATTTATCTATCTCGATGCTTTCTGCCAGGATCAACCAGCCGTAGACGATTTAAAACGCCGTTATCAGGCTGGTGGATTGGGCGATGTCGTCGTCAAAAAATATCTCGTGGATGTACTGGAAACATTTTTGCAGCCTATCCGCGAACGACGCGCACAATTTGCTGCTGATCCCGCTGAAGTGATGCGTTTGCTCCATGATGGAACCGAAAGAGGGCGGATGCGAGTCGCTGATACGCTCAACCGTGTCCGCCATGCTATGCAATTAGATTATGTATTTAGAAATGCGGTGTAAAAATGGATATTCAAAAAGCAATTGACTTACTCAGTCGTTTTGGTCATCTCCAGGACGATGAAGCCGAAGCTGTGATGAACCAGATCATGACCGGAGCCGCCACCGATGCGCAGATTGGCGCATATCTGATGGCACTGCGCATGAAGGGCGAAACGCCAGATGAAATCGCTGGTAGCGCTCGTGCCATGCGTGCTAACGCCCAGCAAGTAACCACTAAATTTGACGGTGATTTGCTCGATACTTGTGGCACGGGCGGCGATAAATCCGGCACGTTCAACATTAGCACCACTGTCGCCTTTGTCGCCGCTGGGGCAGGTGTTCATGTCGCCAAACATGGCAATCGCGCTGCCAGCAGTAAGTGTGGTAGTGCTGATGTATTAGGCGAACTCGGTGTCAAGCTCGACCTGACGCCGGAGCAGGTTGGTCAGTGTATCGACGAAGTCGGTATTGGTTTCTTGTTTGCTCTCACGCTGCACCCCGCTATGAAACATGCCATTGGCGCTCGTCGGCAGATGGGCGTGCGCACGATTTTCAACATTTTAGGGCCGCTCACTAATCCTGCGGGCGCACAGCGTCAGCTTATGGGTATCTTCGCGGGCGATTTGACCGATATGATCGCCCATGTACTCGGTAATCTGGGGTCAAAATCCGCGATGGTTGTCAGTGGTTACGGTGGTCTCGATGAACTCACCACCACCGGCCCCAATCATGTCAGCCATTTCAAGGATGGCGCGGTGCGCACCTATGAATTTGACCCGCGTGATTACGGTTTTCCTGGCGCGAATATCGCTGATTTACTTGGCGATGATGCGCCTGCGAACGCCAAAATTCTGCGCGATATCTTGTCAGGTGACTTGCGCGATGCCAAACGTGATGTTGTCGTGCTGAATGCTGGTGCTGCTCTGGTTGCGGCAGGTGTCGCCGATGATTTAGCGGCAGGTATTAAACAGGCTGAGGAAATCATCGACAACGGTGCAGCGCTGGCGAAATTAGATGCGCTCGTTGCGTATAGTCAACAGTTTGCAACCGTGACCAACTGAATAAAATTCGACAATCATGTAAGGTAAGGATATGGTACACCATGCCCTCTTTGGAATAACAGAAATTCGATGATGAACACCTTTGTCAAAACTGATACCATACTCGACAGAATCCTGGCGCAAAAAGTTGAAGAAGTGCGTCAAGCAACGACGCTGTTCGCACAAGCCAAAATGGATGCATACGCTGCTTCGCCTGCCCATGATTTTGTAGCGGCGCTGCACAAACCCACCGTCGCCCTGATTGCGGAGGTCAAAAAAGCCTCGCCCAGCAAAGGGGTTCTGATCGAAAACTTTGATCCGGTAGCTATTGGCAAAACCTATGCCGAGAATGGCGCATCCGCAATTTCTGTGTTGACAGATGAACAGTTTTTCCAGGGACATCTCGACTACATGCGTGCTGTCCGCGCGGCGGTTAATGTGCCCGTTCTGCGCAAAGATTTCGTCATTGATCCGTATCAGGTCTATGAAGCACGTGCGGCAGGTGCGGATGCTGTGCTGCTCATTGTGATGGCACTGGAAGATACTCACTTGTCCAATTTGCAAGCTTTAATCCGTGAACTTGGCATGGCTGCATTAGTCGAAGTGCATAACGAGGCTGAGATGGAACGTGCGCTGAAAATCGGCGCGACTCTGATTGGCATCAACAATCGTGATCTGAAAACCTTTCACGAAGACCTCAATGTCACGGCTCAATTGGCAAAACGCGCTCCGTCTGATGTAACTCTCGTGGCTGAAAGTGCCATTCGCAATACGGATCACGTGCGCCGCATGGGTGGTTATGGGGCACACGCGGTACTGGTTGGCGAATCACTCGTCAAGTCCGATAATATGGCTTTACGAGTACGCGAATTCAGTAGCCAACCGCGAGGATAATATGACAATAGTGAAAATTTGCGGGTTGACCACCTTTGATGATGCCTTCTTTGCAGCCCAGTCTGGGGCGGATATGCTCGGATTCAACTTCTATAAGAAGAGTCCGCGTTATATCACATCCGAAGATGCCCAGCCGATTTGCGACGCACTCCGGTCTGAATTCGGCACGGACTGTCCAATTTTGGTCGGCGTTTTTGTGAATGAGGTTGTTGGCCTGATTTCAGCTATCACCCGTAAAGTTGGCCTGAATGCTGCCCAGTTGAGCGGCGATGAATCTGACGACATGCTGCGCGAATTGCGCGGAATGGGGTTTAAAGCCATTCGCCCGATGAATCTAAATCAGGCTTTAGACGACGTGAATTATTTTCATGAACAGTTTACAACCAATGGACGCCTACCATCGCTGCTGCTTGATGCCTATCACCCGCAGCTTTACGGCGGCACAGGCGAGCAAGCCAGTATCGAGGTTGCGTTGGCTGTCAAAACCGAAGTCGCCCGGTTGATGCTGGCTGGCGGGTTGACACCTGATAATATCGCGGGACGTGTCGAAGCTATCCAACCCTGGGGTGTCGATGTCGCCAGTGGCGTTGAAGTCGATAACCAACCTGGTGTGAAAGACGCAGCCAAAGTGCAAGCCTTCATTGAAGCCGCCAAAGGTGCAGTGTGACCGAAATTCTGGACATCTACGACGAAGATTTAAAACTGCTCGGCACGAAAGATCGCGGCGCGGTGCATCGCGATGGCGATTGGCATCGTGTGTTTCACTGCTGGATTGCCTATCGTGACACCGACGGGCGAGATTTTCTGGTGGTTCAGCGACGCGGCCCGAATACCCAGACCTTTCCCAATACGCTTGATATTACCGCTGCTGGGCATTATCAAGCCGGTGAATCCATCCGCGATGGTGTCCGTGAGGTACGGGAAGAGTTGGGCATTGAGGTTGATTTTGACCAGTTGATACCTTTAGGGGTTCACATCAGCGTAGGCCGTTTTAAGGGCTTGATTGATTGCCAGTTTGCCGATGTCTTCCTCTATATCTACAACCAGGATATTGCTGACTATCACTACCAGGTTGAAGAAGTGGCCGGATTAGTAGCGCTGCCAGTGGACGAAGGTTTGGCACTGTTCGCTGGGGAATGCAAAATCGTCACAGCGCGGGCAGTAGGGGTACAAAATGGCGACATCACCATTACCCTTGATGATTTTATCTACACGCCTGATTCATATACCTTCAAAATGCTCATTCTCGTCAAACGCGCGCTGAACGGCGAAAAGCACTTGCGGATTTAATGGCTGTGCAATTCATGATTGAACCCCTGTTTCCCGAAGATTGGTCAGCCGTCCGCGCTATTTACCTGGAAGGAATCGCGACGGGTAATGCCACTTTCGAAACCGGCGCACCGGAATGGGAAGAATGGGACGTTAACCATCGCCCGGACTGCCGTTTGGTCGCGCGGGCGGGTGGTCAGGTTATCGGCTGGACGGCGTTGTCGCCCGTATCAATCCGCCGTGTTTATGCAGGTGTGGTCGAAGAAAGTGTGTACGTCGCTTCTAGAGTGCATGGACAAGGGATCGGCAAAGCTTTGCTTCTGGAAGTTATTGCCGAATCAGAGAAATCGGGAATCTGGGCGATTCAGACCAGCATTTTCCCGGAAAACGTCGCCAGCCTCACGCTCCATAAATCCTGTGGTTTCCGTGAAGTTGGTCATCGCGAGAAAATTGGTCAGAGGAACGGCATATGGCGCGATACGGTTTTCCTGGAACGGCGAAGCAGAATAGTTGGTAACGAGTAAAAGAAATTAGAAGTGGAATAATGGAAACAAATACAGTTACAGAATATATCAAAACCGGCGTCACCAATGTCCCCGACGAGCGCGGATACTTTGGCGAATTCGGTGGACGTTTCGTGCCAGAAACGCTCATTCCTGCGCTGGAAGAATTGACCATCGCCTACCGCGAAGCGATGGCTGATCCTGAATTTCAAGCGCGTCTCGCTGATTTGCAGCGCACCTATACCGGGCGTCCAACGCCCATTACCTATGCCGCTCGCCTTTCCGAACACCTCGGCGGCGCACGTATTTATCTCAAACGTGAAGATTTGGCGCATACTGGTGCGCACAAAATCAACAATGCACTTGGTCAGGCATTACTCGCCCAGCGTATGGGCAAAAAACGTGTCGTCGCCGAGACCGGAGCGGGGCAGCACGGCGTTGCCAGTGCAACCTCCTCGGCGCTCCTCGGTCTGGATTGTCATGTCTACATGGGCAGCGTAGACATTGCCCGTCAGCAGCCCAATGTTTTCCGCATGAAATTACTGGGGGCGGAAGTTATCCCCGTTGAGAGCGGAACAAAAACCCTCAAGGATGCCATCAACGAGGCCATCCGTGATTGGGTGACGAATGTGGGGACGACTTTCTATTTGCTCGGTTCGGCCTTAGGGCCGCATCCCTATCCTATGATGGTGCGTGATTTTCAGAGTGTGATTGGCATTGAAGCGCGTGGGCAAATCTTGGAGCAGGCGGGGCGATTGCCAGATGTATGTATCGCTTGCGTAGGCGGCGGTAGTAACGCGATTGGCTTGTTCCATGCTTTCCGCGAAGATGAAAATGTCGATTTGATTGGCGTTGAGGCCGGTGGTCATGGCGTCGAAAGTGGTGAACATGCCGCACGTTTTGCCGATCCGGCTAAAGGGCGTCCCGGCGTCTTGCATGGAACGCGCTCTTTTGTCCTGCAAAATGCTGACGGTCAAATTATGAACACTCACAGCGTTTCCGCTGGTTTGGATTACGCCTCCGTTGGCCCCGAACACGCTTATCTGCGCCAGAACGAACGCGCTTTTTACACCCTGGCAACTGACGAAGAAGCGCTCGATGCTTTCCAGAAATTGTGTCAGCTTGAAGGGATTATTCCCGCGCTCGAAAGTTCCCACGCCGTTGCTGAAGTTATCAAACGTGCGCCGACCATGCCGAAAGATTCGATTATTCTAGTCAATCTTTCCGGGCGTGGCGACAAAGATCTGGATACCGTCATGAAGGAACTCAAACTGAATGGCTAATCTTCGCACAGTCAGCGCTCTTTTGTACAACCCTCAAGGCAAGGTAATTTCGCAATTGCGCGATGATAAGCCTGGATTGATGTTCCCTGCTCACTGGTCAACCCTCGGCGGGCGTATCGAGGATGGCGAAACACCGGATGAGGCCATGCGCCGCGAACTCATTGAGGAAATCGAAATCTGTCCGCCCGTGACGTTCTGGCGTATGTTTGAACATCAATTTGTCTCCAACGGCAATTCCTACGATGTGGACATTTATGTCTATGTCGGCGCTATTGACCTGGAAATTGCGGATATTCATCTCCACGAAGGCCAGCGCTTGGCTTATCTCGATGTTTCCGACATAGATAAGTTGTCTTTTGCCTTCGGTCTCGACCATTTATACCGGGAGTTTTTTGCGACTCATGACCATCGCGCTGGCAGCCACCTATAACCCGCGCGGCGAGATTCCGCGTTTGCAACGGATCTATTCGCACATCCAGGGCGCATATTCTAATGTCATAATCTCGTTGCCGTCCAGTGCCGCGCCGGACGAAATCATGCAAATTAAATCGCTTCCTGGTGCGCAGGTGATCGTCAACGAAGATTGGTCGCGAGGTCGTTATGTCGTGCTGCAAGCCGCCTTCGAAATGGGCGCAGACCATATCCACTATGCCGATTTAGACCGTCTGATTCGCTGGATTGAGACTCGCCCTGACGAGTGGCAACAAACCCTCAAACGGCTTCAGCAATCCGATTGTCTGGTGATTGGCCGTACTGAAGCGGCATGGGCAACCCATCCCCAGGTGATGATCCAGGTCGAAAAGATGATTAATTCGAATTTTTCCTATCTATTGGGACAAGACCTGGATTTTGGCGCAGGTTCCAAAAGTTTCAGCCATCGTGCAGCAGGCGTGATTCTAGCGAACAGCCAGCCGCAAAATGCCCTGGGTACGGATGTCGAATGGCCGATTCTGCTGCATCGTACTGGATTCAAAGTGGAGAGCTTACTCGTAGATGGTCTGGACTGGGAAATTCCTGACCAATATCAAGACCATGCCGCAGATTTAGCTCGTCAGCAGCAAATCGCCGTCGAATACGATGCTGAACTGAAAAATTGGACACAGCGGGTAAATGACACGGTGAATGTGTTCGGCGCGGGTCTGGATGCCTTGCAGCGGGAATTGACGGGAGTCAAATAACGTGCGCTATGTAGAACTTCGCCGCCATACCATGCGCGTAAAGCTGGGTCAGCATTTGTCGCAAGCTGGTGTTGATCTTGCCTGTCGCATTGGCAGCACTATTGGCCCCTTCCATCGGGTAATAACCAGCACCATTCCCCGTGCCTACGAAACGGCGATTGCAATGGGTTTCGCGGTAGATGAACAATTGGCCGAAATATCAATGATGCCCGATGGCCTGGAGAACGAAGTGGCCTGGGACGCTGGTTTTGCTGCCTTCGCTGAAGGTGTAAAGCGCGGTGGCATGGTAGCGGATTATGTGCGACAGCAAGGTATGCTCATCCTACAGATTGCGTTGGCATTGCCTGATGAAGGAGCGGCGTTAGTTGTCTCGCACGGCGGTATTGTTGAGGCGCAAACGGTTGGTTGTTTGCCGCATACCGACTTTACGAGTTGGGGCGCAGCCTGCGATTACTGTGAGGGTGCGCGCCTGTATTTTGATGGTGAACAATTTGTGCGCGGCGACGTGCTGCGCGTGACATAAAAATTGAGGTTACCTAGATGACGACGAATATAATGACTGGGCTTGATTCGATTGCAGCCATGTTTGCCCGCGCCAAAGCACAAAATCGTGCCGCTTTTCTGCCCTATTTTCCGATTGGCTATCCCGACTATCAAACCTCGCTGGACACAATCGCCGCGATGGCCGAATCCGATGTCGATGGCTTTGAAATTGGTATCCCATTTAGCGACCCCCTTGCCGATGGCCCGGTGAATCAGGCTGCCATGCAGGTCGCGCTGGAAAATGGTACGACGGTGAAAAAGTGTTTGGACGCCGTTCGCACTTTGCGCGAAAAAGGTGTGACTCAACCCATGCTCATGATGGGCTATCTCAATCCGTTGTTGACTTATGGCATTGAAGCTTTCGTTCAGGATGCAAAGTTGGCTGGGGCTGATGGCTTCATCATCCCCGATTTGCCACCTGAAGAAGGCGCACTTTTCTCCGAGATTTGCGCCCGTGAAGGGCTTGCCCTGGTATTTTTTCTCGCGCCTACCAGCAATGCCGAGCGTATCACCATCGTCGGGAAGAAGGCCAGCGGATTTATTTATGTCGTTGCGCTCACAGGGGTTACAGGTGAACGCCGCCAACTCCCGCCCGATCTTGCTGAATTTATCGCCCGTGTCAAAGCCAACGTCGATAAACCCCTTGTGATGGGCTTTGGCATTGGCACGCCGGAACAGGCGCGCGCCATGAATGGTCTCGTCGATGGTTTTGCCGTCGGCAGTGCGTTGGTTCGCGCGGGGAAGCAAGGCGTCGAACCGGTTCGGGAATTGGCAGCTAGTTTGCGAAACGCGCTGGATTGATTGGGCATCCCGCACAGGACGAATTGTGCAGCCTGAATGGAGTTTGTAAAACCAGAGCATAGATTCGCGCGCCGAAGTTGACAGTTGCCCTCAAAGCGTGTTACGCTCTGTGCCAGATCGGAAAGCAACCGGAAATTTGATGTTGTCAAACCTGTTGAACGTTTCACCCCGCTATTATTACTTTTACTTTAAGAACCACATAGGGGTGTGTGGAGCGTTGTGTGCTGGGTTGACAAAGGTTCGCTGAACCGGGGCTGTTAAAAGTCGAAGTCAAAGGCGCAGAGCAATACGCTCCGCGCCTTTTTTATTGCATATCAGGCAATAGAGGGAGGGCTGTATGAAATTTCGAGGTGTACGCGGGGCGACCACCGTCAGCGAGGACACCGGAGAGGCGATTTGGAAGGCTTCACGTGAACTGATGGTGGAGATTGTCAAAGCTAATCAGATTGAAGAAGATGATGTTGCCAGCGTCATTTTTACCACCACGCCCGATCTGACTGCCGCCTATCCGGCAAAGGCCGCGCGTGATCTCGGTTGGCATCGCACAGCTTTGATGGGCTGCCAGGAAATGGATGTGCCCAATGGTATCCCGATGTGCATTCGGGTTCTGATTCATTGGAACACAGAAAAATCATTGGATGAAATTCAACATGTATATATGAAAGGCGCGATGGCGCTGCGGCCTGATTTATATCCAGACAACAAAATTGTTTTAAATGGTGAGGAGAAACCATGATTGTGGTAATGAAACCGAAAGCATCTGCCAAAGATATATCCGATGTAATCGCCCGTGTGAAGTCTGATGGCTATGAGGCGCATCTGTCCGAAGGTGAGCAGCAAACCATCGTTGGCGTGGTCGGCGAAAGCCCAACCCCACTGCGTGAAGAAAACTACAGTGCGATGGAAGGTGTCGAGAAAGTAGTGCGTATTTCTGCACCCTATAAACTTGCCAGCCGCCATTTTCACCCCAACGATACTCAGGTTCCTTTGAACGGTTCGCAAATGGGCGGCAGCAAAGTGCTGGTGATTGCTGGCCCATGCTCGATTGAAAGTCGTGAACAGACCATCGAAATCGCCTGCGCCATGAAAGAAGCCGGAGCAACCGCATTACGTGGTGGTGCGTTCAAACCCCGTACCTCGCCCTACAGCTTCCAGGGACACGGCGAAAAGGCGTTGGAATGGATGGCCGAAGCCCGTCAGGTGACAGGACTGCCGATTGTCACCGAAGTCATGGATACCGCTCAAGTACCGCTGGTTTGCCAATATGCTGATGTACTCCAAATTGGTGCACGCAATATGCAAAACTTCAGCTTGCTCAATGTTGTTGGCGAAAGCCAGCATACCATTCTCCTCAAGCGAGGTATGAGTGCCACTGTTGAAGATTTGCTGATGTCCGCCGAATACATCCTGTCACATGGCAATAATCGTGTTATGCTCTGCGAACGTGGCATCCGCACTTTCGAAAAGGCCACTCGCAACACCTTCGACATTAACGCCATTCCTGTGCTGAAGGCGCTCACCCATTTGCCGGTGGTGGCCGATCCTAGTCACGGAACCGGCTATTGGGAATATGTCGAATCGATTGCGCGGGCGGCGGTTGCGGCGGGTGCGGACGGCTTGATTGTGGAAGTCCATCCTGAACCGGATAAAGCGGTCTCAGATGGTCGTCAGAGTCTCAAGCCAGATCGTTTCAAGTCGATGATGGATCAGATACGGCGTATTGCCGAGGCAGTAGGGCGGACGGCATAGTTTATGGCAAGCGGTGGTTTTACGTGCCGCCATCTGGCGGTGGTTGGATTAGGTTTGATGGGTGGTTCGCTGGCGATGGCGCTGCGGGATTGTGCTGAAACGATCACGGGCGTAGACCCCAACGCCGAGTCGCGGCAGTTTGCGATGGATAACAAAATTATCGATGTAGCAACCGATGATTTGAAAGCTGGAGTCAGCGATGCTGATACGGTGATTTTGTGTGCGCCTGTTCAAATGATTGTGTCGATGTTGAGCCGCCGTATCGGCTCATATCTGCGCTCAAATACCCTGCTGATCGACATCGGCAGCACCAAGCAGGATATATGTGCGGCGATGGCTGATTTGCCCATTGGGGTGCAAGCTGTCGGTGGGCATCCGATGACCGGTAAAGAGGTGAGTGGCGTTCAAGCCAGCGAAAAAACGTTGTTTCAAGGCAGACCCTTCGTGTTGTGCCCGACCCGCCGCACGACCCCGGCGACTCGTTTGCGCGCCTTGTCGCTGATTGATGCGCTGGGTGCTGTGCCTTTCGAGATGGAAGCGCACCGTCATGATCGTCTGGTTGCGGCGATCAGTCACCTGCCTTATTTGCTGAGTTCGGCGCTGGTCGCGACGGTTGCCAAAGAAGGCCAGGTCGATCCAACCGTATGGGAATTAGCGGCGGGCGGCTTTCGCGATATGTCTCGCTTGGCAGGCCAGGATGTCCAAATGATGGGCGACATCCTCAGCACCAATACTCAGGCTGTCGCGACGCTGTTAGCGCTGTTCCGCGTGCAGTTGGCGATGCTGGAAGCCATGTTGGTTTCTCAGGACGATCAGCAGGTGGCCGATTTTCTGAAACCCGCGCGTGAAGCGCGTGTGAATTGGTATCAAAAATATGAGAACGGACATAAAAAATGACGGCAAAAGATTGCTTCATTGTAAATCCGGGTAGCCCTTTGCATGGACGCACCACCGTACCCGGTGACAAGTCAATTTCCCACCGTTCGGTGCTGTTCGGTGCGCTGGCACAAGGTGTAACTCAGGTGCGCGGTTGGTTGGCAGCCGGCGATACCGAAGCCTCGCTTGCCAGTATTCAGGTCTTAGGTATTCAAGTAGATCGCCATAGCAAAAATGAACTGACTATTCACGGCGGTCAATTCCAACCCCCAAAAGCAGCGCTGAATCTTGTCAATGCGGGTACGGGAATACGCCTGATTGCGGGCATCATGTGTGGTCAACCGTTTGAAAGTGTGCTGGACGGTACAGAGCAACTTCGTCGCCGCCCGATGAAGCGCATTCTCACACCATTACAAATGATGGGCGCGAACATTACCGCCGTCGATAATTGTGCGCCGCTGACCATCAAGCCCGCCAAAATGCACGGCATCAAATACGAAATGCCTGTCGCCAGCGCCCAGGTCAAAAGTGCGATTTTGCTTGCAGGATTGTTCGCTGGGGGCGCGACAGCCGTTGTCCAGCCAGGGCCTGCCCGCGACCATACCGAACGCATGTTGAGCGCGATGGGCGTGGACATCGTGACCGAAGGCGACACTATTGTTCTCACACCCAACGGCAGCCTGCGCCCGATGGATTTGACTGTTCCTGGCGATATTTCCTCAGCCGCATTCTTGATTGTGGCCGCCTTGCTCGTTCCCGGCAGCGACATCACCCTGACCGGCGTGAATCTCAACCCCACTCGTACCGGTTTACTCGATGTACTCCGCGCGATGGATGCTGACATCACCGTCACTGAAACCGGTCTCGAAGCAGGTGAACCCGTCGGCGAAATTCGTATTCGCCACACTGTCTTAAAAGGAACGCAGGTGGGTGGCGATGTAGTGGTCGAAATGATCGACGAATTCCCCGTTTTGATGGTCGCCGCCCTGGCCGCCGAAGGCGAAACCGTTGTCCGTGATGCTCAGGAACTTCGTGTCAAAGAAACAGATCGTATCTCGGTGATGGCTGCTGAGTTAGCTAAATTGGGTGCGCAAATCACCGAAACACCTGACGGCTTTATCATTCGCGGCCCGCAAAAGCTGAAAGCCGCGACAGTCGAAGGCCACGACGATCATCGTGTCTCGATGAGTCTGTCTGTCGCCGGATTGGCCGCCGATGGTGAAACCACCATTCTCGATGCTCGTTGCGCCGGAGATTCATTCCCCGGTTTTGCCGAAACCTTAGCGGGCTTGGGTGCAATTATTGCGGTGAAGGAACTGAACCCGACATGACCAATAAAGTCGGTGTCATCGGTTGGCCGGTGACGCACAGCATCAGCCCGGAGATGCATAATGCCGCTTTCCGCGCCCTCGGCCTGGATTGGACTTATGAACGTGCCGCCATTCCGCCCGACATTGTGCGCCAGAGTTTGCGTATTCTCCGCGATGAAGGTGGCTTCATCGGCATCAATGTCACCGTCCCGCACAAACAGGCCGTCATACCTTATGTGCAGCCCGACGAACGCGCGCGGGCGATTGGCGCGGTCAACACGATTGACTTCCGCAGCAACCTCGGCACAAATACTGATGCAGTGGGTTTCATTGATGATCTGAAAGCGCATGGTGTCCAACTTTCCGGCGCAAATGTGATTATTCTAGGGGCGGGCGGCGCGGCGCGTGCCGCTGTCTATGGATTAGCTTTAGAAGGTGCGTTAGTCACTATCGTTAATCGCACCCCACAAAAAGCCCAGGTGATGTTGGCTGATCTGCAAATCTCGGCGGGGATCAAAAATGTCGCCGTCAAAACTCTGGATGAAGCCGCCGAAACCAATGCTTCGCTTGTCGTCAACTGCACCTCGGTTGGCATGTGGCCGAAAGTCGATGCATCGCCCTGGATTGACGGTGTACCTTTTCCCAAAGCTGTGACCGTCTACGATATGGTCTATCGCCCAGAAGTGACCCAGTTCATGCGACAGGCCGAAGCCAACGGTGGACAAGCCATTGGCGGATTGGGTATGCTTGTTCGCCAGGGTGCGGCGGCTTTCAAAATCTGGA
>JBDTNB010000095.1:0-26164 GCA_039933955.1 Chloroflexota bacterium
TCCTCGGTTTTCGCGCGCGTCAGGGCTTCATCACCCCAGGCATACCAATCCACCGGATTATCGGCGTGCTGGCGAAGATAGGGGCTGGTTTCATGTTGGAGGCGGTTCATGGGAAGTCCTTAAGTCGTTATTCAAATAGTCGTTAGTCAATGCATTGAGCACGCCGACTGCGTATAACTTACACAAAGAGCGAGGGAATCATCGCAGAAACGGAGGGCAAAAGCAAACTAAAGGCGGAGGAAGCAAAGCGCGAATCACTGTATCATGAAAATATGCAGATGTCAGCAGGGGGAAACAGTATGGAGCAGCTTTCCGGGTATGAAATTGCCCAAAAACGAATTGAAGGACGGCAAAGGCAGCGCAACCGATTCGGCATTTGGATTGGGCTGTTGATTTTGTCGGCATTATTGTTCCTTTTAGGTGGTGTACCAGCGGGCAGATATACGGTTCCCTTGCTGGTCATCTTCGGATTCTTAACCATCATGGAAGGGATTCAATTGTATTTTGCCTCGCCCAAGCGTGCGCCTACGCTCATGATGGTCGAGGATGAAATGGCGTGGTTGTTCGGCAGGGATTGGCGCGATATGGCGGGTACGCAAGAGTTCATGCTGGCACAGGAGCGCATCCGGCGGCGGCGCATCCGACGGGGGTATTTTTACCTGGATGCAATCGTATTTCTGCTGGTGAACGGCACGTTATGGTATTTTGGTATCGACAGTATGACGAAGAAATTTTCAACCTTTTCGGGGGCGCATGGCTACCTGATCCTGTTTGCCTTCGGATGGCTGGTGTTTCTAGGCGGCCATGCGGCAATGGTCTTTCCGACTCGGCGACGATTGGCGCGGCAGGAAAGCCAGATTGGGCACGCAATTCTAGCGGAAATGCAGCGCAGCACGCCGGACATTGGCAAGCGAAAAGAAAAACCGAAACATGATGTGCGGTATCGCGTCGGCGAGGATGGTGAGTTGGTAGAAGTTGAAGATGAATTCACGTTTGATGATGAGGATGAAAAGGCAAAGCGGGATATGCAATAGTCCAGTGCAGAATCAAGGAATATAGCGCCAAGTGCTGGCGGTGTATTCTTTGAGCCAGGGTTGATTCACAACCTCAAAAGTATAACTTGAACGGTCTTTCCAGCGTAATATTCCCATCGCGCCGGGTTCGAGCGGTTTGCCCCGACTCGTTTTATCCCAATGTAAATCAGCCATTTTGTAAACGACAGTTGTCCCGTTGCGGTCTTCGCGGCGGGTCAGCGGTTCCTCAGTATGCCCATGAAAATGATAGACCGGCTCGTAAGCATCCAGCACAAGCCGAATTTCTTCCATACCAAAGCCCTTTGTGACCGAATCAATCGCGGAATCGTGGGTTAATAGAATATCGAAATCTACTTTGCCTAAGCTGTAGAGCCGTTCCAATTCGTGCGGCTGAATATATTTAGGCTTATCAGGTTTTTGTTCGCCACGCGGTGCTGCTACCCGTCCAATTCCGACGATAGTTATCGCTTCACCACCTCTATTGAATGTGTAAGGAACGCCCGTTTTGAGGCAGAAAATACGCTCGTAGGGATCAATAGCGAAAATCGGTGCATCTGATTTTTGCTCAAGGGCGTCCAACCATTCTTGATCTTCGTGATTGCCACGCACGAAAATAAGCGGAAAAGCTGTTTTGGCTAATTCTTCCGCGACATCCGATTTATGTTCGGCAAAATCATGGGTGAAGCCTAATTCACTGGGGTCGTCCTGGGTATGGCGAATCGTGGCTTTATCCAGACGTGACACATCCGGGAAAACGCCTAAATCACCAGCTTGCAGCACAAGGTCGAGTTGCTCCCCGGTTTCGCGCTGCCAGCGTTCACATAGTTTGAAGCACAGCAAAATGCGACCATGTATATCCGCAAAAATGGCAATATTCATTTCGTTTGCATCATGAATTAGCGGCGACTAATTTATACACCCTACCCCGGCCATCGCCGACATAAAGCTCGCCTGCGTTGTCTTCGCCGAAGGTGGTCAGACGCAGCTTAGTTTTGAGGAGTTGGGCGGTGAACCATGTGCCATCGGATTTTTGATAGGTCGTCCACAACCAACCACTGCAATAATCGCCGAAAATGTACTTACCCACGAGATCAGGGAGCGCCGCGCCGCGATAGACATAACCGCCAGTGATGCTGCAATTGCCACCGTCGTGACTATAAACGACCACCGGAAAAGTCAGGCCGTCTTTGCTGCCGTTGTTGAAAATATTCGTGCCTTCATAAGCGTTCCAGCCGTAATTCTCGCCGCCGGGATCGCCCGCAGGTTGAAAGTCAATTTCTTCCATCGCTGCCTCACCCACATCGGCGATATACAGGTCACCAGTGGCACGGTCAAAACTGAAACGCCAGGGATTCCGCAGCCCTTTCGTCCAGAGTTCCGGCAGCGCCTTTTCCTGCCCGACAAAGGGGTTATCCGCCGGGACTTGATAAGGATCAGCGCCGGTCACATCCAGACGCAGGATCGAACCGAGATACGAATCAAGTTTGGGTGCGGGGCTGCGCTTGGTCGCGCCGTCACCCATGCTCCAATACAGATAGCCGTCCGGGCCGAACGCCAATTGACCGCCATAATGAAACCCGGTAGGATGCGGGATCACGAATACGGTTGTGGCACTGTCGGGATCGGCTAGATCGGGGTTATCCGCCGAGACGTGAAAACGGACAAAGGCGGCGTTACCGTCGGGCTGGGTGTAATCGACAAAAAAGAGACCGTTGGTCGCAAAGTCGGGGTGAAAGGCCATGCCGAGCATCCCCTGCCCGAAACTTTGGGTCGTGACCTTCTCACTCACATCCAAAAATGGGTCAGGTTTCACAACACCGTCTTCGATGATCGAAATTTTGCCATTCAGTTCTGCCACAAACAGGCGAGTCGAATCACCCGGCGGTTGGGTAATCGCGGTGACGAAGGATGAAACCTCAGCAATCTGCGGCAGTTGATAGGGGCTGTCGTCCTGGGCGAGTGATGGAATCGCAGCGACCAAAATCAGCACACAAAAAAGCCATGCGAAAAACAATTTCGATTTGGGCAGCATATTTTTTACCAGGTCAGCAATTTAGGCGGTTCATCGCCGGGGGCGTTGGAGTGCCAGAATTTTTCCAGCCAATCGAGAAGCTGCTTGGTCACATCGGGTGTGAGGCGGACGGCGGCCTCGAACCCATGATGCGAGAAGGCGTAAATACTGGCGAAATGGCGGCGTGTCACACAAATCACGTAATCCTGCTCCCAGCGGGCTTGCCCCCACAGGAAAGCCACCCCACCCTGGTCACGGCGCATGAGTTCCAGCCAGCGCGAACGATCCATGCTGCTGAGTTCATCCATACGGAAGCGCAGGGACATCATCGAGCCGTAGGAAAATGAAAGCTGAATGCTGCCAGAGGTGGCATCAGCGTCGATGACAGCGGCAGCAACACCATCAGGCGTGGATAATGTGGCGACGCCGCGCTGCGATTTACCTTGAAGTTTGCGAAAGCGAATGACAGACATCAGCGGCAGGGATGGAAAACGGGTGACGAGTTCGGCGCTGAGGTCAATCTGATCGTTAAAAAATTGCTGGAGCAAAACCGGCGCGCTGCCAGATGCGGCCAATTTGGATGCGGCACGGGCGACAGCCTCGCGACGAGGCGGCGGCGCATCTATCGCGGGCAGGTCATCGGCGGTGTTTGGACGAGCAGGTGTTTCGGCATGAGGGGCGCTGGCTGCCGTGTCTTGCGGCAAATCCCAGGACGAATCATCCGGGAGCGACTTTTTAGGCGCGGACGGGATGGTTGAGTCCTCAGGGGTCATTGGTTTGTTTTGGGGGTCGTCGCTCATGGTTGGGTTCCTGAAGGCATCTGATATGCAGGCACAACACGCATTATAAACAGCTTATATCACAGTGAGGGCAGATGCAATAGCACAAGAATCAAGGCGCACGCGGCGGGAGATAGTAGAGCGCGTATTGGCGATCCAGCGGCACGTTGTAGGGGCTGTACTGCGGGCCTTGTATATTCGCAAAGGTTGACCGCAGCAGTTCTGGAGAAGTCGAATTGTCAGGCGTGATAAAAATCGCGTAGCCGCCCGCCACTAAACCGGACAGATAATCGGGTGTCAGTTCTGCTGACTTGAGAATCACCATTAACGGGTGAAAATTCCAGAAGTCAGCCAGCGTGAAAAATTTGTCGGTATAGGGCTGGGCGTCCGTCACCAGAATGAGCGTCGTATCCGGCGGCAGCAAACGGGCACGGTCAAAGGCATCAATCGGGTCGATAAAGGGTCGAATCTGCTCGTTATAGAATGGCAGATGATCGTGGAAGTAATAAATGGGTTGTATAGCAGCCAGTACCAGCGCCACAAGCGCTAGCCCGATCCGCCCCCATTTTTCCCCTGTTATGGGCATTCGCGGGACTAATTGCCCGACATTGATTTTCAGCAGCGGCAGCGTGAAACGAACTCCAAGCGCCATCAACAGCGCCAAAACAGGTAACACGACCATAAACCGTGCCGACCAGTCATTAGCACCTTCGATCAGCAGACTATTGCCCGCTACGGTCAACGCAACCCACAGCAGCAGCAGGCTGCCCGCGATGCGCCAACGCCACAATGCATGGAACATGCCCAGGAAAAACGCAGGCAGCATGAACCCCAGAATCAGCGGCGTTTGACCTCCATAATAGAAGTGGCTGTTATCCGGCAGTTGGACAATATGCAAAAAGGGCGGCAGCAGGTCATGAATCAAATAATGTTGCAGCGCCGCAGCATTGTCCCGCAGCGACAAGACCGCTCCCCAATCAAGGTTCTGGTTGCCGACGTTGGGTATGCGCGGAAACAGCGGCAGATTCCATGACCACCACGTCAGAAAGATTGGCCCAGCCAGCAATATAGCCGTGAAGAGCATGAGCAAAATACCCTGCCATAACACCTGACGGCGAGTCGTTATCAATAAGATGAGCAGCCACGTGGCGACAAGCGCCGGAAATAGCATTTTGCCGCCGTCATAAAAATATTGCGTGAGTGCCAAAAAAATCCCAGCCAGAACGAAATCGATGCGGCGGTTCGACTTCAGACCGCGCGCCAGCATCGCCAACAGCATGGTTCCAATAAAAGGGTCAGCGGCGTTGACCATCGCCAAGCGGCTCAGGTGAATAAAGGGTGGAAAAGTTGCTAAAAACAAAGCGGCAATGAAGGCTGTTGGGCGGTCAAACAACGCTTTCCCCAGCACATACAGCGCCGGAACGGTGAATGCCCCGAAGAGGATACTCACGAAACGCAAACCCAAAAATGTATGACCGAATATCGCCAGCGCGCCGGTTTGGAGATAGGGGAACAACCAGGGTGATGACGCGCCATCTGCATAGGGCGATAAAGCCCGCATATAAATATGCTGCCCCAGGTCGAGGACGGCTTGCATGGTATGGAATTCGTCAATCGGTGTGTGAACTTCCCCTTCCAGCCGATATAGCTGCAAGCCAAAAGCCAGCAGCGTTATCAGACAGAGCAAAAAGAGTTCCCAGACAAAAATTTTATTAAAGTGGATGAGAGCAGTTCTTGCTGTCAGCCCCAGACCAAAAATGCTCGCCAAAATACCGACGCCAAAAAGGGCAAACTGGATGTGATACGACAGCGTAAGCAGCGGTGGATTGAGATTGCTGAGCGTTAGGGCTGCCAGTGCTGCCCCACCCAGGAGGATGGCGATGATATTTCGAGCGCGTAGTTTTCTGTCAAATGGATGTGCAGCCGTCCAATCCGGCCAACGACTTGCGGTACGGCTTTTGTATAAGGCTGCCAGCAAAAATAAACCGCCCACGAGCATTAATACAAAGCCAGCTAGCAAACTGCCCGGATCATCAGGAGGGAAATCACCAGGACGGAAGTAAAGTGCGCCCCAGAGCGTCAATAATAGAGCGGTGAATGCCAGCACAGCAGGCGACCACAACCAAAGACAGGGATTTTTCGTAGTAGGCATTGAGTCAGCTATTTTAGGCTTTTCCATAACTGTCAGAGTAGCATAATGTCAGCCAACAGGCCAAAAAGGTTATGAATGGTTGCCTTGATCGGCCAGACTACCCAAAGAGTTAGCAGCAATACAGCAGCAAATCCGTTACAATCCCTCATAGGCTTCTAACACATCTGAGATACAGCGCCCCGTATAATGGGGTAATAATTCGAAATGCGAGGTAAAAAAGGTGCAACCGCCGGGAAACTCAAACGACAACAAGCCAAAAGGCGATCCTCCACCGCAGCCGCAATTTAAGATTCCGCGCTGGGTATGGCCGCTTATTTGGATCATCCTCATCGGCTGGACATTTTTCCGGCTGCAAGATATGGTTGGCGGCTCATTTGGCGGCGACCAACCGGTCAATGTTGCGTACTCGTTCTTCTACAATCAAGTACAATCCGGCAACGTCGATCAAGTATTGTTCCAGGACAATCAGGTGCGGGGCACATTCAAGACGGCAGTGCGTTATCCAGAAGATGGATCACCGCTGCTGCAACAAGGTGTTACTCAGCAAACGGCCAGCGGATTTACGACAACTCTGCTGACTGACAGCGTGCCTGACCCAAGTTTAACGCAGGTGCTGCACGACAAGGGCGTGACAATTGTTGCGCAAACTGTCGAACCTTCGCCGATTTTGGTGTTCCTGGTGAACTTCGGGCCGATTTTGCTGCTGCTGGGTTTCTTCCTATGGTCGGCACGCCGCCAACAAGGACAGATGGGCAATGTGTTCGGTTTCGGACGGACACAAGCCCGCGAATACACCGTTGAACGTCCACAGGTCACATTCACAGATGTAGCCGGACAGGACGCGGCGAAAGCTGAACTGGTCGAAATCGTAGATTTCCTGAAAGAACCCGATAAATATATCTCGCTGGGCGCACGCATTCCGCGCGGCGTGCTGTTGATTGGCCCTCCCGGAACAGGTAAAACCCTGATGGCACGGGCTGTGGCGGGCGAAGCGAACGTCGCGTTCTTCAGCATTGCGGCGTCAGAATTCGTGGAAATGTTTGTGGGCGTGGGCGCGTCGCGCGTGCGTGATCTGTTCAAACGGGCGAAAGATGCCGCACCCAGCATCGTCTTCATCGACGAAATCGACGCGGTAGGCCGCCAGCGTGGCGCGGGTTTGGGCGGCGGCAATGACGAACGCGAGCAAACCCTGAACCAGATGCTTTCGGAGATGGATGGTTTCGACCAGAACGAAAGTGTTATCGTGATGGCAGCGACCAACCGTCCTGACGTGCTCGATCCAGCGCTGCTGCGTCCCGGACGTTTTGACCGGCAGGTGACTGTCGGTTTGCCAGACCGCAACGGACGGCTGGATATGCTGAAAATCCACACACGCGGCAAACCGTTAGCCGAAGATGTGAACCTGGCAAATCTCTCCAAAGCCACAATTGGTTTCTCTGGCGCGGATATTGCCAACCTGGCGAATGAAGCGGCCTTGACCGCCGCCCGTCGCAATAACAAGCGTGTCACCCAACGTGATTTCCTGGATGCCTTTGATCGCATCGTGCTGGGGACGGAAAGCCCGCCGTTGTCAAATGTCGAAGAGCGGCGTGTCGTGGCCTATCATGAAGCCGGTCATGCCATTGTTGGCGCGTTGACCCCGAATGCACACCCGATTTTTAAGGTGACGATTGTCCCGCGTGGACAGGCATTGGGCGTCACGGCATCGCTGCCGGATGATGACCGACGTAACTACTCGCGCGAATTCCTAATGGCACAGCTTTTGGTGTTGTTAGGTGGACGCGCAGCCGAAGAAGTGGCGATTGGTCAAATCACCACCGGCGCATCGAGCGATTTGCGGCGTGTCACCGATATCGCGCGGCGCATGGTGGCCGAATTCGGTATGAGCGATAGCATGGGGCCGCTGAACTTTGGCGATAATGAACGCCAGCCGTTCCTCGGCTACTCGATCTCGCAGGGACGCCAGTACAGCGAAGAAACCGCTGCCCAGATTGACGCCGAAGTACGCCGCATTGTGGAACAAGCTCACCGCGAAACGGTGGAATTGTTGAGCCACAACCGCGAGGCGCTGGATAAGCTGGCGGGCGAACTGCTGGAGCACGAAATCATCGAGGGCGCGCGCGTGATGGAAATCGTCGGCAAGCCGCCTACGGAGAACGTCCTCGAACCCGTCGGTGGGGATTAATATTAAGAAGGCGATCCGACGGATCGCCCCTACAACGTAATATTCCGGTATCTACATACAACACGGGCGTTCAAATGAACGCCCGTGTTTGTTTAAGAGGGGGTAGAGACGGAACCGCTCCCACACCTACCCAAACATGTCCGAGTTATCGAGTATGTCAACTACTCCAGGTGCCTCGTAGGGCGACCCGGCGGGTCGCCCCTATAGAAATCCCCGCCATTTTCAGGCTGTCATGTACGAGGTTCATCAATAGACCCGCAGCATTTAGCGATTGCGCAGTTCAGGTTTTAGGCCACGCAGCGATTTCTGCGCAGATGGATTGACTTCGCGAAGCTGGATATTGCGCTCGGCATTCTGGCGGCGTTTTGACCAACGCGCCCGTAGTTCCACATCGAGCAGCTTGAACAGTTCTTCGACCACCGCAAACGATATATTCTGTTGGTTGTTCATCATAGTCCCCTTCCTGTTGCCACTGATGATGCTACTTTATCACCCCAACCCGGTGGGGTGTCATCAGTCAAAGGATAGGTTTGCAAAAGCAGGGGTTGGGTTTGCGGGCAGCGCAGCCAAACCGATCAATCAGGTGAGGAGTTGAAGATCGCGGGCGCGGGCAACGGCCTGGGTACGGCTGGTCACGCCGAGTTTGCTGTAGACCTCGCTGATATACCATTTGACCGTACCCAATGCAAGGACGAGGCGTGCAGCAATTTCGCGGTTGGACAATCCTTCTGCAACCAGGTTAAGGACTTCTAACTCGCGTTCGGTGAGTGAGTCGGGATGAGCGGAGTCGCTCACAGGTGTTTCAAGCGGTTCTACAGCGTTGATTACACTAAAATTGTGAATCAATTCGTATACGATCTGGTCTACATCCAGCGTTTTACCGCGTGACCATGCAGCCTCGTAAACTTCCACGCCTAACTGATCGCGCAGGTCGTCGCGCAAGCGGGCAACCAGTGGCAGGCGCGACAGCCAGCGCATAGTGAGGGCTTCGGGGATGTCAGGTCGATTCTGGGTAAAGGACATGAGTTCAAGCGCGCGTTCTAATTGCCCCTCGCGCGCCAAAAGCAGCACAGCCAGCGGCGCGAGTAGGCCAAATTGGTCACTGAGTTGGTGAACGCCCATTTTTGGGAATAATTCGCTCACGTTCCGATACTGCTGGCGCATTTCTTCCAGATCATCCGACAAATAAGCCGCTATAAAAAGCCCCTGCCTGCCATCCAGATAAGGATCGCCAACCGTAAAGGTCTTGGGGATAGGCATTGCGAGGGCATCTTCACACAATTTTTTACCACCTGCCACATTGGTTTCCAGCAAAATATGCAGAACACCCTGAACGACCATTGATGCCTGTTTGATGGCGGGCAAATTTAATCCACGCGCAATTTCAGCACTTTCTTCAGCCAATTGCAGTGCTTTATCAAATTCACCCAGCCGCAGAAAATGCTGACTGCCCAATACAAGGCTGCTGTGCAGTCCTTTGAGATCGCCGCGCTCGCGCTGGATTGAAGTCGCTTCTTCAAAGTAACGCTGTACGCCAGTATAATCATGCCGCCAGAAAGCGACCTTCCCCAGATGCATCATCGTCCAACCGATGCCGTTTAAATCGCCAATTTCTCTCTGGATCGCCAACCCACGCAGGCAAAATTCTTCAGAGACCTGAACATCGTCCTGCGACATACCAATCCAAATCAACTGTTCAGCAATATAAAAACGATCCGCGAGTTCGGTATAAATATCCAGGCTGTCATCAAAATAGGCGGTACTGTACATAAAAAAATTGGACATGCCCTTTGACATACCCAGGAGATAGAGTATGAAGGCAATTTCACGCGGCGACTCAAAAACCTGCGCGATAGGCAAATGGGCTTCCAGCTCTTCAACTAATCCTGCCAAAGCGTCGTCCGGCAAGCCGGAGCCTAACAGGATGAGCCGGGTGCGGCGGGCGCGCAAGCGGAGGTAAGTCAGCCGCCCTTCGCGATCCTCACGCGCGGCGAAAGCTTTCGATGCATAGGTAAATAATTCGACACCTTCGTCAAAACGGGCGTACATATCGCAGAAAAAATTTAGCGCTTCAAAAATCTGATTGATCGACGCTATATCGGCGCAGCCAACGGCGCGCTTCCAGGCAAAGCGCACATTTTCAAAATCGCGCTCGATTTCAGCCAATGACTCACTCTGGCGGCGATACTTGATGCCCTGTTCACGCGCCGTCATAAAATCAGAGAAATAGGCTAAATGGGCGTCTAAGGTCTGGTCTGCGAGGCCGGATTGTTCCAGTTTTTCGCGGGCATACTGGCGCAAAAGTTCGTGTATATCATAGCGTTCACCCGCCGAATCATGCTGAAGCCAGGATTTATCGACGAGGAGGGCCAACACGGGAAGTGATGCACCCGTGACTACCCTGGCAGCGTCGCGCGTGAAGCCGCCCCGGAAGACCGACATCTTTTTCAGCACATCCTGTTCAAAGGCATCCAGTTGTTCCCAGGAATAATCGAGCACAGCACGCATGTTGCGATGGCGTGCCGGAACATCTCGCACGGATGTTTCCAGAATATCGAGTCCGCGTTCAATTTCGGCGACAATTTCAGCGCTGGACAAGGCACGCGCCCAGGATGATGCTAATTCTAATGCCAGGGGCATTCCATCCAAAAGCTGGCAGATGCGCACAACGGCTGCGGTTTGATCCGGCAATGAGAATCCGGGATGCACGCGGCGCGCGTTCTGAACGAAGAGTTGTACCGCGCTGTAGTCCTCGACTGCCCGACTAGAATCACCGGTAGGGATGGACAACCCACCAATTTCCAGCACCCATTCATCACGGATATTCAAACGCTCGCGCGATGTGACCAACAACTTGACCCTCGGTGCTTCATTGAGGATGGCAGTCAGCAAAGACGTGGCGTCCATCAAATGTTCAAAATTATCGAGCACGAGCAGCATACATTTCTCGCGCACGGCATTCATTAATTTCTCGGGGGTATCGCCACCGGGCGAAAATTGGCAATCAAGGAGTTCCAGAAGCGTGGGCGCAATCAGATCGGGTGTGATTAATGGCTGGAGCGCTGCAAAATAGACACCATCAGAAAATTGGTCTACCAGCGCTGCCGCAGCCTCCGAAGCCAGCCGGGTTTTGCCCATGCCCCCCGGCCCAACGAGAGTCAGCAAGCGACAGGCTGGATCATGCAGCAGCCGGTCAATATCCGCCAGTTCATGACTGCGACCCACGAAAGTTGTCGGTTGAGGTGGAAACTTGTATGCACGTACCAAAGAGATTACTTTCGAAAGGAAGTCAATCTGTTCTATTATAGCACTTTTGATGACCCGTCCCTACCCGAAAACGCCCGAAAATTTGTTCGTATGCTGTAGATAGTTTTGCTAACGGGTAGGAGGTGGGCGGTGATTGCAGGGTATCCCCTCAGCCCCAACCCCCTCTCCCACAAGTGGAAAGGGGACTTAAAACGCCGCAATTGAGCCTTCATGACCTCAATCAGGTCGCAACTGAGGCCAAAATTTATCAGCCACCGTTTGATATGGTGCTACCTCGCTAATTTGTATCCTACTTTGTCCCACTCCTCACGACAATTTTGTACCATTAAAAAGGGCAATCCACTGGATCGCCCCTACCCCAACAAATACAGCCGCAGGGGCATGTCGACGACATGCCCCTGCGAAAACAAATGCAGCACAAGGGCACGACATGTCGTGCCTCTACGTGGAAAAAATCACCCGCCTTAAACTTTTGCCTCGCCGCGATGGGCATTGACGATAGTTTGCGCCAGATGCGTCGGAACTTGCTCATAATGGCTAAAGGTCATGGTATACAGGCCGCGTGCGCCAGTCATTGAACGCAGTTCATTGCCATAGCGCATCATTTCGGCATAAGGAACCTGCGCGGTGACAATGCTCTTGTGGCCTTCGGTGTCCATGCCTTGCACACGCCCACGACGGGTGTTCAAATCGCTCATGATGTCACCCATCATGGCTTCGGGAACGGTGATTTTCACATCCATGATTGGTTCGAGCAGCACAGGGTTGGCATCCTGGAATACTTTCTTGAACGCCTCGCGCCCTGCAATCTGGAAGGCGATGTCTTTAGAATCTACCGGATGTTCTTTGCCGTCGAACACCACCGCTTTCACATCAACCACCGGATAACCAGCGACGACGCCTTCGCCGAGAACAGAGTTGATACCTTTCTCGATGGAGGGCAGGAAACTGGATGAAATTGAACCCCCTACGATCTTGGACTCGTATTGGAAGCCATTGCCGGGGTTGGGTTCCAGGCGGAGATGGACTTCAGCAAACTGCCCTGCTCCGCCGGATTGTTTTTTGTGGCGATAAAAATCGGAATGGGTTTGCGTCACCGTTTCTTTATAGGGCACTTTGGGCACTTCCATATCCATGCCCACGCCCAATTTATGCGCGCGGCTGATCGCCAGATTGACGTGGGCCTCACCCATGCCTTCGACGATGGTTTGCTTCACATCGGGGTCTTGCCGCCAACGTAAGGTCGGGTCGGAGCTAGCGAGGCTCGACAAAATTGTGCCCATCTTGGCGCTGTCGGCCTGCGTTTTGGGAACCACCGCAATCGCGTACAGGGGCGCTGCAAATTCCGGGCGGGTGATTTGGAGTGGATTGGTCTTGCTGCTGAAGCTGTCCCCGGTTTTGGTGTTCGCCAGTTTGGCGACGACACCGATATCCCCAGCGTGGAGCATGGGCACAGGAATCTGTTCCTTGCCGCGCATGGTAATCAGGGAATTGAATTTTTCTTCCACCCCATGTGTGGCATTGAAATAACTCTGCCCGGTTTGGATCGCGCCGGAAAAAATGCGGAAATAATTAAGCGTGCCGACAAAACGATCGTTGATGGTCTTAAATACGTAGGCGGCCAACGGGCCATCGTCGGACTGGGGTGCGGTCAGGAATTCTTTCTCGCCTGCTGGATTGAGTACCTGGACGCGGCGCTGCGAGGGCGGCGACACGTATACGACCAGTGCTTCCAGTAAGGGGATCGTGCCAACATTTTTTGTACCGGAGGTCACGAACACGGGTACGGTTTTTAAATAAGCGTCACGGGCAGCTTTACGCATTCCGTCACGGATCTCGTCATTGGTGAGCGTACCCTCGTTAAAATATTTCTCGATAAAAACATCGTCGGCTTCAGCGGCTGCTTCGATGAGCACGGTGCGCGCGGCCTGGGCCTCATCGCTCATGTCGGCGGGCATATCGGAGCGGTCTTTGCCCGCGTCATAATAGGCCTTCATGGTGAGTAAGTTAATCACGCCCTTAAAATCGTTCTCTTTGCCGATGGGGAGCATGACCGGGATAAATTTGTAATCCGGGAAATATTGTCTGAGGTTTTCGAGGGTGCGGTAATAATCGGCATTTTCACGATCCAGTTTGTTGATGGTGACAATAATTGGCTGTTGATAAGCCTCGGCATATTCCCAGGCAAGCTCGGTGCCGACTTCTACACCAGCCACCGCATCTACTACCACGATGACCGAATCAACGACGCGAATCGCGTTTTTCACTTCGCCCTGGAAATCGGTCATACCGGGGGCATCTAAAACATTTATTTTATGGTCTTCAAATTCAATGGGAATAAGCGAGGTGGAGAAGGACAAGCCGCGTTCTTTTTCGTCATCGTCCCAATCCGAAACGGTATTTTTTTCTTCGACCCTGCCTAAGCGGGTTATCGCGCCGGTATTGTAGAGCAGGGCTTCTACGAGTGAAGTTTTACCGGCGCTCTGGTGACCCACCAGGGCAACATTCCTCAGTTTATCAGTGACATACTCTTTCATAAAAATCTCCTTTTTAATTAAGCGTTCAGCGGTCAGCCGATTGCAAATTGCAGGAAAACGATGCTCCTTACTTAGTGCCATTACTTCACAGATTTTAAGACGGTGTTAAACACTTGTCAAAAATATTTGTCACGCTATCGACGTGACGAAACACAATGGCGGTATATACTGGAACGGTGTCATGGTCTCAAGGGGGATGTATGCAGGAAATCTTTTCAGATCGGGTATTGGTGCTGGAAGGCAGTTCAAATATCCGCGATATTGGCGGCTACCGCACGCGCGACGGCAAAGTGACACGCTGGAAAACCATCCTGCGCTCGGCCAGCATGGATAAACTGCCACCGGAGAGTCAGCAGCGGTTGGCGGAACATGGTGTCAAATATATTGTCGATTTGCGCGACCTGTGGGAAACAGAAAAATCCCCGAATGTGTTCGCGGGGTCAACGCTCATTATTTATCACCACAGCCCGGTCATAGGCGTCGATTCGGTGAACAAAGCCATTCAGGAAACCAAGACGCTGGTCGAGTTTTATACGCTGGTTCTGGAACAGTGTGGGCCACAAATCAGGGCCGTGCTTGAAGTGATCGCCGAGCAGCTTCCTAATGGTTGTGTTCTTTTCCATTGCTGGGCTGGGAAGGATCGCACTGGCATCGTTGCTGCCCTGCTCCTGGCCTTAGCCGGGGTCGCGCCGGAAACTATCGCTGAAGACTATGGCTTGAGCTACGCATTGCTCTCATCTCAGATCGAGACATGGCGGGCAGATGTCCTGCAAAGCGGGCGCAATCTGGAACAATTTGAAGAGGAAGTCAGTTCACGTCCAGAAACCATGCTGGCGACACTGGACTATCTGGAGTCGCAATTAGGCGGCGTCGAATCCTATTTGCGGTCAATCGGGGTCAGCGAGGCGACTATGGAAATTTTGCGAACGCATATGGTTGAAGACGCGGAATAAGCAATAAAAAAGGGCGGATGCCATGCATCCGCCCTTGTGAGCAAAAATCGAGTTTGATTTACTGCCAGGGGATCGGCCCAGTGAGGCCAAAATCCGCACCGATGAGCGCAAGATCACGCACATCAACCCAACCATCACGATTGGGATCAGCGGTTTGAACAGTGGCAGGGCCATCGAAATTCGAGGCAACCAGCGCGGCATCGTTCAAATCAATGACGTTGTCGAAGTTGGTATCACCTGCCACCAGGAAAGTCGACGGAAGCTGCATAGCCTGACCGTCGGTTAGTGTGAAGTCGAGCTGCCGCGACAAATAACCTTGTGCGCTGGCGACCACACGATACGAACCCGGCGCAAGATTCAAGAACTCGAAAGTGCCTTGTGCGCTGGTCACATTCTGTAACTGCGTGCCATCGGGGAGTGTTAGCAGCACAGTGATGCCAGTAAAATCCTGGGCATCGGGGAAGCTAACCACACCGGAAAGCTGACCCACAGTTACCCCCGGCGCTACAACAGCACCAGCATCCGTAGGTATGACAGCGGGTACAACAACCTCTACTGTTGGCACAAGAGCCGGGAGAAGTGGGGCTGCGTCAGTCGGGAGCGGCTGCTGCTCTACGACAACAGACGTTGGCGCAATGCCCGTTGTGGCTGTCGCTACTGGTTTAACGGGAGCTGAAAGAGTCGGTGCACCGGAATCCGGCGGCGCGGCGGGAACATCACGAGAATCCTGACTGGATGTCTCTGGTGTTAGCTGCTGAGTCGGCAAGACCTCAGTCGGTGCAGGTTGCACAGGAACTTCTACTGTCGGCACGACCTGCGCTGCGACAACATCGGTAGGTGTGGGCTGCACATCCGTTATGGCAGTTGGAATCGGTTGGGCATCCGCTGGCGGCGGCACAACTGGCGCTGGTGCGACATCGGCAGGCGCGGGCTGCACATCCGTTATGGCAGTTGGAATCGGTTGGGCATCCGCTGGCGGCGGCACAACCACCGGCGGAGCCGTTTCAATCGGGGCAACAACCGGCGGTTCTACCACGACAGGTTGGGCTGCTACCGGCGGTGGATTATCGGCTGGGGATTGTACCGGCGCGGTATCAACAGGCGCGCTCACAACCGGGGGTGCAGCAACCACCTCCTGGACGACTTCCAGGGTCATGGTTGGGGTCGGCAGCACTTGTTCGACAACAGGAGCGTCGCCCGACTCCGGCGGCGCAGTTGTATCCGTATTATCGGCAAACATTCCCAGTAGCCCTGCGGAAACAAATATCAAGCCGCACAAAGCCACAATCACATAGCCTGGGATTCGTTTCATAGTGAATGCTCCGGCATATTATCCACTGACAAGTCGAAGCGAACACGCATCTTGGAGTACATGCCGACACTGACGATCAGCAGCACCAACCCGGCCAAGAAAAACAGTCCAGCGGCAATCAGAACGCGGCTGTTCATCTGACGCTCGGAGACCGCAGGCGCATTCGAAACTGGCGCAGAAAGCACCGTATCGTTGGTCGTCTGATTGGCAGACGCAGAAACGGAGACTGATGCGGTGGCAGTATCGGCGGTTGGCGCAACCACAACAGCAGCAGGCTGCTCAACCACTGCACTGACGGGCGCGCTGGCAACTTCGGCTGGAGCCGAGTTATCAACAACGGTCTCGCCAATCTGGGCTTCAACCTGATTAATTTTCTGAGCAATAAGGCGACCATCAACCTGGGTAAATTCCGGTGAGACCAAGCTGGCCTTCGCCGCGACGATGCTGACAGATGCATCTTTCAACGCGCGGAATGTGACCGTGCCGAGCACGCCATCACCGCTCACAGGCTGTGCCGGTTGAGTCAGCGTGAGGGCGTAATCGACTGTGCCGCCGGTAGTATCCGCGCTATTTTTGAGCGGGAAGCTGGGCGCATCGCCAAAGAAAGCCCCAGGATTCACGGCTTTACTGTCGGTGACGACTACTTCAAAAGACTGGGTATCATACAGGAGTTGGAAGCTTCCCCCATAAACCTGACTCGCACCCTCAACATTGACTGTAACCGTAAATTCCTGACCAGCGGTGGCTTGTTCAACCGGGGTGGTCAACCAAATACGCGGTGATGCGTCTTGTGCCCCCACAATCCATACCTGGGCAACCAAGAACAGGCTCATCAAAACGAGACCGATGGAAAACTGCTTGCCTCTCATCGTGCGAATTCCTTTCCTCAAACCGCGTATTGGCGTTGTTTTATGAGCCGAAGTGGGCATACATCCTAATTTTTGCGGATGGATGCCCATCTCAGCTATAGTACACTAGTCATTCTCAAGGCATATTGATCGGGCCGGTCTTGCCATAGTTACCGCCGACCAGCACCAGATCACGGATATTGATTATGTTGTCAACATTCAAGTCAGCGCTGGCGGGCGCAGGCGGCGCACTCACACCGAAATTGCTACCCACGAGACTGGCATCCGCAAGATCAACCGTGCCATTGCCATCCGTATCACCCGCAGGCAGCGTAATTTTATCCAGCGTGATGGCCTGCCCTGTCGATGGAACCGATACCGATTCCGATACCGTCAGGTGATTAGGCGCAGACATATTGATGACATAATCGCCGGTTGGCACATCGGTGAACTGGAACGCACCATTAGCGTTGGTTGTCAGTGAAACCACGACAGTTCCAGCGCTCAGCAAATCAACCTTGATTCCCGCATTGTCGGGGTGATTCTGATATTCGGCGACACCTGCAATCAGGCTGGCAGCAGTGGGCGGCAGGGTAGCCGTCGGCGCGGGCGTGGTGGGCAGTGGCGTCGCGGTTGGCGGAACCTCCGTTATGGTCGGCGTGAAGGATGGCGTCATGGTCGGCGGATTCTCCGGCGTTGCCGTCGCGGACGGATTCGTACCGCCGCCATTATAGGTGGCATTCACCACATCTAAATTAATCGTTTTGGCATTGGCATCGACAGCGAGCGCCGTACAATTCACCGGGCTGGGATTCGTCCCCTGGATCGTATAGCCCAGTTTGTAGGCTACGGTTGTGCCAGAAATCGGCGCGGCAGGCAGTTTGAGTGTGGCAGCGACCACCCAGGAACCCTTGCTCTGGAATTGATTGTCTACAAAGATACTGTTGGTATCTTTTATGAAGGCATCTCCGCTCGAAGTTGTCGTACCTACCAGTGCTGTCGGATCTACGGTACAGGTCGTCTGCAAACCATACAAATTAGTCACGTTGTAGAGCTTAAGCGAGACATCCAGCGTTTCGCCCTGATTACCCGTAACCTTGCTCAATTCCACGCGCAGAGTCGGATTGGTGGGTGGCGGCTGAGTCAATACCAGCGTTGGCGTAACGGGTGGAGGGGCTATGGTAGCCGTCGGCGGGACGGCTGTGTTGGTGGGAAGCACGGGTGTTACGGTTGGCGGGACGGGTGTCGGGGTCGCGTCATGACCGCCGCTGGCGTAACGATAGAACCAGGTAATCCAGCGCTGCCCAGCCTTCGAAATATCCATGTCCATACGCGCACAGTTGTCGCAGGGTGTGTGAAAGTAGCGCGCTTCTTTATTATTGAAGTAGTTCAACACCACGTTGTTGTATTCATAAGGAATACAATCGAGCGCGGCAGCCGTGCAATTGCTCACAGGCGCACCCCAACGGGTAAAATAGCCTTTGTAATCCGTCCGCCCATCTTTATTTTTATCGACGGGCGCGTTATTTGGCCCCACAAATTCACTGATTTGCAATGTATAGCCGATGAAAGCAGACACAATCGACCCATCATAACGGCAGTTCAGATCGTTCTGACCGCAGAAAAATTGCCAGTGTGACGGGTCTGCCGGATCGACATTGCCAATCGGATCATAGACGCGCAGTTGGAAACGGGTTTCGCCGCCACCATGCCCCCACCACTCCGCCAACGGTTTTGCGCTGGGATAGGCGGGTAAGTGAACGATATTGGGATGGCAGCGGATTTCATCGCGGGCAGCCGGGTCTTGAATGGGGAAATATAATGTGTCGGCGGGCAGCGGAATGTAAATCTCGTTGACATCATGGGTACAACTAATTACGTCTGGAGCGGTGGTAAACAGCCGTCCGGTGTCAATCCAACCGCCATAACGAACAATACCGCAGCTTGAAGGATCGTTAGCGACATGACAGAGACGTGCTTCCAGACTGTAGGAATGATAACGGGTTGGCATACCGTGCGCGCCGAAGATAGCATGGGTTTCCAGTCGAAAATCGGTGATACATTCGCCCGTCGGGCACTTCTGATTGCGGCGGACAACCCAAATATAGCCTTCATGCTTCAGATCATTTTCCATTTGATGGGCAGCAACGTAAGCCGTATTTGGCTCCAACGCAGTTGCCGCTTTAAAAGTCTGCCAGGGATACGAAATCGACTGACCGGGATTGCCAAACCAGGCTCCGGGTTCGCCAAAAATGTCGTTGACATAATTGGGATCGTCGCCATGTTCGTGATCGTAATGGCATTTCGCCTGGATATTGACCAGGGTATGCCATTTTGTGGGGTCATGTTCCGCCGCTGTACAAGGGCGATCATAGACTCCCTTCGCAATATCAGCTTTGAGGGTATTGAGAGCGGCTACGTTGATGCCAATTTCTTGCCCATCGCCACTGCCTACGCCCAGGCCGGTATCGCGATTTTGCTGTGCAGATACATTGAGAGTAAAGGATATTGAAACTAACGCCATCAGGCCGATTAGCAACAAAAATTTTATCCAACGCTTATGCGCAAACCCTCGTCTTTGAGTTGGATTATCGGTCATTTGGTGAATCTCCTCTCCCAAACATTGAACTTTTAACCAAATCGCAATGTTCTCCTCTCTTTATCTCAACAATACATTTACGTTTTTCGGAAAACAATGAAGACGGCTAGCCTATAAGTCCCCTTTTGGGAGTTAAGTACCAATAAAGAGACGTATCAAAATCAATTTTTGTGCCTCACAAAAATAAATATTCCAGAAATACAGCACCATGGATATACAATTTTCACAATTTAGGGGTCGAGTTATAAAAACCTATATACGGTGGGGGTACTTAAGGCACAATTAATTTCAGAGGGATTGACACGAAAAAAGATCTCATGCTACGCTGATATTATCATCATATAAAGGGGATTGACTACAATGTTATACATGCCTCGCGAAGAAGGACAGGGTCTGGTCGAATACGCACTCATCCTGGTTCTGGTCGCCGTCGTGGTTATCGTGATCCTGGCACTGCTGGGGCCGGCCATCGGCAACATCTTCTCCAACATCGTTAAAAACCTCTAGTCATCTTTTCATAGCAGTACGTTCTTTTCGAAAGACCCCACTTGATGGGGTCTTTCACTTTTCTATCCTCAGAGCGCATGATACAATCCCGCCTGTTAATCCCAAATTAGCATTCAAAGGCGAACCCATGCCCAATCAAGATTTCTTGTTTCGAGGGGAATTGGCGGAACTCGACCCAGATGTTGCCGAACTGATCCGACATGAGACGGCACGCCAAGCCCAGTACCTCATTTTGATTCCATCGGAGAGCAGCGTGCCAGAGGCGGTACGCGAAGCCCTGAGTTCGGCCTTCCACAATATTTACGCCGAGGGCTACCCGCTGGATGAAACGCGGACGATGAGCCAGTCGGAAATTCTGAATTACGCCGAACGGCTGCCGGAATATCGCCGTTACGCCGACAAACGTTATTACAAAGGAACCGAATACGCGGATATTGTGGAAGCGCTGGCACGCCGCCGCGCCGCCGAATTGTTCGCTACACCTAAATACAGTGCCGACCAATTGTTTGTGAATGTCCAGCCGCTTTCGGGCGCACCCGCCAACAACGCGGTTTACAGTGCACTGCTCAACGTGGGCGATACGGTGATGGGGTTGGATTTGCTGCACGGCGGTCATCTGACGCACGGCAGCCCGGTCAACCGCAGCGGACGCAATTACAAGATCGTCAGCTACGGCGTGAACCCGGAAACCGAACTACTGGATTACGAGCAAATTCTGGCACTGGCTAAAGAACACACACCAAAAATGATTATCGCTGGCTATACCAGCTATCCGTATGCGCCGGATTGGCAAAAATTCCGGGCGATTGCTGACGAAGTGGGCGCATATCTGATGGCTGATATTGCCCATGTGGCAGGTCTGGTCATCGCGGGCGAATATCCCAGCCCAGTTGGAATCGCCGATGTGGTGACTTTCACGACCCACAAGACGCTGGCGGGGCCGCGCGGCGCGGTCATTATCACGCACAAGTCGGCCTTGTCGGGCAAGATTGATCGCGCCGTTTTCCCCGGCGAACAAGGTGGGCCGCACGTCCATGCCATCGCAGCCTTAGCCGTATCGCTGCGGCTGGCGCATACTGATCAATTCCGCGACTTACAAAAACAAACCGTGAAAAATGCAACACGGTTAGCCGACAAACTAGCCGAACGCGGTCTGCGCATCCCTCACGGCGGAACCAATACTCATTTGCTGCTGGTCGATTGCAAGACAATTGTCGGGCCGGACGGCACGACCTTAAGCGGCGATATGGCTGCTCGTGTGCTCGATCTGGCAGGAATTGTGCTCAACCGCAATACCATCCCAGGCGACCCCAGCGCACTACGGGCATCAGGCTTGCGTATCGGCACGCCCTGGATTACCCAGCGCGGTTTCAAAGAAGCCGAAATTGACGAACTGGCAACGATCATCGCCGACCTGCTCCACGCCTGCGTGCCTTTCAGCTACAGCGGTAAACGGCGGCCTGAACCGCGTACAAAGGTTGATTTTGATGCGCTGCAACGGGCAAAAGTGGCAGTACGCAATCTGGCGCAGCGAGTCGGGATCGACACCGAGGCCGAAGCCGATGGTTATCCACACTTCTATTACATGGATGGACAGACCGATAAAGGTTGGACAACTCTCGCAATCAAGGGTGCTGAAGCGCGAGACTTCTTGCAGACGGCGCTGACCAGTGATGTTTATGCGCTGAAATCCGGCGATCAACAAGCCGCATGGGTGCTGGAAAAAGATGGTTCGCCGATGACGCGCGCAATCGTCGAAACAGCGGATAACGGTTATAAGCTGCACATCGAGCAGAACAACGGCAGAGTCACAGCATGGCTACGGGCGCTGTCGGACGGATTTGTGCTGATCGACGACACCGATCCTTACGCTAAAGTACCGGGAGCAGTTGATGTGCAGGTTTTGGGCGCGGCGGAAACCGGGAAATTCAAGGTCAATCCGAAAGACGATTGGAGCAAAGGTTACGCGGTCAAGCCGTATTTCGTCGGCATCAACGGCGCAAACTATGCGGGGCCGAAACGCGATCTCCTGTCCCAATTCACCTGGGAAGACCCTCAACAAAACAGTCTCCTCGAAACCACGCTGCACCCGCTTCATAAAGAACTGGGCGCGAAGATGGTCGAGTTCGCCGGATATGACATGCCAGTATGGTACACATCGGTGACGGAAGAACATTTGGCGGTGCGAGGCAATGCGGGCATTTTCGATGTGACGCACATGGGAGTTTTCGATGCCAAAGGGCCGGATGCGGTAGCTTTCCTGAATACCGTGACAACCAATGAGGTCGATAAACTGGCAGTTGGCGAGTCACATTACACCTATTTTCTGGATAGCAACGGCATCCCGCTGGATGATCTGATGATTTACCGGTTGGCCGAAGATCACTTTTTGATCGTGGTCAACGCCTCCAACAACGATAAAAACTGGGCGTGGCTGACCGGCGTGGCTGAGGGCAAGTATGCCCTGAACACCGAAAATGGCGAGAAAATTCCTGAAGGTTATCGTTTCGAGCTGCGCGACCTGCGCAATCCGGCGGCAGGAAATGAACAGCGTGTAGACATCGCGCTGCAAGGGCCGAAAAGCAAAGATATTTTGCTGTCTCTGAGTGGCTCGGACGCTGACAAAGCAAAAGTGAGCAAATTGGCGTGGGCGGGCGTAACAGAGGTGAAACTCGGCGGCTATGATCTGATCGTGTCGCGGACAGGTTATACTGGCGAGCGCACGGCTTACGAGTTATTCATCCATCCCGATAAAGCCCCGGCGCTGTTCAAGGATTTGTGCGAGTCGGGTGCTGTCCCCTGCGGCTTGGCAGCACGCGACAGTCTGCGTACCGAAGCCGGACTCCCATTATACGGGCATGAATTGGCTGGGCCGTATAACCTGAATCCGGCGGACGCGGGCTTCGGCACTTACGTCAAGTTGTGGAAGCCCTTCTTCGTGGGCAAAGCGGCGTATATCGCGCATGAAATCAAGCGCGAGGCCGAAGTCACGCGCTTCCGCATGGAAAACAAGGGCGCGCGTCCACCGCATCAAGGCGACCCGATCCTCGACAAAAAAGGCAAGGTCATCGGCGTGGTGACCAGTTGCAGTATCGACAGCGAAGGCTATCAACTTGGTCAGGCTTATCTGGAAGAAGCCTACACCGACGAAGGTACGCCGATTGCGGTGTTCGCGGGATCAGGTAGGACGAAAGCTGGGAAAGCACCGGGCGAGCTGCACCTGGGCGATAAAATCCCAATGCCGGAACCGGCGACGGTTTTAAGCCGTTTCCCGAAAGTGAAGAAAGTGGTTAGCTCTTAGCGAACAGCTTTTAGCTCAAGATTAAAGCGTAATACTAAGGCGAGGCGCACAGATTGGTGCGCCTTTCCAATTATGGGAAATGGTTTCTCGATGGGCGAGCTTTGGGATGTAATCATTGTCGGCGCGGGGCCGGGGGGATCGGCGTGCGCGTCCTATTTGAGCCAGCAGGGTTATGCGGTACTGCTGGTCGATAAGGCGGATTTCCCACGCGACAAAACCTGCGGCGATGCGCTGACCCCGCGTGCGCTGGCGATGCTCGACAATATGGGTGTCCTGCCCGATTTGCTGCCCGGAAGTTACCCCATCACCGGAGCCGAAATTTTTGCGCCCAATGGACGCTTAATCGCGACACCTATCCCACATGTGTCGGGTGCGCCGGGGCAGTATATGTTAATCGTCCCTCGGATGCGGCTGGATAATGTATTGCGCGAAAAAGCAGTCAGCAGCGGGGCGCAGTTTGTGGGCGGCGTCCATGTGACGAGTATGGAACCTGCTGGAGATCATATCGTCATTACAGGCATAAAAGACAAAGAGTCAATTGCTTATCAGGCGCGGATGGCAGTCATTGCGACGGGCGCAAGCGTAAAACTCCTGCTCAAAACCGGGATTTTGACACAGGCTCCGGCGATGATGGTGGCTGCAAGGGCTTACTATAAAGGTGTCGAAAATTTATCGGATCGGGCGCAGCTACGCTTCGATGGCGTGACTCTGCCAGGATACGGTTGGGTATTCCCGATCTCAAAAACATCGGCCAATATCGGCGCGGGATTCTTCGCGCGTGGTCGCGACAAAGCACGGATGCCAGCCAGTCCACAGGCGGCTTTTGAACAGTTCACGAGTATCCCAGCTTTACAAAAAATGATCGGGCACGCGGCGCAAACCAGCCCGGTCAAGGGTTATCCGCTGCGGGTGGACTTCGCGACTGCGCCGACTTTCGGCAAGCGCATTTTGCTGGTCGGCGAGGCGGCGGGATTGGTCAATCCGGTGAGCGGGGACGGGATTGATTATGCGCTCGAATCGGGCCGGATAGCGGGCGAACACCTACGCAGAATGCTGGATTCCGGCGATTTTTCGGCGGCTCGTCACCAGGAATACGATGCGCTGTTACGGGAACGGTATCAAGACCTGTTTGTTTTTTGCGCGCGGATACGCGATTTATGCCTGAAACGGCCTTATCTGAACACGTTGATGCGCGTGGCAGCCTACCGCGAGGATTTGGCGATGGCGTTGATTCAGGTGGTGTTGGGTGCAAAGCCGATTTCAGGCGATTTGTCGGTGGGTAGGATTGCACGGGCGGTTTTGGGACTGTAAATCAGACAACTTGACAATTGCGAAATTGCCGCCGGAGTGGCGAGCGGGAAGTACGGGGACTGCCGCCAAGTGTGCGAGAATGAATGGCGGTTGGCACGAGAATCGCCGCCGTGTTGGCGCAAACGCGGCGGGAAGGAGCGGGTTTTCTGCCGCTGCGCGAAAGTGGCGACTTTCGCAAGGTTTATGGCGGGAATGAGGGACGCATCTGCTGCATTGGCGAAATCCACGATAGATTGGAAAAGACGGACGAGATGTATCTCGTCCCTACAGTATCCGAATTTGTAGGACGAGAAATTTTTCGGCCAGTTTAGCGAATTTAATCATCACATTCCCATACAACCACATTTGTGTTTTCAAGAGGGCATGTCGGCGACATGCCCCTACGAATCGCACCATTTATTCCTCACTATTAGGCACTGGGGCGGAGATTCTCGAAGGCGGCAGCCATATGCGGCGCGGCCAGCGATGCAAAGGCTGTTTTGCCGAACAGCACATTTTCGACGCCAAAAGTATGCTGCATCACGCGGGTCTGGATTTTCTGCCACGCCGGATCGAGCAGCATGGGGTATTCGCGTTCGAGATAATCCAGAAAATGCGACGGGGTGTTGGCTGAATCGGTGTTGCGTTTGAAAAAGAGATGGGTGATATAGGGAATATCCCAGGCGCGAAACTGTGCCAATGTTCCAGGCAGGTTGTTCCATAGGCCAAAGGGACTTAGCGTCGGCACAACCCAGATTCCAGAACGGCGGAGGGTCTCGATGGCGTGCATACGCTGGGCAAAGGTGGGCGTGGCATGTTCCCAGGCGCGGATCAAATCATCGCGGTCTGTGCCGATGCTATAGCTGACAACAACGGCTGGGCCACCATCGAGCGTGAAACTGGAACGTTCATAATCGCCCATGAGTTCGGCATCGCGATCCGGGCGGAAGCGAGTCTGCACGATGATGCGACGTGGACGCAGATGGGTACGAGCACGGCGCAAAATATCCCAGATGCCGCGCGTCTCGGCGGCGCGGGTGGCATAGGGATCAGTGACGCCGCTCCAATAAATGACCTTGCCCGCCAACCGTCCCGCTTCGAGATGATCTTCAAACATTTCCAGCACCCCCCGCTTGGGACGGACTTCAAAACCCCAGCGTTCGCCGCTGTCACCGCGCACCTGCCCCGGCGTCAACATGCGCCCTGACGGGACATAACAGAACAAGCAGCCCGCCGGACAACCCACCTGAGTCTGCATGGTCAGGTCGAAGCCATCGACAAAACCGCGCGCTGGGCGAATAATGTCCGCCGTGCTCTCGCCATAATGGATCGATTCGGGCGGCAGCATATGGAACAACTGCTGGTAGGTTTCGTCATAAGTTGCAGGCG
>JBDTNB010000096.1:0-26109 GCA_039933955.1 Chloroflexota bacterium
GCTGCCGAAGGCGTGGGGTGAGGGGGTAACAATGGGCGACTAGCAATCAGGGTAGCCATTTATTCGACGCGCCTTGACAATTCGTGTTGATCGTATCGCGATGTTATATAAATTGCCAACGCACTCGGAGTAAAGGTGATGCTCAATAGTGTGCCTGTGGATTTTTACCGCCCCTGCCAATAGCTGCTGAAATTCAGGGCACAATCACCAACCGCTTGCCGTGAACCGTCCGCCCCCACGCCGCCTCGATGTCCTTGAGCAGTACACATTCAATATCGGCGTGCAGCTTACCGGCTCCCAGCCATTCCCAGACTTGCTGCGCCCCCTCGCCCATCGCTTCCGGCGTCAACCCAGCCGCGCCGCCTACAATTTCTATTCCCGATGTGCGCAGTGCTTCTGCGGGCAGATTAATCGTCTTCCCGGCCATTTCGCCAACTTGTATCAACTTAATCGCATGTTTGGCAAATGCAAATTCGTGCGGCGTGAGCGCTTCAAGCAGCAGTTCCGTCGGATGCCCCCACAGAAAATCCAGGATGATGTGATAACCATTTTCGCCCGCTGCCTGAGCATATGCCACGCTGATTTTTTCGTCGGATTGCTTCAGGTCGATGATTTCATCTGCGCCCAATTCGCGAATGGCCTGTAACGCAGCTTGATCACGCCCGCTGCCTACGATTCGTCCCGCGCCCAGCAGTTTCGCGATCTGTACTGCGAGTTTTCCGGCGAATCCAGTCGCGCCGTTAATGAGCACCGTATCGCCCTGCTGCATCTTCGCCCCCCATTTGAGCGGAAATAATCCGGTCAGCGCCGAGGCTGGAACAGTCGCAGCAGTTGGAGCATCCACGCCATCCGGGACAGCTACAAAATAGGCTTTCGGAATCACCGCCACATCCGCCATCGAGCCGTACGGCGGACGTATCCCGCCAAACCCCACCAATCGCCCATCGTCCAGCGTCCCGATGCCATCAAAACTCACGATTGCTGGGAGATTGGGCATCATCTTGCGGCTGGAAAAATGCGTCCCCGCCGCTACCGCCTTATCGACATTTTCCAACGCCACCGCTTTGACGTGAATTAAAATCTCACCTTCACCTGCGACAGGATCAGGAAAATCTTCGTAATGGGGTACTTCCCCAAATTGATGTAAAACTGCGGCTTTCATCGTATAGCACTCCTCATTGAGCAATTATTGTTTCCAAGAAACTATATTATGCATATTTCAGGTCTTTGTCAATATTGTTTCCAGGAAACCTTAGTTGCGGGGTCGCATTTTCGCTATACTATAAATATGGAACTGTAGGGACGAGACATGTCTTGTCCGCGTTCCCGTCATCGAACTAAATGTTCAATGGACACTATCCCGTCTAATCCGATTGAAATAATTTTCAGGGAAATAAACCGTGCCGGACACCATGAAAACGCAGGCCGAAACCCAACCACTCGCAACCAACATTCTGGCATTAATGGCACAGGTCGCGCATAAATTTGAACCTGGCAAAAACGAAATGAGCGAATGGATGCTGGCGAATTTCCCGACCCCGCAAATCGTGGAAATTTTGCAGGAGGCGACCCCTGTGATGCTGCGCGTGGTGGACGCCATCGGCCAGCTTGAACCCGTGAACGGCATCACCATCGCCGAGCACCACCACATCCCCAAAGGCACGGTCTCCAAAACCACGCGCAAACTCATCGCCCAGAACTTAATTACCAGCGAATCTCTACCCAACAACAAAAAAGAAATTCTCTTTCGGCTCACTCCCCTGGGGAGCGAACTTTTCCACGCCCACCGCGCCTTCGACCAGCAAATGGAGCGCGGCTTCTATACCTTCATTGAGCGCTACAACCCCGACGAAATGCAGTTCCTCGCCCGCGTCCTCCAGGATGTCATCGACACCTCATTTCTGGAACTCGGCAGCACTTCCGCAAAAGGCTGAAATGTATTTATCAACTTATACTTCTCTGTAGCTCTGTCTCTCTGCCCCTCTGCGTTACGCTTTTATCGTTTTATCTCTGTGTCCTCGGTGTCTCTGTGGTAAAAATCTTCTGTCTTTTCTTCAATCCAGATGTTCGTAGGCTGGAAGCGTCAGGAAATCCACGAACGGCTCGGCCTGTGCCATATCGCTGAAAATCTGACTCGCCAGCGGGAAATGCCCGCCGTCATAACGCACATCGCCGATTTCTTTGCGAATCGCGGTCAATTCTTCACTCAAAAATTGCTCGTAGAGTGCTGCCGTGAAAGGACGCCCATCATCCAGCGCCGCCTCGTGGTGCAGCCACTGCCAGATTTGCGTGCGCGAAATTTCAGCCGTTGCCGCGTCTTCCATCAGGTTATACAGAGGCACACAGCCGTTCCCGCCCAGCCACGCCTCCACATACTGGATGCCGACTTTGATATTCCCGCGCACGCCATTTTCAGTGATCGCGCCCGTCGGCACTTGCAGCAGATCATCGGCGCTCACCTGCACATCATCACGTTGCTTGTCGATCTGGTTGGGCTGCGGCATAAACTCGTCAAAAATATCTAGCGCCGTCTGCACCAAACCGGGATGCGCCACCCAAGTTCCGTCGTGACCGTCCTGTGCCTCGCGCAATTTATCGGCACGCACTTTCGCGAAAGCCGCTTCGTTGGCTTCCGGGTTATTTTTAATCGGAATTTGCGCCGCCATCCCGCCCATCGCATGGACACCCCGGCGGTGACAATTTTTGATAACCAGCAGCGAGTACGCCCGCATCATCGGCGCGGTCATCGTCACCAACGCCCGATCCGGCAGCACAAAATTGTGCTTATTGCGGAACTTTTTGATGAAGCTGAAAATATAATCCCAGCGTCCGCAGTTCAACCCGGCGGAATGGTCGCGCAGTTCGTACAAAATTTCGTCGGTCTCGAACGCCCCCAGGATCGTTTCGATCAACACCGTCGCCCGGATGCTCCCATGTATCACGCCGATTTCGTGCTGTGCCTGATTGAACACATCATTCCATAAACGCGCTTCCAGGTGGCTTTCCATCTTGGGCAAATAAAAATAGGGGCCGCTCCCCCGTGACAGCAGTTCTTTAGCGTTGTGGAAAAAATACAGCCCGAAATCGAATAATCCCGCCGGGATCGGCTTGCCATCCACCACGAAATGCTTCTCGTCCAGATGCCATCCGCGCGGGCGCACCATCAGCACCGCCGTTTTTTCCTTCAGCTTATACGATTTGCCTTCAGGATTGGTGAAGGTAATCGTCCGCCGTACCGCATCGCGCAGGTTAATCTGCCCATCCACCACATTGAACCACGTTGGCGCATTCGAGTCTTCCAGGTCGGCCATGAACACCTTCGCGCCCGAATTCAGTGCATTGATAATCATTTTGCGGTCTGTCGGCCCCGTGATTTCGACACGCCGGTCTTGCAGGTCGTCCGGGATCGGCGCGACTTTCCAATCGCCGCTGCGGATGAGCGCCGTTCCCGGTAGAAAATTGGGCATCTCGCCCGCGTCAATCCGCACCTGCCGGTCAGCCCGAAATCGCAGCAGTTCATCGCGCCGCGCCGTAAATGTCCGCGCCAATTTCGCCAGAAAAGCCACTGCTTCCGGCGTCAAAATTGTTTCAAATTCCGGCGTGATGTCACCCGTAATCGCTACACCCTGTCCCCATTGCTCGCTCATAAAAAATCCTCCCGGCCTATTTTCAATAACGGCATCACCATAGCTTACCCAAACTACCCTTTTTTATCACGCCACCCTGAAACTTTTTTGGTGGGCTTTGCGTAATACACAACATAAGCAAGTTTGCAAAGTCAGGGGGTTTGGAAAGATCATGAATGAGAAAATATACGATACCGTCAGCTATGAGTTGGCCGATACAGGCACACGCTTCATCGCCCTGGTGATTGACGGGTTGATTCTGGCGCTCATCACGGGCGCATTGACGGTGGCAACACGCGGCGCAGGCGGCCTGAGCTTCATTGTCGGCCTGGGCTATTACTGGTATTTCTGGACGCGCAACGCTGGGCAGTCTCCCGGCAAGATGGCGATGAACATCCGCGTCGTCAAGGTCGATGGTACGCCGATTAACGATATGGACGCTTTTCTCCGCTACATCGGCTATTCCATCAACAGCGTGGTCTTCTGCCTGGGCTGGTTTTGGGCGCTCTTCGACGAAAATCATCAAGGCTGGCACGACAAAATCGCGAAAACCTATGTGGTCAAAGCCGAAAAACGCAAGAACCTCGACCTTTAATTTGGCCTCACGCTAACTAGCATCAATGCGGATCGTTACCTAAGTGTAATGATCCGCATTTTGATTCGCTATAATCATCTCCATACACAACCTTTTCACTTTGGAGCATTTTATGACGGTTTCACTCTGGCAGGCGGACGGCACACAGCCCGTGCGCGAAGTCGATTTTCTGGTGGTCGGTGCGGGGCTGGTCGGTTCTTCAGCCGCATTTTTTGCGGGGCAAGCAGGGCGCGAGGTGGTCATCACCGAAATGCGCGACATCGGCCTGGGCGCGAGCAGCCGCAACGCCGGATTCATGATTACCGGCCTGGACACGTATTATCACCACGCTGTCGAAAAATATGGCGCGGCGGTCACGCGCGAGATGTGGGCACTATCGCAAACCACGCATAGCTACTGGCATGAGTTCGCCAAAAATGGGAATGTTCGCCTGCACCAATGCGGCTCGATGCTGCTGGCGGAATCGGCGGAAGAAGCCCGCGACCTGGAAAATGCCGCCCGCGCATTGGATGCGGTTGGTATCGGTCACGAATATTGCAGCCACGACCCCCTGAATCGCGGTTATTATGCTGCCATACGCCAGCCACAGGATGCCGCCGTCCAGCCTTATGAGTTGGTGCAGGCTGTGTTTCAGCAGAGCGGCGCGGAACTGGTCGCCAACAATGAACTGTATGCCATCGACCAGGAATCCGATGAATATGTCACGGTCTACACGCGCCAATTCATTTTTAAAGCGCGATATGTGATGCTGTGTACCAACGCCTATTCGGTGAATATCGACCCTTATTTTATCGGCAAGGTGATTCCGACCCGCGCCCAGTGCATCGCCACCGCCCCGCTCAAAAACGGCCCCCTGCTCAACACCTGCGGCTACAGCGACTACGGCTATATGTACTACCGTGACACCTTCGATGGGCGGCTGCTGATCGGCGGTGGGCGCAAGCAAAATAAAATCCTCGAATACGACACCACCGATGACCGCACCACCGATCCCGTCCAGCGCATTTTAGAAAATTATCTGCGCGAAAAGTTCCCGGATGTTGATGTACCGATTGAGCGCCGCTGGGCGGGCATCATGGGTTTCAGCGTGGATGGTCTGCCGCTGGTCGGGACGCTCCCCAGCAAGCCGCGTGTCGGTTTCGCCGTTGCCTTTCATGGGCATGGATTGGCGATGGGCGCAGGCACAGCCGAACGCGCCGTCGATCATTTACTCAACGGCACTGATCCCGGCGCAGTCAGCGCGGCACGGCTAATGTAAAGGCGATTTTGACAGCCGTTAATTAGCTTGAAAACAGCCTGAAAAACAGGCAATAACAGGTAAAATTACAAAAAATATTACAGACCATCAAGTTCACATGAGTTGTCTCAGATATGGATGCACCAAAATATCACGATGCTTCAGGACACCCCGTGCCGAATGAATAGTCCACGACTGTGCGCTGGCAAACCCAGGTTAAGCCTCCATCATGAGTGCTGTAAAGCTGATCAGCGTTGACGTACCAAATGTGATCAGGATCAACCCAGATAAGTCTTTTGTCCGAGAGGTCTTGCGTTGCTCCTGCTGGAGCGATGGTCAACGTCTGCCAACTTTGCCCACCATCATTGGTGACAATCGGATCGGCACGGTACAACATCATCCAGGCCGATTGTGCTGAAAAAGTATAGAGGTTTATCAAAGCTCCATACGAAGTGATGTTATAGTCAGGCTCTTCCGGTAAATTCACTTTTGCTTTCAACTGCCAACTTTGCCCACCATCGGAAGAAGTCAGCACACGTTTTGCTCCCCATGGGCCAGCGCCTATACTGCCGCAAGCAAACCATAAATTTTGCCTATCAGTTGCAGCTAAATCAAAAATATTCCAATACCCGTCACAAGCCGCAGGAAAGCTCAAAGCCTGCCAGGTGCTTCCACCATCCGAAGTCGCAATGATGCGCGGGCTTTCTGTTGCTAATTCACCGTAATCAATCTCTGGTTCAGGGGTATTTGGGCCAGAAGCCTTTTCAATTGCCGGAAAGTACAGCACCAGGGCTGTTTCACTATCCAGCACGACCAGCTTTTCAGGTCTCATTTCAGGCAACGGCTGGCTTGACTGCCAAGTTTGACCATTATCCGCTGAAGTAATAACATTCAGGTTGCACCAAGAAGGAAAATCAGTGGCACAAACTCCCTGTAGCGTCCAGACCTTGCCATTGGTTACTTCAAGCGCCCAGACCGTGCCATTCACAGCCTCTTTGTTCCAAGTTGTGCCACCATCATGGGTCGAATAAAGCTCAGGACTAAATGCCCATCCATCCTGGAGGTTAGCAAACCGCAATTCATTCACTTGTGGGGCTGAGGTCGGCGAGGAACAAGCTGTCCACGAACCTGCGCAGAGTACCGACAGCACTTGCCACGTCTGACCACCATCTGTTGTGTGGTCTACCGTAAACTCATACTGTTCAGTGGGAAAATAATCATAGTGACTGAGCATCCAACCATGTTGTGCATCAACAAACGTGACTCCAGACAAATCCACAAAATACTTTACTTGCGGTGCAGGTGTCACAATTGGAGTAGGTTCTGGCGGATTTTGCCCGTTAGTGATCGGCGTACTCATAAACAGGGTAAGCGTGCAAGCAAAAACTGACAGGATATGCTTGAGATTCATAATTTGTGCAAATCCTCTCCAACGCCAACCTTACTGACGCCCACTGCCTCGGCGATGTCGAGCTGATTCCAGCCTTTTTGCTTCAGTTCCCTGGCTTGTAATCGCCAATCATTCGCTTCTTTTTGCTTTTTCTCGTCCATGCGGTCAGTATACTGCATTCTGACTCCTTTAATTTAGGAAGTTATCGCTCGATCAGTAGAGTGGCAAGCAACGCACGCTTAATTTAACGAGAGGCCAATAAATGTACTTATTCTTCCCACAATGGCAAGGTTCGGGCGCAACCGATGAGGTTTATCACGGCGCGCGGCTGGTGCGTGAGTCGCTGCCCACGACGATCAATTTTGTTGAAGTACCCGTCAAGCTGCTGCACCCGGTCACGCTTGAAAACAATATTTGGGGATACTCGGTGCTGGTCGAGCAGCTTGAATCGGCCTGCGCCACCTTGAAGCAGCACAACCCCGCGCAGATTTTTTCAGTTGGCGGCGATTGCACATGCGAAATCGCGCCGGTTTCCTTCCTGAACCAGCATTATCAGGGCGATCTCGCCGTCGTGTGGTTTGACGCCCACGCCGACATGAACACGCCCGAATCGTCACCCAGCAAAACGCTGCACGGGATGCCGCTGCGCACCCTCCTCGGCGAAGGGGATCCGCACATGGTTCAGAGCATGTTTTCAACCTTGTCACCGCGTCAGGTTTTTCTCGTCGGTGCGCGCGAATTTGACCCCGACGAAGAACGTTATATTCAGGCGCATCAGGTCAGCCTGTTTAGCCCGGATACGATTGCCCGGAATCCACAAAATTTAATAGACACTATCGCCAACGCCGGTTTTAATAACCTGTATATCCATTTCGATTTCGATGTGATTGACCCCGCCGAATTCCCATATACAGCGTTCCCCACAGCCAATGGATTAAGTATCGCCCAACTGATGACCGTGCTGGACATGCTGCGTGCTCATTTCAACATTGCTGGATTCAGCCTGCTCGAACTCGTGCCCGGTGATAATCCATCCCTCGCGGCAATTGAACCGATCCTGTCCCTGTTTAGCAGCTTCGCTGATGAAGGGATTAAAAATGGCTGAATTAGAAACACTTTTCGCGAAATTAGCCGAACTGTCCGAAAAAGAGCGCCTCGATCCAACGCTTGTGCCAGCGCCCTATTCGCTGCCGAATATCGCCAACGAGCCGTTTCAGGACTGGCTGGCACGCCTGACACCCCACCGCCGCGAAAAAGCGGAGGTGCTGCTGGCAATTTTCCAGGCATTCGGCGCACAGGAAGGCGAGATGTGGGTTCATTCGGAGATTAACGAGAACATCCCGCAGCTCTCGCGGTTTCTCATGCTGCGTTCGATCTGGAAGGACGCTCATTATTGGCTGGAAGCTGGCGTTCTCGAAAGTGAACTTAAAAACCTGGATTGGGCCGACACATTTGAGCCGTTAGTTGGTATCAAGCAAGCGGCAAAGCAGGTCATGGAAAGTGGTCTAAGCCGGGATGTACTCGCCAAGTTTGCCTGTTACATTGCCACCATCACCGCCAACAACATTACCTTTGAGTTGGACGGATACCAGCATCTGCCGCCGAATGCCCCTGGGTTCGTTATTCAGGAACGCGATGGCAACGGTGAACTGACTGGCTATAACGTGGATGGGCTTCATGAAAGTTTCTTCGATACCGATGTTGCGAGGCTGCCGCAACCGCGTTGAGCAGTTCGTTTGCCCAAAAACCACCTCGCTTTCGATTCACCTCGCCATAGGTTCTTAACATTCCTATCGCCGGTTGTTAAAGACTTTCTGCACATTGTTAATTAATCTTTAACCAATTTAATCTAATCTCTCCCTTACAGAGAGTCAAATGTTAAGCCTTTACCCTATTGACTTAACATTCATTTAACATATAGTTAAAAATACACCCTCGACCACCTGGTGAAGGTGCGCGGAAAGGATCGATAGTCAACCCGTTAAAATGAGGTAGGCCGTGAACACCCTGACTCCACTCATTCCGCTCTTGATACTGGTCGCTGTCCAGGACATCCTCACTGGCGTGTTTGGCGCGCCCAGCATCGTCGCCACAATGGTCGCCACCCAGGCCATGACTCCCCGCCGCGCGATCTGGTTATCGACCCTGGCGCAGTTAGTCGGGCCGTTTTTGTTTGGGGTGGCGGTTGCCAGCGCAGTGGGTTCCGAAGTGGTCGAAGTTCGGGAAATCACGCCGATTATGCTCTGCGCTGCCCTGGGTGCAACCGTTTACTGGATGATCCTGTCCTGGCGTTTTCGCATCCCGTCCAGTTCCACCCACGCGCTCATCGGCGGATTGGTCGGTGCGGTAGTGGTCGCCCTCGGCCCCGCCGCCATCCATGCCAACGGCTTTTTTAAGATTCTGCTCACCCTCACCCTGACCGCCCCCATCGGATTTCTGGGCGGGTTCCTGGTCACGCGCATCTGCCGCCGCTTCACACGGCGCACGACACCCCGGACGGATCAACGATTCAATCGCGGGCAGAGTGTGGCTTCCGTGTTTTTAGGGCTAGCCATCGGCAGCAACAACGCCCAGAACGCGATGGGCATCACCGCGCTCGGTCTGGTCGCCAGCGGCGCACTGCCTCATTTTGAAGTGCCGTTATGGGTCGTGGTCGTCAGCGCGGTATGTTTGGCAATGGGCAATCTGGTTGGCGGGATGCGCCTGATTCGCAGCGTCGGCACACAGTTTTTCCCGATCCGCCCAGTACATGGATTCGGCGCGGAGCTTTCTTCGGTGGCGGTCATCACCGTGAGTTCGCTTATGGGCGGCAACGTCAGCACCACTCACGTCACCAGCATGTCGATTGTTGGCGCGGGATCAGCCGAAAAACTGTCGATGATTCAATGGAGTTTCGTACAAAAAGTGCTGCTCACCTGGGTGCTGACCATTCCGCTGACCGCCGCCCTCGCAGGATTATTTTATCTCGCACTGAGTGTCATCAACATCCATTAATCGGGGGGAAATTTCGCGCACCGCCAATTTGTCGACAATTGCCTGAAAAACAGGATGGAACAGGAGAAAGTTGTAATTCAATTATCAAATAGGTTAATTCAGGTTTGTCTACGGGATAAAATTCGAGACACCAACACCAATTTCTGTTTGCAACAAGAATATGTTAGTCATCATAAATCACCTCAGGCAGGCGCAAAATCGAGCGTAAAAGCGTGTTACAATAGGCGCAAATGAGTCTAAAGGTGGCAGGCGATGACACCCGTTCGCTCGGTCAAAAATCAATATCGCGGTATTAACGCCCATCTGCATAGTTATTGGCAGGCCGAAGGCGGTTGGGACAGCTTTCACGCCAACCATATTACCTATCTCACCTCAGCGCTCAAAGCTAAATTACTGCCGATGGGATACACTGCCGAGTCGCAGCAGTCGTTGCAAATCCGACGCTTTGGTGAACCTGCTGGGAAACCCGAATCGGACGTAACCCTCTACGATTCCGATTTGTTCCGCGCACGGAAACCCTATGCCCAGCCCAGCGATATGGGACTCCCGGCTGAACTCGTTTTGAGTATGCCGGAAGCCGCCAATACCGTAGAGGAGTTGACCCAATATCGGGCGATTGCCATATACAGCTATGATGCCGCCAAAGCGGATCGCGGCGAACCTGTCGCGTGGCTCGAACTGCTGTCACCATCCAATAAACCCGGCGGTCAGGATGGTGCTTATTACCGCAACAAACGTTGGAAAATTCTGCACAGCGGCATCGTCTTCGTCGAACTCGATTATCTGCACGAATCGCTGCCCACATTTGACGGCATCGCCTCATATGCGCCTGCGCGCGAGGTTGGCTCCCATCCTTACCGAATCGTGGTTGCTGATCCGCGTCCGATATTTGACGAAGGCAAGGTTTATCCCCATGAATTTGATGTGGATCGTGAAATCCCAACGGTTACGATCCCGCTGAGTGCCGGAGATGTGTTGAAATTCGACTTCAACGAGCCGTACAAAAAAACCTATGCCGAAATGCTGTATGGGCTTGAACGGGTCGATTACAGCCAGCTTCCGCTGAATTTTGACCGTTACAGCCAGGACGATCAGGTACGTATCCTGGCGCGGATGCTGTTCGTGCTGGATTCCGCCCGCCAGAAACTCGATTTGGAACAGGTCGAAATTCTGCCTACCGAGCCGATTCTGCTGAACGATGCGCTCAAAGATTTGAAAACCTGGGAATAATCCGGTCTCAATGAGTACACAATCTACCACCACGCCGCAAAAACCGTGTAACTGTTCTGGTTGCACCTGCCGCAAACCGATAGATTCCAAAACTGGCTTCGACGTATCGGACGAATTCCGCCGCTTCAACCAGAAATACGATGTGTTCAACCGCTCCATCTGGGATGACGAAGTGCGGTCAGAAAAAGTGAAGCAGTTTTTTCAATCCTACTTCACTGATCTCGCCCAATTTCGCAAAGTAGACGGCTTTACCCACCGCGATTACGCCCTGCGCAACGCCGCCTGGTATATCGCCGACTTCACCGCCGATTTGCTGGAACAATCCGGGGATCGCAAAGAGGGCTTTCTGGATACTTTCACTATGTTCCGTGAAGGCGCAACGGTGAAACTGACCGGCACAACGCCGCAGGAAAACAGCGCTGATGTCAAACGCGCCGGACGATTCCTCGGCGCGGATTTAGTCGGCATCTGCGAGTATGATGAACGCTGGGTGTATACCCACAATTACAGCCGCCGCGACCAGCGCGATAAACCGATTGACCTGCCCGAAGATTTGCCCAATGTCGTGGTGCTCGCCAACCAGATGGATCACGACACCATCAAAACCGTGCCATCAGCTTTGAGCGGCGCGGCTACCGGACAGGGCTACAGCAAAGACATCATTGCCGTGCTGTCGCTGACCCAATATATCCGTAACCTCGGCTATCGCGCCGTCGCCAGCCTGAACGACACCGCCCTCTCGATCCCGCTGGCGATCCAGGCCGGACTCGGCGAGTATGGGCGGCACGGCTTGCTCATCACACCGGAATTCGGCCCGCGCGTGCGCATCGCCAAAATTTTCACCGATTTACCGCTCCAGTCTGACGAGCCGATTCATTTTGGTGTGCAGGAATTTTGTGGCGTTTGCCGCCGCTGTTCATCGGCCTGCCCACCCCGCGCCATCCCCGATGGCGAACCCTCGGCGGAAGCCCACAGCGTATCGAATCTGGTCGGCGTGAAAAAGTGGACGGTCAACGCTGAAAAATGTTTCAAGTTCTGGACGAATCAGGGGACGGACTGCTCGATTTGCATCCGCATCTGCCCCTACAACAAGGATTATGCGCACTGGTATTATCGCCTCGGACAGCATTTAGCCGGGACTCGCCTGCGCCGCGTCATGCTCTGGCTGGACATCGCCCTCAAATTTGGCGAACGCCGCGCCCCGAAATGGTGGTGGACGCAAAAGGGGATTATTGCGTAGATACAGAGGAAATAATAGCGCCTACGGGGAGAACAGCCTAGAAAACGATGCCACGAAATGTAGGATTTTCTTGGAGTGATGTAAACTAGTTGGTATGACACTAATCGCTACTTTCCTTCGATTTTCTTTGTTCTTCATACTTGGGGGTTTAACTTTGTGTTTTTTGGCGAAGAGCATAGGAACTGTAGAGACAAGCAGTCCTATATTGAACGGCTTTACACAGGGTTGCGAAAATAAACCGCAACCCTGTTGGTATGGAATTGTGCCGAACAAGACTAAATTTGAAGATGCAGCTTTAATTCTGCGAGATTTAGGTTTCTCGTTCGTAGCTAACTATCGAGGCGGGGCGCTGCGCGATGCTAATGATTTTCGACACACTATAGATACAAATTGCATTGTTACGTTATACACTCGTACCCAAGACAACAATGTTGCAACTATTGGGATAACCAATTGCTTCGACACAAGACTAGGAGATTGGTTTTTATATCGTCCAAAAGACCTTCTATATATAACATCCATTAACGGGAACAACTTAGCGTTAGAGACAAAGGGAAGCAAAATCTGGTTTATAACAACATCAGGCACAGACCTATTTGGGAAAATCAAAACGCTTTTTATAAACCCAGCAGTATCAGGGGAAGAACCTATCTCTATTAGCTGGCAGGGAGTAAAGCTTTTCTGGAAATACTGTCAAATACAGCTTGATATGGGAGTATGCGAAAGATAGGCGCGCGATTATGGCATTACATCAAAGCACGAACTTTTCTCAAAATCAATCCTACGCTTATTTCTCCCTCATTTACGGATGTTGGTACTCTGCGTCTAAATACTCGCCAGTGACCCTTTAAAATCGGCGATTAAATCCTCAGTGTTTTCCAGCCCAACCGAGATACGCACCATCCCCGGCGACAGACGTGCTTTCGCCAATTCGTCGGGTGACAGCGCTGAATGGCTCGTGATGACCGGGATGGCGATCAGCGTTTCCGGCCCGCCCAGATGTGCCACATTGAGGGCGATATGCAGGTTGTCGCAAAAAGCCTGCGCCGCTTCCAGGCTGCCCAGGTCGATACACAACATGCCGCTGAAACCGGTCATCTGCTCGCGCGCGATGCTGTGGCTCGGCGATGAGTCTAAACCTGGATACAACACCTGTTGGACTTTGGCCTTGTCCTCGAAAAAACGGGCAATCGCTAACGCACTGGTGTTGTGCTGCGCCATGCGGATTTCCAGCGTCTTCAGGCTGCGGTCAATCAAAAACGCATCGTGCGGGCTGGGGATGCCGCCGAATACTTTGCGCGCCGCGAAAATCGGCAAGAGTAAATCGCGCGATCCCAGCACCGCCCCGCCGGTCACATCATTATGTCCGCCGATATATTTGGTCAGGCTGTGAATCACCAGATCGACGCCGAAGTCAATCGGATTCTGATTGATGGGCGAGGCAAAGGTGTTATCCGCTACAACGCGCGCGCCGATCCGTTTCGCCGCTTCAACGGTACGCCGGATCGACAGACAGTCCGTGCGCGGGTTGACCGGCGTTTCAAAATAGACAATTTTCGCGTCCGGGACGTGCTTATCGACTTCATACAGTTCGTCTTCGTCCAGCAAAACCACTTTGATTCCAAAACGCGGCGCATAATCCCGGAAAAATTGCAGCGTCCCGCCGTACAACGCCCGCGACGAGGCAATCGTGTCGCCCTGACTCAAAAAGGTCATCAGGGTTGTCGTGATGGCGGTCATGCCGCTGGCGAACAGCAGACATTCTTCGGTATGTTCCAACTTCGCCAATTTTTCCGATACATTGCGCAGGGTTGGGTTGTCGTAGCGCGTGTAAAAATACTCGTCACCGCCATACTCGCTCAGGCGCGCATAGGCTTCATTCGATTCCACCGAAAAGGCGGCGGTCTGGTAAATCGGATAGGTTACGGGTCGGGCTGTCGGCTCAATTTTGCCGTGAATAGAGAGGGTCGAGCGGCCTTTGGGCATCATCATAATCCTCGCATGAAATCAAAGACCGCGATTGTAGCGCAGATTCAAATTCCGCTGCCAAGCCATGCCGAGAAAGACAATGTTTTGTTCCGCCTCTCTACGAAGTGGGGAGGGCTGCCGAAGGCGTAGGGGGTGGGGATTTCCGCAACCCGTCTGAACAATCCTGCGTATTCGTCCGTAAGGGGAAATGACAACACATATGGCATCTGGAAAGGACAGGGGACGATATTATTCCTGGTGATGGCGATCAATTTTCTGTTCCATAGGCCGATGGGCGTGGGGCCGATTTCCTACGCGGTTGCCGGTCTGATGGTGGATGTGAATCTCAGCCTGCTTTTCGCCGGAGCCGGGGTACTGCTGTTCATCATCACCCTGCTATCCGCCACCAACCGCGAAATCCGCGAACTGGCCTAGACAAATATAGGGTATAGGGGCGCGGCGCGGCTACGCCCTCTTAAACTCTTGCATTCACGCTAAAGCCAGAGTTCGCCATTGGTGTTACCATAGACTCACATTTCCGTTATGAAGGATGATCCGCATGGAAGAAACCAATCGGCGGCTGGCGTTGATGATTGACGGCGATAATGCCCAGGCGGCTTTGCTGCCAGAGATGCTGGCTGAGGTGAGCAAATACGGCATCATGACCATTCGCCGCGTGTATGGTGACTGGACTGAATCAGAGATGAAAAGCTGGAAAACGGTATTGCATACCTATGCCCTGCAACCCGTGCAGCAATTCCGTTATACGGTGGGCAAAAACGCAACCGACAGCGCTTTGATCATCGACGCAATGGATATTCTGTATACGGCGGGCATAGATGGTTTCTGTATCGCATCCAGTGACAGTGATTACACGCGGCTGGCAACGCGCATCCGCGAGAAGAATTTGTTTGTAATGGGCATTGGCAGGCAAAATACAGCCCGTGCCTTTGTGAATGCCTGCGATGTATTCGTCTATACCGAAAATCTACAATCAACGCCGGAAGGCGAGGTCAAAGCTGAGATTCCTGTGCTCAAGACAACGACTACCAAGAAGAAGGCCAACAAACCAGTCGTCAAAGATACGCCTGAACTGGTACGCTTAAAAAAGCTCCTTCGAACCGCCCTTGATTCGGCTGTGCAGGATGACAGTTGGGCAAATTTAGGTCAGGTGGGCATGTTTCTGCTGCAACTCGACCCCGGTTTTGATTCACGCACCTATGGCTACAAAAAGTTGCAGCAGTTGGTCGAGACGCTCCCGGATTTTATCGAGATGCGCAAAGTAACGAACACCAAAGATAACAGCGCTATAATTCACATTCGCCTAAAACCCGCCGCTTAAATGCTCGGAAGTAGGGGCACGACAGGTCGTGCCCTTTTCTATCTATTCCCTGATCTGCACGGCATATTGATCCAGCACCCAACGGATCATGGTGTAATGGGCGGCGATCCCGGCAAACGTGCCGTAGCGCATAAAAGTATCCGTCACCAACTGCGGCGGAATCCGCCCCTCCGCGCCCAGGAAATAACGGTTGGTCGCCGCTTGCAGCACCACATCGTTATAGGCGACCCAATCTTTGTGACCGAAAGCCCGTTCCAGCGTGACCGCCGCCGTCCAATGTCCAATCCCCTTGATTGACAGCAAATGTTGATAGGCCGCGTCCGGTGTATACGCGGCGAACGATTCCAGATCAAGTTCGCCTGATACGACCTGAGTCGCTAAATCGATCATCAACACCATCCGTTTGAAGGTGATTTTGAGCGGCTTCAAATCTTCAACACTGGCCTCAGCAATCCGCGCCGGAGTCGGGAAGGCATAATAGGCCGTGCCGCCATACGTGATGCAGTCGCCCGCCCATTCCACCAGCCAGCGCTGGGCTTTTTGTGCTGTCGTCCACGAAATTTGCTGCTCGATAATCGTCTGCATCAGCGCTTCAAAAATCGTCGCCGTGCGCCATTCCGGCAGGCCAATCAACGGCTCGACTACCCTCCACAATGTCGCATCGGTCTGTGCCAAAGCCACAAAATCACTTCGTGCGGCATCGACATGCAAAATGTGCGCCAACGAATTCATGACAGCACTCGTATCGACCTCTCCAGTCTGCGCCATCAATTCAACTTCCAGCACAGGCGAATCCACCGTTCCCACCGACTTGACTCGCACCAATGCCAGTCCATCGCCGGAGCGAATCACCCGCCAGTACGCCCCATCCTGCACAATATCCATCGTCGGATGTGCAAAGCGCGACAGCACATTCAGCAGCAGCGGAAAATTATACGGCGCTTTCGGGTAGAGCGTGGTGAGATTCGTCATTTGATTTTCTCAGTTTTTGGATAACAGTCTTTGGGATTGTACATTGTCTGGAATATCCAATCTATCCAATTCGTGATGTGATTACGAACACTGAAAATATCCTTAAATCGCTACTCGAAAGGTGAGGGAGGTTGCGTATCGAGCATTCCCCGGCGGGTCAGAGCGCCTTTAGTGCGCTTCCCGCCGGAACACGGCAGCCGGACGGCTTTAGCCTCTGGCGGCGCAAGGCGAAAATTAAGCTTAGAACTTCATCTATCTTGCAACTCAGGCCGTCTGTTTGCGTATTCTTTACACTGTGTGGCTATACTGGAATCGTCAACAAACGGCTGAAAAAATCGCCGTTCAAAATGGAGAACTACCGAAAATGTTACGTGCGATCATTGAACAGATTTTACTGACGTGGCGCTTGTTCCGCGACCCGCGTGTGTCCCTGTGGAGCAAAGCGATTCCCCTGCTGGCGGTGGTTTATGTCCTCTCGCCGCTCGACCTGATCCCGGATTTTATCATCGGCCTCGGTCAACTCGACGATCTGGGTATCGTTCTGGGCGCGATGCGCTTGTTCGAATCGGTCACACCCGAATTCATCGTGCAGGAACACCGCAAAGAAATCGTCCGGCACAATGCGCCAATGGAATTCATCAACACCACCCGCTACCGCATCTTCCCGAAGAGCGACGAGAAAAACAAACGCGGCTAACTGGCAACGATAAACGTGAATTGTATGGGTTTGTCACCGACAAACCCTCTTATTTTATCTCTGCATACTTGGCGTCTTGGCGGTGAGTTATATTTTTGTTTCCATCGCGTAGGAGGTGAACGGATGAAAATTTTCCTTGCCGGGGCGACAGGCGCAATCGGACATTTGCTCGTCCCGTTACTCGTCAATGCCGGTCATGAAGTCGCCGGGACAACCCGCAGCGCTGCCAAAAGGGATCAAATCACGGCACTGGGTGCGCATCCGGTTATCATGGATGCATTAGATCGCGATGCTGTTTTTGCTGCATTAAAAACTGAGCAGCCTGATGTCGTCATCCACCAATTGACTGACCTCGCTGGACGGGATTTTGCTGCCAATACACGCCTGCGCATCGAAGGCACGCGCAACCTTGTGGATGCATCCCTCGCCGTCGATGTGAAGCGCATGATTGCCGAGAGCATCGCCTGGATTTACGTTCCCGGTCAGGAGCCTGCCCGCGAGGATGAAGCGATTGATGTGGATGCGCCGGGATCGCGTGGTCGGGCGATGACCGCCGTAAAATCACTGGAAGATGCGGTGGCCGAAATGCCCGTCGGCATCACCCTGCGCTATGGCATTTTGTACGGCCCCGGCACATGGTACGCCCGCGATGGCCTGACCACAGAACAAATTCGCCGCGGCGAAATCCCGGCCAACGATGCGGTGACTTCTTTTTTGCATGTCGCTGATGCCGCGCAGGCTGCGTTTCAAGCCTTAGCGTGGCCCACCGGAGCCTTGAACATCGTCGATAATGAACCTGCGCCCGCGACGGAATGGGTTCCCTTGTATGCGCGTCTGGTCGGCGCGCCACCCCCGCCCGACAAACCGGGACGCGAAGGCTGGGAACGAGGCACATCCAACACCAGAGCGCGTCAGCTTGGCTGGCAACCGCTCTATCCTTCCTGGCGCGAGGGCTTCGCAAAAGAACTCACCTAGCCCAATAAAAAAGCCCCACCGGTTATTCAGGTGAGGCTTTTTGATATGACCAATCTTGAAACTCAAATTCCTTCAAATGCTATCGGCAGCAAAATCACGCTCATGACTTACGTGTTAAAGTGACAACCGGGATGATGCGTGCGGTTTTGTGTTTGTATTCAGTGAATCCAGGTCTAACAGACTCCATTTTTTCATACAATTGGGTGCGTTCGGGTTCTGAAGGCACAGCCGCTGTTGCCGGGAACTCCTCCGTACCGGCTTCTACCGAAACGTCAGGATGGGCAACAAGGTTAGTAAACCAATCAGGATTGGTATCAGCCCCGCCCTTCGAGGCGATGACTACATAACGATCACCATCCATAAAATACACCATCGGATTAACACGTTCTAATCCACTTTTTGCACCGGTTGTGTGCAGCAATAGCAGAGTAGCATCCGCAAACTGACCCCCAACCTTACCCTTGTTTGTCCGAAACTCTTCAATAATTGCGTCATTCCACTCACTCATTCGATTATCTCCATATACTTTTTGACCAGTAAGCGTGATGAATAGGATGCTTCAAGTACCGATGAATCTTACCATCTCTATTTGGCGTAGCGAATTGAAAACGACCTATTCGTGATTTTTGGACACGATATTGAGCGTTGAAAAAATGATTCGGCAAACGTCTCAAAGCGGGCATGATATAGTTGCTTGCATCCCCACAAATTCCGGGACTGTTGGGAAGAAATATACCATCTTCGTGAATTATCGGGGTTTATTATCAACTAGCAATATCGTGTCCCTACAGGCTTCTCTCTACGAACTCGGCGGCTCATATAAAGCCTTGCCACCGATCAATGGCATCCTCGACTAACGCATAATCTTGGACGCGCACATGCTGTGCATAAGATTGCAGGGCCGCCAATGCACCCGCATCATCCAGTGCCGCGAGTGCGAATGCTGCCGTAGTTCTCATTCCCACCCGACGATGGTCTAGGCTCAGAACAAAAGGCGTAAGCATGTCTCGCGCAACCGGGTCTTTAGCATATGCCAAGCCAACGGCGGCGGCGAAATACCTTTCGGGCAGCGTGAGTCCCGTCTTGAGAGCCGCACACGCCGCATTCGTGTTCAATCGCCCTAGTGACTGTGCGGCCTTTTCCCATAGCCGATCCTTGAAATATGGATCAGCATTCGGCTCAAGTCCGGCATCGGCATTCAGAAACAGGGTGATCAAGGGATCAACCGCATCGGTGTTTCCAAGCAGTCCCAGACCCTCGGCAGCCGCAGCCCGCACGGTTACTCGGTCATCACTGAGTGCTTTCAAGAGTTCCGGCAGCGCGCGCTCCACGCCGCAGGTTCCTAATGAACTCGCGACAGACACTTGTACGTCGGTGAACTTCGGATCAGTCCATAATTCGTTCAGCATTTCATAGGCACGTTCACCCCCTATGTAGCTGACGCAGTCGGCCTGCATATACAACGTAACGTAGTCGCCTCCATAGCTATAGCTTGCCATTGTATCGCGGAGTGCATCGTAGACCGGCTCAACCGCCTCCGGAATATTGAAGCCGGTCAGCGCGATACCAGCACTGCCAAGAATGCGCGTAAAGCGGTGCGGCGCACCATCTTCTTCCATGAAACCATAGGTTTTTCCGTGAAACATGTCGATGAGAGGCGGGATAGTTTCTGGATCGTGGATTGCGCCGAGCGCCAATGCCGCGGCAGCCTGTACATGCGATCTCGGATCACGCAGTCGTTCAACGAGTGCTGGCACTGCGGAGATCGCTCGTCGTGCGCCAAGCCAACGGGCAGCATGATGACGGTCATGCCAATTTTCTGCGTTTAACTGTGCAATCAACTCGTTGTCAGATAATGATGACATACTGTCCAATGTCGAATATGTCTACACTTCATTGCCATTCAGTGGTTCAAATCACTTTACCGCAAACTCAAGCGCTGCTGTTGAACCTCGTTCATGGCCTCAATCGTATCTTGCAGGCCGGAAACCTCATCCTGGATTTCCAGGCGTAGGCGCTGCGCCCGCGAGCTATCGACTTCCTTCGTGCCCAGCAGCGACATCTGCGCGTAAATCGTCCCCAGCGACGACAGCGTACTTTCCAGTTGGATTTCGGCGCGCTTGATGCTGTTGACCGTCGCTTCCAGGTTGGACTGCTGCTGCTCAAGCTGCTTGAGTTGATCTTCCAGATCGCTGCGCACCGCCGGGTCTTTTTCCTGGTTGATGCGGATGCGCGTCTTTTCAATCTGCTGCGGAACCATTTTGCGATCCCGCTCCACCAGATCATTGTTGTCGAAGGCATCAATATGCGTCGCCAGATCGTACATATGCCCGATCCAGTCGTTGATGTCGTTCACGGTTTGCATCAGGCTGGCACGCATCGCGCCCTGATGCTTTTTCGCCAGTGCGAGCATGTTGCGCCGGTATTCCAATGCGCTCTGCAAACGCTGCCGCGACACTGTGCTTTTGATCTCGCGCAGATCATATTTTGCATCGAACTCGCGCGCGATGGCCTGACTTGCAGCCTCCGGGTCGGTCAGCGCGGAAATCACCAGGGCTGCCTCGGCAATCGCCCCGCCAATCAGCCAGAACCAGGGCTGCCACCAGGGGAAGGGAGCCGGGAACGCCAGGAACAGGACAATCGTCAAAACAATGGTCAGCACACTTTCCCAGCGTATAAATGCGTTGCCAATAACCGCGCCTACCGCGCGTTCACGGATCGGATTGGATGAATCGTTAGACATAGACTTTATTTTCTCCGCGTGTACTGAAATGCTATACGCTGGAACCACTCGTCGGGTTGTACGGGATACAAAACAGGGTCTATTGTACCCTAGACCCCGTTGAAAATAATCGTGAGCAAACGCCGCGCTATGTTTTCTTCCCCCTCTCCATGCAATGGGGAGGGGTCCAGGGGGAGGGGATAATTATTTACGCTGTACTTTGCACTCTGAACTTTTTATCTTAGCTGCTGGAACTGCTCGACCCGCCCGCGTCGCTGGCATCCCCACCACCATCACCGCCGCCGGACGCACCCAACAGGCGCTTGCGCCGTTCGTCCAATTGGCGTTCGATTTCGCCGCCGCTGACCGCATCCTTGATCTGGTCGGACAAGCGATCTGTCGCCATATCCAGCTTGGCATCTTCGCGATCCAACCGGTTACGGATTTGTTCGCTCAGGCTGCTGATTTGCTCGTCGCCCACGTTCGACAATTGATCCAGGCTCTTGACCGTCGTCAGTGTGACCTTCTTGGCTTCGGCCAGTTCGATCAGCGCGCGCAGATGTTCACGTTCCTGCTTGATGGTCGTCAGGCGGCTTTCCAGCTTCAGGCGCATGTCCAGCATCTTTTGATACTGGCCTTCCTGATCCTGCCACTGCTTATAATATTCCTGCGAAAGCTCCTGTTTGGTGTTGAGTTCCGCCTGAGCCGCTGCCGCCAGATCATTTTTACCCTTCACGACCAGGGTATCAATATCGCGATCCAGCTTTTCGGCTGCGCCGGCGAATTCCTCATACTTGCGTTTGAGGGTTTTGACCGTGCCGCCCACCGTCGCCGCCGAATCTTCCAGGGCTTCCAGGTTGCGTTCGACCTGCCGGATATACTCGTCCATCACCTGGACGGAATTGCTCTCCAATGCGCGGTCAACAATGCCGTGCAGGTTGGCGCTGATGAGCGTATTAATTTTTTCGAATAAAGTGGGAGCCATGAAGTACCGTTCTCCTTAAGGCTAATCGGCGGACACATATCCAACGCGAAATGTAAAACAGCGGCAAAAACACGACTTCGTGCCTTCACCACCTGATTGGCTTATACGAGTTCAGTATATCGCAAGTTGTTTTTTACTGCGCGATTTTTTCCAGCGGCAGGATGATTTCGAAGGTGCTGCCTTTTTCCGGTTCGCTGTTCAGTGCCACACTGCCGCCGTGCAGTTCCGCGATTCCCCGGACAATCGCGAGACCCGCCCCTGCACCCTGGTCTTCATATTTAGCGCGGTCAATCTGGTAAAAACTTTTCCAGATATCGGCCTGTTCCATCGCGGGGATGCCCCGGCCTTCATCTTTCACCGATAAAATCACCTTGCCATCTTTGGTTTTGGCATCCATCGTGATTGGCTTGTCGGATTCGGAAAATTTAATCGCGTTTTGCAGGAGGTGATGTATGGCAATGGTGAGATATTCCGGGTCGCCTTCAAAGGCTGGAATACTTGGCTCAATCAGGAATTCGATACTGTGCGGTTTGCTCACATCCATCGCCCGCACCCGTTCGCGGGCGGCGGTGAAAACCTCACTCAGGTCTTCAACCGGGCGCTTGCGCCAATTGTAGGTATTGCGGATGTCGCCGGTTTCGATTTCCACCAGCAAAATAAAATTTTCGATCAGGTTACGCAGGCGTTCCGCGCCGCTGCTCACGCCTTTCAGGTAGGTCAGGATTTCTTCCTGGCTAAGTTCCTGAACTTCTTTCTCATTGAGCATGTCAGCATAGGCCACCACGAAGGTCAGCGGGGTGCGGAATTCGTGGTTGAGAATCCGCAAAATTTCGCCCTTAAGTCCCGCCATCACGTCCGAATGGGCTTTGCGTACCGCCCGCAGCCGTTCCAGCCGTGACTCTATTTTGATGAGCAGGTCGCCGGGGTCGTAGGGCTTGACGACATAATCGTCAACGCCCATCTTCATACCTTTCTGGTAATCCGATTTTTCGCCCTTCGCGGTCAGGAAAATAAAGGGGATGTCCAGCCAGCGGCTTTCTTTGCGGACTTCTTTGAGGAATTGGATACCATCCATTTTAGGCATCATGATGTCGGACACGATCAGGTCAGGCGGGGAAGATTGACCCTGCAAAACATCTAACCCGTGTGTGCCATTCTCTGCGGTGAGGACGGTGTACCCATCCAGTTCCAGGATGTCCCGTATCCCCTCCAACAAATGGATGTCATCTTCCACGACCAGGACTTTTGCTTTCCGGTTTTCCGACACGCTCAAACCCCTCACTTATCCGCTTATCATGTCTGCGGAACAATTACTCACTATTATACACTATGGCATTACCCCGATTTTTCGTCAATTAAGAATTTGTCGTTTTACGCGAGACAGGACTTTTATCACCCTTCCTGTAAAACAGGTGGGAACAGGAGCAGGTTAGCAAATCGTCATAAAACGGATGATATTCGGTTGGCGTGGAATTACTCTTCTGAGGATGCGTCATCTAACTGAATCGCCGAGACGATAGCCTTTGCCGTCGGTGTATAAAAAACCTGATAGCGGTTCCCCGGATCGAAAACGTAGTAAGCAGGACTGGAAATCTTGAATTCGAGCACGCCGATTTTGAGCGCATAATATTCATTACCGTGAATGCGCGTTCGGATGTATGGTTCGGCAGCGCCCGTCGCACTCAACACAACTCCTTTACGCAGATCGAACCATCTTTCGCTGATCTCAAACCATGTCCCCGCGCCAAACACCAGCATGAGCACAAACACCACCGCCATACCAATCAGACTGAGCAGGTCAAGCTGCACAGTGAGCAACCCGATGAAAGCGATCCCCATAATCACGAACATCAGTCCGCCGCCGCTCCCCCACAGCACCATCTGACTGCGTAGGTGCGATCTTTGCCCCTCGCTGAGTTGGCCGCGCTGGTTTGCCATCAGATCATCTTCGGTGAAATTCAAAATCCTGGACAGCGCCGACTTCTTCACAAACTATCACTCACAATCCACCCTTTGGCGGCTGTATTTTTATCTTGGATATTTTTTTCGTAGGGACGAAATATATTTCGTCCGTTCGTCAATTGACTGCCAAATAATATGAACCCCAAAGGTCATCGTAGAGGCATGACATGTCATGTCCACTTGAATGAGGCTTCGCGGCCTTCACCCCCGCCCCAGCGCCAGCAAATCCGACAGCAGCGCGAACCCGGTTTGCAAACGGCCTGCCCCCGCGCCCACCAGCGTCACATCGCCCAGTAAATCGGTGCTGTAGGTGATCGCGTTGGTCGCGCCGGAAACTGCCGCCAACGGATTGCTCAATGGCACTAGCGCGGGTGCGACGTAACCACCTTCGCGGGTAATATGGGCAATCAGCTTCCACTTTTCCCCCGAATTTTTAGCCGCTTCCACGTCATCAGCCGTAATCCCGCTGATTCCGGTGACGCTCATATCCGCCAACATCAGCTTCTTATTGAATAACGCCGCCGCCAGGATAATCACCTTACCCGCCGCGTCCCAGCCATCCACATCGCCCGCCGGATCAGCCTCGGCATAACCCAACTGCTGCGCCTGCGCCAATGCATCGGCGTAACTCATCCCGCCTTCCATTTGTGTCAGGATGTAATTGGTCGTCCCGTTCAGGATGCCGTGCGCCTCGCGGATCGTACAGCCCGCCAGCGCTTCCATCGCAAGCCGAATCGAAGGCGTCCCGGCCATCACCGTTCCCTCGAACAACACCCGTTTATTTGCCTGCCGCGCCTTCTCGACCAGTTCAGCATAGGCCACCGCCACCGGCCCTTTGTTCGCCATCACGATATGCTTGCCGCTTTCCAACGCTGCATAGCAATAATCCAGCGCGGGCTGCCCGGTTTGCAGATTGGTATGGCTGCTTTCGACCATCACGTCGGCGTTGCTCTGGCGGATAATCGTCGTCACATCCCAGCCGCGCGTCAGGTCGGGAATGTCAGGATAGTGGTCGAGATGCCCTTTTTGCATCGCCGCCAGCAGTTCCCCAATATCCAGCCCGTCGGGGTGATACAGCGTCCCCCGGCTTTGCGTCGCGACAGCCACAATCTCCGCGCTAAATCCATATTCGTCGGCCAATTCCGCGCCCTTGTCGCGCAGAATTTCTGCCAACCCTTGCCCCACCGTCCCGAAACCAATCAGTGCGAGTTTCATCTTATCAACATCCCTGGTGCTTCTTTCCATCTCGTGTGCGCAATCTTAACCTGAGCTGGCGAACCCGTCTACATGATATCCCAGAATGTTCGCCACGATCAGCGCCTTACGCTACAACCCGATCATCAAGCGGTTCTACTAACGGCTCATCCAGCGAAACTTGGCATTGGGGTTTTTAACTTGTGATAAGTGTCCTTTAGCCCCCATTGTTCTAGGATGGTCATTTCATCTGTAGAAAGCATCCGTATAATGGCATTCCACTCCCTCAAATTAATTCGGAATCTTCCCTCATTTTCCATCCATATATAGCTCCCACCTGATCGAAGTACATCGTCTTCCCAGGTACTCTTAGGGGCATCCAAAAAAATTTCCAGAGTAGTTTCAAGATAGGTTCGCTCAGCTTCATGTTGAAGGATAGTTGCTCGAAGCGCCAGACTAGATTCTTCAGATAAAGGCAGGAGATCAATTGTCATCTGTTTAAAGGGTTCAGGTGGTACGCGAGTATAACTAGGTGTCCACTTAGCAATAACATCATTCCAATCGTCTGTATACAGTTTATGATTTCTAGAGATAGGTTTCCTATCCTGCTCTAATATTGCCCACTTCAGCAAAAGGCTGCACCAACGAATTAACTGTCTTACAGATTCATATTCATAGTGATCAGAGCTATGCTTGCCCCAATTGTAGATAGCTGCTGCATACCCCATCTGCTCTAGATACAAAAACATATTTGTGAATAGAGTTTTAGCCCGTGTTTTTTGATCGTCGCTTGGCAATGCACCTTGCAATAAATCAATAGAGGCTGTTTCTGATACAGGGCGGCGTAGATAAATTTGGTAAGCGATTACAAAATCACGAGAAAGTCGACGTAAATCTTCTGAAGGTACAACTGGAAAACTTAATGAGATATACGTCTAATGTGAATTCGATAGGAGAGAAAAAGACTGAACATCAATGGC
>JBDTNB010000097.1:0-25871 GCA_039933955.1 Chloroflexota bacterium
TGGCAAGTGAAGTTGTGAAGCACAATTGGGTCATTTTGCCGGAATGTACCGGCGTGTGGTGGTTCAATTCATAATCGCATAGGATGTTGATATGTATACTATTTCACCCTTGAGCCGACGAATGGGCGCGTGGAACTGGTGGTTATGGAAGGTCTACCGCCATCGAACACTGCTCGCCGAGTTACTGCTCCACGCCGGATATACTCAGGATGAAGTCAATACCCTGAAGGCTGAACATCTGGAAGCGTTTTTCGACACGATGGTCGATTATCTGCGCAGCGTTGATGACAGCAAGGACGCGGGGCGGCGGCACGAAGTCATGGTGCGGCATTTCGGACTCAAGACTGGTTGGCGCGAGACGTTGCAATCCATTGGCAACGACCACGAACTGAGCCGCGAACGCATCCGGCAGTTGGTAGCGATGCGGATGACGCTGTTCCAGAATGATGAGGCGCGGGAAAAACTGGAAGCCCAAATCAAGAGTCTGGCAGGCGAATTGTTAGCGTCGAAGAAAACCTGAAGCCATGTCGCGATATAGCGCTTGAAACTGGGCGGCGGTGTGCTGGATGGTGAAGCGTTCGTGGGCGGTATCGTAAGCCGATTGTGCCAGATCTGCGCGACGCGCTTCGTCGGCCAGTAATGCGTGGATGGTGTCGGCTAAGGCTGCATCGTTGCCAACGGGCACGCACATGCCCATTTCCGGCACATCCGGCAGCAGCCCGACATTTGTGCTGACAGTTGGTACACCGCACGCCGCCGCTTCTAATGTGACCATGCCCAGTCCTTCGTGGCGCGATGACAGGATACTGAGCGCTGCTTTTTGATAATGCCCCGGCAAATCCAGGTGATCTACCGCGCCGATAAAATTTACCTGATGACGGATGCATAATTCCTGCGCCAGCGATTCTAAGGCTGCGCGTTCCGGCCCGATCCCCAGAATATCTAAGGTGACTTCTTTTTCTAAGCGTGCCAGCGCCCGCAGCAGGGTAGCCTGATCTTTGACGCCAACTAATGAGGCGACATGGATCAAACCCCTCTCCCCGTGTACAGAGATGGGGAGCAAAGCGGGATGGAAGACTTGAGTATCAACACCCAGTGTAATTGTGCGGATTTTGTCGTCAGAAATATTGTAGCCCGCGGCAGGAATCAGATTGCGGGCATAGGAACAGGCGGCGATGACGCAATCCGCACCCTGCAAGGCTTGCCCGACGATCCAACGGCTGAATGCGCCGCGCTGTAACCCATAACCGATGTCATCCAGGCGGGCGAGTTCTCCCCCTGCGATTGAAACCACTACCGGAATGTTCAACCAGCGTCCCGCCCAGGCCGCGATCAGACCGGTTTCATCTGCCCACATGGCATGGAGCACATCGAAAGGTTTTTTGTGGTGGAGACGACGCAGAGTCAGCAGCGCATCGAGCCACAGCGCCAGCCGCCGCAATCCGCGCACTTGTCCGACGCCGAGTGGATAAACCATCGCGCCGAAAATCGAATAAGTGTCGCGGCGATGGGGATAACGCAGTGCCAGCACGCGCACATCGTCATTTTTGGCGAGTTCGCGAACAAGGTTGAGTTGGACAGGAATCGCCCAATCATTTTCGTCGCTGCTGAAGCCGGGGAGCAGAATTCCAAGATTCATAAATAGCTATCAGCCGTTTATTCGGAAAAGTGTGTAGTAACCAAATTTGCCAATTTCGACCAGGCCGCGCTTGTCGCGCAGCCAGTGATAATCAGCCTGAGGGTCGCGGCCTGCCCATTGATTCTCGATATTCCAAACGTTGAGCAACAAGTAATCGTTCTGGCCGTGCGTCCATTTTTGATTGAGCGTGTCAGGTGTTTCGTAGAAAATTTCATAGACATTGAGCGTTGTGTAGTGTTTGAGCGTCAGTGTCAGACCGAAGGTGTAAAGTGTCGCACCCGATGGCACATGCTCGCCCGTCCAGGCGGCGCTTTGCTTATCGCGCTGCTGGTTGGTGATAAAAGTGTCGATAAGCGAAGTGGAAGCCGATAGGGTTTGGGATGCGCCGAAAATCATTAAGGCGAAGAGGGCGATATACGCGATGGACGGACGTGTGAGGCACGAAACCCAACCTGCCGTGCGTTCCAGACCGACCCCGGCCAAAATCGCGACGGCGGGAAATACAATCAGCGGAAAGCGGATGTTCTGATAGGGGATTCCGGCGAGGAAAAAATAGGGTAACAGCCCCCAGCCGAGCAGCATCAGCAATGCAGCATAGCGTTTGTCGCGGAACAGTGCTACGAGTCCGATCAGCAAAAAGAGCGTGAAAATCGGCGCAAGGTAATAGGCATCGTAAAAGGGTTGGGCATAATACACGCCGTTGATTTTTTCGTACTCGAAATGACCGTCCACGTTGTCGAAGACTTGCCGGAAAACGTTGGCGGGCGACCAGCCTTCGACCCAGGCATGATTGAGCACCGGATAGGGATCGTTGCGACTGTAGAGCAACTGCGGCACGAAAATCAGCAGGGCGGCGACGATGCCAAAAAGACTTGCGCGCCAGCGGATGCGGCCTTTCCAGACCATCAAAAGCGCTAATGCCCAGGGAACCGCCAAAATCAGATAGAGCCAGCGCGTGATGCAGGCCAGGGCGAGTATCAACGCCGACAGGAAAATAGATGGGATCGCCGGTGTTTGGTCAGGATTACGGATATAGCGCCATAAAATGACGACGCTGACCATTGCCCAGAATAAGGCGGGAATGTCGGCCATGATGACGACGCTGGATTGCAACGCCTGCCCGCAGATGCCCATCAAAATGCCTGCGATGAGTGCGCCAAGTCGGCCTGTGCCTAGCTGACGCGCAAAAATGTAAACCAGCGGTGCGAGGGCAGCGCCCATGAGGATGCTGATGGCTTGCCCGGTGCTCGGTTGGGTTCCAAAAATGGCGTGGGCGGCGGCCAGCAGTGCCGGATAGCCCAACGGCCAGAAAAAGGCTCCCGGTGCGCGTCCTTCGGTCAGCGATGTTCGGAGTTCACTGGCGAAGTCGTAATAAGCGTAGGGGTCTTGACCGTAAAGGCCATCGAAGCCGTTGGGCGCAATCAAGAGAATCCGCAGCAGGATTCCGCTGATGAATAACATCAGCAGGATAGAGATGTCCCAACGGATGGACGAGTTTACGTGCGCCGTGCTGTTTTGCTCAGACATTCTGATGCATCTTTAGACCGGGCAGCCACAATAAAATGAGCGCCAGGGTTTCGGTGACGAGGCTGACAATCGCTGCGCCGGATGCGCCTGCCAGTGGGATCAACCACAAACTGAATCCGATTTGGACGACCAGGGTCGCCCCAGTGACGATATTGGTGTACTGTTCCTGTCCCAGCGCGTACCAGTATAGCGTCCGTCCGGCGCGCAGCAAACCGGGCAGCAGCGACCACATGGCGATTTGCAGCACGGGAACCGCCGGGGCGAAGGCCGCGCCATAAGTCAGGCTCATAATGAGGGCGGCGAAAAATGTGCAAATGAGGCCGAGCACGATTCCAAATCCACTTAAACCGAGGGTCACTTTGCGAAAGGTGCGGCGAAAAGCATCCGGTAGGGCGATGAGTGCGGCTAAGGCTGGAAAAAGTGCGCCGAACAGGGCGTTGGGAATCATGCGGGCGGCCTCGACGAAGCGCGTCCCGGCGGCATAATAGCCGACCTGAGCCGTGTCGGTCAGTTTTTCGAGCAGGATCGTCCCGGCGCGGGTTTGCAGGGCAGCCAACACCGCCGCCAGCGCGAACGGCCATGCCCGTCGCAACAGCGGCATAATTTTAAGGGACAGGTTATTGGGTGTTGGTGATGGCGTGTGAAATTTCCAGCGCCAAACCATCCATGCCGCGACCAATTGTCCGGCTGAGGTCGCGGTATTGACGATCAAGGCCGCCAGCACGCCGCCTCCGGTCAGAAAAACGAGGGCGGTCAGGGCGACCTGAATCAGCAACATGCCAACATTCAACGGCGGGATCGGCCACATAGCCTGCCGCGCGCGGAAAATGGCGGTGAACGCGCCGAAAAATGGCAAAATGATAATCAGCGGTGCGGAAATACGCAAGCTGGCGATGACGGCGGGATCGTCGCTCAGGATGGGCGCGAAAATCACCAGCGCCAGGGTGAGCGCACCGCCGATCCACAGACGGGCGAGAGTGGTCGAACGCAGATATGCGTCGGCAGAGTCCGAGGTTTGGGCGATATCGCGGGTCATGAGCGAACCGAGACCGAATTCAGCAATGAGCGACAACGGGAACACCCAGGCCAGCGCCGCTGTGTAGACTCCGAGACCGTCCTGCTTGAGGACGCGGCCAATCAGCACCGACAAAATGAATGACAGTGCCGCGCTGCCGACGTTGCTGGTGAGCAGGGTAATGGTATTCCGTGAGAGCGATGAGCGCATTAGTGGTTATTTATGGAATAAAGTCATTTGGGATACTGATACGAGGAATGAATCTCGAAACTTTTAGATTCATGGGCAACACTTGGTGAAATGGGCCTGCGCCATTTGCATAATTGAATGTTTCCTCAAAGCTGCCCGGCCCGTATCCAGTGATATCTATGGAAAGGATGGACAAATTTGCATCGTGACTAACTTCTATGACCATCATATTGATGAGCAACCAGAATTGGTTTTCGTCAATAAAAAGATCGTCAACAACTTTTTGTGCGCGAGCTATCGGCGGGCTTTTCCACCGCCGACTATTTCGACGTTAAAGCGTCGTGGTACATCGACATTAAAACATTTTTCAGCATTTTTTGCCGCATTTTCTAAGGCTGTTTCAAAGACTGCCCGATATTCCTCTTTTGACATACTATTTCCATTTCTAAAAGCGAATTGCTAATCGCTACGCCCCTCGTTATCATACACCGCATGACAAAACTCGGCATTCTCGGCGGCGGGCAGCTCGCGCAGATGCTCACCCAGGCCGCCATCTCACTCGGAATTGAAACCGCTATTTTTGAGCGCACCCCGGACAGTCCGGCGGCGCGGCTGACGCAGCACCAGATCGCCGGTCAATGGGACGATGAGGTGGTGCTGTCGGCGTTTGCTGCATTGTGTGATTCGGTTACGCTGGAAAATGAATTTGTGGATGCGTCGGTACTGCGCCGATTGGAGGCGATGGGGCTGCCAGTGTATCCCACGTCGGCAACATTGGCGCTCGTACAAGATAAATTGATTCAGAAGCAGACCATGCAGGCGGCGGGCTTGCCAATGCCGCGCTTCCAGGCTGTCGAATCGCCGGAAGATGTACGTCGGGTGGCCTTAAACTTTGGCTATCCGTTGGTGCTGAAGGCGCGACGCGATGGCTATGATGGTTATGGCAATGCCACGCTGCGGAGCGCGGACGACATTGACGCCGCCTGGGAAAAATTGTCGAAGGGTGGGCGGGCGTTATACGTCGAGGGCTTTGTGCCATTCGAGCGCGAGTTGGCGGTGATGGTCGTGCGCGGACGGGACGGCGAGTCGCAGACGTATCCAGTGGTCGAAACCGTGCAGGAAAATCACATTTGTCATGTGGTACGTGCGCCCGCCCAGGTCGCGCCGCAAATTTCGCAAATGGCGGCGGCGATTGCTATCCAAGCTGTCGAGGCGATCAGCGGTGTGGGCATTTTCGGCGTCGAGTTATTTTTGCTCGAAGATGGATTTGTTCTGTACAACGAGATCGCGCCGCGCCCGCACAATTCCGGTCATTACACGATTGAGGGCTGCGTCACTTCGCAGTTTGAAAATCACATTCGGGCGGTTCTGGGTTGGCCGTTGGGAAATACACAGTTGGTCGCTCCGGCAGCCGTGATGGTCAATATTCTGGGTCGGCGGAATGGCGTGGTGAATAACGATGGAATTAAAGCGGCGTTGACCGTCCCCGGCGCACATCTGCATCTGTACGGCAAACGGGATATACGAATCGGGCGCAAAATGGGGCATGTGACGGTTGTGGGCGACACGGTTGAGGAATGCGAAATTTTGGCGCGGCGGGCGGCTGATCTGGTCGATTTATAAAGTAGGGGATGGCGATGACACAGGTTGGAATCATCATGGGCAGCGACAGCGACCTGCCAACGATGCAGGGTGCGATTGAAGTGTGTGCGATTTTTGACATCGAGCATGAGGTGAAAATTATCTCGGCGCACCGCACGCCAACGGAAATGGCCGAATATGCCAGCACAGCACATAAACGCGGGCTGAAGGTGATTATCGCCGGGGCAGGGGGCGCGGCACACCTGCCGGGGATGGTGGCGGCCTATAGTCCGCTGCCGGTGATCGGCGTCCCGGTACAAAGCCATGCGCTCAACGGCCTGGATTCGCTGCTGTCGATTGTGCAGATGCCGTCCGGTGTGCCGGTGGCGACGATGGCGATTGGCGGCGCGAAAAATGCCGGTTTATTGGCGGTGCAAATCCTGGCGGCCTTTGATCCGGCGCTGCAAGAGCGCATGATCGCTTTCAAAGCACAGATGTCCGATCAGGTACGCGAGAAAAATAAAGCACTGGAACGAGGCGAGATTTCTACCTGAATCCACCCCCATTTCCCGAAACTGATTTCGTGCCCGGAAAAAATTCATATTTGAGTTCAGTTTCATGTCCCTGATGCGCCTGCCATGCAGCCAGTTTTGATGCATCTTTATGATTCCAGATTTCGTGCTCTCCGTAATAAATGCTGAATGTGATTTTCTCGTCACATGTTTTGCAGTAGAAAACAAATTGTACGCGCGACCATTTCCCCATGCTTTATCTCCTACATTTAGATTTTCCTGAATTCAATCCAATAGTGATCCGCGAACGGCGCTAGGGACGAGTAGTGCGTGAATCGACCCTCTAAATTCATCAATAATTTCATCAGGCGCGGGCGTTTTTCGATCACGCCGAAAGCATCGCTGGGCGGCAGAAACAGGCCGACTCCCTGGATGTACGTCCGCTGAAAATGCGGCGCGAAATCCTGGGTGATGCGGCGGATGGTCGGATAGCGGACAATGATCGGTTCGGCTGTGCCTTCGGGTTGGAAGGTGGTCGTTTTGCGCCAGCGACGAGTCGCCGTTTTGAAATCGCCATGCAATCCATGCCACAACGGCTCCCAGATGCACAATGGACTCATGATTCCCAGGCCGACGATGCCGCCGGGTTTCATGCGTTCCGAAAGCCACGCGGCTAAGGGATTCCAATCATCCAGACAATTCAACGGGCCGAAGTTGGAAAATACGCCATCGTAAGATTCCCCCTCTCTACGAAGTCGGGAGGGGGCTAGGGGGAGGGGATTTAGCCTGCGTAAATCAAGGTTTGCAAAGGTTATCAGCGGATTATTGGCCTTTTCGCGGGCAACCTTGAGCATCCCTTCGCTGACATCGGTAGCGGTGATATTTACGCCGCGATTTGCTAAATAGAGCGCGTCCTCGCCCGTGCCGCAGCCGAGTTCCAGCATATGGTCGCCAGGGTGAAAATGTAAATCGAGTCGGGCGTGAATCTGGTCACGCAAATAGCGCCCGATGGGGCTGTGGGTAAAAGCGACATCATACGTCGGGGCCAGGGGGTCGAAAGCCTGGGTCATGCGCTCAATCTGCCGAATTAGACTTAAACAATTTTTCGTACATCAATTGACCGACGACCTGATCGAACTTGGCGCTGGGATGCAGGTCTTTGGCGGAGACGACCCGATCCGCGAAGGGCATAGCCTCGGCCTGATCGAAGAGTTTGATGGTGCTATCTTTGTAGCCGCGCGCTTCAAATACCTGCGCGACGCGATCCACATAAGGGATGCTGTCGAAGGGATCGCCCATATCCGGGAAAATGACGAAGCCGGGTCGCGCGCCCATCGCCTCAATTTGATCGGCCATCGCGTTCAGTTGGGTTTCGTGAATCGCCCAGACTACCGAGTTATCGTACATCGAATGGAGCCAATTGTAGTAGGTGTTGCCGCCGATGGTCTGTGGAGCAAAGGTGCGGATGAAACGCCAGTAAATGAAATTGCCCAGATACGATTCGTTCGCCCAGTCGGGCATGGCGCTTCCGGGATCAATGCCGGGATTCTGACCGATGCTGGACGCGGCATTTTCGATGTCATTGAGCGTGTATTGCAGGATCACATCATCAGGATTTTGCAGCGGGAATGATTTGAGGTTGTCGAGTTCTTCAGCGGTGCTGGCTCCAGCTTTGCCCAGGTTCATCACCACATAATCGCTGCCCAATTCGGATTGAAGGACACCGCTGAAACGGGTTTCGGGATGTTCCAGCCCCCAACCTTCGGTCAGCGAATCGCCTATCACCAGAACGGTATGTTTGCCTGCCCAATCGGCGGGTGTCCAAATTGGATCGCGATAGCCAAGATCGTTCAAGTGCCAGTAACGTTCCTGCCAGTTTTTGAGCGCCAGCGTCGGGATGCCATCGGATTCCGCAAAGCTGGTGCGGAAGTAAATTTCGCCGACGATGAGCAAAATCGCGATGCTGAAATAGGACATCAACAGGCCGCGCGATAGTCCCCGCAGCCGGGGACGGCGATTCTGTGCCGCGCCGTACATGATGCACGCGCCAACCGCGAGATAGATGAGAATCGGAACGAGCAAGAAGTTCTCCTAACGAGGCGTCATGGTGTCAAATAACCGCGAGGAATAATTCTATTCGGCAGATTGTAATTTTTGATAGCCCGAAATACGCCACATCCATCCACTGCCCTCTGGGGTCGCTTCCCAGCCTTCGGCATTGAGTTGTGTATCGATATATTCCCATTCATCCCTTGTTTGAGCTTCAAGAAAATCCTCAAATTCTGAGTTCGCGGCAGACTGGCGAAATTTCTGCCAAGCTTCTCGCTCCCAATTCAGCGCATTTTCTCCCAACCAAACCACAAGATGGCGGTATGTGTTCGTTTCGCTGTTCATGCCTGGGCTATCTGTTCCTTGTGCACTTGCTGGCCTTGATTTTCCACCTGATGGCTGGTCAATGCCATCCCCAATCGACCAATTTTGGCGTTCGCCAGCAGCTTGATACGGCGCTTGAAAGGTACATCACCGTCCTTGTTCGCCTTGCTCAACGCGACTTCACTGACTATCCAGCGGGTGGCGAAGGTGTAAAAACGGCGTGAGTAGCGTCCGGCGACGGTCAAATCACGGTCACTGCGGTCTGCCCAGGATTTGTCGGCCAGGACGCGGCTTTCAACCTCGGCATAATATTTTGTGCCTTTGATGGGATAGGCGACGGTGGTCAGGAACAAATCGGGATTGGAAATTTTGAGATGTTCGACAGTTTCCTCTAAGTCCTGGATGGTCTCGCCATCGTAGCCCAACATGATGAACATGCCGGTTTCGATGCCATATTTTTGCAGCAGGTGGGTTTTCTCCTGCACATCTTTGACCTGCACTTTGCGATCCATCGCGTCCAGGATTTTTTGCGAGCCGCTTTCGGAGCCGTTCCAGACACGGAACGCGCCCATGTCGGCCAGGGTTTTGACGACTTCTTCGTTGAGGCGATCCGCACGCGAAATGCACTCGAAGGGAATGCGAACGCCGCGTTTTTTCAGTTCTTCGGCATACCTGAAAAACCAGCGAAAATGGATCGTGAATACATCGTCGGCGTACCAGATCAGGTCGGGGTTGTAATGCTCCTTGATCCACAGCACTTCATCAGCGGCGTCTTCGGGCGTGCGGCGGCGGTGGGTGTTGCCATAGACCGAATGGCTGCACCAATGACAGGTGTAGGGGCAGCCACGCGCCTGAATCACCGACACCGAACTTTGGCCGTGATTGTCTTTCCAAATTTTCATATACTGTGGGATGTCGATGGCTTCGCGATCCGGCCAGGGGTTAGCGCTCAAATCCTGGATGAAGGCGCGCGGCAGGGTTTCGACCAGCTTGCCGTCGCCGTCGCGGAAGGCAATTCCGTCAATGGCTTCGAGGCCGTTCAATCCATGTTGAGCGAGGTATGGGAGCAAAGCTCCCAGCGTGAGTTCGCCTTCGCCTTTGACGATGATGTCCGCGCCAGCTTTCAGATAATCATCGGCATAGTAGGGCGGTTCTGGCCCGCCGAGGACGACGATTGCGCCGGATGCTTTGCAAGCGTGCGCCATCTCCAGGATGTTGCGCTTGGTCATCATGTTGGTGTAGAGGCCGACGACGAATGGGCGTTCTTTGGCGATCAATGCTTTGAAGGCGGTCATTGAGCTAAAGGTTGAATCAAAAACACCTACGTCGAAACCCTGTTTCTTCAAATACGAGGAGATATACAGGATGCCCAACGGTGGATAAGGCTTCATCACCTTCAGTTCGTGCGGGTCGTCATACAGAAAATAGCCGTGTGCCAGTAGAATGTCCATGATTTCCTCTTACAGTAAAGCAATAACCTTGTCTAACTCATACACGCCCAACCCATACCGCCTTGTCTTCAGGGATTGGTTCGTCATGCGCCAGTGCATCCTCGATCCAAACCTCAATTGCTTCTTTGATGTTCGCTAATGTCTCTTCCCAGGTATCGCCCTGACTGTGACAGCCGGGTAAGCTGGGGCAATCGGCAAAATAGCCCTCTCCGTCTTCATCCAGGTAAATAATCACCTGCCGTTTACTCAACTCGATGATCTGTTCGGGATTTATATCCATAGTTTATCCATCTAGCCCCACTCGTTTATGACACTTTCCAGAGAAGTTAACTCTTCTTCTTCCCGCAGCGATTGACGTAGCTGTTCTGCGATATGGCTTTTTCGAGTGAGCACCATCGTGATTTTCCTCAGTTAGTCGTCTGCTTTATGGTAACGTGATCCCCTGCGTGCGCGCCTGGACGTATTTCATCGCCGTGTCATAGGCTTTGCCGTCAAACTGCTGCTGGATGACATAGGCCTTGCCCTCGATGAAAAATGTGACCGATCCGGCATTTTGTAGTGCGAAGCTGGTCGCCGCGTCCATGTTGATGATCGCCGATTGGTAGATGAGAAAACCGCTCGACATTTCGATATTCGGTTTGGTGATTTTCAGCCAGTTTGCCATGATGAGGTCTCCTGATAATTTTCGCGCTGATGTTTATTGTACCGTAGCTGAAAACTAACCGCTGATGACCACATTGGGCACGCGGGTTGGTTCGTGCGGCAGGAGGGCGAGTTGATCGAGTTTTGCGACGGCGTTGGGCAGCGTCAGCCGGTGATAAATCATGGCGGCGGTTTGTTTGATGTGACCGGGGCGCAAATGAACGGGATTACGTAGCAGCGCGCGGATTTCATTCCAGCTTTTGCGCGAACGATATTCCTTGTGGACGACGGTGTGCAACTGGCGGTAAAACTCGGTGGCGAAAGGGCCTTTGTAGAGCATCGCCATGTCGGCGCTGTCGAGCCAATTCACGCGCTCGCCGAGTTCATGCTGGACACTCTCGTAAAAGGGTGTCCCCGGCAGCGGATAACTGACGCTGATGCCGATGTCGTCCGGCATTAAATCGCGCACCATCTTGAGCGTGAGTTCGATGTCCTCACGGGTTTCGCCGGGATAACCGAATTGCAAAAAGAAAGCGACTTTGACGCCGTGCGCGTGCAGTTGACGGGTGGCTTCGTAAATTTGCGCCACCTGCGTACCTTTGTCCATCGCGTCCAGGATTTTTTGCGAACCGCTTTCCGCGCCGACCCACACAATTTTCGCGCCCGCCCGCGCCAGCGCCGGGATGGTTTTGCCGCGCAGCAGCAAATCGACACGGTTCAGGCTTTTAAAGGGGATATGCACGCCGCGTTGGTCGAGTAAATCGGCGAATTCCTCGATCCAGCGATCCTGAATGCCCATGATGTCGTCCATGAACCAGATTTGATCGGGCGCAAAATTGGCTTGCAACCAGGCCATTTCTTCGACCACATTTTGCGGGCTGCGGACGTTGTATTTCTGTCCCCAGATCGGTTTGGCGCACCAATTACAGTGAAAAGGGCAGCCGCGCGTCGTGACTAGATTCATGCTGTAGTAACCGTGATGTTCGACCCACACATTACGGTATTTGTCGCGGTCTACCAAGTCCCAGGCGGGAAAAGGAATGTCGTCTAATTTGCGGATGACCGGGCGCGTCGGCGTTTTAATGACTTTGCCGTCATGTAGATAGGCGAGGCTGTGGATGTTATAAAGCCCCGCATCATCCTGCTCCCCCTCTTCATTAGTATGGAGAGGGCTGCCGAAGGCGTGGGGGGTGAGGTTCAAATATGCAATTAATTCAGCTAAGGTTTCTTCGCCCTCGCCGAGCAGCACAAAATCCGCGCCATGTTCGAGATATTTTTCGGTGTGGTCGGTCATGTCCGCGCCTGCGACGATCACGGTGCAGCCCTGGGTTTTGGCGGCGTCAATCATTTCGAAGGCGGCGGCGCGCATCCGCAGCAGGCTCATTTTGCTCAGATAATTAAAGTTGTCCTCAAATAAAATGGCATATTTCGGCTGATACTTTTGCAGCGCGGTTGTCCACTCGGCGGTATTTTCGGCGAGCATTGCGTCAAACAGGGCAACCAAATAACCTTTTTGACGCATGTAGCTGGCGGCATACAGCGTCCCCAGCGGTGGATAAGGCTGCATCGCGTCCCAGAGTTTCGGATCGAAGCGGAGGTAGTAGGATTGTCCAAACAGTAAATCGGTCATCACAATACTCTCAAATCACCTGAAAAACAGGCAATAACAGGTAGAATTACGAAACACATTACAACAGCCTTATGCCATTATTCCCTAACCATTCCGATACTACCATAACACGAATTTCCGTTTTGGCAGTTCGTCCACCTCTAATCCGGGTTCTTTTAGCTGATTCTGATGAATACGGTGCGCGAGGTCAAGTTGGATGCGTTTGGGTTGGCCGTCCAGGGTGGCGGCGACGGTTTGGATGTGCGGGAACTTCGCCATCACGTCAGGATCGCCAATCTGCGGCACGCCACCTTTGACCACTAGAGCTAATCCTGCACGCTCCCTATCGAAATTAGCTATCCAATCGGCATTCGCGCCCACGCTTAGATGTCCCACATTGGTTAGTCCCAATATATGTGCCGCACGTTCCCAGACGGCTTCTTCAACACAACCCCCATCGCATTGAGATGTCATGTTGGCGGCTCGCATTTCGTGCAATAAATCGCCATCAGCCGTCAAACGTGAATCACTTCCAAGTGCTATGTTGCAGCCCTTCGCTGCCCCCCGCCATGTAGGGCGATCAGCATAGGTATATTGAATATATGGGCTTGTCTTGCCAAGTAAATAGATATTGGTTGATGGACACCATACTAATCCGCGTACATGCTGTACAGCATCATATACATCCTCAGGCGTTAAACCCACACCGTGTATCAGTACCGAGTTTTCTCCAATACATCCCAATTGCTTGAGGCGTTGATACTCTTCTGAAGCAGTCTCGTCTGTGCCCTCCGCCAAATGGATAAACCAGGGAATGTGTTTAGGTGTTCTTTTATAGGATCGCTGGATTTCTTCATCTGTACTGAAATGTAAGGAATGTGCCCAACCATATTTTTGAAGCACATTGACCGGAAAGTCATTCCATTTCAGATATTTATGGAGTGGGTTATGATGGGCTACCGTCGTCGCGCCACAGAGGAGATTTTTCAGCCCACCGATGAACAATTTGTCCCACAATGGATAGGCGCGCAGTGATTTGTAAGGTTCAGTGTCCAACCGCGCGTTCATGTCCTCGCCCCATTGATGGGCGTTGTCGTATTTGTCACGGAATTTGCTGCGGGGGTAGTGATTCAATTCCAGGTGGTCGTGGGCATTAATCAGGCCGGGAAAAATTGTGTAGCCGTCGAGATCAACCGTGAGCGCGTCGTTGGCAGGTTGGTCAGTCACGACATCGGTAGTGTATAAATCGCGTTGAGTCGTCCATTCCTTTAGACTGGAACCGTTCCAGATGTGCGCACCCCGGATATGCAGCGGTTGAATCATTGATAAGTCTTTAGTCGATAGTCTTTAGCTCTTAGCTAAAAGCAAAAAACAATTCCAATTCCGATAAGACAATACAAAGTCTAGCGATATTCGAGGCTAACTGCTAATCGCTAACTGCTATTGGCTAGCTCGGCGGCAGATAGCCGCGCGCGTAAACAATGGTGGAGCGGCTGATGGGGGCTTGCGGATCGGTGAACACGCTCGGAATTACCGCTTCCATCGCCGCGATGCCGCGCGCAAGTTCGTCATCATCGTAGCGCCAGCAGGATGACCAGACCCGTTTGCGCAGCAAGTCGAAGAACTGTTTCAGTGAGGTTTCGGTGGGATAGGAATGCTCTAGTACGTCGTTTGCGGGCTGCCAGCCTTCATCGCCCAGAAAATCGGGCTTCGTGCGCCAGGGTGCGCCAAAATTCTGGTCGGCTTTCGCGCCAATGGCGGCATTCCAGGCATCCCATAACGGGTAAAATACGTCGTTCTGGCTATCCTGCGACCAGCAGTGAATGAGTTTTGCATCAGGGCGCAAAACCCGCCCGACTTCGGCCAGGGCATCCGGCCAATTGGGGATCAGGTGAAAAACGTGGACGGCGACCACCGCATCAAAAGCCGCGTCAGGGAAAGGGAGTTTGGTCACATCGGCTTCGGTCAGAAAAATGGATTCACCGTTTTGTTTAGCGCGCAGTTTATCCATCATAGGGCGCGACAGATCGGCTCCGAAATAACTGCTCACATGTGGCGCAAGCGGCAGCGCAATCCGCCCCGTGCCGATGCCAATTTCCAGGACTCGGCTGTTGGCTTTCAGATTTCCGGCCTGGGCGAGAATCGCGGCGACGCCTTTTTCCTCGCCCGGTGGATAGCCGCGCGTCTGGTCGTAATAATCGGCGGCGCGGTCAAATGTGACGGAAGCATTCACGGTGCGTGCCTTTCAGATGAAATTTCAGGTGCGTTCCAAAAAGAAGGGCATCCGCCCCTACGAATACGCGATTTAGTCGAAGGTTTTGTTGAGGGTCGGCGCGTTGCGGTTGACCACATCTTCGCCCAATTTGTCAACCAGTTTTTTACGCAGCTTGGGCGTTTCTTCCGCCCATTTATCCACAAGCTGCTCTTTGGAGGCGCGTTTGCTGTCCCCAGCCAGCGTCACCATGCCGCGTGCGATGCTGGGCGCGGTGGTGATGATGCGGTGGATGTCGGCGCTCTGGCAGTTGGGGCAGGCTGACGCGGATTCGTTGAAGCCGTGTTTGGCCTGGAAAGGTTCGCCGCAGGTTTCACAGCGGTAATCATAAAGGGGCATGATTCACCTCTTATGGGTTTTCAATATATCCTTATTATAGCGGTAGATAGTGACGATGCAGGATGAGAATTTGTTACGAAAGCGCCTCGAAACCCATCAACCGGTAGCCCCAATTGCAATCCCCAATGGCGGGGCCGAGCAGCCCGCGTCCACAATTGCTGATGAGAAAGTGTGTGATATAACCCTGCTGGCTGTCAAAATCAATGTCGTAAATCGGGTCTGCGCTCCAGGCGACATAAATGGGTGGCACATTTGCCAATGTTTTGGCTGCGTCTTTGAACAGCGCGTCCATCGTGTAATCGGCGACGCGATATTGGGCGAAATCCGCAGCGGCAATCGATTCGAAAGGTGCATTCTGGGGGTCGGAGGCCGCCAGAAAGGTTGCGCGCTGACCGGCTTCGGTCACGGTATCGCCATCGATGGTGAGTTGGAGTTCGGAGCCGCAGGGCGGCGGGCAGAAACCGTACACGCGCACCCTGAGGCGATAATGGTCGGGACGTTGACTCTCCCATGTTTGGCGGGCGGCAGCGAAGCGCTGCGGCAAAAATAAATCGACAGCGACGCCAAACAATAACCAGACGAAAAAAATGGTGATCGCCACGGCGACGATGCCCAGGATAATTCGTTTGGGTGTGAGAAGCAGTTTTCGCATCGAGCAATTATTCCAGGCGTATCCTGGGGTTTAGCAGCGCATACAACACATCGGCGATCAGGTTGGCGACGGCGAAGAAGAAAATCGTCACCATCACAATAGCTTGCAGCAGAAATAAATTTTTTTGCTTCACAGCATCGACCAGCAGCGCACCTAATCCTGGATAATTATACACACTTTCGATCACGACCAGTCCGCCGATCAACCAACCGAAGCTGATCGCGATCACGGTAATCGTCGGCAGCAAAGCGTTGCGCAAAACATGCTTGAAAATCACGACGCGCCCCGGCAAGCCTTTTAAAACCGCCGTTCGGACATACGGTTTTTTCAGTTCGTCCAGCACTCCGGCGCGCGTCAGGCGGGAAACATAGCCTAACAGCACAAAGGTTGCGGTCAGTGCGGGCAAAATCAACTGGCGAATCCAATCGCCGAGATCAGCGCTCGGTACAACCGAGGTCGCCGGGAGACCTAATCCGCGCACGCCCAGCGCGATACCATTAATCAACACTAAGCCGGTCACAAATTCCGGCAGGCCGACCACCGACAGCGACACCAACGAGATAACACTGTCGATCCAGGTATTTTCGTAGAGCGCCGCCAATACGCCTAACAACACCGACAGCGGCACACTGATGACCAATGTCATGAGCGCCAGCCGCATCGAATTGCCAAGCCGATCCGTGACCAGCGGGCGCACCTGCTGGTTGCCGCCGGTGAAGGATCGTCCCCAATCGCCTTTGACGAAACCTGTCAACCAGTTGACATACTGCTGAGTTGCCGGGACATCCAGGCCAAAGTCGTGGCGCAATTTTTGCAACTGCTCTTCAGAAGCGTCCCGCCCCAGGATCAGCCGCGCCACATCACCGGGGATGATCTGCGTGAGGCCGAAAATAATCACCGAGGTAATGAGCATGGTCACGATGAGCAGGAAAAATCGGCGCAGGATATAGCGGAACATATTTATTGACCTTCTTCCGCAGGGACAGGAGCCGCAGAACCGGTTTGTAAGGCAATCAATTCGTCAATCGGGATGTGGCAGCGGATGCGATGGTCGCCGCCTGCATCACGCCAGGGTGGTTCCTGCTGTTCGCAGATTGCGCCAATTTTACGCGGGCAGCGGGTATGGAAACGGCAGCCGCTTGGAATATGCGCCGCGCTGGGGATGTCGCCTTCCAGCCGGATATTCCCACTTTTGACGGTGGGATCAGGCGGCGGGATGGATGAAATCAAGGCTTCAGTATAAGGATGCGAAGGGAAACCATAAACCTGACTGGTGTCGCCTTCTTCGACAATTTGCCCCAGATACATCACGACCAACCAGTCGGCCAGATAGCTCACGGCGCGCAAATCATGCGAAATAAATAGATAAGATGCGCCTTCTTTCGCCCGCAAATCTTTGAGCAAATTCAGGATCACGGCCTGCACCGAAACATCCAGCGAGGATGTCGGCTCGTCGGCGACGATCAGGGCAGGGTTGGCGGCAAAGGCGCGGGCGATAGCGATACGCTGCTTTTCGCCGCCGCTGAGTTCCGCCGGATAACGGTGGGCATATTCATCCGTCAGGCGCACAGCGTTCAAGAGTTCAGAAATGCGGCCTTGTACGGCCTGCCATGTTGTTCGCGAACTATCCAGACGGCGGATGGTGCGTTCGAGCGCTTGCCCGACGGTTAAATAGGGATTCAAGGTGTCGTTGGGATTCTGGAAAATCATTTGTAATTCACGCAGCACCGGTTGTGGACGCTGCCGGAGTTCATTGGGAATGGCGGCTTCCAGGAGCACAATGTCGCCGTTGTCGGCGGTGTCCAGCCCGACAATGCAGCGCGCTAGCGTGGTTTTGCCGCTGCCGCTTTCGCCGACCAGACCCAAAGTTGAACGTGCCCGCACCCGAATCGACACGTCGTCAACCGCCTGCACGAACTGCGAGTCGTCACCGGTCAGGCGCGTCCACAAGGTTTGCTTGCCGAAGCGTTTGCTCAGGTCGTCGGTGGTCAGCACATATTGGGTATCATCGGGCGGCGCGCCAGGGATTGGCTGACCGTGAGATGAAAATTCCAGTTTTAGTTCGCCGCTCACGATTTCCGGCCAGCGGTGACACTTGACCATGCGTCCGGGCATGAATTCATCCAGCGTGGGTTTTTGCGCGCGGCAAATATCCAATGCGGCGGGACAGCGCGGCGCGAAGACGCATCCTACAGGTCGTTCTGCCAGCGACGGTGCGACGCCTTCAACCGTTGGCAGACGGGTTTCTATGCCAGGGATGGGGTGCGGGATGCTCGACAAAAGCCCGGTGGTATAAGGGTGAACCGGATTTTTATAGAGGGTTTCGACTGTGCCGCTCGCCATGACTTCACCGGCATACAATACAGTTACGCGGTCACACATTTGTGCGATCACACCCAGATCGTGCGAGACATACAGAGCCGCTGCATTATTGTCGCGGATGAGGTCGCGAAATAAATCGAGGATTACCGCTTGGGTGGTCACATCGAGCGCGGTGGTTGGTTCGTCCAGCACCAGCAAACGCGGTTGGGTGCTGAGTGCCATCGCAATCGTCACACGCTGCTGCATCCCGCCGCTGAGTTGATGCGGATATTTGCGGGCGACGGCTTCCGGGTCAGCAATCTTAACTCTTCCAAGCATTTCCACAGCACGTCGCAGTGATTCCTGCCACGACAACCCCTGATGAAGCCGCGTAATTTCGGCGATCTGGTTGCCAATCGTATAGGCAGGGTTGAGCGATGCCAGCGGGTCTTGCGGGACAAGGCTTAAGTAGCGCCCCCAGATTTTACGCATCTCGGCTTCGGATTTTGCCAGCAGATTTTCGCCGTCCAGCAAAATTTCACCAGACGAAACGCGCGCGTTTTTCGCCATATAGTGCATCAGCGCCAGCGCCAGCGTGGATTTACCGCTGCCGCTCTCCCCAACCAACCCATGAATCTCTAGAGGTTGGATCGTCAGTGATACGTCGCGCACGGCATTGATCCAGCGTTTGCCCAGCTTGTAATCAATGCACAGATTTTTTGCCTCGATGACGGGTGTTTCATTCATAGACGATTATTTCCCTTAGAACCCAAAGAGTGTAAATAATTTGTGAATATTGGTTTCCCTTATTGACTCTAAATTTATTCTGGATTAATCTAAAAACATAACGTTGACACAAACTCATTACCAATCATCTGGTGTCAATATATTGCAAATGGAGAACTCATAATGTTGTACATGCCCCGTGAAGAAGGCCAAGGCCTCGTCGAATACGCTCTGATCCTGGTTCTGGTGGCCGTTGTCGTCATCGTCATCCTGGCTCTGCTCGGCCCGGCGATTGGTAACATCTTCTCGAACATCGTCAAGAACCTGTAATTCGCAGCTTCGTTCTCACAAAGGACGGCTTTTGCAAACGCAAAGCCGTCTTTTTGTTTCTAGCGATTAGCCCATAATTAGCTAAATGCTATTGGCTAACAGCTTAATTATTTCCCTCATAGCGGAAAATTCGCCGCAAGCCGTCCGCCATCAAATTCACGCCAATGACGAGTGTCGCGATTGCGCCCGCCGGGAACCACAGTGCCCAGGGTGTCCGCGTAAAGCTGTCGCGCGCTTCGTTGACCATGCGTCCCCAATCGGGCGATGGCGGCTGTACACCCAATCCCAAAAAGCCCAGCGATGCCGTCAGGAAAATCGCATAGGAAAAGCGTAGCGCGGCTTCTACCGCTAAGGCGGGCAGGACACTCGGTAAAATTTCACGAAATAAAATGTACCTCATGGGTTCACCGCGCAGCCGTGCCGCCTCGATGAAACCAGCGCTGCGCACGTTCAGGGTTGCACTGCGGATCACGCGCGCCACAATCGGCACATACAACAAGACGATGACGATCACGATGCCAACCGGCGACGGCCCAATCGTGCCCAGCATGACCAGCGCCAGCAGCAGCGCCGGAATCGCCAATAGGCTGTCCAGCGCGCGCGAAATCACCTCGTCAATCCAACCGCCATAATAACCCAGGAACAAGCCCAGGCTACTACCCAGGACTACGGCGATGGCTGTAGCAATTCCGGGAATCGCAATAACCTCTCTTGCCCCCCATAATACACGACTGAAGACATCGCGGCCTAGACTATCAGTCCCAAACCAATGTTCGGCAGATGGGGGAAGCCGTGCTGCTCCACGAATGAGTGTACTAAATTTATAGGGTGCGATATTCGGGCCAAAAATTGCAAGCAAGAGAAATAATATAACAATGAAAACGCCAATCAATGAAAGCGGACGTTCGGCCAACCGTCGGAAAGCGATTGTCAGCCCCGAACGCAATTGTGTAAGCGATGACTGGCCTGTATACGGCTTTAGGGGAGGAGTGTCTGCATTTGTCATAATATGGGTGTAATAGGGGAGGGTTTAAATCCTCCCCTATTACAATGTTAGGCGCTAACCGAGACGCCGCGCAGATCGGTCAGACCTGGGAAGGGCGCGAAATCCAATCCCTGGACTTTCGTGCTGGTCGCCCCGAAAATTGGCGCAAACCAGGGGATAATGATCGGCCCGCGTTCGTTGAAAATGTCGGAAATCTGATTGTAAATCTTGGCGCGTTCGGTTGCATCGGTGGTCACGCCAGCCTGGTCGATCAGTTTATCCAGGTCAGGATCAGACCAACGGGTTTCGTTGTATACGCCGCCGGTTTTATAAGCCTGCACCAGATAACTTTGGGCGGTGGGTTGGTCACTCCAAGGCGTGATGGCGAGGTCAGCGACAAGCCAGTTATTCGGGAAGTCGTTATTGTAGTAATCGCCTTCGGATACCGTCTGAATCTCATTGACTTTGATACAGCCTGCTGATTCTTCCCATTGGTCTTTGAGAGCTGGGGCTAAATCGGTGTCATAGCCCAGCACAATGGGCGTAACCAGTGTAACCTCGATACCATCAGGATACCCGGCCTCAGTCAGGAGATCGCAAGCGGCACCTGGGTCATAACCAGGGTTCACGAGCATGCTATCGTAGAACACGCCGAAACTGGGGCCAATCGGATCGTTGTTGCCGACAATACCTTGACCATCCAATACCTGTTCGTTCAACAATTGGCGATCTGTAGCCAGTTTGAATGCTTGCCGCACCTTGACATCCTTGCCTGGGCCTTCATCGGTACGCAGACGGATGACGGGATGCTGGTTGGTGGCCTTTTGGATGACGCTGATAGTGCTGTCGCCCTGAAGCGCGCTAACCTGGTTGAGTGAAATTTTGTAGATGAAATCGACCTGTCCGCCGCGCAGGGCTTGCACCTGGGTCGCCGGATCGTCAATAAAGACGAATTCTACGCTGTCCAGCAGCGGTTGGCCCTCTTTCCAATAATTGGCGTTCTTGGTCAGGACAGCTTTGCCTGCTGCCGAATCATACGAAGTCAGCACGAAGGGGCCAGTGCCGTTGAAGCTGGCATAGGGATTATCGCCGTCACCAATCACATTGGGATTGTCCATGCCATCTTTCAGGATGAGGGCGAAGCGGTTGGAAACGCCATACAGGAAATCGGCGTTGGGGGTCTTGAGCGTGAACACCACTGTCTTGGCATCCGGCGCGCTGACTTCAAACTCGCCTAGAATATCCAGTGCCGGGGACTTGAGCGAAATCAGGCGGTTGAAGGTAAAGACCACATCGGCTGATGAGAAGTCGGAGCCGTCATGGAATTTAACCCCTTCTTGCAGATTGAACGTGTAAGTCAGGCCGTCTGCGCTGATCGTCCAATCTTTGGCAAGATTGGGGGTAATGCTGCGATCCGGCAGGGCTTCCACCAAATAATCATAAATGCTGCGATTGAATAAAACTTCTGAATCATTCGATCCTTGTGAAGGATCGAGAACCTTTGGGGTGACTACGCCGATACGCAGAACACCTGCGGTAGTTTGAGCGTGAACGCCGAAAGCGCCACCCAGAAGGACGATCATCAAAACGGAGAATGCCGCGATACGCCAGGGGCGCGAATTCAAGCGAAACATACAACCTCCTCAGAAAAAGATAAAGTCTATACTGCAAAGGGTTAGTCTAGGATCAGAGGAAAACGTTACACGTCTGGCTGCAAAGACGCGCAACACGATGGAAAGGAATTAAAACGACTGCATAATTTTGTCAGAGAATGGAACATTTGTCCAGTATTCTTGCCAATCGTCACGCCTTTCTTATGCCTTCCTAAACGGAAGCATAAGGAACTCTATGGGTACGTCCGATACAGATTTATACTTCGCGATCAATACTATGGTTCACTTGGAATTGGCTTTGAGTTCCAGAAGCACCGCGTCGGCCCGCACCGATTGCCCAACTTGATAATACAACGCGGCGACTTCCCCGGCATACGGCGCTTTGATGCGGTGTTCCATTTTCATGGCTTCTAAAATCAGCAGGACATCGCCTTCTTTGACCTGCTGGCCGACGGTCACATTCACAGCACGGATTTGACCGGGCATGGGGGCATGTAACGAGCCTTCGGCAGCGCGGGCGTGTTCACCTTCCGGCAGCGGCGATACCCAGGTCAGCATGGTGCTGTAGCCGTTGACGAAAATCCACCAGCTTTGATGGTCGCCCTGCGCCAGAGTCACGTGTTGGCGGTAGCCATCTATCGACAGCGACAATGCCTCGTTTTCATAGGAGCTGACCTGCACATCAAATTTTTGTTCGCCGATTTGCGCGCTATAGTGACCTTCACGCCCCGGTGACAGCCGGACTTCATGTTCTACGCCTCCATGTTTGAAGGTTTCACAGATCGGGAGGAAGGCATTGTTGCGCCAGTAATTTTGCAGCGGTGCGTCGGTGTTTTTCGTTTCATATCCTTGTTGAGCAATCGCCGCAGCAATTAACGTGGTAGTCAGCGGTGCGTCGGATTCGGGCAACAATTCAGGATGTTCCGGGATGAAGCGCGTGGTGATCTCCCCAGCCACAAAATCAGGGTGGGTGAGGACGCGCCGCAAAAAGGCAATGTTGTTTTTCAGACCCAATAATTGTAGTTGGCTTAAAGCATAATCCAGCCGCCGAATCGCACCGTCGCGGTGTTCGCCGTAGGCAATCACTTTGGCGACCATCGAGTCGTAATACACGCTGACGGAATCGCCGGATCGGATTCCTGAATCGACGCGCACATCGGACGGTTCGCGCCAGCATAAAATATCGCCGGTTGCCGGGAGGAAATCGCTGGCCGGGTCTTCGGTACAAATCCGCACCTCAATCGCGTGTCCGGCTGGATATACATCCATGTCGGGCAGGGGGAAACCTTCGGCGACCATAATCTGCCAGCGCACCAGATCAAAACCGGTGGTTTCCTCGGTGATGGGGTGTTCAACCTGTAAACGAGTATTCATTTCCATGAAATAAAATTGTTTATCGCTGTCCACCAGGAATTCGACTGTCCCGGCGCTGTAGTACCCCAACTGTGTGCCGATGCTGGCGGCGGCGGCGAACATTTTCTTACGCAGCGTTGGTGTGAGGAAGGTAGATGGTGTTTCCTCGATCAATTTTTGATGGCGGCGCTGGATCGTGCATTCACGTTCGCCCAGCGCGATCACATTACCCATTTTGTCGCCGAAGATTTGCACCTCGATATGGCGCGGATTGTTGACCACTTTTTCCAGAATCAGGGTGTCGTCGCCGAAAGCCTGCGATGCTTCACGCCGTGCGGCTTCCAGCGCAGCCGGTAAATCAGCCGTCGACTCGACCTGGCGCATCCCTCTGCCGCCGCCGCCCGCCGAGGCTTTGACCATAATCGGGTAGCCGATTTCCTGCGCGGCGACAATCAACTCCGCGTCGGATTGGTCGTCGCCCATGTATCCCGGCACGACGGGAATATTTTTCAGCAGCAGCTTCGCGCCTTTTTTGCTGCCCATCGCGGCGATGGCGCTGGGCGGCGGGCCAATGAAAATCAAGCCCGCGTCGATACAGGCTTGCGCGAAAGTGGCATTTTCGGCCAGGAATCCATAACCGGGATGCACGGCCTGGGTGTTGGTGCGCTTGGCTGCCGCAATGATTTTTTCGCCGTTGAGATAACTTTCCTGGGCGGGACTCGCACCGATATGCACGGCCTCGTCGGCCATCTCGACGAACAGCGCGCGCGCATCGGCATCGGAATACACGGCCACCGTCGCGATGCCCATCTCACGGCACGTCCGTATAATGCGGCAGGCGATTTCACCGCGATTGGCGATCAATAATTTGCGGATCATGGTCATACACTGGCCGCTTTCATATTTTCGTAGGGGTTTGTCGCCGACATGCCCCTACATTGAAAATCTCTCTAAAATTCTAATTATTCCTCACGCAGAACCACCAGAGGCTAAAGTCATCTGGCTGCCAAAATGCCAAGCGCACTAAAGGCGCTGGACGCATAAAGCTCTGGTTTTTACCCAGCACTCAGAACTGAGCACTTTGAACTTTATTTGTCCGCCCATTTTGGCGGGCGTTTTTGCGCGAAGGCCATCATGCCTTCCGTACCCTCGTCGCTGTGCCGCAAATCGGTCAGCAGCTTCGCCCGGTAATCAACCGTTGCGTCCAGCGATTGATCCATCACCGTGAAGATCAACTGCTTGCAGGCCGCCAACGCCTGCGGGCTGCATTGGCGGATATGATCCAGAATCGCATTGACTCGTTCATCCAGTACATCCGAAGGGCAAGTTTCATGAACAATGCCGTATTGCTGAGCCTCTTCGCCGCCGAAACGCCGCCCCGTCAGCATGAGTTCGCGTGCCCGCGTCAAGCCGATGCGCTGGATCACATAGGGCGAAATCAGCGCCGGGACGAGACCAAGCCGCACTTCCGGCATCCCCATTTTCACATCGGTGCTGGCGATGGCAATATCCGCCACACACACCAGCCCGAATCCGCCGCCCATTGCTGCGCCTTCGATTTTGGCGATGACCACCTGTGGCGCTTGATTCACCAGCCGCAGCAGCTTGTCGAGCAGTCCGGCCTGTTCGTCCATGCCGCCCTGCATCACCGCCGCTAATTCCTTTATATCACCGCCTGCGCAAAATGTGCCACCCGCGCCGGACAGGACGATAGCCCGCACCTCGCGGTTGTCCTGCAATCGCTCGAACGCCGCGATCAAATCCAGCACCATTTGGCCGTTCATCGCGTTTTTGACTTCAGGCCGGTTTAATGTGACCTGCGCGAAGGGTGGGGTAATTGTCATGGCGAGGGTTTCGAAATTGGGGAAAGTCATGAACATCCTTTAAGTGTTTTCGTGCCAGATGGGGAGATCGAATTCGAAAATTGCCTGTTCAGATGAAAATGTGAATTTAAGTTCACTGTCATGTTCATGAATTATCAATCTGGCTAGGGATAAAGGGCCGCTCCTCCATGCATATTTATCTATGTCAATTGATTCTCTGTGATTTACATACTCAAATTGCCTGACAATTTTGAAGTTTACAAAATCAGCGTTTTTTGAAGTAATTTCGAAGCTAGAGTCAATTTTGAGAAATAAAGAAGTTCGATCTGTAAGTAGATTGATGATAGCAGTTGTTAAATGCAAATCTGCCCGTACAGCAGGCAAATTTGTAGTAACATCCCACTTAACTTTTGCCGATGGATCGTATCGCGGAAGTTCGCGCAAAACATCCTGCACGATAGCATCTATCAAAAATGCCTGATAATGTTCGCTGTCTAGGCGATATGTTTTGTAAACCCACTCTGTAAAATTCCACCACCGAGCCACAGCATGTCTGGCGCTTCGATATATGGTTGAGTTGAATTGCTGCTTCTGCTCTTGCGTATATTGAGAATCGTGTAACAAGAGTTCACTGTAACCATCGATTAAAGAGAGTGGGGTCAGTCCTTCATTTCTCCAGATGGCAATAGTTTCAATAACGTCGCTCACCGCATAGGCCATAGCTTCTTCAACGTCATTAGCGTCCAGGGTCGGATATTCCACCAATAACATGCTCGATGATTGCTGATAGATCACTTTTTTGACGATTTCGGATACTGTAATTCCTGTATCTCGAATATAGGCTTGTCCTTTTTCGATCCGAATCCGCTCAAACTCACGCATGATGGCTCTTTTATTCTGTGTCGCGTTGTTTCCCCTAATCTTCTACTGGAAACGGGT
>JBDTNB010000098.1:0-25659 GCA_039933955.1 Chloroflexota bacterium
TTGTGGCCTCGCTGATTACCCAATTTATCATCCCGAATGTGCGACTGCGGATGTTTGACACGCTGGAACAGGGTATCACTTTTCTGCACGAACACGATGCCACCTTAGAAGGGCTGCTGGTCTCGCAGCAGTCGGCCTAGTCGTTCAATCGTTCTGCAAATTTGATTGCATAGAGAAGGGGAAAATCATGCCCGCAGCAACAACCTGGTATCAAGAAAATCGTGTGGTACTTGTCCACGTGCAGGGCGAACTCACACTCGACGATATGGTGGCGGTTGATCGGAAAATTGTCGAATTGGTACGGGCAGGTTCACAGGCGACACCGCTCATACACTTGATTGTCGATATGCGGGCGATGACCAAAATGCCAATCAATCTGGCACAGGTACATCGCACGCTCACACATCTCAAGGAACCGGCTCTGGGCTGGAGCGTCATGGTTGGTATGAGTCCGGTCATGCGTTGGGTCGCCAGCACGGTGATTCAGATGGCTGGTGCGCGTTTCCGCATGTTCCCCACCGCTGAAGAAGCGGTTAGTTTCCTCATCAGCCAGGACGAGAGCATCATCGATCTGGAACGGCAGCCCTTGTAACTTTTCATAATCTGGCAGGAAGTCCTTAGCTTTTGAACTTCCTGCTATTTACCCTCGCATTTATACAGTAATTAATCCCCAACTGACCAGTTTTCAATTACTGCATTCAATGATTTATGCCGCGCCGATTTCTCAATTTCCCCTCTATTCATATTTCGTTCATATAATTAAATTAAAGTTGTTTTTGTGACATTGTGCAGCGATAAATAGTGACAATTTTAATTAATAGGTTTATAAATTTACCATTGTTTAACCTATAAGTAACTGGTAATACAAAGCGGTATGTAGGACATTTTTTCGTCCATGAATTCGATAAGGGGATCAAAGAAAATGCCTTACGCAGATAGCTGGTACATCGAAAAGGGGGTTGCCATTCAACGAATGTATGGGAATGTCACCCTGGAAGATGCTGAGGCGGCTCGCAATGGACTCGCTAAACTGCTTGAAACCGGAACCACCTTAGTCCATGTTCTTGTGGATGTTTCGGAGGTTGAGCGTTTTCCAACCAATCTGTTCGGTATTAGACGGCTAACACCGAATATTGATAACCCCAATTTGGGCTGGCTGATTATTTATGGGGCAGGCAACCCTCTACTGCGTTTCATAGCATCTACGCTGGCGCAGTTGGGGATGCCGGGAGTGCGGATGCGGATGTTTAGCCGGTGGGATGAAAGCCTGATCTTTTTACAAGGTCAGGATTCCACCCTGGGCAATCTGAAGTCTTTCGGCGATACGGCTTAAGCCTGCTTTACACCCACCGCCATTCCATCACCGATGGCGAGGATAAAACTTTCCAGGCGTGACTCAGCGGCGAGGGCACGGTTAAAAGTATCCATCGCGCGGTCATCGTCGCTTTCCGGCGCAATGACTCTGCCCCTGCGGAAGGCATTATGGGCTGCGACCATCCCGCCAGGACGTAAGTTTTCCACACTCCATGCCAGATATGCGGGATAACCGGGCTTGTCGGCATCAATGAAGATCAGATCAAATGGTGCTTTTAAAGCCAGTTTCCGGAGCGAATCCTGGGCGTCACCTTCCAGCAGTTCGACCTTGCCGCTGACCCCGGCGCGCTCAAAGCTGCTGCGGGCGACAGCAGCATGTTTGCTGCTCTTTTCCAGTGTGTAGAGCTTGCCATCGGCGGGTAGGGCGCGGGCAATCCATGTGCCGCTGTATCCCGCCAATGCACCGATTTCGATGACTTTTTTGGCGTTGGTGGAATAGACTAAAAATTGCAGCAGGCGACCCTCAAAGGCACGGACGCTGATCGCGGGCATTTGCTGGCGTTCGGCCTCTGCTTGAATCCCCTTCAATACATCATCTTCATTCACATATAATTCGCTGACGTATTCGTCGAGTTTGGTGCGGGTGAAGTCATTGATTGTGTCGGCCATATGTTCCTCCGGAGTATTATGCGCGGATGGCTAATGGTGATGCTAATGTACCACTTATTGCTCAATAGCGTTTGCGGTAGGCCCGTAGAGTTTGGAAATGGGTAAAACCCAGGCTCTCATAAAGGGCGAGTCCAGTGGTGTTAGCCGCATCGACAGTGAGCGTTATTGCCTCGATTTCGGGAAATGAAAATAACCAGTTTTTTGCGCCCGAAATCAGCTTTCCAGCAATCCCCCGACGGCGGAATGGTTCTAAAACACCGAGAAAATCAATGTATCCGTCAGTGGCTTCCGGTTCGATTCGGGCATAGATATAACCAACAGGCATCTCACCTAAACCTGGCATTGTGGCAAAAAATACCTTGTCTCGTGCTCCCAGCCGCTCAATAATCTGGTGACCCGAAAAATATGTGCCAGGAAAAAGCATATCATGTAACTGCCGGAAGGTTTTATAGTGTGGCTCTGTAAGTTCTACAACTCCGATAGTGCTCACTTTTTTTGCAAGCACAGCCCGTTTGAGATGCAGACTGGCCTGTGGCGTACCTGCGGTGAAACGATGGTTGGCGGCAAAAGTGGCGATGTTGCTATTGGTTGAGTCGGCAAACAATTCTTCGTCGTGGACAAATTCAGGAATCACATTCAGGCGCAGCGCTTCTTCATAGAGCGCATCGGCGACCATATGCCACTCCTGATAATCGACCAATGGGCCGTACAACCAGGCACGATGACTGGTAATATCAGTATCTGCGCCGAGAACCCCAATCAGTTGATCGTCGCAGTAGGCCAGCAGCACATTGTGTGCTTCGACAAATGTCTCAATCACTGCCGCGATTTCCGTCACTTTGTTGCCGAAATAGGCTATTTGATGCGTTTTATCTGTTTGCAACCGGGCGATGAATGCCGCTACCTCGCCGGATTGAACGGGGTTCATTTTGACAATGTTCACGCCGACTCATCCTCCGGCGAGGTCGGGTCAATCGCATATTTTTTCTCGACGGGGCGATCCCGGCGGATGACATAATGATCGAGATCGCGGGCAACATAGGTGTTGGGGAAGGTGCGGCGTGCCTCGTCGATGATGTCACGCTCACGGTAACGGCGAGAAACGTGGGTCAGAATCAGGGTTTTTACGCCAGTTTCCAGCGCCAAAGTCGCGGCTTGTTTGGCGGTGATGTGTCCAAAGTTTTGGGCGGCTTCGTTGTCCACATCCAGAAAAGTTGATTCGATTACCAACGCATCGGCATTGGCAACAAATTCGCGCACATTATCGGTGCGGCCAATATCGCCGATATGCACCAGTTTGACGCCCTGAATCTCATCACCGAGCACCATTTCCGGCTCGATCACCCGGCCATCGGTCAGCGTGACAGCCTCGCCTTTGACCAAACGGCTGCGTTCTGGCCCAACTGGAACGCCTAAGGCTTCCGCTTTTTCATTCAGAAAGGGGCGGCGTGTTTTTTCCTGGAATACATAGCCGAAGTTCCCCGGCCCCCGATGTGTGACCGAAAAAGCCTCGACAGTAAAATCTTTGGCCTCAAAGAAAAGACCCGGTTTCAAATCCATAAAGCGAATCTCGATAGGCAGTCGTTCGTAATCCAGCACCACGCCGAACAACAGGGATTGCACACGATCCAGCGTCGCTTTCCCGCCCCACAGTTCAATGTTGTCGATGCTTTCCCAATGGGCAAAGGTCGAAACGAGGCCGCCCAAGCCCAGGATATGATCGAGATGACCGTGCGTCAGCAGGATGCGATTCAGGCGTTTGAAGCCTACGCCGCTGCGCAAAATCTGGCGCTGCGTGCCTTCGCCACAATCGACCAGGAAGCGGTGTTCGCCTGCCAGGATAACCTGTGCGGGCAGTCCCCGATGAATGGATGGCGCAGAAGCTGATGTTCCCATAAAGACAACTTCAAACATGGCTAGCCACCCGTTTTCCTGACATTAATTTGTCCCAGGAACAGACGTGTGCCGCGCGGCTGACCGTTATCCAGTACACCCATGCGCACGCTGTTATCCGCCCTATAGGCGCCGATTGAAATGCTGTATGAGCCTTCCGGGATGGTGTAGGGCAGCGGCACAAACGTAATCTGAATGAATACATCTCGATCCTGAAGTTGGCTCACATCCACGCTGATGGTGTCGTTCTGGGCGGCAATTGCCGACGGGTCGGACAATACATGGGTGAATAGGCGCAAGTCCGGCGGTATCGCCCCATCCACACGCCAGTAGGTGATTGAGGTGACGATTCCGCCAGGGGTATAATCGGTGGTCGGTTTTTCATCATAACCGAGGAACGTGAGATTGCCACCAAAGCGGACTGGTGGCACAGCCAGCGGACTCGTACCCGGTGCTTCGGGCGCATACCCGGCGGGCGCAGTCGTCGTAAAGCGGCCTATAGTGTCGGCCAGGGCGTGCATCACGTTCAGGTTCACGATTGCATTTGGCGGCAGTCCTGGATCATCAATGACCTGTCCCTGATTGACCCAAGTGCGCAGGTAGGGATGTAAACTGTCCAGAGATGTGATTTCGGGCAGCACAACTTGTTGCCCCTCACCGCCGTTGATGAAAATAAAGCCGCTGCCGCAGTCGGCATAACGCGGCGTGAATGCTTTGCGATTCATCATCAGCAGCAGCAAATCGGCGTCCGTGAGTTGATCATTGCCGATGCGGTTAGTCGGCAGTGTATCGCAGATGAGGGTTGGTGTCGTTTCCACCGTGCGATCCAGGTAACGAGCAATTTGCCCTAGACGGCTGTGAAATGCGGTATAGACTTCCGGCTGTGCGGGCCATTTTTGGAACAAGGTAGGGATGAGCCAGAAGAGGTTAAACACCAGCAGCGCCAGCAGACCAACCCAGGCCAGTCGTTTCCCGATAGGGCTGATAATCGTCCGGTACAGGGTGGTCACGCCGAGGCCGAAAAACAATGCCAGTACCGGGAGAATTACCAGATATTGCTGGAAATTGGGGCTTTGTGAAGATAGAAAAACAACGGGTGAGAGCACGAGCGCTGCAATTAAAGGCAGTGCATAACGTGGCTGCCGCCAGCCGCGTGCTGCCGTCAGAAATCCTACCAGTAAAAACATGCCACTGAACAGATCAATCAGCGGGCGTCCGGGTAGGTTGTGCGTAGGATTTTTGTCACCCGCCAGGAATATTCCGGCCAGCCCATTGGCATACGCCTGAATCGGCGATGTCTGCGTGATATTATAACCATCCCACAAACGGGTGATGCCGCTCAGTTGTGGGAGGCGGATACTCGAAATGAGATAGGGTGTAGCAACAATTATCATCACCAACAGGCCGAAGCGCAGGAAGCTCAACATCTGTGGCGACAGCGGCGGTGGCGAGGCCAGACGATAGACGATGAAAATCACGGCGAACAGGAAAATCAGGAAGTGTGCTGGATGAAAATAAAACCCGATTCCGATTAGCAATCCTAACCCGGCGAAGGCAGTCGTAATCGGCAGACGGCTGCGCCGGTAAACTTCGAGCGTCCGCGCCAGCGTCAGCATGACTGCCGCGACCAGCGCCGGGAGAATGATTTCGCGCCCAACCTGACGTCCAGCCAAAATAAATTCCATATTCACAACCAGCAGCGCCAGCGCGGTTACACCTGCTAATGGGCCGTATAAGCGCATCGCCAGCACATAGACCAGCGCCAACGCCACCAGACTCACCCACAGCGACAGCATGTGATAACCGAGCAGCCCATTGCCGACCACGCCGGTCACAGCCGCCAGCACAGCATGATACAGCCCTTCGCGGCCTTCGTTTCCCAGGTCATAAAAGACTTCGATACCGCCCTGGCGCACGGTTTCAGCGATGCGTACATCAGTGATGTCTTCCTGGCTTAATCCGGCGGGCAATGTGGATAATTCCCACATCCGCAGCCCCGCCGCCAGCAGCAGAAGCATAACCGCCAGGGCATATCCCACACGACTAGACAATGCGATTCTCCAAACAGCGATCAGCGGATAGCCAACAGCTTGTAGCTCAATGTAAAACCATAACGCAAAGGAGGGATGTTGGAAAGGTTTACAGCGAAATTGTACAAGACGCGGCTGAAAAACACCCTGCGCCTCGCCAAAACGATCTGTATATAAGCAAAACCTGGATGCCTTGACACATCACAAGGCTGTTACCCACGCCGTGAACGCCAGCACCAACACCCCCAAACCGACGTTCACCCAGGTCAAACGAATCTCGCGGCGGCGCAAGCGTTCCCATTCAGCCGGATCGCCTTTGCCGCGTTCAACTAATAGGCTGGCGCGTTCCAGCGCGGGTGTCACGCTGTATTGCAGCACCAGCCCGCACACCACCATACCCACAATTGCCAGATGTTTCAACAGCAGCACCCGGCTCCACTCATTCGTGAATTGTAACACGCCGTCGTAGTGCGAATCACCGGACATTTGGATGAATCCGGTAATCACGAGCATAACCAGGCTGAAGTTACTGAGCGGGATGAAGCGTTTGCGCAGGCGCGTCAGCAGCATCATCGCCGATGGATTATCCGCCATGACACGCCGCATTTCCGGCCAGACCAGCACCGTCATCGTGGCAAGCCCCCCTAGCCAGATAATCGTGGCAATCAAATGAAAAAAATAACTAATCGCAAGGAGTAACGGTGACAAGGCCAAGTGCCTCCGGGCTGTTGCCTGCACGTTCTGGTATATACCGATCCCCGCAGTATTTTGCCATATTTGCCAGCGCAGCAAAAGCAGGCCGGTTGCCCTTTTCGGTAGTAATCGACCACCAATATTCTTCGTCGTCCGGTGTCCAGGTCGGTTTGCCGATGTATATGGCCGACATTAAGCCCACCCAGGGACGCCAATGCTCGGCGGCATATTGATAGGCTGCGACCAGATTATGTGCCTGCTGGTCTTCGGTCACGGCAAACCAGTGATAATCCGAGTCCGGGCGCGGGTCAGTTGTCCAGCCGAATTCCAGGATGGCGACCTGATGGGCTGCGTCGCCGCGATCCACCATGATACGCCGTAAGTCCTCGACTCGCCGGAAGGTCGCCCAATGCGCGATTCCCTGCTGGTCGGCCTCTTCGAGGCTCAAATCGGGCGAAGAATACCCAGGCGCGTGCATCCCAACGGCATCCACATACTGCTGGAAATTCGCATCGTACATAGCGTTAAAAAAAACGTCATCTGGCTGGGCAGTCGTATCATAGGTGGCGGTGGGCGCAAGACCGGCGGAAATGCGGATCGCGTCTGGGTCAGCGGCGTGGATGGCCTCGCTGCACACTTTGAGCAGCGCTGTATATTCGGGTGCATTCGGTGGTCTGCCACCCCATTCGCGCGAGAGATTCGGTTCGTTCCAGATTTGGTAGGCGGCGACACGGCCTTTGTAACGCGCGGCGACTGTGCCGCAGTAAGTGGCATAATCGGCCAGATCGTCGGGCGGCGCATCGATATAATTGCCTACTTTTGCAGGTAGGCTGGGATGCACCCAATCGGGCGCGTCTGTCAGGCGGACGACCAGCTTCAACCCTTTTTGCTGCACCTCGTTGACCACCTGATCGGCATGAAAAAAATCCCATTCGCCGGGTTTCTTTTCGATATCATCCCACGGGAAAATTTGCTTGACATGGCTGAAGACCATCAGCCGCGCCCATTGCAAATGCAGGTTGGACATGCGCCGATCCCACCACAAAAAAGTCTGGATGCTGTAAGTGAGGGACGTAAAGGGCGGGTTGACAATCGCATCGCCGCGAAATGGATCGTAGGTTTGGATGCGGACGATGAGCAGGCCGGCGGCGATGACCAGTGCCAGGGCGGTCAAGCCGAGACGGAATTTGAGTTTACCTGAGAAAACGCGCATTGTTGCCTGTTCGATAAACAAGGGGCTTTGCTCGCATATGCGGTGCAGCCCCTTGTCCTTGTGTCATGATAATTAAAGATAGATGGGGAATGATTAGTGCGGGTTTGTCAGCGACAAACCCCTACAAAATCCGAACGCCTTTGATGTTTTTATCCACCGTTTTCCTTTTTGCTCCACTCGATGATGGCGTCATAAACCGGGCGGAACTTATAATCTTTGCCGATGATTGAGTAGGGAACGTTATCGTTGGTCGTGTCCCAACCGGCTTGTGGGCCGTAATTCAAGTTCCAGATGAACGCCAACCACACGACATCCCATTCTTTCATCAGGTCGAGCGCCTGGATGGTGAAGGTTTTTTGCTCTTCCAATGTATTATCGTTCGCGAACGAGAAGCCTTCCGGAGAGCCGCCGAGGTCTTCGGTGGACGCCCAGCCAAACTCGGTCACACAGACTTTTTGCTCGCCACCCGCTTTGGCAATCTTACTGGCGTAAGTGCGGATGGTGCTGTAAAAGCTCCAACTGTGATGCGGATTATCGAACGGCCCTCGGAATGTGGCCGAAGGATCAGGCGGAACCTGGTCGTAAGGTACATTCGGGCCGATGTTATAGCCATTGGCGTGTGCGCCGATGCAGTCAGTGTAATTCAGCAGGCCGGCAGCGATGAGTTGGTCGAGATATTCATAGTCGTCCCACGCGCCGACCCCATCGCTAACGCCTGTCGGTGAAAGCGCGCCGCTGATGACAATGACTCCGGGATCAATAGCCTTGACCGCCGTGTATGTATCTTTGAGCAGGCTGACGTAATTCGCAGCCTTGAGACCTCTGGCTGATGACCATTCGCGGTCAATATTTTCTTCGTTCCAGACTTCAATCGCTTGCACCTGACCGGGATATTTCTGCAAAATCTGGGTCACAAAGTTGACGTAATCGGCGTTGTTGGCGGGTGGCCCCTGCTTGTCGAGGTTGACACCTGCTTCCCGCGCCCAGGCGGGTGCAGTCACAATCGAAAGCATGACTTTCATGTTAGCGCGTTGGGCGGCGGGCATGACAACATCCAGGATACCCCAGTCGATATTGCCTTTTTCCTTTTCGAAATCTTCCCAGCGCACTTGTTGTTTGAACCATGCTAATCCCAATTTGTGGACTTCGCCCATCCAGCTATCCTGGATTTTGGGATCATAACTCAGGCTTTGCTGTACCTGAATTCCGACCTGATAGCGCTTGTCGCGCACGGGCAAAAGGGTTGCTGTGGGCGGTGGCGCAGTCGGTGGATCGGTAGGGGCGGCATTGGCCTGAGCGACGGTTTGCGCCGTTGGCGGCGGCGATGTTGGTGTCGCAGGCTTCACGGTTTCGCGAGTCGGTATGACTGTCGCGTTAATGGCGGCAGTTTGCGGCGTACTGCTGGCAATCGGCAGCGCCAGATTGTTACGCGAACTGCCGGTTGTGTTCTGAGTCAGTGCGCCATAGGCCGCATAAATTGCAATGAAGGTACATGCGCCCATCACGACGGTAATGCCCGTCCAGATCAGGACAAAATCTCGAAGCTGGCGGCGCACACGGGTGCGTCCGGCTGTGGTTGGTGCTGTCATATGTAAAATTCAACTCCCTTTCGCGCTCTATGCCCGTTGCAGGTGTTTGGAACGCGGTTTGCAGGCATAGTGCCTACACAGAATAGCATCGCACAGGGCGGGATAATTTGCTTTCCGCGTGCCCTATGTAGAGCCTCCGCCGTGCCACTGATGAAAATCGGCAGCAGCAGAGGCTTAAAGTGTCAGATTAACGTGCGCCAGCCATCGCATCGCAGGCTGGACAGCCGCCACCGGGACGGATCATCGCGTAACCACCTTGCGGATCGGAGCCGTAAGAACTGAAATCGACGTTGAAGACGATCATCAGCCGCACTTTTCCACTTTGCGAGGCCAATGCCGCCGCTTGTGCCAGCCATGCCGCCTGTTGCCCAACCGATGTGCTGGACGCCCAGGCGAAGAAATCCGGCAGTGGGCCATAGCCTTCCGAAGACAAATAGCCGAGTTCAGTGAAGCATAACGGTCTTTGTCCGCCGGTGATGCTCCAATAGGTGTTAATCATGCCGAAGAAATAGCGCGTATAGTAACCGTCACGTGGGTCGCCGCTGGTCTGGTCGGGCGCGACAATGCCTTCGTTGTAATGCGCGCCGAGGCAATCCATGTAGGATAATGCGCCCGCGGCCACCATTTCGCGCAGGAAGCGGTCATCATTGACCACCTGACCGGGGAACGCGCCTTCTGCGCCGGTTGGGGCAGGCGCGCCGCTGATGACCATCACGCCACCATTTGCGCCTTTGATTGCGCCATAAGCCTGCCGCAGCACTTCGGTGTAAGTCGCCGCGCTGATCTGGTCACGCGGCCATTCGCGATCCAGGTTTTGCTCGTTCCAGATTTCAATCGCGTCTGGCCCCAGCGCTGCCACGCCGCCGACAAACGATGCATAGTTGGTGATATAGCCTGATCCGCCCGCACCGATTTCGCCCGGAACACCCGGAATGGAAATCAGTAGTTTGAACCCGCGCGAATGGGCATCATTGATCGGGCCAGCCGCTACACCAGCCGTCATGCCGTTGGTGTAACGTATCTGGATTTTCATCCAGTTCATACCTGCGCGTTTCATCGCGGCTGCGGCGTTATCGGCGGCTGTGCCTGTCACCTGACCGCCATATTCAAAGCTGCCGACGGCGATGCTGCCTGCTCCCGGCCCGGAGGCGGGCGCTTGGCTGACGGGCTGCTGCACTTGCGACTGCACCACCACAGGCGGCGGTGTCGGTGTTGGTGTCGGTGTCGGCGTTGCCGTTGGAAGGGGTGTGGGCGTCAGAGTCGGCGCGAACACCGCGACGGCTGCGCCGCTGCGCGGGCTGTCCACACTGCCGCCCACCACATCAACATTGATCGCGTAATTGCCATCAGGCGCGTTAATCGTGGCGACCAGCGGATCGCCAAGATTGGTTGTCACTTCGCTCACCACGCCGTTCGCGCCCTGGATGCGCCAGCGCAAGGCCAGCTCTTCCTGGGTTGGTGCGGGGGGAAGTTGCAGTTTGTAATTCAAAATGGTTTGTAAAACGCCGCCCGCTACGCCATCCGCCAGCAAATCGGTGAAGGCGACGCCGCCTAAACCGAAGGGGATGGTGGAGTCCATGCGGAAGCGCAGGGCGTCGGGCGTGGTCAACCAAATGCGCGAGACGGGATTCTTGTCCGCGCCCAGGTAATCAATAAAGGGCGATTGCAGGACGGTATCCGTGCCGGAGACCGCGCCGACGCCATCGAGTTTAGCTGTGATTTCAGCGCCGGGGTCAATTGTGCCACCTTCGCTGGTTTGCGCATTGATGGTGACATTGCCCAGACCGGCTAATGCATCCTGATAAGCGACGGTAGTGTAATCGGAACCGACTTGCCGCACCGACAGCGCCGATATGCCCAGCAAAATTTTGTAACGGCTGACTTCGCCAACCGTCCAGCGCAGCATCGACTCGACCAGACGGTCAGCGCCAGGGGCAAAACCACTCGGATCGAGGCCGAGGTTGATTTGCACGTAATCGGCTGCTGCGCCAATCGCGCGCCAATCATATGCGCCGGTATCCCAGTTACCACCGACATTTTGTGCCGCCGGGACGACCACACCGAGCAGCAGGCCGCTCTTATCAAAACTTGCGCCGAGTGCGGTGATAAACGCGCTGAAATTATCGCGTTGTTCCGGCGGGACATCGCGGTAATCAATGACTACACCGGCGAACTGGTTGTTGCTGGCGAATCCAGTGATTTGCTCGACGTGCTGCATCCACAGCGTGCGGTTGCTGAGAATCGCCGTCACGGTGTTGGTATCGAGTGCGCGCGGATCAGCGAAATTGCGGATCACCGGCATAATGAGATAGCCGCCGTTGGCGTCATAGCCGGGGGCGAGGCTGCCGGTCAGTTTACCATCCAAAGTCGGCGTCAATCCAGCGGGCGAGACAATCGTCGCCAACTTGCCGACATCACCAGACAGCACCTGCACGGCATCGACAGAAGCCAGCACCGTCGGTTGTCCGAGCGGCGCGGCCTGGAAAAGCCCGACCTGTCCCGGTACATTTTTCACGGTTGCGGTGAGGACACCGGGTGCGGTGACATGGGATGGCACGAATGACCATTGATCATTTTTGGCATCGTAGGCATAGACATCCAGGATGTCGGTGCTGCCAACCGTCTGCGGAATCGTGAAATTCAACGCCACCGAAGCCGGAGCTTTGCCCGTCGCGTCCAGCGTATAGACGTTGCTCTGAAGTGCGAGATTGGGTGGGACAGCGGCTAATGCCTCTGGAACCCATGCGCCCGCCGTTGCGCTCCCGGCGACAAATTCATTCAAATTTACGCCGTTGAGGGCGACGCCAAATTCCTGCCCCGCGTCCTGCGGATCAACCACCAGCGTCAATCCGCCGTCGGTTGTGCGGACAGCGTTGCTCTGGGCATTCAGCATGGTATAGGATGGGCCGAACAACGACACGCCCAGCAATTTTTGCAGCAGGTTCACGGGCGGGAGAATCAACCCGACAAAGACCAGCACGGCTACTATCAGCGCGGTCAGGATGCCGGGAATCCAGCAGCCACATCCACCACGTCGGGGCTGCATTTGAGGCCGGTGCTGACCGGTGTCCTCGTCCGAGTAGGGTGGCGGGGTCACAGGTGCGCCCGGTTGAGTATCTTCTTTGACAGTGTTTTCTACTTCTGACATGCAGATTCCTTCACATTGACCATTACAAATGTTGCATAAGGGCATGTCACCGACATGCCCCTACAGTCCCTATTTGCTAACTTGCGAGTGCGTCACACGCAGGGCAGGAACCATCCGGGCGGATAATTGCGTATCCGGCCATCGGGTCGTCGCCGTACTGCGTGAAATCAACATTCCAGATAATCAACAGGCGTACTTTGCCGCTGCGACCCGCCAATGATACCGCTTGATCGACCCATGAGGCTTGTTGACCGAGGGTGACATTCGCCGCCCAGCCGAAGGCTCCGGGCAGGGGCGGGAGACCTTCCGGGGTCAGGTAGCCGAGTTCAGTGAAGCACAACGGTCTACGCCCGCCGAAAGCGCGGCTGTAAGTATTCACCATGCCGGAGAAATAGCGGGTATAGTAGCCACTGCTGCCGCGCGGATCGCCGCTGGTTTGCGTCGGGCCGAGGATGCCTTCGTTATAATGCAGGCCGATGCAGTCCATATAATTGGCTGCACCTGCGGCTGCCATACCCGCGATATAAGCATTATCATCGCATCCGGCAGCGCTGCATCCACCAAAATAACCAGTGGGGGCGGGCGCGCCGCTGATGACCAGCGTATTCGAGTTCGCGCCTTTGATGGCGTTATAGGATTTCGCCAATAGGTTGGTATATGAACCGGGATCAATGCTGCCTGACGGCCATTCCCGGTCAATATTCATTTCGTTCCAGACTTCGATGGCGTCTGCGCCTTGTGCCGCCACGCCGCCAACGAAGGCTGCGTAATTATCAAAATAACCGCCGTTGTTGACCTCATCGGTGAAGCCGACAATACCGATCAAAATGCGGAAGCCTTTGGCGTGGGCATCATTAATCATACCCGCTACATCTGCCGGATTTTGTCCGACACGGTAGCGCCACTGGCGTTTTGCCCAGGTCATCCCGGCCTGATGCATCCGCTGAACGGTGGCATCGCCGAAGCCATCGACATGACCGCCAAAGCTGAATCCTTTGACGGGTGCTGTATTCACAAGTGGTTCAACAGCCACAGGCGGTGGGGCTGTGGGCTGACCAGCGTCGCCGGCTGGTGCGGGCGGCACGGCGGCTATGCTCCCAGCGGCATCGGTGACGGGCAGGCTCACCAACTGTTGGGCGCTGATGGTCACAAAGCGGACGGAAATCCATCCAGCAGTGCCATCGCCCAGAACGCCGCGTACCCAATCCTGAGACGCATCGCGTCCGACGGCGGAAAATTGGGTTCCAGCTTTCAAAGTCAGGATCACTGCGCCATCAGTGCTGGGCAGTGCGCGCATTTTTACCGTGTTGCCCGTCGCGACGATTAGGCCACCTTCGGGCGGCGGAAGTGCGGGTGCAGATGCCGGTTGTCCAGCATCAGCGGGCTGTTGATCAACCTGGGCGGGTGCTGGCGCGCCGCCACCGGGCGCACCGAGTGTAAATGGTGTATCTACCCAAACCGAGGGCAGGGCGTTGAGTTGGTCAGCATTCAAGCCGACGGAAGTTTCGACGATCCAACCAACTTTGCCGTCGGATGTGATTCCCCGCACCCAACCGCCGCCCGGTGCGCGGCCATCAATCAAGAATGCTGCGCCCGCTTCCAACGAACCGAGCAGTTTCCAATCTGTGCCGGGGCCACCGCGCAGGCGTACCCCCTGCGAGACCGTCGTCAACGTGCCGCCGTCCTGGGCGTAAGTTGTCAGGGAAAAGAGGGAGAGTAGGACGAGTATCAAGCCTAAGGCGAATTTTCGTTTCATCAACTCTGTTCTCAATAAATTGACCTGCTCCGTGCAAAAAAATGACGCACTACAAAACACACATTGACCGTTTTGCCCGTGCGCCCCCAACGTTGCGTATCACGCATACACGCTTTCCAATCGCGCGGGGCATTTTAGCAAAATGAACCTCGTAATGCAAATAGCGCGCCCAACGGTTGCCCTACGCCGAGGGGGAAACGTTATGATAGGTTCATGTGAAAGCCCTTCATCTATATGCGCCTATAGAATGGAGTCAGGTAAAATGCGCTTCGTGCTCAACTTTATTTGTGCTCTTTTTTATTCTGTGCTTCTCTGGCGTATAATTTACACATGCTCGACTTTCAAACCATTTTCGCCACGATCCTCACTTTCACCCTGGCTTATTTCGGCTTGGGACGTGATTTACCCTTTGATACCGTCGGGATTGTGCCGCTGCTATCCAGCCTTATCTTGTTTATCGGCTATTTGTATCTGACACGTTCGCTGGTGCGTTTGCCGTTCGCAGTTGTGATTACGATTCGCCGCACGCGCCGCGCCATGCAGCAGTATGGCCTGAACCGGCGCGAAAGTCTGCGCGATGGTTTTGTGCGCGGCTTTTTAGACACCCGCCGCTGGACAGTCGCGCCGCTCAATCTGGTAGACCGGCTGACAGTTGTCGGTTTCACGCTGCTGGCGACTATTCCTTATTTAGGTGTTTTTGTGGTGCGGTTTGGCGGACTCGTGGGTATCGCTGTGATGCTGATGCTGTATCTCTTCCGGGGCAGTTTTAGCTTTTTACTGGACGACAGCCTGCAACGCGATTCTCGCTGGACGAATTCACTCCCCTTCCTCAAAACCCGCGACGATTAATCTGTTACGGATTATTTCAAAACTCGTTTCAAACCTTTACACTCTTCATACCCATATTGTATGATAATAAATTTAGTGTTGATTTATGATTGGTGTGAAGCAAAATGGCAATTCATGTAAGCTGGGATGATGCCGAAAAAACAACCATCATGTATACGATAGATGGCCGCTGGACATGGAGCGACTTATACGATGCGCTCGATCTGGGACGTGACCTCATGGACTCGGTATCCCACGAACACATAGATTTCATTGTCGATATGACATCCTGCAAACTGATGCCTGACAACGCGCTCTCGCATTTTGCCCGTATGTCAAACAAGCCGCATCCTAAATCGAGGCATATGGTCATGGCCGGGGCGACCAGTTTTGTCCGTGCGCTGCTGAATATTATGGGACGTTATCAGGGTACGGACGCCCGCGCGAAGGCCGTGAGCGCCGTTGCGACGGTTGAAGAAGCCCGCGCTCTTCTCGCTGCTCAGCAGCAAGATAACGCGGAGACAGATTAAAATCGAAAAGGGCTTGCCGGCGTGGCAAGCCCTTGCAAACATTACACCCTATCGGGTTGTGGATAGGGTTTGTCGCCGACATCCCCCTACATCACACCCTTATTCTTTCTCGATCTTGATCGGTGTATTACCGTTGGTCGGTGCGCCGTTGCCGTTAGCCTTCGCGGCCATCTGGTCGCGCAGCATCACACCGATGAGCGCCTCGACAATTCCGTTGCCGCTCTGCGCACCGCTGCCACCGCCGCCGTTGACCGCGATGTCTGGGATGATCCGTATCCGCTGATCGCCGACAATCTGCATCAACTGCACTGCCGTAAAACCTTGCTGACCCATCGCTTCCGCACCGGCATGATAAGCCGCTGCCTTCGCTTCACCGATGGCGCGTACAGCCTCAGCTTCACCTTGTGCCTTCAACCGGATCGACTCGGCTTCACCTTCAGCTTGTTTAATCTGCGACTTGGCTTGCAGTTCAGCGATATTCACGCCTTGCTCCGACTTCACGACTTCCTGTTGGATTTCTGCCTGGGCTGTCGCGCGTACCAATTCCTGGCGCTGCGTCTGGGCTTCCTTCTGCACCTGGTAAGTCTTGTTCTGCTCTTCGGCGATTTTACGATCCGTCAGGGTTTGCATCAGCGCGGGCGGCGGCACAATCTTGCCGATCAGCGTGTCAATGGCTTCCACATCATAGGCGCGGATAGCCTTGCTGACGTGGACGGTTGCCTCACCCTGCCGCTCCGAACGCGCGTGAAGGAAATCCAGCACCGTATATGATTGAGCGGCGTTACGGAAATAGTTGCTCACAATCGGTTGCAGAACGTGATCGACCATGTTTTGCACCGAGCCAATCCGCGAAATGACTTTCGGTGCTTCCAGTGCGCCGACATGGATAATCTGCGCCACATCCAGATCGAAGGTGAAACCATCCGCCGAGTTCACCGTGATCGAGTTCAGAGTCGAGTCGTAACTGTGAGACTCGGTGCGCGGTGACCAGTTCAACACAATATTGGTGGTCGGCACGAGTTCGACCTTCATGACATGGGTGTTCAGCGGGTGCTTGCCGGGGTAGAGCGGTGTCACCCACACACCTTTATGACCGACGTTCACCAAATCGCCGTGTTTGAATTCCGTACCACTCACGTCGATGTGTGCCTTGCCGACGTAAGAAATCACGACACCCACATAACCGATGGGAATTTCGGTCATCGGCACTTGTTCAACCTTCACAAACCAGGGGTTGAGATTCCATGAACCAGACAGCAAAACCTGTTCTTGCAAACCACGTCGCCCACCGGCTTCCAGGAAAGCCTGTGCGTTCTGGAAATTTTCGTGACCGGGGACATACAAACCAGCGATTTCGCCTTCATCAATCGGCGCGCCGTCCAGCGTGGTCACAATGCCGACCTGATCCGAATCGACGCGATAAATCATCAGGTCGTCGGCTTCCATATCATGCTGGGTGGCATTCTGCCGGGTGATAATCGTGAACAACGCCGTGTTGATACGATATGCCCCGGCTGTCAAAATGCCCAGTTGACGACCTTTTTCACCGCCGTTGAGTAAAAATTTGCGCGCGTCCTGGAAATCATCGCAATCCACATACTTACCCAGGATGCGCTGTGCCGGGATTGAATCGCCATCGGCGGCGACAATCAGCGCGATTTCCCCTGATGGCACAACCGTCACGTTCACCTTACGGATACTGAATTTCCAGGGAAAATAGCCAAAATGAACGCCCGGAGCCAGCGTTTCCGCCTGATAGCCTGCCTCGCCGTTGAGGGCAAGCAAACGATCTGGCGGGAGCGGCTTGCTCGAAAAGCGCTTTACAATGATCCCGACCTGTCGCTCGCTGATAATCACGAGGCCCATCATCGAGGCCACCGCAATAATCACCAGCACCACGACCACTAAGGGAATAATTAGCCCTTCCATAACCCATTCCTCTCTATTGTCTCAAATAATGAGACCAACCCACCCTTACTTAGCTGCTCAAGAACATTGTATACCCGTTCCCATAGGAGAAGGGTTTCAAGGCTGTAATGCAAGCATCTATACCATTATCTGACTGAGTATGCGGAAAACCCCCCCACAAATTAGGGGGCACACCAGACTATGCAGGTGGAAATGCACAATGCACAGTGGTAATTGTTGATTATTGGAGTAGTGATCTTAATTTAGTTGGTTATTTTTATGATTTCCTATCACCTTTTACCAATCCTGGTATTTTCCCTGGCACTGACGGCTGACAATTCACTCGTGAAAATTGTCACTCGCGTTGGGTTAATGTGCCTAAAATGACTTGCCGAATGGCGCGGAAAGTGTCCGTTTAGTGAGATCAGTTCATTTTTAACAGCATGTGTTAGTTAAATCTTTTAGTGATATATCCACAAGTTTGTGCGAAAAAGGTTGTGATGTGCTGCATAACTTGGGCTGGATGAGATTGGCTACTCTTGCCCACATCCTAATTTTACGAGGGGGTCAAAAACCAAATGGTTCATGTTATGCGCAAAGTTTCTAAGCGGTTGTTCGTTCTTGCTATCCTTTGTATTTTTGCGGTTGCCATTGTTCCGTCGGTGAGCGCCCAGGACACCATCAAGGTCGGTATCCTGCACTCACTAAGCGGTACGATGTCTATCAGCGAAGTCACGGTCAAAAATTCAGAAATGATGGCAATTGACGAAATCAATGCTGCCGGCGGTGTCCTCGGCAAGCAGATTGAACCGATTATTGAAGACGGAGCCAGCGATTGGCCGACCTTCGCCGAGAAAGCACAAAAACTGCTGCTCGAAGATCAGGTCGCCGTTGTGTTCGGCTGCTGGACGAGTGCCAGCCGTAAAGCCGTCAAGCCTGTGTTCGAAGAAAATAACGGCCTGCTGTTCTACCCTGTTCAATACGAAGGTCTGGAACAATCGCCGAATATCTTCTATACCGGCGCGACCACCAATCAGCAGATTGTTCCCGCAGTCGAATATTTGCTGGAACAAGGCAAGAAGAAATTCTTCCTGCTCGGTTCGGATTATGTGTTCCCGCGTACCTCCAACACCATCATCAAGGCGCAGCTTGCCGCCAGCGATGGCGCGACCACCGTCGGTGAAGAATACGTACCGCTGGGTGGAACCGAATTCAGCACCATCATCGAGAAAATCCGCGCCGCAGCCCCGGATGTCATCTTTAACACGCTGAATGGTGACAGCAACGTGGCCTTCTTCAAGCAGTATAAGGATGCCGGTTACACTGCCGAAACCCTGCCCACCATGTCGGTGAGTATCGCTGAAGAAGAAGTGAAAGCGATTGGCACAGAATATCTGCTCGACCATCTCGTCGCCTGGAACTACTACGAAACCATCGATAGCCCAGAAAATACGACCTTCGTCGAAGCTTTCAAGGCCAAATATGGCGAAGACAGCGTGACGAGTGACCCGATGGAAGCCGGTTATTTCGGTGTCTATCTGTGGGCGGCGGCAGTTGAGAAAGCCGGATCAACTGACGTGGACGCGGTACGCGCTGCGGCAGGTGGCATCACCTTTGACGCGCCGGAAGGCACAGTCACGATTGACGGTGACAACCAGCACACGTTCAAGAAAGTGCGTATCGGCAAAGTGCGCGCAGACGGTCTGATCGACACCATTTGGTCAACCGACGAAGCCGTGAAACCTGATCCGTATCTCTGCACCTACGATTGGGCGGCGGATCTGCCGAAGCCTGACGAAGGCTGCCCTGCTCCTGCAACCAGCTAACTTCGGTTAGCGGAAGACGGTAGCCCTGCCTGAGATTTGGTCGTCCTGGCAGGGCTTCCGCCCCAGATTGTGCGCTCATGTTGATGCACCATCTTGCACTATTATAGCCAACTTCTGCCGAAGCGAGGTAAAGCGTGGAAGTCATCATTTCGCAGATATTCAATGGACTGAGCCTCGGCTCAATTTTGTTGTTAGCCGCGCTTGGTCTCGCCTTCTCGTTTGGGTTGATGAAGGTCATCAACATGGCGCACGGCGAATTTATCATGGTCGGCGCCTATGTGACCTATTTTTTCCAGCAGTTTCTTGCGCCCGCTGTTTTTGGGCCGGACGGCGCGAAAAATGGACTATTTTTTGTCCTGTCGATTCCGGCAGCCTTCCTCATCACCGGGGCGCTGGGCTATCTGCTGGAAATCACACTCATCCGCCGCTTGTATGGGCGTCCACTGGATACCCTGCTGGCGACCTGGGGCATTGGGCTGATGTTGCAGCAAATCGCCCGCAGCTATGACTCGCGTAATGTGCCGGTGACTTCGCCTGCATGGCTGGATGGGGGCATCGAACTCAGCACAAATTTGCTGCTGCCTTATAAGCGCATTTTCATTATCGCGCTGGTCGTTGTATGCATCATTGGCATTTATTTTTATCTGTATCGTTCGTCGCAAGGGCGGCGCACACGCGCAGTCATGCAAAACCGTGAAATCGCATCGGCGTTGGGTGTGGCAACCCGCCGCGTCGATGTGCTGACATTCGCGCTGGGTACAGGATTGGCAGGGGTGGCGGGTTCAGCGCTGACCTTATTAGGACAAATCGGCCCGCAGCTTGGTACAGGCTACATCGTTGATGCTTTTATGGTGGTTGTGCTGGGCGGAGTCGGCAGCTTGCCGGGGACGATTATTGCGGCATTTACCATCGGCCTATTCAATACTTTCCTGGAGATGAGTACGACGGCGACGCTGGGCAAAGTGCTGGTATTCGTCCTTATCATCGCCTTTTTGCAATGGAGGCCGAATGGTCTCATGGCCGTTCGCAGCCGCACCTAAACTAAGCTATTAGCTTTTAGTCGTTAGCGATTAGCCCTTACAAAACAGCTAAAACGCTCTTTCAAGCGAGATGAATTTTTCAGCGAACGACTAAGGACTTACAAGGAAGATCAGATGACTGCACTGCGTCCCCGTTCCTATTCTGTATTACGCGATTGGCTGCCATTTGTGGTCTGCGGCGTGATTCTGTTGTTCGTTTTGCCCGCCACATTGTCTTCGTTTCAGCTCAATTTACTGGGACGTTTCCTGACCTACGCAATTGTCGCCCTCGGCCTCGATTTGATCTGGGGTTACACCGGCATGATGAGCCTCGGTCAGGGGTTGTTTTTTGGCCTGGGAGCCTACTGCTTTGGCATGTATCTTAACCTGGAAGCAGTCGGCAAAAATTTGCCGGATTTTATGGGGCTGTACGGCGTCACCGAATTGCCCTGGTTATGGCAGCCGTTTCACTCACCGATATTGGCGATTGGCCTCGCGATTGTTTTCCCGATGATCGTTGCCGCGCTGCTGGGTTATCTGGTATTTCGCAGCCGCGTTCAGGGCGTGTATTTCTCGATTATCACCCAGGCGTTGACGGCGATTGTCGCGCTGTTACTGGTCGGGCAGCAGCAGTTGATTAACGGTACAAACGGCATCACCGAGATGAAAACCATCTTCGGCTATAAGTTGTCTGCCCCCGATACTAAACTTGCATTGTATATCACGACGGCGCTGGTGCTCGGCGCGGTCTTTTTATTATGTCGCTTTCTGGTACGGTCACGCTTTGGGCGGCTGCTGGTCGCCGTGCGCGATGACGAAAATCGTGTGCGCTTTGCTGGTTACAACCCAGTCGTGATTAAAGTCGTAGTCTTCGCGCTGTCGGCAGGCATCGCAGGGCTGGCGGGCGCGTTGTTTGTACCGCAAGTAGGCATCATCGCCCCCAAGCAGTTGGACATCACGGCTTCTATCGAAATCGTGATCTGGGTGGCCGTCGGCGGGCGCGGTTCGCTGGTGGGCGCAATTTTGGGCGCACTGCTGGTCAACACTGGCAAAAGTGTTATCAGCAGCGCACGCCCCGACATCTGGCAATTTATCATGGGCGGCCTGTTCGTGGGCGTCGTCCTGTTATTCCCCAAAGGGCTGATCGGTTCGCTGGGCGAGACCATCCAGCGCTTCAGACCTGGTTCGCGGAAAGATATTCCATCGCGTCCGGCAGAATCACCCGGTATAGAAGTCGAGTCAGCATCATTAGCAGGAGGAGAATCGCAATGAACGGTATCATGGAAATGCGTGGTGTGACGGTCAGTTTTGATGGCTTCAAAGTGTTGGATAACCTGGATTTCGCGATTGGTTACAACGAACTCCGTTTTTTGATCGGGCCAAACGGAGCAGGAAAATCCACTCTGCTCGACATCATGACCGCCAAAACGCGCCCGGACAGCGGCAAAGTCGTGTTCGACGGCGGTATCAATGTCACACGCACATCGGAATATCAATTGGTGCGCGACGGTGTAGGACGCAAATTTCAGACGCCTTCGGTATTCGGCAGCCTGAGCGTCTACGAAAACCTGGAAGCCGCGATTGGCTTCAAGACCCCGGTTTATAAATTAACGGGGCAGCTCTCCGGCGAGCAAAAAGACAAAATCGACGAAATTCTCGAACTCACCAACCTGAAAGATCGGCGTGATCTGGGCGCGGGCATCCTCTCGCACGGGCAGAAACAATGGCTCGAAATTGGGATGCTGCTGACGCAGGAACCGAAACTTTTGTTATTAGATGAACCGGTTGCCGGGATGACGCGCAAAGAACGCGATCACACCGGCGAACTCATCCAGCGCATCGGCAAAAATCGCTCGGTGCTGGTCGTCGAACATGACATGGTGTTTGTACGCCAGTTCGCTACCACCGTGACCGTTTTGCACATGGGCAAACTGCTGTGCGAAGGCGCGGTTGAAATGGTGCAGGCTGACGAACAGGTCATTGAAGTGTATCTGGGTCGCGGACGTCAGCGTCAGGCCGCTTAATTTTAGAAATATTGTAGGGGACAGGGTTTGTCACCGACAAACCCCTACAACTACCCTGGGATTTGAGGCATAAACAATGTTATCCGTCAATGGATTGCAAGTGTATTACGGGCAGAGCCGCATCCTGGACAATGTGGACATTGAAGTTCCTCCAGGACAGATCGTGTGTCTGATGGGGCGCAACGGTGTCGGCAAAACAACTTTGCTCAAGGCTATCATGGGCATTTTGAGAGCCAAAAACGGAACCATTAACTACAACGGCGCAGACATCACCCGCGCACCGTCGCACAAACGCGCTCATGCCGGGATCGGTTATGTGCCGCAGGGACGCGGCATCTTCCCGCATCTCACGGTGTACGAAAATTTATTGATGGGATTGGAGGCTCTGGACAGCCGCGAACGCAAAAACGGTCAGGAGGCCATCGAAGAAGTCTATACGATTTTTCCGGTCATCAAGCAGATGGGCAAGCGCGTCGCCGGGTCATTGAGCGGCGGTCAGCAGCAGCAGTTAGCCATCGGACGGGTGCTGGCGCGCCGTCCACAATTACTCTTACTGGACGAACCCACCGAGGGTATCCAACCCAACATCGTGCAGGAAATTGAAGACCTGATTCAGTCGTTGCGTGAGCAGAAAAACATAGCTATCCTGCTCATCGAACAATTTCTGGATTTCGCGCTGGGTGTCGCCAATTACTGCTATGTGATGGAAAAAGGGCGGATTGTCTCCAAAGGCAACACTAAAGAACTTGACCCGAATTCCATCCGCGAATACCTGTCGGTTTAAACTTTGTGATTACCACTGAATTTAGGGAAGTGTAGATGGTTTGTCTGGTACTCAAATTTTTGGTTGGTTCATGTCACTGGACGTTCAAAACGTCCAGCTACGAAAGGATTTTTAAACCTCTAAAGAGGTTAAGTCGCAGTTATTCAACCTCTTCAGAGGTTTCCGGACTTTTTGTAGCCGAGGGTTTTGAACCCTCGGTGGCGTAACGTGACAATCTGATTATGTCCCTATACGGTATAGGTCGAAATGGCGAACTGCGGCTGACGTTCGCGAAGCGTGGTGAACAAACCGCGTTGGTCGAAAATTACGCGCGGCCACCGCTCCAGGTCATGCGCCCGATTTCCGATGCGGCGGGCTGCCTGTGTACTTATCTGCTTAGTCCGACGGGCGGTGTGGTTCAAAACGACCATTACGCTATTCATATCACTGTCGGCGAGGGGGCGCACGCGCTGTTCACCACGCAGTCGGCCACCAAAGTCTACAAAATGCCGGAAGGCTGCGCGGAACAGGTCGTCCGCATTGATGTTCAGGCGGATGCCGTTTTCGAGTATGTCCCGGACGCGGTGATCCTATTTGCCGACTCGGATTTGCGCCAAAACATTGAGGTCACGCTGCATCCCGGCGCGCTGGCGATGATTTTTGAAATTGTTCTGCCGGGGCGGTTTGCACGCGGCGAACACCTAGCTTTTCGGCGCTATGCCAACCGTTTCAGTGTGCGCGATGCTGACGGCTTATTGGTGTACGACGCGGCCAACCTGGAACCCGTGCGCGACTCTTTGAACAGCATCGGCAGACTGGAAGGCTATACCTGTTGGGGCAGCGCTTATCTGGTCGGCGACTTGGCACGCTATCAAATTGAATCCGCGGCTTTTTGCACCACACATCGGGAATTATTGGAACGTGAATCGGCCATTGGCGGCTTGACTCCCTTGTATCGAAATGGGTTGATGGCGCGGATGGTGAGCAATCGCCTGGAAACGATTTACGCCGCTTTTCACGATCTGCGTGGGCTGATTCGGACGCACTACATGGGCTTGCCTCACGCGCCGCTGCGAAAATAGGATTACTTTGATAAGTTCTTTTTGATTTGGATATTCGTGACCCCTCCCTAGCCCTCCCCGAATTCGGCGAGGGAACAAATCACTAGAGTTTTAGCCCCTCTCCCTTGAATTCGGGGGAGATGGGTTGGGGTGAGGGGGTCAACAAGCATAAGGATTCAATATGAATTTAACACCCAGAGAAAAAGATAAACTGCTGATTTTCGTCGCGGCGATAGTCGCCCGTGACCGCAGAGCACGCGGCCTCAAACTGAATCACCCCGAAGCGATTGCGCTGATTACCGCCGAGGTGCTGGAAGGCATCCGTGACGGGCGCGGCGTGGCGGAATTGATGCAGTTTGGGCGCACGATTTTGACCCGCGCCGATGTGATGGAAGGTGTGCCGGAAATGATCCCCGACATTCAGGTCGAAGGCACATTTCCCGATGGCACAAAACTCGTCACCATCCACCAACCGATACCTTAAGGGAGATGCCATGATACCCGGTGAAGTTTTCTTAGCTGAGGGCGATATCATCGCCAACGCAGACCGCCCGGTCATCACCCTATCGGTGGCGAATACCGGAGATCGCCCGATCCAGGTCGGATCGCATTTTCATTTTTACGAGGTCAACAGCGCTTTGCAATTTGACCGCGATCAAGCCTACGGGATGCATCTGAACATCGCGTCCAGCCTGACGGTGCGCTTCGAGCCGGGAGACGAAAAAACAGTTGAACTCACGCCCTTCGCTGGGGCGCGGGAAGTGTACGGTCTGAATAACCGCGTCAACGGCAAATTGGATAAGGAGTCGTAACATGCCTTTGCGAATTCCTCGGCACGTTTATGCCGATTTATATGGCCCGACAACCGGTGATCGCGTCCGCTTGGCCGACACCGAATTGATTATCGAAGTCGAACGTGATTTTACGACTTACGGCGATGAAGCCAAATTTGGCGGCGGCAAAACCCTGCGCGACGGCATGGGGCAGGATGCCGTGACCACCCGCGCTGATGGTGCGCTTGATCTGGTCATCACCAACGCGCTGATAATCGACCATTGGGGCATTGTCAAAGCCGATGTCGGCGTGCGCGATGGCAAAATTGTCGCCATCGGCAAATCTGGCAACCCCGGCCTGATGGATGGTGTCACCCCCGGTATGACGGTGGGCGCTTCCACCGAAGTCATCGCGGGCGAGGGCATGATTCTCACTCCCGGCGGCATTGATTCGCACATTCATTTCATTTCGCCGCAGCAAATTGAAGAAGCGCTGGCGTCTGGTATCACAACCATGCTCGGCGGCGGGACTGGCCCCGCCACCGGCACGAACGCCACCACCTGCACCCCCGGCACGTGGAATATGTTCCGCATGTTGGAGGCCGCTGAAGCCTTCCCCATG
>JBDTNB010000099.1:0-25655 GCA_039933955.1 Chloroflexota bacterium
TTGGCTATACAATCAATTTTTTCCGTGAAGATTATCTATGTAAATACATCTTTGCACAGGCTATTTATCTATAGACAAATTTTGGTGCAACTTGTGACAATGACAGGATACTATTTTATTGGCGCCGATATTCATCGCCGCAGTCGCCGATGATCTGGAATAAATCATTGGCCTGGTCGCTGATGGCCTGAATACGACTCAAATCCTCAGCGTCCAATGCAAAACTGAAAACGCGGGCGTTACCGGCACGGTGTTCGGACACGCCCAGGCGCACTCCAAGAATGACGCCAGCAACCGCAGGCTTATCCAGAATATATCGGGTCGCAATCGTGGCGATGCTGACCCCGTGCTTATCACCGATGCTTTTCAGCACCTTCAACAATTCCTGAAACAAAGCCCAGCCGCCCCAGGCATCAATCATATTTTTGTATTTGCGCAGGCTGGCCGTATCCAGCAGATGGCGTCCCGGCTCCGGTTTGCCCAAATATTTTTCCGAGAGCAAACCACCGCAGACCGTGCCATAGATCAGCAGTGAAATATTATGCGCCTGACAATAGGCCGCCATCTTCACTTCTGGGCGGCGGTCAATGATCGAATACTGCACTTGATTGGAGACGAGCCGGATACCCGCGCCGGTGATGCGCTTGAGATGGTCAGTGTCAAAATTGGTCAGCGCCAGATGGCGGATTTTGCCCGCATCGCGAATTTGCGCCAGATAGGTCAGCGCATCCATATAACCGAAATCGCTGTAATCCCACCAATGAAATTGCAGCAAATCCAGCTTGGTTGTGTTCATCCGCCGCAGTGATATATCCACCGCCTGCTCGACCACTGTCCGTTTCATCGAACCCGGACGCGGAACCCATTTAGTGAACGCCTGAATAGAATCGAGCGCCGACTCGCCGCGCCGTACCGCCATCTCGCGCCGGAATGTGCCGATAAAATCCTCGGCTGGGCCATAATGGTCAGCCAAATCCCAGGTAGTGAAGCCCGCGTCATGATACTCAAACATGGCCTGGATGGCGGCTTTGGCCTCGATTGCGCCATGCCCGCCGGAGACCTGCCACATGCCATTGAGCAAGCGGCAAATACGCAAATCGGGCGTGAACTGAAAATAAGCATTTTCTGGCAGCGACATCATGAATCCTCTTTTTGAGTCTCAATCATAACCCGAATTCGCGCTAAAAATTTTGAAATCCTACAGTTTTTTGCCTTTAACTCATCACTCATTACTATAAAAAAAGCGGTATCGACAACCTGCCGATACCGCTTCAGTCAAAAATTAATATGCTGCGGAGGAGTTTAGCTGACGGTAATCACCATCTGGGCGCTGACCGATCCGCCCGAACCACTCACCGTCAATACCACTGTATAGGTTCCTGCGGAGGCGAAAGTATACAACGGATTAGCGTCCGCGCTCGTCCCGCCGTCCCCGAATGACCATGCGTAGGCCGTCACATCACCCGATGTCTGGCTGCTGAACTGTACCGCCAGCGGCGCAGCACCATTATCCGGTGCAGCGCTGATAGTAGCAGTCGGCGGCGCAAGTGTTGCCGTCGGCGGCACGGGTGTATAGGTCGGCGCTAAAGTAGCCGTCGGTTCCAGGGTCGGCGTCGGCGTAGGTGGCACATCCGTCGGGGTCACGGTAGGAACGTCCGTTGGGGTCGAGGTGGGCGCTTCCGTCGCGGGTATAGTGGTGGGCGTCGCCGAGGGGGTATCCGTTGGCAGGGTCACGATTACCGCTGTCGGCGTGGCGGTTAAGGTTGCAGTCGGCACTTGAACGTCAATCACTGCCCCATTTTGCAGCAGAGATTGACCACTGGCAGTACAGACGAACGAAATGCTTTCCAGGAGAGGCGTTTGGCTGGTGTCACTCGTGGACATCACGGCCCGATACTGGATATAGCGTCCGCTCAAACCGAGTGAAGCCCCCGACGAGGTGATATTGCTATAGGCTGTCCACGACCCATTCGGCGTAGCCGTATTGCCGGTACGTGCGCTGAGGGCAATGGTTGAACCTGAGACGACGTAAGTCACCGCGCCCCAATTTTTGGTCGTGCCAGCGTCGAACACGCGCGAAGTGAATGTACCAGGAGTCGCGTAGGGCGCAATAGCCAGCCAGTCAACCGTGAGCGCAGTGCTATCTACGGTTGGGTCGCTAATGACCGGACGCAGGTTACTCGCGCTAAACAGCGTGTGCGTTGCGACGAGAGTCCCGTCAATATAGAACGTCATCTGGGTTAAGGTACGATTGATGCGGAAGCGGTGTGATGTACCAATCCAGTTGCCAGCGATAAGGGTGTTCGTACCACTGCTGCTGCGAGCGTATAACTGGTTCGTCGTATTGAAGGTGCTAAACACGGCCCAGGGTGAACTCAAGGAACTATCTGCCGCCCAGCCGATTTGCTGCGACTGCGCTGCACGGAAGGTCGCTATGAATTCCAGTGATCGATTTATGCCGTAGGTCGTGGTTGTGTAGACCCGTGCGCCGTTGACCGTCACAGCACCACTGGCAACAGATGCCGAGCCGCCCGTCGCGAGGTTAAGCGTCGCCCAACCGGAGGGGATTGTCGTGCCTGTGAAATTCTGCCCCAATGTTGGATTGAGGATCACCTGCCCGCCGTTGACATCGCTGACAAAGGTGCTGCTGTTCGTACCCAGCGAGAAATTGGCTACGGTGTCATCAACAAAGCAATTTGTGGGCGGTATCGGCGTATTCGTCGGCGTGTTGGTCGGCGTATTTGTTGGGGTATTCGTCGGCGTGTTGGTTGGGGTATTCGTTGGTGTATTGGTCGGGGTCACTGTCGGATCGACAACCGTGATCGTAATTGGGTAATCGGTGTAGTCGCCGTCCTTGTCGGTAATGCGCCCCAACACGGTAAATGTTCCGCTTGCAGGATAGGCGCAGTTGAAGCTCGCCGATGTGCTGCCGGTCAGTTCAAACGTGCCATCATTAGTACAGTCGTATGAATAGGTGAAGCCCGCCGCCGTGTCTACCGGGGCATCGACTGGGCTGCTGAAGGTCAGCGCTGCATTCTGCCCGGTAATGATCGACGGGCTAGCAGCGGTAAAGCTGGCCGTCGGCGCAACATTATTGACTGTCACAGTAAAGGTTGTCTGGCTGCTGGTGTTATTGCTATCGGTGGCCGTAATCGTCACGGTTACAGGTTGTGCCGGGCCATCATCCGTAATATTACTCCACGACCATGTGCCGTTGCCGTTATTGACTACACTGCCCAGCGAAGCCGACAAGGTGATTGGATCGTTGTCGGGATCGCTCACCGTGCCAGTGTTGGATGCCGCCTGACCTTCGTTAGCTGTCAGGCTGGCCTGATCTGCACCAACAACGGGCGGTTGGTTAAGCGCCGAGCAAGCGAAAGCGATAGCGCCCAGAACCGGCGTTTGTGCCGTATCAGCGGTAGACAAGGTTGCCTGATATTGGATGTATTGTCCGGTCAAGCCCAGCGAAGCACCCGGCGCGGCGATGCTGGTGAAAGCTGTCCACGATTCATCCGGCGAAGCCGTGTCGCCAGTGCGTGCGCTGATCGCGACGCTTGAACCGGATGTGCTGTAAGTGACAGCGCCCCAATTCTTCACTGTACCGGCATCATAGACGCGCGAAGTGAACGTGCCGGATGCAGCATAGGGTGTGACCGTTAGCCAATCAACCGATACGCCTACACCATCCACGCTGCTATCGCTGACCAGTGGTCGCATCCGATCCGATGTGCTGAACCCGTGAACCGCCACCTGTGTCCCATCAATCGAGAAGATGACCTGCGAGGCTGTCCACTCGATGCGGTAGACATGGGCTGTGCCAATCCAGTTGCCCGCGATGAGCGTATTCGTGCCATCACTGGTGCGAGTATAAAGCTGATTGTTGGTATTGAACGTGCTGAAAATCGCCCAGGGTGAATTGAAATCGGTGTCTTTTACCCAACCGACATGCTGCCAGGGTGAAGCGCCAAAGGTCGCCCCGAATTCCAGCGTACCACCCCCCAAATAATCGACATCTGTGGCTGTACGAGCATTTTCCACCGACAGTACACCACCCGATACATCGGTTGTGCCGCCGCTTGACCAGGGTGCTGCCGTCCAACCAGAGGGGATAGATGATCCACTGAAGTTCTCGGCGATAGCGGGCATGAGGATCATCTGACCGCCATTGGCTGCACTGACGAACGTGCTGCTGGTGGAACCCAGCGAAAAATCTGCGAGCGTATCGTCAATGAAGCAGCCCACAACCGGAATGGGGGTATCGGTTGGTGCAATGGTTGGTGTGGCAGTCGGCCCAACAACGCTGATGTCAACCAAGTAGTCGGTGAAACCGCCATCTTTATCGGCGATTTGTCCGTGCGCCGTGACGATCCCGGCTGACGGATATGGGCAGTTGAACGTCGGCGATGTGCTGCCGCTCAGTTCAAAAGCGCCGTCATTGGTACAGTCATAGGAATAGGTGAAGCCCGCCGTCGTATCAACCGTGCTGGCATCTGACGGACTGCTGAAAGTCAGCGTCGCATTCTGCCCGACGTTGATTGTCCCACTGGCACTCGAAAAGCTGGCTGTCGGTGCAACATTATTAACCGTCAGGCTGAAAGTCGTCTGGTTGCTGATGCTGCCATCATTCGCCGTGATCGTCACTGCTGTGGATTGTGCGGGGCCATCGTTGGTCGCATAACTCCACGACCATGTACCGTTACCATTATTGACCACACTACCCACCGAGGCCGACAGCGTGACTGCGCTACCTTCCGGATCGCTGACCGTGCCGGTATTCGAAGCCGGTTGGCTTTCATTAACCGTCACTGCGGCTTGATTGGCGTTAATAACCGGTGGTTGATTACCGCTGAACGCCGAGCAGATGAAACCGATGGACTCTAACGTCGGTGTTTGAGCAGTATCAGCCGTCGATAAAGCTGCCTGATATTGGATGTAACGTCCACTCAAGCCGAGTGAAGCGCCTGACGACGCTACATTAGTGAACGGCGTCCATGTGCCATCCGGCGCAGCCGTGTTGCCCGTGCGCGCACTGATGGTGACTGTCGAACCGGAAGCGATGAAATTGACCGCACCCCAGTTCTTGACCACGCCTGCATCAAACACGCGCGAGGTGAATGTACCGGAAGCAGTGTAAGGCGTGACACGCAGCCAACTAACTGAAACCGGGATGCCGTTAACATTGTTGTCGCTAATCAGCGGGCGCATCCGTTCCAGATAAGGGAAGTTGATAACCGCAACCTGCGTCCCATCAATCCAGAAAATCGCCTGGGATGTGGTGGTGCGGTCAATGCGATAGGTATGCGCTGATCCGATCCAGTTGCCAGGGATGAGGACGTTTGTGCCATCGCTGGTACGGGCGTAAAGCTGGTCGCTGGTATCCTTAGTGCTGAAGATAGCCCAATTCTGGTTGAAGTCGAAATCGCCGACCCAACCGACATGCTGCCAGGGCGCTGCGCCGAAGGTCGCCAAGCTCTCCAGGGTTGAACCCACTGCGTAATCGGCGTCCGTGCCAGCGCGTGCACCGTCAACGGTCAGCGAACCGCCCGAAACAGTCGCGAATCCGCCGGAATTGGGTGTCCATTCGTTGCCCGTCCAACCGGATGGCAGAGTCGATCCGCTGAAATTTTCGCCAACCGTTGGCGCGAGGATGACCTGACCCCCGTTGCCTTCGCTGACGAAGCTATTGCTGTTCGTGCCCCCCGTGAAATCGGAAACGCTGTCGTCCACGAAACAGCCCACCGATGGCAGCGGTGTACTGGTCGCTGTTGGGCCGGGGCTTGGGGTAAAGGTTGGTGTGAAAGTCGCCGTTGGTGTATTGGATGCTGTCGGCGTGGAAGTCGGTGTGACTATCGCGCCTTGATAGGTCGCGCTCAGGGTATGGTTGCCCGCCGCGACGGTGATGAACGCCACCTGCACACCCTTGATCGTCTGGATGGTGTAGGACGCATTCGCGCCGTCAACCTGAACCGCGCTCAGGCCGCTGCCGTTGTAGGACAGCGGCACAATTGTTGAAAGAGTCGTGCCTGATATAGCGGTTGCATTCAGGCTAAAAGACAGCGTTTTTGTCCCGCTGCTCCAGGCAACGTTAGTGTAGTTGGCATCGTGGCGGGCTTCAGTGAAATTCAGCCAGCGATCAGCGTTCCAAATCGGGATATTTTTGCTGTGGGCATAATCCAGCGTGCCCGTAACCCAGCCTTCGATTTCGCCCCATGAGTCATAATCCATGTGGAACTGGGTCATCAGTGCGGCATAATCACCCGATTCGCTGGCATCGATTAATCCTTCGCTGACACCGAGTGCCTGCGGAATATTCAGCCCTTCAAAACCACCCGCAATCGGGAAAAGTTGTTCATCGACAATTGGGGTAAGCTGTTGATAAAGCGGCAAAATCGTACCATCGGCTTTGATGAATTTCATCGGTTGACCGCTGCCGGTGATGTAACCGTGTGCCCAACTGGTATCTGCTTTTTGCAGCCATGAACCCCAGACATAGAAATTCGAGTCCATAGCCATCCCGTAGCTGACTTCGAGATCGGCGGCGTCCGTCCAACCTACCCAGGTGAGTTGATGGTTACGAACCGTGCGCGACTCGGTGATGCTGGGGTAACGTTCGCCAAACCACGTTTGGACTTCGTCGTATCCGGCGTCCAATTTGCTGTAATCGGTGGGCTGCGGTGCGCCATAGGGATGGATACCAAAGCTGTTGCCTTGCATACTCCAACCCAGAACGTCAGCGTCAAAAACCTGGAGGCCGCTCCATCCAGTGATGTAAACAGTCATTTGACCATTGTGGCTGTTCACTGCATCGATGACGTCATGATAGTAACTATAGGGATTCGCATGACCGTCACCCGTCGGGATAATCATGGTTTTGGCCGTGCCGGGGAAATACCACAACTGCGGCATCGGCATCGATGCAGTGACGGCCTGCTGCACCAGACGCGCGAACAAACGCTGCTGTTCGTCGGCCTGCGGTATGGGCACTTTGTTCAGGTCAACCCAGGGAGCGCCACCGCCTGATGTCTGGAACAGGTCAATCGTTCGCAGTACACCGTCGCCATCGACATCGACACTGCCATTAGCCGGGTTGCCCTGACGGGTATAGGCGATATTTTGTGCCAGATTATAAGTGAAGGCCGTGCCGTGTCCGCTGCTGCTGCTCACAACCGACGGATAAGCAGTCACCGTCGTGGCGTTACTGTAAAGCTGTGCCTGAACAACCGCGCCTGCGGCTGTCGTATACAGATCGCTTGTGCCGTGAATTTGTAAGGTCGAGGTGTTCAAGCCCTGGCTGGGGCCTGTCCCACTCATTTTCAGATAACCATTATTTTGCGTACCCGACGCCGTATTCAACCCGAACAGCCCCTTGATCTGGGCATCCGGGCGCATGGCAATCAGATAACCGCCGTTGTTCACATAGGTTGTGAAAAGGCTGGCCTGCCCGCTGGTGAGCGGGGTCTCGGCCAGGATCGCGACCTTGTAACCTGCAATCTGCGAGGCGGTCAAGCTGCTCAGGGTTGCGATGTTGTAGCTGTTCAAGCCTTCTGCACGCAATATTTCGCCCAGATAGCGGCCAAATTTGTTGGTTGCTGAATCATTCACCACCAGCAAAATGGGCGGCGTCCCACCTGATTGGGCGGCGGCGGGAGAAACCCCACCCCATACCATCAGACTTAGGGCGATCACGATACAAAATATGAAGGTGCGAGAATGGCTGTGTTGTTTCATGGATTGCTTTTTCCTACCCCGAATTGGTTAGTGGTCGCCTCTACTACGATGGCGGCTTACCATCCTGAAATTTTTCCGGCTGACAAGCAGGATGGATGGAGAGAAAGATTTCATCTCTGAGGCAAATCTAACGGTAGTACCTTACACCTACCTTGCACGGCGAAAAAGGGTTTTTCTCTCTCAGGAAAATTCATGCGTCCTTAAGTTTTAATCAATCGACTTTACACACCGTAAGATGCAGCGTAATACCATAACGAGGATGAAATATCATTGCCAAGAACTTATGTGGCGGTGAATTACACTTGCGTATATAGTAATTATTATTAATATCTCTAACAAAAGTTAAGTTTTAGGGGGTTTTTATGAAGAAGAAATATCAGGCTTTGAGGACGATTAGCGCCATTTATCGGTACGGGGCAATGCTGCTAATGATTGGATTTGTCATATTTGGGGCATTAGGTTCTTTCGGTTACGATTTCCGCACGGGGCAGCAATCTTTCCAGATTGGAATTTTCCTCGGTATCCTGGCGACAGGTTTAGTCACTTGTCTGGGCTTATTCGCCTTTGGTCAGTTAATTCAACTCTTGATTGACCTCGAAGAAAATACACGCATGTCGGCACAACTACTGCAACGGATGCTGAAGCGCCAGGACAACTGATATATAGGTGCTAACCCTACCCCACCGCTGGAGGTTCCTGTGTAGCACAAAAGATATTTAAACCTCTGCTGGAGGTTGGCGTTTTTATTTCGGATACATTTTTCGTAGGGGACGACCTATGTGTCGTCCCTGCTGATATAGACTTTTCACTTAATCTGAACAAGAGCCACTATCTTTTAGTCTTTCACTCTGGACTCAGCACTCGGCACTTTGTACTTTTCCTACACCCAGCCCAAACCGATGCGTCCGCGTTCTTTTTCGACGCTCATAATTTCAACCTGAATCACATCGCCGACGCTGAGGACATGCCCGTGCGGAATCTGGCTGCGGTGCAGCAGGCCATCCTGCTTCACGCCGATGTCCACGAACGCGCCAAAATCGACGACATTGCGGACGGTTCCGCTCAAGCGCATCCCGTTTTGCAGGTCATCCATCGACAGCACATCGCTGCGCAAAATCGGCAGCGGTAAATCCTCGCGTGGGTCGCGTCCGGGGCGCAGCAATTGCTCAAAAATGTCGGCTAAGGTGGGCGCACCCGTGCCGAGTTCTGCCGCCAACGTTTCCAGTGGGGCGCTGGCCTGTAATTTCAGCAAGGCCGGGGCACGTTCAGCAGGCGGCGTCATCGGTTTCAATCCCGCTTTTTTGAGCACGGATTCCGCAACCGGATAACTTTCCGGGTGGATGGCGCTGGCATCCAGGGGATTTTCGCCGTCGCGCACCCGCAGGAATCCAGCGGCCTGCTCGAAAGCTTTCGGCCCTAAACTGGCGACTTTCTTGAGTGCTTTGCGATTTTTGAACACGCCGCTTTCATCACGGTGGGCGACAATGCGCTCGGCTAATTTCGGCCCGATGCCCGCCACATGCGTCAGCAGCGCCGGAGACGCCGTGTTCACATCCACGCCGACGCGATTCACGACAATTTCGACCACCCCATCCAGCGCCGCCGTGAGCTGAGTCTGGTTCACGTCATGCTGATACAATCCGACGCCGATGGATTTCGGATCAATTTTCACCAGTTCGGCTAACGGGTCTTGGGCGCGGCGGGCAATCGACACCGCCCCGCGCAGCGTCACATCCAGGTCGGGCATTTCGGCACGGGCTTCCGGGCTGGCGCTGTAGACGCTTGCGCCAGCTTCATTCACGATCAGGTAATGTACATCTTCGCGCCCGCGCGTGAGTTCCGCCGCCAACTGCTCGGTCTCGCGGGAGGCTGTGCCGTTGCCGATGGCGATCAAGGTCGCATGGTGTTTTTGAATCAACCCCGCCAGAATATGTAAACTTTCGTCCCAGCGGCGCTGCGGTTCATGCGGATAAATATTGCCCGTGTCCAGCACCTTGCCGGTGGCATCGACCACCGCGACTTTACAGCCAGTGCGGAAACCGGGATCAAGGCCGATCACAGCATGTCCGGTTAAAGGCGGTTGACTCAAGAGTCCGCGTAAATTGTCAGCGAAAACCTGGATAGCATGTGCTTCAGCCTGTTCGCTCAAGGTGGTGCGTACATCGCGCTCGATAGCCGGAAGCAGCAGCCGTTTGGCGGAGTCGTCAATCGCCATTTCAAGTTGTTCGGCTAATGGCGAACGGCGATCCGCCCGAAAAACATACTCGATAGACTGCCGCCAATCGCGCTCGGCGATGTCGATACCCACACGCAGCACCTTCTCGGTTTCGCCGCGATTAATCGCCAGAACCTGATAAGGCTTGAGGCGGTCAACCCGCGCTTCGTACTCATAATACAATTGGTAGACCGCTTTTTCGTCCTGGGCTTCTTTGGTTTTCTGTGACAACAGCAGGCCAAAACGCATGGCCTTCATACGCAGTTGACCGCGCACCTCGGCATGGTCGCTGATCGTTTCAGCTACAATGTCGCGCGCCCCGGCTAAAGCTTCTTCAACATTTGGGACATCTTCTTTAATATAGGGTTTCGCAAATTGTTCCGGCGTTTTGTTGTCGCGCGCCTGGGCGAGGATCAAATCGGCCAAGTCTTGCAGCCCTTTTTCGCGGGCGATCCCGGCGCGGGTGCGGCGCTTGGGTTTATACGGTTGATACAAATCCTCCAGCGTCGTCAGCGATTCCGCCGCCTCGATTTGTTTACGCAAGTCGGGCGTCATCTGTCCCTGTTCTTCAATCGAGGCGACGATGGTTTCGCGGCGTTCGTCCACATTCCGCAGCAAGGTCGCCGCCGCGAGAATCTTGCGAATCTGGTCTTCGTCCAACGCACCGGTAATTTCCTTACGGTAGCGAGCGATAAAGGGCAGCGTATTGCCCGCGTCCAGAAGTTCGAGCGTAGCCGCGACCTGTGGCGGCGGTATATGCAACTGTTGGGCAATCTTCTGATCGTATTTTGTCACGATGGCAATATCCCTGTAATGTGAGTAAAATGCAGCCCTGGTAAATTGGTATTGTAGGGGATGATTTGCGATGCCCCTACCCCAAATGAGGGCTATTATACTTTGATCGACTCGCTGCGTGTATCCGTTGTGATGCCCGCTTATAATGAAGAAGCTGTCATCGGCGCAATTTTGGATCGGCTGCACGCGCTGAACGTAGTGGATGAAATCATCGTCGTGGATGATGGTTCGAAAGACAAAACACCCCAGGTCGCCGCCACCTATGAAAGTGTGCGCGTCGTGCGCCATCCGTATAACATGGGTAATGGCGCGGCTGTGAAATCCGGCATCCGTGCGGCAACCGGCGACGTGATTATCCTGATGGACTCGGACGGCCAGCATCCGCCAGAAGAAATCCCCAAACTGCTGCAACACCTGGGCGAATACGATATGGTGGTTGGTGCGCGCAGTTCCGAATCGGAAGCACAGCAGCACCGCCGCATCGCCAACTCGGTTTTCAACTGGTATGCGTCCTATATTGTCGGCTACCCCGTGCCCGATTTGACCTCCGGCTTCCGTGCCATGCGCGCCAGCATTGCCAAAAATTTTTTGTATTTGCTGCCCAATAAATTTTCCTATCCAACGACGCTGACGATTGCCTTCTTTCGCGCCGGATACGCCGTCAAATACCAGCCGTTTGTCTCGCCTGCGCGTGTGGGAACCAGCAAAATACGCCCCTTTCGGGATGGACTGCGTTTCCTGCTGACAATCACCCGTCTGGCAGTGTTGTTTGTGCCACTCAAAATTTTTATCCCGGTCAGCCTGTTCCTGACTATTTCCGGCGGCGGTTATGTCATCAGCCAGCTTATACTCGACAGGCGCTTCAGCGGATTTGGCGGCCTCATTACCACCGTCGGGATATTCACTTTTATGCTAGGGTTGGTCTCGGAACAGATTGCCCTGCTGCGCCTCGTGAACAGTGAGCGCTAGATGGCGAATATTCTGATTGATGTCGGTCATCCGGCGCATGTGCATCTCTTTCGCGGCGCGGCGCGCGATTGGTCAGCGGCAGGGCATCAGATTCTATTTACAGCCCTTGACCGCGAAATTATCCTGGATTTGCTCAGGATTTATCACCTGCCCTTTCACGTCACCTATAAGCGGCGCAAAGGCACGCTGGCGAAAGTGATGGAACTGGCCTTCCGCACGCTCTCCACCTATCGCATCGCCCGCGATTTTAAGGCGGATTTATTCATCAGCTTTGGCAGCCCGACGGTTGGCGTACCCGCGAAATTGATGGGCAAACCGTATATCGCGCTGACCGATACTGAACACGCCACCGAGCAGCACGCGCTGTTCAAGCCCTTCGCGACGGTGATCGCCACGCCGGATGTGTTCACCCGTGATATGGGATCAAAGCAGGTTCGCTACGCCGGTTTCCATGAACTCATGTATCTGCACCCGGACGAATTCACGCCTGACCCGCGCGTGCTTGAAGCGCTCGGCCTGAAACCCGAAGATCGCTTTTTTGTCGTGCGCTTCGTCGCCTGGGAAGCCACCCACGATGTAGGCGAACATGGTTTTTCCGCCGACGACAAACGCGAACTTTTACGCGAATTGTCCAGTCAGGGGCGCGTGCTGCTCTCGGTGGAACGCGGCGACATTGATGCCGAATTCCGTCCCTTAGTAACAACCTTCCCGCCGGAAACAGTCCATCATCTGCTGGCCTTCGCGACGCTGTACATTGGCGAAGGTGGCACGATGGCCTCAGAAGCAGCCGTCCTGGGCACACCATCGTTGTATGTGAATACCCTGACTATGGGCTACATCCAAAACGAGTCGCACTATGGCCTTCTGTTTCAGTTTCAGAACGGGCAGGATGCCCTACAAAAAGCCCGCGAACTGCTGGCAATATCTGACCTGAAAGCGGTGTGGGCACAGCGCCGCGCAAAAATGCTGGCCGATAAAATTAATCCTACGCCCTGGCTGGTTGAATTGGGCAACCGACTCCTGGAGAACCCTCATTACAAGCCCAAAACCACCCCGTAAGGATAAAAAGCGACTGCCTATGCAACCCACCGAAGACGACACTCAAGAGGCAGAACTCGGAACGCAGCACTCAGAACTCATCGTGTGGTGCTGCCCCAACTGCGGCCAATCGTATTTTGGCAAAAATCCACCGGACATGTGCGATTACTGCCGGGATTTCACCACCTGGCGGCGCGTTGAGCGCTAAAAAATGATGCCAATATAGCCTTTTGGCTTCTTTGTGGGGTATGATTGTCCATTAACACACATCGCAATCCAATGAGCAGCTAAAGAAGTCCCATGCCAACCATCAAAGATGTCGCCAGAGAAGCCGGGGTATCGATTGCCACCGTCTCCTACGTCTTGAATAAAAAAGATACCTTCGTCAGCAAAGAAACCCGCCGTCAGGTGCAAGAAACCATTGAACGCATCGGCTATACACCCAATGCTACGGCGCGCAATCTCAAGGCAAGCCGGACACGCCTGATCGGTTATGCGTGGCATGAAGTTCCTTACAATCAGGTCAATCCAGTGCTGGATCGCTTCACCTATTATCTGGCGCAAGCGGCGGAAGCGGCGGGCTACCATGTCCTCACTTTTACCCATCCAACAACAGATCCGCTGCCAGTTTACGACGACTTGATTCGCACCCAGCGCGTCGATGCCTTTGTGTTGGCGGGAACGGTACGTGATGATGGGCGAATCCGTTTTTTGAAAGAAGCTGAATTCCCGTTTGTTAGTTTCGGGCGATCCAATCCGGACTGGGACTTTCCCTGGGTCGATACTGATGGGCAGCAAGGCGTCCGCGAAGCGACAGACTATCTCATCAGCCTGGGACATCGGCGCATTGGTATGGCCGGGTGGCCGGAAGAGTCGATTTCCGGCAGTTTCCGTGTGCAGGGTTATCTCGACGCGCTGGATGCGGCGGGCATCCCCTTCCAACCCGAATATCTGGTGCGCGGCGAACACAGCGAGCAGGCCGGACGCGATGCTCTGGCTTATTGGTGTTCTCAGCCGCTTGATGAGCAGCCCACCGCGATTGTCGCCATCACCGATCTGGTCGCGATTGGCATCATGAACGAGGCCGAGCGGCGCGGATTGGTTGTCGGACGTGATCTCTCGGTCATCGGTTACGATGATGTGCCGATGAGCCAGTATTTGCGCCCTGCCCTGACCACTGTGCAGCAGCCGATTCTGGAAATCGGGCAAGCGTTGGTGAGCATCCTCGAAAATGTGCTGCACCAAAGACCTATCAGTGATGGGCAGGTGCTCATCCCGCCGCATTTGATTATCCGTGATTCGTGCGGCGTGCCCAGCCGCTAATTTGATCGAGTTTTCCATGCCGACCATCACACTCCACGCCGCAGCCGAGGCCGATACCGTGCAGGTTTTAGCGCTCATTCTGGACGCCTTCGAAGAATACCGGGGCGTGCTGAATCCGCCTTCGGGCGCGCACCGCGAAACCGCCGACACGATCCACAAAAAACTGGTCGAAGGTGGTGGATTCATCGCCTATGTGGGTGAAAAAGCGTCGGGCTGCGTCCTCTATGAACCCGAAGCAAATGGGTTATATCTGGGTCGGCTGGCTGTGCTGCCCGATTACCGCAAACAGGGCGTCGCCCACGCGCTCATCGAAGCTGTCGAAAATCGTGCCTGCGAATTGAACTTAGCCAAAGTGACTCTCGGTGTACGGGTTCAGCTATCGGGCAACCGCGCCTTTTTCGAGCGATTGGGCTATCAGGTGGTGGCCTATGACATGCACGATGGCTTTAGCGAACCCACCTTCATGACCCTGGAAAAAGCACTTCCTCTCCCTTAGAAACGCCATAAACCCCGCATTTAAGCCAGATTTAAGATAATTTGAGTCCCCCATAACCATAGACCGTCCCTAATCCGTTACATTAAGGTCGTAATCGTGTAACGGATAGGACGACGTATGAAAAAGCTCTCAATTAACCCGAATAAACTCAACCTGTTCCTGGACATCAGCATGGCACTGATTTTCGCAGCCCTGATGGAAGAACGTTTCACCGGGCTGCGTATTCACGAGGTGGTCGGCATCGGTATCGCCGTCGCCTTTTTGACGCACATTCTGCTGCACTGGCGCTGGGTGGTGAGCGTGACCCGCCAATTTTTCAACAAAATTTTCCACGAGTCGCGGTTGAATTACATCCTCAACCTCGCGCTTCTGGTGGACATCGTGGTGGTCATCGTGACCGGCATCCTGATCTCGCGGACGCTTAACCTGAATTTTGGCCTGGGTGACAAGCAGTTCTCGATCCAACTGATCCACATTCTGTCGAGCCATTTGAGTCTGGTGATTGTCGGGCTGCACGTCGGTTTGCACTGGAAATGGATCGTCACCCACAGCCAGAAATATTTGTTCAACATCCATCTGCCCTGGCGCAAAGCGCGCACCACCCAGCCGATCACCATCGAATCATCGCGCAATAGCATCCAATCGTAGGAGACTTTTCATGGCAAGCAAACGTAAAAAAACAACACCAGTACGCGGCATCCTGATTTTCATCGTGATCGTGGCAATCAGCGGCTACGCCCTGGTAGCGACCAAGCATTTCGACAGCCCATTCGCGGAAATTTCCGACACGGTTGCGATGGGTAACCTGATCGACGGGCAGTTCGGCGCTGATGCAGCTTCGCTCACCTCGTCTGACACAACAGTCGATACCGGGACAGCAAAGCCCAGCTTCGACTCACTACTGGCACAGGATACAAGCACAGTGAGCACCGTCGATGGAGCAGGTATAGGGAGCACAAGCGACAGCAGCATCACCCTCACCAGCAGCGACACATTTTCTGCAAGCGCGCTGGATGCAGGTAATGGAGCCGCAGGCCACGATGAAAACAGCATCCAATGGTCGCAAATCGGCGATGTATTGTTCGATCTGTGGTTCCTGTGTGCGGCTACCGTCTTTGTCATCATCATGCAGCAAATCGTGGGCTTCCTGATACGCGGACTGAAACGCCGTACACCTCCCGCGATGGCAGCATAACGCAAACTCAGTTTTCAATCTCGAAATACGCTCCTCAAAAGTGGGAGCATGACTAACGAAAAGGAATCCATCATGTCAAATCTACAATCAGGCAGCAACAGCAAAATGAACCGCGCCGTCAAACGCATCGGCTTATCGGCCTTCCTGGCAGCCAGCGTCGTCGGCTACTCACTCTACGAACGATCCGGCGCCGGTGGATTATCCAGCGCCAGCGCCGCCAACAACACCACCGCTGGGCAAGCTGGAGCGACCACAACCCCAACACCTGAAACGACGGCGACACCCACCAATGATGGCCTGTATCAGAATGGCGATTATACTGGTGACAGCGATTCAGCTTCCCATTGGGGTCAAGTTCAGGTTGAGGCTGTCGTCGAGAACGGTGCAATCACCGACATCAAAATCCTGGATTATCCGGCCAGCACCCGCCTTTCAGTACGCATCAGCCAGGTCGCCCTACCCTATTTGATCGATGAAGCGATCAAGGCACAGAGCGCGACAGTCGATACGATTTCAGGCGCGACTTTCACCAGCGAAGCCTTCAGACAATCGTTACAATCAGCGCTTGATAATGCGGCCACCGGCGCGGCGACCAGCACGCCGACAGCCACGAGCACAGGGAGCCAACTGTGAACGAAACACGGATCATGATGGGGATGCCCATCACGGTTGAAGTGGTGGATGCCTCGGTAACAACCGAGGCATTCGACGCAGTGTACGCCTACTTCGACTATGTTGATAAGAAGTTCAGCACCTACAAAGACAACAGCGAAATCAGCCGCATCAATCACGGTGAATTGACCATCGGCCACGCCAGCGACGATATGCGCCTCGTTTTTGAACTAGCCGAACAAACCCGGCTGGAAACCGATGGTTACTTTGACATTGAGCACGATGGCATCCTTGATCCTTCAGGGTTGGTCAAAGGCTGGGCGGTGTATAACGCTGCCGAAATCCTGCACGAGAAAGGTTTTCAGCATTATTTCATCGACGCGGGCGGGGATATTCAGGTCGCGGGACGCAATTACAGCGGCCAAAATTGGCGCGTCGGCATCCGCAACCCCTTCAATATCCATGAGATCGTGAAGGTCATTGCGCTGGATAACTGCGGCGTGGCAACTTCCGGCACGTCGATACGCGGGCAGCACATTTACAACCCGACAGGGACAGATGCGGTCATGGACGACATCATCAGTCTGACCGTGATTGGGCCGAACGTCTATGAGGCGGATCGCTTTGCCACCGCTGCCTACGCGATGGGACGCATGGGGATTGGCTTCATCGAACAGCTAGACGGCTTTGAAGGTTATCTCATTGACCAGCAAGGACGCGCGACCCTCACCAGCGGCTTCGGAAAATACGTTGTGCCGACGCTGGCGGTTGATGAAGCACCGGTCTCCTCTCGCTAATGCGGTCTATTGCATCCGCTTGAGTACCTCATCTACCGTAAGCGCACCCAGACCGCTGGTCACGAGGTGCGCTTTTTGTACATTGGCCGTCCCGATTCCAACGGTATAAAAACCACCCGCCAGCGCCGCATCTACCCCGGCTTCGGCATCCTCAAAAACCGCTGCCTGATCGGGAGGCGTATGCAAATAACCTGCCACCCAGACAAATAAATCGGGCGCGGGCTTGGTGTTAACCACGCTGAACCCATCGCCGATGGCATCGAAAATCGCCAGGAGTTGCAGCCGCGCCAACACATCATGGGCATTTTTGCTGGCCGAGCCAATCCCTAATTTGATTCCAGCATCTTTGGCTTCATTCAGGAAACGTCCGACACCCGGAAGCGCATTTTCGGGCGTAATGGTCTCCAGGAATTTGCGATAATACACATTTTTGCGTTCCATCCAGGCTTGGGCGGTGGACTCGGCAATCGGCTGGCCTTTGAGCATCCGATTCAGGCTTTCCCGACGCGAGACTCCGCGTAACTGTTCATTGTCCTCGCGGGTGAAAGCAATGCCTTCCTCGTCGGCAAGCTGTTTCCAGGCCAGAAAATGAAATTCGGCGGTGTCGGTAATGACGCCGTCCAGATCAAAAATAAAGGCATGAATCGGGTTGGTCAAAGTGGTATCCTCGCGGGCGACATCAATTGTGAATGCGCCTAATACTAAACGTTTAAAGCCGCAGTGTGCAAGGGGAATTGATTCTGGATTACAAGCACACGTTATCGGGCGACGTTTACGATGTTCATATACAGGGATGATACTATACAGTTCGTTGTTGACGAAAGGTTCAGGAGGCGAACAGATGACCGAACGTGAACCCGTTGAGGTTACGAATCTTGACCGCTATGGATCATCCGCACTGCCCTGGAGCAGAGCGCGAGAAGGCCTTGCAGCTAACCCGGCGGGGTCTGAACTCACATTCTTCCTGGGAACGACGCGACCCGATGGCCGCCCACATGCTGCGGGGATTGGTGCTCTTTGGTTTGATGGTGACCTGTATTTCACCAGCGGGCCAGAAACTCGCAAATCGCGTAATCTGGCAGCGAACCCGGCCTGCACAATCTCAGTCAAGCTGAAAGGTATCGACCTCGTCCTGGAAGGGGAAGCCCACAGGATCACCGATAAGCCGACACTGGAACAGCTCGTCAAACTGTATCGCGAGAGCGGTTGGCCGGCAGAGGTCAAGGGTGATGCGTTCACGGCTCCGTTCAGTGCTCCGAGCGCCGGGTGGCCGCCCTGGTACGTTTACCGTCTCACGCTGCACACTGCCTTCGGGGTCGCTACAGCAGAACCGAATGGGGCGACACGCTGGCGATTCGACCACTAACCGGCACGATGGGCGCTTATGGGGTCGGGCATCGTGATTACGATCAGCCTACCCCATTTTCCGCAGTTCCCTGGGTGACAGGCGCTTGATTCTTTTCGCTAAAGACCCGCTTATACAGCCATAGTGTGCTCAGGCCGAGCAGCGTCGTCACCAACAGCGCATTGGCGGGGCCAACACGATCCGCCAGCAGCCCTAAAAGCGTCGAGCAAATTGCGAAGACGATATTTCCGGCGAACGAGTTCAATGACCCCATTGTTGCCCGCTGCTCGTCAGTGAATTCGCGCTGCATCAGCCCACCGACGGCTACTGTTTTTGCACCAAAGGAAAGCGCCGTCGTGGTCATCAACAAGGGAGAAAGCACGCCCGGAAATAACAGCGCGATCACATTGACGACGCGGCTGTAGAGGATGTCACCGATCAAAATTTTGAACTCGCCAAAACGCCGGATCAAGCGCCCGCTCAGGTAAAAACTCAGGGCTGCGGCGATGTTCGACAGCATTTGCGCCACACCAATCGCCCAGGTCGGCCACAGGGTTTGGATGAACGCTGATTGGAACAGCCAGCTTGATTCGCTCAAGCCGTAGCCCAGAATCGAGGCGGCGCTCAGGGTTCGCAGGCGGCGGTTGCGGATCGTGTTGAAATAGGCTTCGCGTAAATGGGCATAAATATTGCCACTAAAGGGGGTATGCTGGCGCGGATCGATGAGGCGCAGGCTGATGAACAAGCCTAAAACCTGCGGAATCAGGGATAACCAGAAGGCGGCGCTGTAGGAAAATGAACCAATCACGCCGCCCAACAGTGCCGAAATCGCCAGGGCAGCCTGATACATCGCACTCACGCGCCCCAAATATTCCTGATAAGCATCCTGTTGGCCGCTTTCAGATAGGGTATCGTGCAGTAAAGCATCATTGTTTCCGCTGAAGAAGGCGCGCGCTAATCCTTCCAGAATACCGCCCACCAGCAAAACCCCAAAAGAACCACCCAACGCATAAAATGTCACCGAGGCGATGCTGGCGATTGACCCGGCGACCACCGTGCGCTTGCGCCCAATCTTGTCGGAGAAAATACCGGTTGGGATTTCAAAAAGCGAACTGGCAAGCATCGTGACCGAAAAAATGCTCATGCCCAGCGCAAACGAGCCGGAAACCTGGGCGAAATACAGGATCATAATCGGCCCATAAAGCCGAAATTCCAGCATCAGATTAAACCAGCCCAGCAGCCGGATGTTGCGATGAAGTTTCAAGATTATTTCCCGATTGTTAGAGATGCAAGGTGATTATAGTGAAGTCGCTAGTCAAAAGATAAATACAGTCGATTGACCGAAACACAGCAGCTTATCGATTGATGATTAGGAAATAAAAAGACGCCCGATTGAGCGTCTTGCAGTGTACTTTTAAAATCTAACTACGTTTATTTCCACTCCCAGACGCCTTCGCGGGCCAGCATGGCGCGAATCTGATCCGGGAATTTATCCGGGTTAAGCGGTTTGTTCAGGAAGCCGTTGAAACCTGCTTTTTGCGCGCGCAGCATTTCATCTTCGCCGGTAGAAGCGGTCACGGCACAAATCATGGTGTCTTTCAGCTTAGTATGGGAGCGAAAGCGCTTCAACACATGATAGCCGTCTTCATAGGGCAGACGAATATCCAGCAGGACGAGATCAATGCGCGGCAAAAATTCAGCAAACGGAACCACCTGCCAGCCAGAAGGTTTCCATTCACAGTGGCGCACGCCCATAAATGACAGCATCCGCACCATCAGGATGAAGTTGGCAATCGTGTCTTCCACCACGACGATGTAGGCCTCGCTCGGCTCAACCGGTACGTGAGGCTGTGTTCCTTGCCCAAGTCCAACGCTCATAATCCCGAAACCTCAGGGAGACAGGCCGCTTCCGCCGGTTTATTCCGTTACGATGAAATGTCGATGTTGGTGAAGCGATCCAGAACCCGATACTACACTAATGTGGAACTTAGTGCGCAATTTAAATGCACCGCAAATTACAGGGCGCATAAATTTGAGTATATCCACATTTTTTATGGATGCAACTCGTACTTTATTCTTATGGTCACAAACAATTGAATGTCCTACAACCACATGAAAAGCAGGATAATCGTACACACCTCGCATCCACCTAACAAGAAACATTAGCCCATAATAATTAGATTCATGTTACTTCTTTAAGGTGTCAGGGTTGTCGGCGTTTGTGGCTAGGGTTGAGCGATTTTTGCTGGCGCTTATACAGGCGGGCGATGCGGCTGTCGCGTTTGGCTTCCAGATGTTTGCTGCTGGCGTGGGTCGCCAGGATGGTGATGCGCCCGTTTTCACTGTCATAGGCGCAGGTTCCTTCGACAATCAACTGGTCGTGGGGGTCGTTGAGGGCGCTCTCGACTTTTTTCCACTGCTTGATGGGGATATAAACGGTATAGAAACGCGGTGTCTGGAACAACAACGGCGACCCATCCGGCAGTGAGTCGGCGTCGGGTGTGTAGGACATGGTGGTAATCGCCATATCGGGGCGGATGTCTAAGCGCCCAGGTCGCCCGGTCAACGTTATGCTCAGGGCGCGGATTTCGGTGCCGATGTCGAGCGGGCGGGTCGGCGTTTTACGTCTGTCGTCAGCGCCGACACCATTGCTACTACGCGCGATTCCGGGCGCAGCCACACCCGTTTCCTGAAAATGGGACATCAAAACAAGCTGCCCCAGGCGGATTAAATCGCCGCTGTGAAGGGGTGTCAGTTGGTTGGCTTCCAAGCGCCTATCATTCAACCAGGTTCCGTTGGAACTGCCCAAATCTTCCAATGCAAAGCCATTATTGACCTTGTGAATAGAGGCATGATGGCGGGAGACACCCAATAAACGGCCATGAAAATCGGTGAGATCGACTGTCGGCGGGGGTTCGCCGAAGACGATGCGGCCTAAGGTCGCGGTTTGCTCACCTTCCAACAACATCGGCTCTTTTTCACCCATCACGTACAGGGCGAGCACGCCGGGACGCAGTTCCGCAAGGGGCGCAGTCACTTCCGGGTGTTTGGCGAGGTTGGCAAAATCGGCGACGCGCGCGGTCTCAATGGCTCTGTCGATCAAGAGCGTACCGCAATAGACACATATGGATGCATCGGTGCGATTTTCGCGTTTGCAATTGGGGCAAATTTGTACGGCAATCATGATTAAACCCCCAAGTTGATGACTCTGTTTGGTATGAAACAGTATTCTAACGCGCCATAATTAAATCTGCATTGGAATATTTCGTAAGTCGTTAGTCGTTAGTTTTTAGTCAATAGTCTCTAGCTACGCTTCGCTAAGTCGTTAGCTAAAAGATCATTAATCTAAAGCAAAATTGGCTGGCTTCACCAAAAACGACAACGAATTGGCGAAAATTCGCCGTTGTCATCTGATGTGAGAAAGATGATGATAATAATGAGAATGAGAATCGAGAAAAATTCTCAATAGATGCATTTTTGTGTGGAAGTTTCTCCCTAAGTACGTTGAATTCGTTGAAAATGTTGAAAATGGGAGTCAGGGATTTTATTCCCGATTCCATTATTGGCGGGATTGGCAGTGGCAGTGATTGGCCTGTGCTGCCGCTATACTCGCCATATTGGTCAATCTGAGCGAAAAAACCAACCGTATCAACCTATTGGCGGCGGTGGCGGCAGTGGCGAAATTTGTGCCACTGCCACAAGATAGTTATGAGTAAAAGACAAAAGAAAGTTTCAGCGGGCAAGCCCTGCCCCTGCGAATCCGGCCTATGAACAAGTATGCCACAGGTTGACGTAAAAAGGTGAAACATTTGTTCGAACATTTGTTTCGATTTTGAGGGAGAGGCGGTTGGAATTGGGTTTATAACACATGTATTTTCGTTCGAAGAATTATTAACGAAAGGATGAGCTAGCTATGGTGCGCAGCGCGGATAATAAAAAGATTTTAGTCATTTTTTTGGTATTAACTCTGACCATTGGAGCAGTCGTACTAACTATTAGCAGCTTAAGGGTAACACTGGCCCAAAATAGCACGGAAAACATGCAATCTCTGTTTGAAAGAATAGATGAACAGATAAAAGCTAACCAGGGGTTTATGATCTCTATTCAGTTTCAGACACCGATTATAGAGAATGAGCCTGTGTGGGTTATCCCTGATACACGAGAGAAAGATGGGGATGAAGTAAGTGTTGCTATCAGTGAAATTGGAGATGACTACGTGTGTTTTGATGCTCTGAGAGGAAGCGCCCGCTATATGGAATGTACACCATACTCAAATATTGCCAGTATTAGATATTTCGTTAATTAGAGCAAGCTACTGGGTCGCCCGACCTCCGATCTAATCAGCACTTAGGCCACAATAGTGTGGCCTTCGCTCCAATGCGTGGTTGCGAGTCTGGATTAGTCTTCGGCGAAGATTTCTTTGGTGGGGATCGTCAGGCCGGGGATCAAATCGCCAACGTCTAATGTGCCATCTATTTCGACGGTATACATGGGCTGACCGGGCGCGTAAATATCAATGCTCTGTGATTTTGGGTAGAGTTCCCAATAGAGAATTTTGGCCGCGATATAAATGAGGCGCTTTTTGCGAATATCGGGTGCTTTATCGGTTGGCGAGATAATTTCAATGACCCATTCGGGTGCTACCGGATCGGGGTATTCATTGCTCATGGATGTCGTTTTGTAAGCAAAAATCGGACGCAACCACATTCCCTTGAATGTCATATGCGCCATCTCCACCACTGATGTGAAAGGGTAAAACTTTTGACATTTTGACGCAAAATGAACTGATATACCCTGTACCTAAAATAATTATGCGAGTAAAAATTAAAGGTATAAAAAACATATGAACGAAAGTAACACATCTGCATTGCTTCGGATGCGTGATCCACAAGGCTACAAGAACCATGATGATAGATTGTTGGCGCTCGTGTCTTTGTTACGTCAATTAGACAGTAACCTTATCGCACAATTTGCCGTAAGCTACGTCGAGGCTTATCTAAACCAATCTGGAAATAGACATTACGAATTGTCATGGACAAGGCTCTATTTAGCCAGAATAAAATCAGTTATAGATGGAGAATGTCTTAGCGAAGACTGCTTAAGTGATATGGATCCGTCTGTAGTCGATTATTTATCTACAGCGTTGAAAAATTCGATAATGTCACTAAGAGCGATGGCAATTGTGAGGAACAAGTTAGATGAAGTAGCAAAATACGCTGCTGAAGCTATCAATTGGACTCTAAGCACGGAAATCTACACTCTGGTAGGGGAAATCTCACCTGATCTCATAAAAATCCATCATGACAAAAGTTTGTCACCAACACAACGGATGAAGTTACAAGTCGGTTTATCAATCCAGGCAAATAATCAGCCAGAAGTACAAAAACTGAAATGGGAACTCTGGTCACAATTGGGTGACAAATTAGAAGACATACTCAAAAACACAAATTCTTAGTTTTTGGATTACGCTGCAAGCGGTCTGCATCGGCAGTGGTAGTGATGTTCGATAATTAGGCTAGTCTTCGGCGAAGATTTCTTTGGCGAGGATAGTCAAACCGGGGATCAAATCGCCATTGTCTAGGTACACATCCACTGGATAAAAAAGGGACGACTCGAACATTGCATCGAGTCGTCCCCTACCCTAGTGCGATGATTTTAGTTGGGGATCGCCAACTGGGTGCAGTCGATATTCACATATTGCAGGATGGTGTCGCCGGTTGGGACATCATTCGCCAGCAGCGAAAATTTACCGTTGACGATTCCCAGGACGCCGTTGGACAGACCGCCCATCACATAGCAGCCGTAATACGAGGCGAACGTGCCGTCGGTCTGCTGGCCGACAAGCACGGCAGGTAACAAGCCGTCCAGATAAGGATGTCCGGCGCTGGCTCCGCCCTGGTTATAGTCGCCGAAGTAAATGTTGACGTAGGCGGTATTGGTGTAGCCGTTCTGGAACTGCTGGAACGGCGGGCGATAATCCTGGGCAGGCGCACCGTTGGGTTTGGGACCAGGGATGGGTTGCAGCCAGAACGCATAGGCGCTCAGGAAATCTTTGCGGTTGATGGCGTCGTAATAGGCCAGCATGGTGGGCGCGGCGAAATTGTTGGTCGTGGTAATGGTGTTGGCGGCCACACTGGTCGGCACCTGGGTACAGTCGATGCCTAAGTAAGTCTGAATGACGGCATTTGATGGTACGCCTGCTGTCGTGAGCACGCGGAAATTACCCGCCGTGATGCGCCAGGTCGCGCCGTTTGTGCCGACATAACTGGCCGTGAAACAGCCGTAATAGCTGTAAACTGCGCCGTTGGTCTGGTAGCCAAGCAGCACGCCGGGAACATAGGCAATCTGGGCGGAACTGGTGGCTTGCACCGCGCCCAAATAGGGTTCGACACGGGCTGTGGCCGCAAAACCGGTTGAGAAATTCTGATAGGTCTGGCGCGGATTGAGCCACAAACCGTAGGCAGTCACATAATCCTGGCGGTTGATGGCGTTGTAGTAGGTGAACAGCATCGCCTGGGGAGAGGTATATTCGGCGGCGCTGGCTGGAACTATCGCACTAACAAAGCCTAAAGTGAGCAATACAAAGATGATGATCCGCAAGCTGAATTTCATGAACTTATTCCCTTTACTTAACCCCCACCAACGCATGACCCCAAATTCATTGTAGTCCTGTCCCGAATCATTATAGCCCCAATTTGAGGGGGGCGGTGCGATATAACAGGGTATTCGTAGGGGAATTGGAGTGGCTAAAGGTTATCCTGGACGCAGATTGCATTTTCAAAGTGTCTGACAGTGAGTTCGTCTCGGCGAATACTGCATCTCGAAGGAGTTCCGTAAATTTGGAGTCGTCCGTCGCCATAAGGTTCACCTCATTATTTAACTGTAGAAAATGAAAAGGTGTACTCGGCAGCGCTGACCCGGCGTGTACTATCCAAGCCAAGACGATATATACGTTAGAGCAGTTCGATAAACTCCTCGACGGTCAGCCCGGCTTGCCGAATGATTTTATGCAGTGTACCTTTTTTCAGGGTTTTATGGTCGGGTACGGAGATTTGCGCGAAAGGATCATCACGTCGCACATAGACATGGCTGCTTTCACGTCTCACCTCACGGAAACCGGCTCGTTTTAATGCGTCTATGCA
>JBDTNB010000100.1:0-25061 GCA_039933955.1 Chloroflexota bacterium
ACGCAAAAACCACCTCGAAAGATGGTTTTACGTTTGAAAATGGTTTGTGTGGGCAATAGAGGACTCGAACCTCTAACCCCTCCCACGTCAAAGGAGTGCTCTGCCAATTGAGCTAATTGCCCGAATAGTTATCAGTATACCGATTTCAGCACGGTTTGCAAGGGTTTTTTCACGCAAATGGCTATAGCATCGAGCGAACAGCACTGCTAACATACGATCAATCGAATCGATATTTAATTCAGGAATGATGATGGCAGAAAAATACCAGGCTCTTTTAAAACAGTTGCGCGACATCACCAACCTCAATCGGGCATCGGCGATCCTGGAATGGGATCAACAGACGCAAATGCCCCCTGGCGGTGATGAATCCCGCGCGGGCCAATTGGGAACATTGGCACGCATCAGCCACGAGATGTTCACGAGCGAACAAACGGCACGCCTCCTGGAAGACGCGGCGCAAGAATTGGCGGGCGCGGATTATGACTCAGATGAGGCAAGCATGGTGCGTGTGACTCAACTGGATTATGAGGATGCGGTGAAGCTGCCTGCTGATTACGTCGCGGCAGTATCGGAAGCAACCTCATTGGCGCACAGCGTGTGGGCGAAAGCACGGCAAGACAATCATTTTCAGTCTTTCCAGGGTGCTCTGCAAAAAATCACCGACCTTATGATCCAGGGAACGGATTATCTGGGTTATCCTGACCAGCCCTATGATGCCCTGCTGAACCGTTATGAACGCGGTATCACAACGACACAGGTCAAACAGATTTTCGACGCGCATAAACCGCAGCTTGTGGCGCTGATCGCGGGCATCAAAGAACACGCGAACCGAGTCGATGACTCGATTTTGCGCCAACCGTTTGATATTGATAAGCAGCGGGATTTCGCACTGGAAACGGTGAAGGGATTCGGCTTCGATTTCAACCGAGGGCGTCAGGATTTATCGGTACACCCCTTCTGCACCCATTTTGCACGCGGCGATGTCCGCATTACGACGCGCTTTTTGAAAGACTTCCTGAACCCGGCGCTCTTCGGTATGATGCACGAGGCTGGACACGGGATGTACGAACAAGGTGTGGCTCCGTCGCTGGATGGGACGCCGCTGGGCAGCGGGACATCGCTGGGCGTTCACGAATCACAGTCGCGCATGTGGGAAAACATTGTCGGGCGGAGCAAGCCGTTCTGGAATTGGGCGCTGCCTAAACTGAAAACGATTTTCCCCGGACAATTAGGCAATGTTGATCTGGATACGTTCTATAAAGCGATCAATGCCGTTAAGCCGTCGTTCATCCGGGTTGAGGCCGATGAAGCAACTTATAACCTGCACATCATGCTGCGCTTTGAGTTGGAATCAGAATTGGTGGCGGGCAAAATCAAGGTGTCGGATTTGCCGGAAGAGTGGAATGACCGCTTTGAGACCTTCTTTGGCATCACCCCACCCAGCGATGCTCAAGGTGTATTGCAGGATATTCACTGGTCGATGGGATTGGTCGGCTATTTCCCGACTTATGCGTTGGGCAACTTGCTGTCAGCTCAATATTACAAGAAAGCGATTCAGGATCGTCCCTCGATCCCTGACGACATCGCTAACGGCAAGTTCGATACCCTGCTGGGATGGCTGAACGAAAATATTCACAAGCATGGACGTAAATTCAATGCCGATGAATTGACACGGCGCATCACGGGCGAGTCGATTCAATCGCGGGATTACATTGCTTATTTGCAGGGCAAGTACAGCGAGATTTACGGGGTGTAAGGAAGAAAGCGGATAGCTGTTACCAATTAACCGTTAGCTAAAAGATTAGAAGAAAATGGACGAGCGAAACAGCTCGTCCATTTTTATAGGCGAGCTAGGATTTGGCATCGCCATTTTTGGAGGCCACACGCGCCTGAATGCGTTCAATAAAAGAATTCATGTGGACAGAATCTTTTTCACCCAACGCAGCCTGCAAGCGCCGCAGGGTATCCAACAAACTCTCGAATACATAAGGTGAATCGGCAGGTGCGATTTCCAGCACCGAACTCAGCACTTCTTCAGCTTCTTTTTCCTTGCCGAGCGCCAAACGCGCCGTAAGCAAATCAGCATAAGCCCAATAATTATCCACATCCGCCTGTACTTCACCCCAGGCTAGCTGTTCGACACGCTGATAGGCATGAAGCATGGCTTCTTTATCATTCTTTTGCACATACAGCAGGGCGAGATTGCTAAAGGCATACGAGGATTTGGGGGTAATTTCGCCTGCACGTTTGTAAGCATTGATCGCTTCATCAACCTGATTGCGGCGGCGATAGAGACCGCCGAGCGAACCCCACCAGGATTCATCGTCGTCGTCCACCAGCTTAGGCGAAATCGCGAGTCCTTCCAAGAGCAATTTTTCGGCCCTATTCAAGGTCTTTTCGCGATCAATACCCTGTGGCATCTTCTCACCAATACGACGGTATACATAGCCCAGTGCAGCCAGCGCCGGGGCAAAGTTTTCCTCAATTTCCAGGGCACGGGTCAAATGATGCTGGGCTTGCTCCAAATTACCAGATTGGGTATAGACGTATCCGAGGCGATAGTGGGTAATCAGGCTGGTTGGATCGAGTTCGAGCGCGCGGCGATAGGTATCCAACGCCCCAGCAAAATCCTGCGAGCGGTACTGCCGCTCACCTAAAGTCAGCAATGATAAGGCAAGGTTGGAGCGGGCAATGCCCTCGCGCTGATTCTCCACCGTCCTTTCCAAATCCTCGCGCACTTTTTGCAATTCGGCCTGCTTTTCCAGCATTTCCTTCTCGAAGCGATCTCGCGCCTCTTCAAGTTTTTTCTGGGCTTCATTCAACTGATTAAAGCCCAGATAACCGCCCGCAACCGCCAGCACCGGCAGCAGAACGCCAACAATCGCCGTCACGTTCTGGAATAAGCCGAGCAGATTATTAACCGTGTCCATGTGCTTGCTGACTTCATCAGAAGCGTCCTGGGCATAGCGCTGCGCATCCTGGGCGGCATTCGCGGCGATCTGAGAATTCGAGTAGACCTGCGTTGCCAAATCTCCGGATGGAATCCCAGGCGGTGGGTCATCGACGGGAATCGATGTACCGAGCGGTGGCTGCCGAGGAGGGGTATCCTGGGCTGCCTGGACGGTAATCGTCGCAATCATTAATAAGAGGTAAACCACCGACAATATAAGGACGATCAGAATAAAACTTTGATAACGTCGCATAACTATTTCCTGGTTAATGAACGTGCGCTGCACCGATATGATAACCTTCGGCAGCGGTATGAGAAATCAGCATATCAGGTTGCGGCTTTCGCGGGTGGTTTATGCGCATCAAAATAGGTTCCGAGGCGTGCCCGAAGTGCATCCGGCCCATCATTCACCGAGACCATTTGTAAACGGCCTTTGTTGATGATAGCCTGCAAATCGGCTTCTTCGGTATGACCTTCGTAAAACGCATGTGCCAAAATATCGGCAAAACGTCCGGTTCCTTCCAAGACGATCAGCGGGAAGGATAATTTTTCAGAAGTTGTGCGCGCATAGACTTCCTCGCGGGCAATTTTGCCACCGTTGATGAGAATGCCCAACGCAGGCTGCTCGCCAGAGCCAGAAAGTGCATCGGTCAACTGGGTAATCATATCGGATTCGTCGCCGAATTCGTCGCCTGCCGTTAGGACAAAATGGGAATGGGCAGTGTTCAGCGGGGCAGCATGGGGATTATCGTTCTCGTAACCGGGATAGCGCGCCATCTCCAACGGTGTAATGCCAACCAGCGGAAACCGAAAGCGGTTTTTCTGGCGGCTGTCGCCAATCAAAACCGGGATTCCAGCCTGTGTTCCACCATCGATTATGATTGCACCGCGTTCTTCGGCAAAACGCGCCAGGCCTTTTTCAACAACCGTGCGGGTCGCCGCCATATCTTCCGGCGACATAGCCGACGCGCCACCGGTCACATAAATGGTGGGTTGGGGATGGTTGAAGCCAAGCAGCTTGCCCACTGAATGGGGGTCAAATCGGCGAGGGACGTTGACCGCAAACGCAGCACGACCATCATCAAAAGCGATCACAAAACGCTTATTCTTGAGCGTCATATCCCCATCCCTTTTGGCAGTTGCAACAGAGTGATTTAAGATTGTGCCAGGATACCCAATCATGGGTGTCCATTTCCTAATGGAGAGTATAACTGAAATCGGAAAATATGGCGCTCCAAAATGACTTATTGGCATGGTATGACCAGCACGCCGCCGCCCTCCCCTGGCGCGAAAATCACGATCCGTATCGCGTGTGGCTGTCCGAGATTATGCTGCAACAAACGCAGGTCGAAACCGTAAAGCCATATTTCGCGCGTTTCCTGAGCATGTACCCCACGATTGAAGCGTTGGCAGCCGCGCCACTCTCCGATGTATTGAAACTCTGGGAGGGGCTGGGTTATTACAGCCGTGCGCGCAACTTGCATCAAGCGGCACAAGCGGTTGTGCGCGATTTTGGCGGCAAATTTCCAAAAACAGTGGAAGGGTTGCAACAACTTCAAGGGATTGGCCGCTATACCGCCGGAGCCATCGCCAGCATTGCCTATGGGGTCTCCGCGCCGGTGTTGGACGGCAATGTGATCCGGGTGTTCGCACGGTTGATTGACCTAGCTGACGACGTGACGCAACCTGCGGTCAAAGATCGTCTGTGGAAATTAGCCGAGGAATGGCTGCCTGCTGAACGCCCAGGCGATTACAATCAGGCGTTGATGGAATTAGGACGGACGGTGTGCAAGCCGCGCAATCCACTGTGCAAAGAATGCCCGATTCAGGCGGATTGTCTGGCATTTGCGCATGGAACACAGGCGCAGCGTCCAGTCAAAAAAGCCAAAGCCGCGACACCGCATTATGATGTCACGGCTGGAATCATCTGGAACCAAGACGGCAAAATTCTGATTGCTCAACGTCCGCTAGACGGTTTGTTGGGTGGATTGTGGGAATTCCCTGGTGGAAAATTGGAAGCAGATGAAACGTTGCCCGAATGTTTAAGTCGCGAACTACGCGAAGAATTGGCGATTGAAGTTGAGGTCGGAGAATTATTTACTGTGGTGCAACACGCTTTCACGCACTTTAAGATCACCCTGCACGCCTTCACCTGCCACTATGTTTCAGGCGAACCACAGACAATTGGTGTGCGCGATTGGGCATGGGTAACGCCCGATCAATTGGAGACTTATGGTTTCGGCAAGGCAGATCGCGAGGTCATCCGGGCGCTGAATGAGCGTAAAAATATGCTTTTTTAAGTTGTCAGTTACCAGTTGCCAGTCAAAGCCAAAAGCTCAAAATAAACGAGGCGGAAGACAGGCAAGTGGCTGTCTCCCGTCTCGTTTCGAGTAAAACGGGGATTTCTATCCAACATTGAAGGTACAGCTTCCGCTTTCGCTGGCGCGATTGGTTCCCGGCCCATACATGTCGTAGCCGTCGGTGATCTGGGCTTTCCAGGTCACAAGATAGGTGATCTTGTGCGGCCCAGAAGCCAGCGGCCCATTGGGCACATACCAGTAGACATAGTAATTGCCGTCATTCTGCTTGCGAACACGAGTTTTATATAAGCGCCAGTTGTCGAGCAGCACATCGTCGATACGCACCTCGTAAATCACGTTGTCGAGATGCTGCTGAATGAGGTCTTCCTCGCTGGTGTACCAACTCCAGAAGATGTCGATGGTCGCTCCTGCTTTTAAACCTGATGGTGCGGGTTTCCCAAAAACGGGATTGTCGCAGTATGCCAGAACATCTACGCCCTGCTGCGGGCTGGTGCTGCCCTCACTGCCCTGGCCTGCCTGCAAAGTGACAACCGGCAATGAAGCATCCGTAGTCGGGACAGGTGGGCCAACAGTGGGCGTATTTTGATTCGGGAGTGCCAATGGTGTAAAGGTGGTCGTCGGCTGTGGGACGGTGATGCCGTTGGCGTTCAAAGCCGTCGCGGTAAGTTGGATGGCATTCACATCAATCACGGGTAGTTGCAGCGTACCAGATGCCAATTCCTGCCCGGTGGATGATTCTGTGCCAGCCGTGCCAACAGGAGTCGGTGAGACCACCGAACGTGGCGGCGTGGGCGTTATTGTGCCACCTCCCAGGATAGCGGTTGGGAACGGCGTACCCAGGGCAAGTGCAGTTAAATCGGGCGAAGGAGTCGAGGTTGGAATCAGTGTCGCAAGCGGGTTGACCCGCACCAACTGGGCGGCAATCCAGCCTTCCTGCCCATCGTCCATCTTGATATTGAGCCAACGCCCATCCTCATTTTGACCGAGTATCTCTACGCCTGTACCGGGCACAAGGGCTTTGATGGCACTGAAGGTCACACCTGGGCCTTCACGGACATTAACCGTTTCAAGGGACGCAATAATCCCGGTGATGGGCGGGGTCGCCGAGGGCGTGGGCGTATCGGACGGTGTGGGTGACAATGGCGTTTCCGAGGGAGTCAACGTAAAAGTTGGCAGCGGCGTCCGGGAAGACACGGGGGTCGCCGTAAAGCGCGGCGTCATGCTGACAATCGGCGCGAGCGTCAGCGTTGGGGTTTCATTCACCGCCGCCGCCGGGTCATTTACGCCGTTGCAGGCCGCCAGCGCGAACAATAAAATCAGAGATAACCAGCTCAGTCTTTTCACAAGCATATTCGAATTGGCCTCCATCCTCGCACAGATTAGCAGCAAAACAGCGGTTGCGCAAAAAGAAATGCGTACTAAGGGTTCAAAAACAATGAATCGGTGGTGAAGCGTCAGAATAATACACATCGCAAGCGGTGTTTTAGTTTTCAAACGTTTTGAATTGACAAGGTTTCACGTTAAAACTACACTGAAACTGGAATTGGCTGCCCAATGCGGGCTGACGCGGAGCGCCACAATCATATGTCCCGATTGACAAAAATCACACCTCTTTTTGTATTGATGGCATTTGTGCTGGCACTTGTCCCGGTCAGCCGTGCACAGGACAGCAATGCGACATTGGGATTAAGCAGCGACGATTACGACTTGCTCACTTCTGCTATCACTGACACGGCGGATGCATCGTCGTTCCAACTTACCTACAGCGCCAGCCTGTCGATCACGGATTCCGCGAACGGCAATCAAAGCCTGGATGTCTCTGGCAGTGGAACCATCACGCGCGGCGACACACCCGAATTGGCGATCACATCCAGCGGTACAAGCGATAATCTGGGCACCTTGCCAGCGAGTTTTAACCGCGAAATCCGCTATGTCGATGGCGTTGGTTATAACGATTTAATTGACGTAGAGAGCAGCAGTGACAGCGGTTGGCAGGGTCAAACGATTGATGACCCCTTTGGGACAACCTATACGCTCACCTCTATTTTGGTTGATCCGGCGGCTCTCAGCGCTGCCAATCTTGGTGATCTTGTCAATCTGGGCGATGCGTTCCGAACCCTTGACCTCAGCCCTTCTGCAACGGTCACGCGCGAAGCAGATACAACGGTCAAAGGACAAAAATTATCGCACTTCAGCGCGGCGATTGATACCAACGGCCTGTTTGAATCGCCAGAGTTTGCCCGCAAATTGATTGCGATCCTGACAGCACAGGGACAAGACCCCAATATCGCGGATAATCAGATCGCTGCCGCAGGCATCCTCATCGGCAGCATGTTTCGCGGATCAGCCTTCACGGTTGAACTGTATGTTGATCCCGAAAATCATTTAACACGCGCCAATGCCGATGTGACGCTGGCGATTGATCCGACAAAATTTGGCACGGGTGGCAGCCCAATCAGCGCCCATCTGACCCTCGATTTTAATTTAAGCGGTTTTGACGACGATTATTCAGTTGACGCACCCGCCGATGCCGTGATGCTCGAAGCGACACAGACGCCCGATGCTGCGCCCACATCTGTACCGGCTACGGCGGGCGAAACGATTGCGTCCGGCACACCGGTCACGATTGATTTGTCCGGGACAACCGATTTGCAATATCAAGCGGCGAATCCCGAAACGATTACGGTCACGGCTCACAGCCTGGACAACGTGTTGGATACAACGCTGGAAGTGTACGATTCGAGCGGCACATCACTCGGCAGCAATGACGACGCCGAAGCTGCGATACCCGGATTGGGGCCAACCGATTCAGCACTGCAAAATCTGGCCCTGCCTGCGGCGGGTACGTATACTATTCGAGTCAGCAGCTTTTCAGGCGGGGAAAACGGACAAGTCGAGGTCAACATCACCGCAAGTGGCGGACAGGTGCTGTCGCCTGATTTAACCGGCAAAGTGCTGTTTACAACAGAACCGCTCAAGGTTTATCTGGCAGGACAAGCACCGGTTGATCTGACCTACGCAGTTGTCGGACAAGAAACGATCAGCATTTATATCAAGAGCCTGGAGAGCAATACTATTCCAGTCGATACAACGCTGGAAATCCTCGATGCCAGCGGCAAACAGGTTGCCTTCAACGACGATTTAAATAACAACAGTATTGATCCCGGCATCGAAAATCTGGCACTGAACGCGGGCGTCTACACCATCCGCCTGAGCACATATGATGCATCGGAAATCGGTGGCGTCGAAGTATCGTTAATCAAAGGCGAGGTCAAGGGGATTGGCAGCACAGGCGATAATGGCGCAACGCTACACATCGGCGATACCGTGAGCGGAACCATCACCGATACCAGCACCGATTCGTATACATTCGAAGGCCGTTCTGGCGATACCATCACGATAAAAGCTGAGGCCACTAATCCAGCATCGCCTGACCAGGATTTACAACTCACCCTGTACAGCCCGGACGGTGATCTGTTGATCAATGATGATGATTCCGGCCAAAGTTTGGGGCTTGGAGATCGTGACCCGGCTATTGTCAGTTACAAGTTGCAGGATGATGGTTTGTACCGGGTGGAAGTGGACTCGATTTTTGATAGCTCCGGGGATTACAATATCTCCCTGAGCGATGGTTGAGATTGTGTCTTGACCGCCCTGGGCGAGTGTGCTAACATTTCATTCACCAATAAGTACCCGTAGTTCAGCGGATAGAACACTTGCCTACGGAGCAAGGGGTCGGGGGTTCGAATCCCTCCGGGTACAAAAGCACACAAAAGCCAGCGGTCAAGACCCGTTGGCTTTTGTTTTTATACCCTCCAATATTTATATTTATCAAACATGGAGTCTGCTAATTTGATGAGTACGCAGCAGTCACGAGCCTTTGATGTGCTTTCGATGGGGCGGCTGGCCGTCGATTTGTATGCCAACGAAATCGGTTATGAACTCCGCCAGGTCAAAAGTTTCAGCGTATATGCAGGCGGGTGTCCGGCGAACATCGCGGTGGGGACGCGGCGGCTGGGATTACGAGTGGCGATGAGCAGCCGGGTGGGCGCAGATGGCTTGAGCGATGGTCTGGTGGATTTCATGAACGCGGAGGGGATCAATACCGAGTTTGTCGCCCGCGATCCGAATCATCTACCTGGATTGGCATTTTTGAGCATCCTCCCGCCAGAAACGTTTCCGCTGGTCTACTTTCGCCCCGACCCGGCTGATATTTACCTGAGTCTGACTGACATCGAGAAAGCGCCAATTGAAGACAGCCGCGTCTTGCTGGTGGCGGGAACGAATTTCTACCGCGATCCGTCGCGGAGCACAGTGCTAGCGGCGATGGAACGCGCCCGACATGCAGGGACAACCGTCGTGATTGACCTCGACCTGCGTAAAAGTCTGTGGCCGGATTTGATGACCTTCGGCGTGAATGTCCGCAGTGCGCTGCCATTGGCAGATATCATCATCGGCACAGAAGATGAAGTCACGGCGGCAGCAGGCGAAACTGAGATCGACACAGCGATTTCCACGCTGCTGAAATATGCGAAAGTGGCACTGGCGGTCAAACGCGGGCAGGATGGCTCGGAAATTTACACTCCTGATGGCGCGGTTTATAAGGCGAATCCGTTTAAGGTTGAAGTTCTGAATGTGCTAGGCGCAGGTGACGCCTGGGCATCGGGTTTCATTTTCGGCTATCTGAGCGGCTGGGATTGGGCAAAAAGTGCCAGACTCGGCAATGCAACGGGCGCAATTATCGTCACCAGACACGCTTGCGCGAATGATATGCCCACTTACGCCGATGTGACCGCCTTCATCGAGAGCCAGGGCGGCTTTTAGCCGAAAGGACAATTCACTGATGTCCTCTGTGGGAATCTTTCGCGGTCTGACCGAATGCAGCGACGTGCACGGCACATTCAACGTCCTGGCAATCGACCACCGTGACAATCTGGTCGCGGAATTGCAAAAACATCAGACCACAAAAGTCGATTACCAGACGGTTGTCGATTTTAAAACCAGCGTCATCCGGCATTTGACCCTAGATGCAAGCGCGGTTTTGACTGACCCGGATTATGGCTTTCCAGCCATGCTGGATGGGGCACTACCGGGGCATATCGGGTTGATCGCGCCGCTAGAAGTCACCGATTATTCTCCGCACCCCAGCAAACGGGCAACCGTTTTCATTCCCGGTTGGGATGTTGCCAAACTCAAAGCGGCGGGATGCAGCGGGGCGAAACTGCTGCTCTATTATCACCCTGAAGCAGCTAATGCCCAATCGCAAACGGCGCTCGTGGATCAGGTCGTGGAACAGTGCAAAAAGCATTCTGTTGCGCTTTTTCTGGAACCGGTTGGATACTCACTCGATCCCGCACAACCCTTGAGCAATAGCGAACGGCGACAGGTGGTGTTGGAAAGCGCCAAGCATTTTTCAAAGCGCGGCGTAGACATCCTCAAGGTTGAATTTCCGCTGGATGTCGCCCGCGAACCTGATGAAAATATCTGGCGGGATGCATTGCAGGAACTTAGTGCAGCGTGCAGCGTTCCCTGGACACTTTTAAGCGGCGGCGTTTCTTTTGAAATCTTTTTACGACAAACGGAATTGGCCTGTGCAGTGGGCGCAAGCGGCGTCATGGTCGGGCGGGCAGTCTGGGCGGAAGCAACTGCTTTGCACGGGGAGGCCCGCGAACAATTTTTGAAAACTACCGGCGCAGAACGCATGGCACGCTTGGCGGCGGTATGCAGCAGTGGTTCTAACTGGAATACTCGTCATTCACTTCCCTCAATTGTTGAGGGATGGTACAAGGAGGCAAAAGTATGACCGACAAATTTTCGATCTTACAATCGGCTGAAGGGCGCAAGCTGCGAATCAGCGGCAGCCTTCCAACAGGTTTTCATGGAGACGCAGAGGGTGATGGCTTTATCTGTCCGTTAGATACCCAAAATGCGGCGGCAATCCGGCGGGAACTCCCCTGGAGCGCCCCGGTACAAGTGGGAATGCGTAAGTCGATTGGCTGTGGGGATCGGTTGGGGATTGCGACGCCCGGACATCTGCGCGCCGTTCGCGATGGTGACATGTTCCCGGTGCTAGCGCAGCAATCTATCCGCGAGATGCAGCGTGCGCGCCGCAGTGCCCAGCAAGTCCTCGACGATGCGATGTGGGGTGTCATCCAGAGCAATTATCAGGATGGGTGGGCGTGCGATGCCGATCATCTGAAAACACCAGAAGATATTGATGCCTGTGCTGCGGCTGGATACGTTGGTTACACACTCGATCCCGGCCAGTTCGTCGATGATGATGCCAATGAAGCCGGTGAAGATAGCCTTAAAAGTAAAGTCAACGCGCTGCCCTGGAATGACCTGAAATCCAACGCTGAACAACATCAGGATTATTATGTGACTCAACTCGGCTGGAATACCGTCGATTATTTACGTTCAGCCGCTAAATATGGCGCGGTAGCAGCCCGTGTCGCCGTACTGGACGCGCATATTCGTAAGGCAATGGGTGGCACTCCATACGACCTGGAAGTTTCGGTTGATGAGACCGCAACCGTGACCACACCGATTGAACACCGCTTTATCGCCCTGGAACTCAAACGACTGGAAATTCCATTTATTGGTTTAGCGCCGCGTTTCGTGGGCGATTTTGAAAAAGGCGTGGATTACATCGGCGACCTCAAAAAATTTGAATTGGATTACACCGAGCACGCCGCTATCGCGCGTGAATTAGGGCCATACAAACTGAGCATCCACAGCGGCAGCGACAAATTCAGCGTGTATCCAATTATCGCTCGTTTGAGCGGTAGTTATGTTCATCTGAAGACCGCTGGAACGAGCTGGGTCGAAGCGCTGCGGGTGATCGCCGCGCGCAACCCCGCTCTATTCCGCGAAATCCTGGAACTGGCGGAGCGCGGCTATGACCAGAACCGCGCCAGTTATCATGTGAGCGGACAGGTGGAGCGCATCCCCAACAAAAGCAACGCCGAATTGGCAGATTTGCTCGATCAATTTGATGCGCGCGAAGTGGTGCATGTCTCGTTCGGCCCGGTTTTGGCTGAATTTTACGATCCAATTTACGCGACTTTGAACGCCAATATTGAGGCGTATTGGAATACACTGCGCCATCATTTTGACAAGCATATCCAGCCATTCAAGGGACATTAGAAAGTAAAACAGAACTGAGTCTTGAGGGCTGAGGACTGAGAAAAGAAAGTTCTGAGTGCTGAGTGCCAAGTCCTAAGTGATAAAACAGAATGCATTCGAGGGAACGAGGGGCTTGTCGGCGACAAGCCCCTACGATTTTGTAATGAGGAAATTAGGTAGCAGCGGCGAGGGTGGCGAAAAGCGGATCCAATACGCCGCCTAAATCGAGAGCAATACTGGACACAAATCCGAGCAATGATTTGACTCCCTGTCCAGCGAGGAGCGCTGCCGCAAACAATGCACCAAAATAGATGACCGTCGCGGCAGACATCAAATAGCCGCCAATCACGAAAATACCATCACGTTGGAGCATCCCGGCTGCCAGCAGCAAAATCGCCACCGCAGGCAGGGTATTCGAAAATGGGATCAGGCCGAAAGGAGCCATGAGCAGCACACCAGCAGTAACGATCATAAATCCGTTCAGGCGATTGATGGTTGCGCCATGCGTGAGCATCAATAAGCGTGGGCGCACAAAACGATCCAGCCGCGCGACTGTATTCGCGCCTTTATGCAGCGTCGGGATAAGCTGCTGGGTCGCAAATTGGCGGTTCATCAAGCGCCCCGGCAGCCAGGGCACACGGTTGAGCGCCACACCGACCCCGATCAATATAATCACCAATCCGAAGACGGTGCTGACGCCGGGTATTGAAATCGGCAGCAAAAAGGGCAACGTCAGCAGCATACAAAAAATCAAGAGTCCCTGTTCGCCAACCAATTCTAAAAGTTCGCGCAGGGTGATGCGCTCACTTTGAATCGAGGACGCTGTTTCCGTTAGGGTTTCCGCAAGGCTTTTATCAGGATTGTGGAGGGTAACGGGCATTTCTTCTCCTAGTTGTTCAATTGTAGAGGGTAAATGGATTATGAAAGAGGGACACAACAGGTGTATCCCTCTGGGGTCACGCATTTAAAACGCGGAAGTTATTCGACATCAACCGCAGGCGCAGAACGCCCCAACAGCTTGCTGATGCCGTTACGGATGGCGTCGCGATTTTCTTTTTCGCGGAGAACATGATAGGCACTGGGCGCAATCGAAATCGCGACAATCAGGACAATGATGGGCAGCAGATACTTGTCGATGTTTTCTGGGCCAATCACCGACGCCAGGAAATATCCGGCCAGGGTGACGCCAATCGCCCACAAAATGCCGCCGATCAAATTAAACACCAGGAAGCGGCGATAATTCATGTGACCGACACCGGCCACAATCGGCGCGAAGGTGCGTACAACAGGGAGGAAACGAGCGAGGACAATCGCTTTACCACCGTATTTCTCATAAAATTCCTCGGCCTTAACGACATTTTTCTTGCTGAACAGCAGCGAATCTTCCTTCTGGAACAGGCGCGGCCCGATGCGACGGCCAAAGGTGTAACCGACACTGTCGCCTGCTACAGCGCAAAGAAAGCAGCCTATGAGCAAAACGGGCAGTGAGAAAAATGAGCCTTCAATCGTTGCTTGCGTACCCAATGTCTTTAGGATTTGTTCCAGAAATTCCTTGCTGGTAGGCGATGCCAGAAAACCTGCAACGAACAATACACTATCGCCGGGAAGGAAAAAGCCGATCAGCAGACCTGATTCAGCAAAAATAATTGCGAAGATGAGCAAATAGCCAACAGTTGGCCCAAACTTAACGATCAGTTCAATCATGTCGTATTACATCCTGTTTCAATTCGATATTTGCGACGATCAGCATTTACACAGGGCTATTGGAACACAAACGCCTTGCGAATGGCTATCACTTATCGCGCTAGTGATACTATAAAACACAAACGCGATTCGCAAGGCTAGAGTTTTTTAGTCAGGCATTAATGTTCGTTCAAGATGAATACACACAAAGCAGTGCCTTGCCCCTACAAAGTACATTTCTGTAGGAGGAACGTCACTCTTTCTCAAATGGCACGCCGTCAGCTTTGGGTGGACTGGCTTTGCCGATGACCCCTGCCAGCACCACAATCGTGATGATATAGGGAACCATTTGCAGGAATTGGGACGGAATCGGTACACCGAGGAATTGAAATCGCTGCCCCAACGCTTCGGAAAAGCCGAACAACAACCCACCAGCGAACGCGCCAATCGGCGTCCAGTTGCCGAAAATCATGGCAGCCAGGGCGATAAAGCCCTTACCTGAAGTCATATTGTCGCTGAAGGCTCCGGTGGTTTCCAACGTGAACCAAGCCCCAGCAAACCCAGCGATGAGACCGCCGATGATGACGTTCGTCCAACGGTTGCGGATGACATTGATACCCAGCGTATCAGCAGCATGTGGATTCTCACCTACGGCGCGCGTCCGCAGTCCCCAACGGGTGTAATACATGACCACATGGGTCACAACCAGCAAAATGAACATGCCATAGAAAATCGGTTTACCGTTGAAGAACACTTCACCCAGAACCGGGATTTTCGAAAGTCCTGGAATCGCGAGTGCCGTAAGCGTCCCGCGCGTGGCTTCGCGGGTAATCAACACATCGCGGCGGATAAAACTAGTCAGACCGATTGCCAGAATGTTAATGACCGTGCCACTAACGATCTGATTGGTCTTATATTTGATCGACAACCAGGCGTGTAACATCGCCATAACCGCGCCGGACAGCGCCGCGACGATCACACCGATAAATTGGGCTTGCGCGGTTGGAAGCGCGTTGTCGCCGGTTGTCAGGAGCATCAGTGCGACAAAACCCATACACGCCCCGGTGAGCATCATGCCTTCGATGGCGATATTCACCACACCTGCGCGTTCACACCAAATACCTGCCAATGCCCCTAAAACGAGCGGGGTTGACACACGGAGGCTTTCTTGCAGCAGCACGACGAGATTGGTTTTGCCGCCCGCCGCCGTAATGACCAGCACCGCCGGAACAATCAAGATGGCATCAAAGACCAACCACGCGGTTTTGAGCCGCCGCTGATTGGCTTTGGGCAGCAGGCCGACGATACCACCGAGGATGTATAAAATCGCCACCAGCGTCAGAAACGGCACAGCCGGGATGATGATTTCACCAGCCTGATTGAGGGTCAGACCGGTGGTGGCATCGCTAGCGATATTACGTGCGGGGCCGAGCAGAATCCCCACACCCAGGATAATAAAAAATGCTGAGAATACACCCAACCGCGTAAACGTGATGGTGTCGCGCCAGGTTTTCGCCTCTACGGGCGGAATGATGGTTGTCGTTGCCATGTGGATTTATCCCCCCCAGCCTGTCGAGGCAATCAAGGTCGCTTCTTTTTCCTCGGCGCTGGCTTCCGGCACACGCCACAAAAAGCGAATGATGGCGTCAGCGGCGATGAACATAATAATCAGTGCCTGGATAATTTTCACGAGATCAATGGAGATTTCGGCGCGAGTTTGCATCAACCCTGCCCCGGCCAGCAGTGCGCCCCAGAGCAAGCCTGCGGGGATCATATTTTTGGGATTGCTGCGCGCCAGCAGCGCCACTGCCAGCGCGTCAAAACCCACCCCGCCGAACAGACCGGGCTGCATAGCAAACTGTACGCCGGAAATTTCGATTGCACCTGCCAATCCAGCAATAGCACCACTGAGCGCCATCGCCAGGAAAATATTGAAGGCGACATTCATCCCGGCATAACGCGCTGCATCGGGGTTTGCGCCTACGGTTCGCAATTCGAAGCCCAGGGTCGTTCGATTCAAAAACCAATCGGTGAACCAGACCATAAAAATCATAATCAGCAGGCCGATGTGGAGCGCGCCGCGCACGCTGACCCACACCAGGAAGAAACCACCAATTGTCACCAACACGCCGTTGATGAGTGGACGGATAATCAGGCTTAGATTTTCTTGCAGCGCCGCGCGCCGCATCCACAATCCGAAAGCAAAAGTCAGGATACCCGCGACAATAAATAAGATCGGCGGCAGCGAGACAAAAGTCGGCAATTTTGCGCCATCGACTATGTAGGGTGTTCGCGGAATGCTGGAGGCGGTGTCGAGCAAAATCACCGGATCAGTCGATTTCACCAGCCAATCGACCAGCAGCACGCCAATAAAGTTGAGCATGATGGTGTTGATAACTTCATGCGCGCCAGTATAAGCTTTGAGCAGACCCGCTATGCCCGACCATACTAATCCGCCTAACATCCCCATGAAAATAACCAGTGGAACATGTATCCAGGGCGATAGATCAGCAAAAATTGGCGAGAAGCCAACCCAGGCTGCCAGAGTTCCCGCGACAAAAAGCTGGCCTTCCGCACCGATATTAAACAACCCCGCTTTAAATGTTAGTGCTACTGCCAGACCAGCGATGATATAGGGAATCGCGCGGATCAACACACTTTCCAGATTGGCCGGGAAAAAGAGCAGTGCGCTGTTGCCCACATGCAGATACACGACTTCAGGTTTGTGATCGTCACTGGGATCATCCGGCGTCTTATCTTCGGCGTAAATAATCCCGACAGGCGATGTGCTGTAGTCAAACAAAATCTGATTATTGGGGCGCAGAATCACCAGCGTATTCTGTAACAGCGGTGCGAGATCGTCCTTTAACCCTGTCGCCACATTTTCACCGGGCAGTAATTTATCATCGTACAAATCCTTGACCACACGTAGTTGGTTCGAAAGCGTTAAGGGGTCAAGGATTCCGACAGTCTGCAAATTCGCAGCGAATACCGACTGCTGACGGGCTTTATCCAAACCCAGCACAGTCATCGCAGCGATGTCTTGGGCGGCGGGTGACGAAGAAGTCAATTCCAGAGCAGACAATTTATCGAGCTGCTCGGATAAGCCCTGGACATAATTCAAATTGAAGTTCTGGATGGCTTTAGCCGCCTCCAACAATTCCGAGTCGCTCAAATCTTTGGCGGCGGGGACAGCCGTTTCCCAGTTGGCACGCGCCTCTGCCGTCAAGGTATTGAGGGCAGCCGTGTCAGCGATCAAGGTTTTAGAGACATCCGCGTCCAGGCTATCCAGACTGGCAAGAAGCGGCTTCATTTTGAGCAGCAGTTCATCGCCGATGGTATGTATATCAGGAATGGCCGTGCCCAGCGCTGTTAAATCATCATCGCTAATATCGGCATGTTTCGCCAAGACCTCGCCATAGCGCAAGGCTGTATCTATGCCGATGGTCGCCACATCAGCGGCGGTGCGGGCAGCAAGATTGGCTTCGCGGGCGGTTGTCTTGGTGTCGCCGATGTAGGTTTTTGCCAGATTCAGGTTATCCGCCGAGAGCACATTGTTGATAACAACCCCAACTGAACCTTCAATCAAGGCAGCATAGGCTGTACCGGTGGTGTTCAACTGTGCGCCCACATCGACCTTGCCGGTTGTCGCCAGTTTCGTCAGCATCATGAACAACATACTGACGATAAGGGCGGTTATCACCGCGAAGACCGGGACAAGTTTGGGCGAAATGCGCTTCCACCAGCGCGCCGCCGGTTCCAGCGCGGCTGGCCCACGCATCGTGTTCAAAGTTCCTTCAGCCATTCGCTGCAACCCCTTCTGCTGAATTGTTTTTGATACCCGCCATCAAAAGACCAATAGATTCGCGGGTGGCGTCATGAATAGAGAGGGTATCAATAATTTTCCCGGCATACATCACGGCGATGCGATCCGAAAGCGAGAAAATTTCGTCCAGTTCGGTGGAAACCAGCAGCACGGCCATGCCTTCATCGCGCATTTTCACGATCTGCTTGTGGATAAATTCAATTGATCCCACGTCCAGACCGCGCGTCGGTTGGGCAGCCAGCAGCAAGTGACTTTTACGCGAAAATTCGCGGGCGACGATGGCTTTTTGTTGATTGCCGCCGGAAAGCGTACTTATATTGGCGAAAATGCTCGGTGTGCGGACATCGTACTGCTTCACCAAATGGCGCGCATTTTCTTCTTTGGCTTTTTCATTGACGATAATGCCAATCGAGAAGGGGCCGATGTAGTAGGTTTGGAGCACGAGATTGTCTTTTACGGGGAAGGTTGCCACCATGCCGTTTTTCTGGCGATCTTCCGGTACATGCGAGACGCCGCTTTCAGTGACTTTGCGCGGGCGGGCATGGGTCAAATCATGGTAGTCGATGATAATCTGACCGCTTTCGGCATGGCGCAGTCCCGTAATCGCCTCAACTAACTCCGTTTGCCCATTGCCCTGGACACCGGCAATACCCAGGATTTCGCCGCCGCGCACTTCCAACGACAGATGATCGATAGCGCGCAGTTTACGGTCATCGTTGACGACCAAATCCTTGAGCACCAGAATCGGTTCGCCCAGAAGGGGTTCACCCTTTTCGACCTGCAAAATGACAGCCCGTCCGACCATCAGCGAAGCCAGTTCCGGCTCGGATGCCTGTTTGGGATCAGCCTGACCAACGACCTTGCCCAGCCGTAAAACCGTCACATGGTCACAGATTTCTTTGACTTCTTTTAGTTTATGGGAAATGAAAATGATGCTCACGCCACGATCCAAAAGCGTGTGCATAATGCCGAATAAGCCTTCGGTTTCCTGGGGAGTCAACACGGCTGTCGGCTCGTCCAGAATGAGAATATCAGCCTTGCGGTAGAGCGCCTTGATGATTTCAACGCGCTGCTGCACACCAACCGGCAAATCCTGTACCAATGCATCCGGGTTGACTTCCAGACCATAGTGTTTTGAGATTTCCACGATGCGCTGGCGGGCAGCGCGGCGATTCAAAAATGGCCCGCGCACGGTCTCGTTGCCGAGCATAATGTTATCAGTCACGGTCAGCACCGGAACAAGTTGAAAATGCTGATGTACCATGCCGATGCCGAGCGCGATAGCATCATTGGCATCTTTGATGCGGACGACCTTGCCATTGACCAGGATTTCGCCCTCATCGGGTTGGTACAAACCATAGATCAGGTTCATCAGGGTGCTTTTGCCTGCGCCGTTTTCGCCCAACAACCCCAATACCTGCCCTTTGAGGAGTTTGATGTCGATATGGTCGTTGGCGAGTACGCCGGGAAAACGCTTGGTCAGGCCGCGCACTTCGAGCACAGCCGGGGGAGATTCTGCCATATAATGCCTCGTCAATTAGCTCTTTTGGGTTGTTGCGACGCCTGTCGATATGGCGGCACAGTATAACCACAATCCCACCGCTTGAAAACAAAACTGTGCAGTTCGTCACAAACTTAAAGCGACTATTGATGTGGGATCAACAGGAGAAGCAGTTTATAAAGTTCGGTTTTTATGTCTGAGGAGAGGAAATCAACGCCCAATAATCCAGGCGGACGATAATCAGGGTCATGGGGATACATAGCGTAATCGCAGCAACAACCGGCGGCCAATTTTCGGCAACCGCGCCGATGACCACGCACAACACCGCTCCCGCGCCCATCAGACCGGCTACATGGGTTAGATCGCCAGTATTCAAACCGCCCGCGCCACGCCCGTATCCCTGCGCTAAACCCATCGCCAAACCGAGGAGTAAGCCGAGCACAGCATCGGCAAAAAGCGGGGTCGCGACACTTTTGCGAATCAATGAAAAATAGCCGAGGTAAATCGCACTTCCGGCAAAAAATGTGAATATATTCACCAGCAAGGGTGTCGGCTGCTTGGGAGCATGTTCGCGCAATTTGATTTTTTCCGTCAGGTTGATGGTGATGGCTGTCCCAGCAGCGCCCAACGCGGCAAAAATAATCCGCGAGACCCAATCCGGCGCGTGAAGCGCAGCCATCAGCCCCAGCAAAATCGGAAAGTTTTGCAGATATTCTGTCGAGATGATGCGAACGGCGGTATTTCCCATGATGTCCCTATCAATGAAGCATACAATGATCTGATTTTCAGCATAGCCGCAGGGAGCCGGTTTGTGGGTTAAGAAATGGAAAGCCGCATCTAAATAATGCGGCTTGTGGTTACGTTCAGAAGGTATTATCGGCCTACGGCGCAGGGCTGGCCGCGGCCAGACGTGCCGCATACTGCTGCTTATAGTATTCCAGATATTCGCCTGTCTTGATTTTGCGCCACCACCACTCGTTCGCCTTGTACCAATCGACAGTATTTTCCAGGCCGCGCTCAAAATCATACTCACGCTGCCAACCCAACGCACGCAGCTTGTCGCAGTTCATCGCGTAACGGCGATCATGACCTTCGCGATCCGGCACATACTTGAGCAGCGTTTCTGGCTTGTCCAATAGCTTGAGCAGCCGCTGGATCACATCGATGTTATGCTGCTGGTTTTCGCCAGCGACGTTATAGGCTTCGCCCGGTTTGCCCATCATGAGCGCGGTTTCGATGCCGCCGACATGATCTTCGACATGCAACCAATCGCGCACCTGCATCCCGTTGCCATAAACCGGCAGAGGCCGGTCATCAATGGCTTCGCTGATGAACAAGGGCAGCAGCTTTTCGGGATATTGATAAGGGCCATAGGTGTTGCTGCCGCGCGTCACAACGGTATTCAGACCATAGGTAACATGGTACGCCCGCACGAGCAAATCGCCGCCCGACTTGCTGGCTGAATAAGGGCTGTTGGGCAAAAAGGGATCGCTCTCCACCGAGAAGCCGGTCTCGACGTCACCGTACACTTCATCGGTTGAAACGTGCAAAAAGCGCTCGACCCCGTGTTTACGCGCCGAATCGAGCAAAATATGCACGCCTACCGTATTGGATAAAATGAAGGCGTCCGGCGCGAGAATGCTGCGATCCACATGCGATTCGGCGGCAAAATTGACTACGGTGTCGATGTTATGGCTCTCAAATGCGCCCAGCACACTCTCGCGATCCGTAATGTCACCCTGCTCAAAACGGAAATTCGCTGACTTGCTGACCGGGAGCAAGTTATCCATGTTGCCAGCATAGGTCATCTTATCGAAGGCGACAATCGTGTAGTCGGGATATTTGTTAATCATCCGGCGCACGAACGCGCTGCCGATGAACCCTGCCCCACCTGTGACCAGGATATTTTTCATGGCAAATTTCTACCTCGTCTGATTATTCGGATTTAGTCGGCGGCTCGGCGGCCAAAGCGGGAGTTGGTTCCGTTTGGAGCACATAACGCTCCACCGCTTCTGCGACACCATCAGCGTCGTTGGATGCGACGACCACATCGGCAGCATCTTTCACGGTCTGACTTGCGTTGCCAACGGCTACGCCAATACCCGCCAATTGGATCATTTCGATGTCATTTTCGGCGTCGCCAATCGCCATGACTGATTCGCTGGAAACGCCCAGGTCTTTAATCAGGGTCTTGAGCGCCGCACCTTTGGACGCGCCATTGGGCAAAATTTCCAGCATGTCTTCGATACCCGCGTTGAGCAGCCGAGCATTGCCGTTGATCTGCATTTTGAGCTGCCAGCGAAGGGCATTAATCGCACGCGCATCACCGGGTTTGACGGCCAGCAATTTATTGACCGGAATGCTATCGAGCACATTTTGCAGCGACCCGACGGCTTCCGGCATTGGCTCGTGATACAGCGTAGTCAATTCTTCGACTCGTGGGTGCATCTGGCGCACCAATATGCGTTTGCCAGAATAGACGGCCATTATATAGCCGCGATCTTCGGCGAAGGTGATGACCTGCCGCGCGATTCCAGCGTCCAGCGTGAGTTGATGGCGGACTGAACCATCGGCGTTATAGCTGATTGTGCCTTGCATGAAAATTGCAGGGTGATTCAGATTCAACTGCTGGACGATATGCTCGCCGGAAATGTAGGTCTTGCCAGTTGCCAAAATAATATGCACGCCTTTGGCCGCCGCCGCTTTGAGGGCCTTCTCGGTGCGCTCGGTCATCTTATGGTCGCTGTTAAGAAGCGTGCCATCCAAATCAATGGCGATGAGTTTTATGGGTTGGTTGGTGATTGATTGAGTCATATTACCTGTTGTATAGCAAACTAAACCTTACGAAGCACTTAAAAAGACGGGATGTTAGAGACACAAAAACATCGTATCTCCCCTATCGTCAGAAAAAATTTACGGAATCCACAAATTGCTGTGATCGCCAATATTCATCTTAATCGACTTAGGCTTGCCTTCACTGTTGGCGACGACAACGTGCCGCCCGATTAAACTATCCTGTATGCGCTCTGCCAAATCGCGAAGGGTACTGTGTTCGAGTACAATGCTGCGTTCGATTTCGCAGTTCTGCACTTTGACATCGTAATAGATGCTGGTGAAGGGGCCGATAAAACTGTTTTCAATGACGGTATTCTCGCCGATGATGGTTGGCCCACGTACCACGCTGTTGACGATACGCGCCCCGGCTTCCACCGTCACGCGCCGGTCAATCTGCGAATTCTCGATAATCGCATCGGGCGAAATATGGGGAACCAGTTCTTCGAGCACCAGACTGTTGGCTTCCAACATATCGGTGGGTTTGCCAGTGTCGATCCACCAGCCCTTGTGGACATGTGGGTAAACCTTATATCCGGCGTCGATCAACCATTGAATCGCGTCGGTAATTTCATATTCCCCGCGCGGTGAAGGCGGAATCGAATTGACGGCTTGCCAGATATTCGAATCGAACATATAAATGCCGACTAAGGCCAGATTGCTGGGCGGATTTTCGGGCTTCTCAATCAGTTCTTCGATGCTGCCATCAGGCCGCAGTTTGGCAACCCCATAAGCCGAGGCATTTTCAACTTCCTTGAGCACAATCTGGCTGTTCCACTCACTGTTGGCGAAATCGCTGATGAGTTGATTGATGCCACCCTGAATGACATTGTCGCCCAGGAACATGACAAACCGTTCATCGCCCAGGAAATCACGCGAAATTTTGACGGCGTGTGCCAATCCGTCGGGACTTTCCTGAGGGATATAGGTCAGTTTGACCCCATATTTACTGCCATCGCCGATGACTTCCTGTATCTGCGGCCCAGTCTGCCCGATGACCACGCCGATTTCGCTAACCCCCGCGTCCCGAATCGACTCAATTACACGCACCAGCACCGGCTTATTCGCCACCGGAATAAGCTGCTTGGCGTTGGTATAGGTGAGCGGGTAGAGGCGTGTTCCCTTGCCACCGCTGAGAATTAAACCCTTCATAAGGTTGTGCTTCACTCCGTGAGAACTAGCCAAAATGTGCAATGAGCCAATGGCGAGTCAAATTACCAGAATTATGGAAAACCGTAATGCAGACAGACGCCCATCCCTCGATGGTTTATTCTCAGGCAACTCACGCCATTTGGCAAGCGATTCCAAATCTATTGGGCGTTGATTAAGGGGCATTGTTTGCCCTGGGACTGTAATAGCGTTTTAGATACTGGCTCAGACCATCTAAACCTGGAAACAGAATGCGTTCATTCATGTTCATGGTATCCAGTTTATCGCGCACTTCCCATTTGAGCGCCGCCGGGATGATGATGCGATGAAACAATTCCGGCTTATCGGCCAACCATTCATTCAAGACGGCCTGAGGGCTGGACATCAGCGAAAACAAAGCCGCCTGATTGACGATGCGATCATCCATCGATGGCGGTTCCATCATGATAAGGAAAGGTTCCGGCAGCAATCGATCAAATTCTGGCAGCGAACTGGCAATCCGCCCCAGCATATCAACCGTGAACATAATCGCCGCTTCGTTTTCCAAAACCTGCCGCACACGATCTGGCATCCATTTGCGCAGGCGTACAGCGTTCAGACACCAGACTACACCGTCTTCATGGAATTTGCTCACCTCGGCTGTCGCAAAATGCAAGGCAATATAGGGCGAACTGCTCCAATCGAGCAAGCGCGTGGGCAGGCCATGATGCTGGGCAACCGCTAACCAATTCCAAATCGAGCTGCCAGGGCTGGTATCGCGGTAGGCATATTTCTGAAAGCTGCGGAGAATAACCGGTTCAAGTTTTTCGTAGACCCCTTCAAGCCGTATCAGGCTGGTTTTGAGGTCATAATTCGCATTAGAAAGACCCCGAAAGGCAAATGGTGAACGAAAACGCCCCAGCGATTCCGACCACGCATCTTTGAAAAGTGCCTGATTGAGTTCTTCCCAACTATTCACCCGTATGTCATTCACCGTATGCATAAGCGCGATTTACCCGTAATAGCGCCCTGTGTTTTCGTGTGGTGCATTACTCAAGACTGCACCGACCACACGGACATGAACACGGTCAAGCGCCTGCCGTGCCCGCGCGGTTTGTTCACGGCGGGTGTGTCCGGCGCGCACCACCAACAGCACACCATCGAGTTTAGAGCCGAGGAGTGCCGCGTCGGTTGCGGCCAGTACCGGCGGGCTGTCAAACAATACGTAATTCGCGCGCGCTTTTAAAACGCCAATGACACCCATCATACGCTGACTGCTCAATACATCAGCCGGATTGGGCGGGAGCGGCCCGCTGGGCAGAATTTGCAGATTTTCGATGTCGGTTTGCACGAGCGGCGGCGTGGACATGGCACTCTCTTCGAGCATCATGGTCGTCAGGCCGCGTTCATTGCTGATGCCCCAGATTTCATGCTGGGAAGGCCGCCGCAAATCCGAATCGACCAGGATAGTCTTATTACCGCCCTGGGCAAACGTCACTGCAAGATTGGCGATGATACTGCTTTTACCATCGCTTTGCGCGGCAGATGTGATCAGCAAGGTATGCAGCGGTTCTTCGACACTGCTGAACATCAAATTCGTGCGCAGGGTGCGGAAGGCTTCAGCCGCCTCCGAACGTGGGTCATTCAAGGTGATGAGTTTGCTATTCGCCATCAATTATCCCTCAACATCTTCTG
>JBDTNB010000101.1:0-25036 GCA_039933955.1 Chloroflexota bacterium
AGGATGGTGATGATGTCATCACCACCACCCTGATTTGCGCCTGGTCTATTCATGTCGCTACCCCGGTCATACTTTTAAATGGTTCTCTCATTCGGACTGTCCGAATACTTTACCCAGGATTATGGGGACGGATTCAAACTGATTTCGTCACCAGCCAGTAATTGGCGGATGCTGCGGATTGCAGGCTCGATGGTGTAATCATGCCGTCCTGGCAGGTCAATACGGAATTCATTCATAATGAAGTCCAAAGTGACCGGTTGTGTCGGGACGCGCGACGTATCGGTAGCCGAGCGCAGCGCCAGTGTTAACGGCAGCTTAGCTTCGATTGCCCATACCAGTACCACCGAATACTGCGGTGTCACACCCAATGTCACAATATCGGGCGGCGGGATAGGTGTCGGCGGTGGGGGCGGCGTCGATCCGCCAGAATCACTTGAGCTGTCCTGCGGAACGGGCGTCGGCGTCGGCGGTATACCGACGAACTTGCCGTTCAACGGGAAGTCGCCGACATGCAAGACCAGCGCATCCTGGATCGTCCGCTGTGTGACGAGGCGCGGACGCTGGCGTTCGGACGGCCCAATAATCGCCGGCCCTAAGCTGGTGACATCCGGGCGACCCTGAACACCTTCCACGAATTCAATGCTGCCATCTGCTTTGATGCTGAACAGCGTAATGTTATTCGGCTGAATCGACTGGAATACTTCATCGACATCGACGAACAGCATCGAGATGATAAGATCAACATGGTCACCATCCTGGATACCGTAACCGACACTGGTTACTCGGTTAATCGGGATAGTCACGGCAACCCGGTCATTCGGTAACACCGCTGCCGCATCCGAACCTATGTTGGCAATACTGACCAGATCAGGAACCAGTAAAGTGGACAGCAGCGGTTGCTCACGGAAAATATCCGTTCGTGCCACTTGTCCCAAGACTTTTTCCAGACCACCCTGATCTTCACGCAGTGCGTTGAAAGGCACTGCTGATTCCGGCCAGGGGAAATAATCGACCACGTTGGCGAGGTCTTCGATTTTAGCCGGGAACCGATAGCCGCGCGGCAGATTTTGCAGCGCAATCGCGATACGTACAAAGGGTATCGGCGTTGGCGTTGGCACTTCTGGGCCAATCGTAGCAGCAACCACCCCATTATCATCGACAACTGCTGGAGGGCCGCCTCCCGGATTCACGACTAATACAACCACCACAATAACAACGAGTAAAATAATCAGACCTACTACTATCAACAATCGACCACCGCGCATGTGTTCCTCCGTCGGGCTTTCGGGTGTCTCATCTGTGTGTTGTGCGCCCCTGGTTACAGATGAGAGAAGATAAGCAAAAAGAACAGAGCCATAATTCTTAGTGTAGTTGAATAGCCGCGTGTGTCAAATAGGCTTATAGTTTGAAAAAGCATATTATTCACGCGGCCCCGGCAAACGTGCTACGAAAGGCTCTCATCACTGGCTGGAAGTTCAAGATGAATATGGCTTCCTTCCGTTTCGCTGCTGGTGACAGCAACCGAGCCTCCAACCAGTTCAAATTTCTCGCGAAGGGTCAATAAAGCCTGTGGGCGCGGTTCAAGATGCGCTTCATCGCCACTGAATGCGGCTTCGGCATCGAATCCACGACCATTGTCCTCTACATCAACCTTGATGCGTTCGCTCGACATGTCCAGGCGAATATCCAATGAAGTTGCGTTCGCGTAATCCCGCGCGTGTCCCATCAAATCTTGCACACCTCGGAACAACATGACTTCTCGGTGACTTTCCAGGCGGCGTTCGTCGCCTAAAAGCTCCAGCTTGGTATCGATGTCATGTTTATCCTTGAAAGAATCCACGTACCGGCGCACAGTCGGGACAACCCCCAGGTCATCCAGCATCATCGGACGTAAATCAAAGATGAAGTCGCGCACCTTTTGGAAAGTCACGCTGGCCGTCTGCTTTAAATTGTTCAGTTCTTCGGCTGCTCGTGCTGGATCGCGATCAAACAGACGTTGGCAAATTTCAGTCTGCAAAATGAAATTGGTCAGCGATTGGGCGGGGCCGTCATGCATCAAACGAGCGAGGCGAAGTTTTTCTTCTTCCTGCGCTTGCACAATACGGACAATGTTGATGCTGATTTTGGCCGTACCGGGTTCGTTCGGTGTTTCGCCGCCGGCTCCCAAAACATCAACGCCCTGGATTTTACCGAGCAGTTGCCCCAACAAGGTTTGCTCTTTTTCCAGGCTGTCGCGGTTGGCCTGGAATTTTTCCAGTTGCCCGCGCATCGTCGTCAACCGGAAGCGCGCGTCGATGGCCTCATCATATTTCGTGCGGATGTCCTGACGCGGGACAGTTTCAATATTATCCTGGATCGTCCGCAGTTCGGTGGCAATATCGGCGTTGCGCTGCTGTTCGCGGTCAACAACCATCTGCGTCTGGTCAATCTGACCCTTAATTTCCACCATTTTGTCTTTGATGCGCTTCATTTCCTGGGTGATAACATCAACCAGTTGTTCTTTTGGATCGGCGTTTTGTTTATCCATAGCCTTCCCACTTTATATGGCATTGCTGCCGGAATTATTGTTATCCTTCAAGCGTACCCAACCGCGCCGGATGGCGTTTACCGCCGCCTGGGTACGATCTTCAACATTCAGCTTTTTCAAAATCGAAGTCATGTGATTCTTGACTGTTTGCTGGCTGATGCGCAGCTTCATCGCAATTTCTTTATTGCTCAGACCGTTGGTCACGAATTGCAGGATTTCCATTTCGCGTGGGCTAAGGGGGATATAGTGTTCTTCTGCGTCGATGATGTAGGGGCCGCTCATGGCTTCGATGCTGGACTGGATCCAACTTTCGAGCGCCCGCTCGTCCATACGCTCGTTTTCGACCACGTACAAGCCGCTGGCGACATCGCGGATAATCTCGATCAGTTCATCGGGTGTCACATCTTTTGAGCAATAAGCCGATGCTCCGGCACGCATCGCATGAAGCACTTGTTGGCTGTCATGATACGCTGTGAGCACGATGATAGCCGCGTTGGTTCGTTCGGCCTTCAACGTGCGGGCTACTTGTAACCCATTCATCAACGGCAAATTGATGTCCAGCAGTACCACATCCGGTTGCAATTTGCGTGTTGCACGCAGCGCATCTTCACCATCTTCGCTTTGTCCAATGACATTGAGATCATCTTCCAAAGATAGCGCTTGTTGCAAGCCATCACGGAATAATGGATGGTCATCGACAATTAATATGGAAATACGGCGCTCAGGGCGCTGCTCTTCACGATCATTCATTGGGCTTCCTCGTATTAGCCTCCCAATCAATATGTACCAGGGTTATAAGGGAGGAGTAGCCGCCATTACCCAGGATTAAACCACATCAATCATACGGCGGACAAAGTTGTTCAAATCGAGTATTGTTGGCAGTATACACCTAAAATGTTTCGTACCGCAACAAAGGTTTCCCGTAAGATTTCGAGAGATGAAATCGGGCAATCGCAATCAACCCATGCATTTTCCGGACTGAAAATGTACTATTATGGGCATGATACATCTTAATATGATAATGAAATGAGAAGGTCAATTGCGGCGGATTGTTGACGATGGTTTAGTGTATTATCAATTTGAGTCCTGGCCCACACTCCAGCATGGGATGTTCACTCGGCAGGGCGGGATCAGCCCTCAACCCTGGGCATCCCTGAATATGGGCGGAAACGTCGGTGATGACTCATCCAATGTTCGCCATAACCATGATCGAATGTATCAAAGTCTCCATCTGAACGGAGATCGGGCATGTACCGTTTGGCAGGTTCATACGGCGGATGTGATTGTTGCGACAGAACCTAATCGTGAGCAGCGTTGGCTTGCTCAGGCCGATAGTATTCTAACAGATCGTCTGGATACGCCCCTGACGATGCGTTTTGCCGACTGTACGCCGCTGTTATTTTTTGATCCTATTGCTGGAGTCATCGGTATGGCGCACGCCGGTTGGCGCGGCACGGTTCAAGGTGTTGGTGCGAATACCGTGCGTACTATGACCGAAACTTTTGGCTGCAAGTCATCTAATATTCAGGCTGGGATCGGCCCTGCGATTGGCCCTGAAAAATATCAGGTTGGCGAAGAAGTGGTCGAAGCTGTCCAGAATTATTTTGGTACAACCGAAGGGCTGATCCGCCGCAGCCCAGTTGATGGCACAGCGTATTTCGATTTATGGGCCGCGAATACCCTTGACCTTCAGCGCGCTGGGGTGGAGCAAATCGAGGTCGCCGCAATCTGCACCGTCGATCACAATGATGAATTTTTCTCGCATCGGGCGGAAAATGGCCGTACCGGACGCTTTGGAGCAGTGTTATCTCTCACATGATTGCTGAAAATATCGCCCAGATTCAAAAAAATATCGTCGATGCTTGCGCCCGCGCCGATCGTGATCCGCACGCTGTGACCTTGATTGCCGTCAGCAAGACCCATCCTGCCGAGGCTGTTTTGGAAGCAATTGCCGCTGGCGCGCAACATTTTGGTGAGAATCGCGTAGAAGAAGCTGAGATCAAAATTCCATTGGTGAATGGGCAAATTTCAGTCCCAATCACCTGGCATATGATCGGTCACATCCAGAGTCGCAAGGCGAAAGATGTCGTTCCATTGTTTGGCTACGTACATTCTGTGGACACTCTGAAATTGGCCGCTAAACTATCGGCTGCTGTGCTGGACGTGGGCAAGAAACTTGCAATTCTGCTGGAGGTCAACGTCTCTGGTGAGGAATCGAAATATGGGTTTCAGGCCTCCGCTTGGCACGAAAATGCTGCGGTTCGTGCGGCGCTGTGGGAAGAAATGGGGCAGATGTTGAAATTGCCGGGATTACGTGTTCGCGGCTTGATGACGATGGCTCCCATAGCCGAAGATATGGAGCAGACGCGCCCTGTATTTTCAAGTCTGGCACAGTTGCGCGCAGCATTAGTCAATGATTTTGCGGTTGATTTGCCCGACTTGAGTATGGGCATGACGGATGATTATCCGGTTGCGGTGGAAGAGGGTGCGACATTGGTACGTGTGGGTCGCGCTATTTTTGGTGAACGAGAAATGAGGATATAAAAACGTGTCAACGATCTTTGCGGTTCTGCGTTTAGTTTTGTGGGCATTTGAACTGATCCTGGTTGCGCGCATGATTTTGAGTTGGTTGCCCAATCTGGATCGCCGCAATCCGCTCATTCAATTTGTCTATGACGTAACCGAGCCAGTTCTGCGTCCTATTCGGGACATGATGCCTCCCACAGGCATGATGGATTGGAGTCCCTTGATAGTCTTTCTCATTATCCAGGTATTGATGACCCTGATTCAACGCTTCTAAGCCATCTGCGAAGCCGAAAAGCAATTTTTTAGCGTCTCGCACTGGCAAGGCACGAGCCATTGCTGAGGGGTCAAATAACTTGGTAAACCTTTAGAACGGACGGGGTGGGTTTTGGAAGAAATACATTTCGTCCGTTTTCTTATGTTATCAATATTGACCACAAGTATTAACAATAAGAGACCCTGTGCGGAATACAAAATGGCACTCGTCTTCGGCCAAGCAGAGGTATTTATCTTTTGACTAAAGACCAAAAGCTAACGACTAACGACTCAATCGCTTTTCCTGTAGACGAATCTGTATTAGGATTGATGTGGGTGTGTGGACGCCACACATCAATAATTTAAGGATTAGTCGCGGGTTTTTCTGCGATAATGAGACAAACAATCGAGAGGGGCGATGATGTCGCAAAACCGTAAATTTGAAATCACCGACGCGCGCGGTGGTGCTGCCTTCACCGTTCGTGTTGTGACCCGTGCTGCAAATACCGAATTGGTCGGTACGCAGGAAGACGGAACGTTAAAAATCCGTCTGGTTTCGTCGCCTGCCGGTGATCCAAGTACCAACCAGGAATTAATCACATTTCTTTCAGAGCAGCTTGGCGTAGCCATCAGCCGCATCGAAATTGTGGCTGGCGCGAATGGTCGTGAAAAAATTATCAGCGTAGAAGGCATCACGACAGCGGATGTGGAAGCGAAGCTCGGTGGTCGCAAAGCATCAGACGACTAAAATAGGTTTGTGGCTGGGGGCTGTGATGGTCACTGTCTTCGCCGCTGCCTGTTCCGGTGAAGCGACTCCTTTTGTAGAGTCGACTCAGGTTTTGATTCCATCAACCGCAACTTTTACGCCGTCCCCGGTTCCGCTGACCAATACACCGCCGCCAGATTTGGCCGCGCCCGGTGATATTGGAGCCAGTACGCCAGGAGTCGAAAGTACCGATGCGGTATCTTCGACGACGGCTGAAGAACTCACGGTAGACCCGGTAGCGTCCGAATTGGCAATGTTGGCCCAGCGCCGCATTGCAGAGAAGTTAAACTTACCTGTCCGCCGAGTGCGTATTGTCGAAGTGACCCCCTACGTATGGACGGATACCAGTTTAGGCTGTCCTGTTCCTGGTGAAACTTACACCGCACTCAATGTCGATGGCTACCGGATTCTCCTATCGGCGGGCGACCAGGAATATGTTTTCCATACCGATTTTGACCGGGCGCTCCCCTGCAATGCCAAATATGAGCAGCTTCCAGAGACCACCCCCAGCCCCTAAAACACCAATTTTCTAACCATATTCAAATCAACATTTACGAACTTTTGTTCTAATATAATGAGGGTCATGGTTGTGCGGTACGTGGTAACGCATCAATCACAAACATTTCTGTAGGGGCGACCAGCCGGGTCGCCCGTGCTTTCATCACGTACTTTGCAACCACCACCATGATGGTGTGATACCACATAACTATTCAATTGCGGATTGACTTCTGTAGATACAAGGGACATGGCGTGCCTTGTCCATCTTGAATCGTATCCACGTCCTTTACTTTGTAGCAGCCATCAACTAAGTTATAGTACGACTATATGCGGGTGCTCTGGGGTGCAAATGATAAAATGAGAAAAATTATCACATTCTCATTATCGTTTTTATAATCATTTTCATCACAAAAATCGGGACGAGATTTCTGTGATAGTGCTTTGACATGAAACTTGGCTCAGTTTTGTCTTTTACGCTGTACTTTTGTGGCGTATATAGCGGCAGCAGAACAATATTCCCACCACTGCCGCCAATGTTGAGAGGAAACTCAGCGACGGCGGACTCATCCGCCGTCGCCGCTGAAACGAAAACGGCGAATTTTCGCCGACTCGCTTTCGTCGCTATTTTCGTCCAAACCTGTGACGCTTGACAGACTTTCATGTAGTCTCGCCGCCGCCGCAACAAACTTATCTTGTACTCTGTACTTTTTTAGACTGGCGCAGGCAGTGGTTGTCCAATTTGCGCTTCGATGTCGGCTAGCGCCCGATGTGCCGCTTCTCGAACTTCCGGCTGCCGGTCACGTAACGCACTGTACAGTGGTTTGGTAGTGTTAGTGAGACCTAATTGTCCCAATGCGGCTGCTGCAAACTGTTTTACAGCAGGTTCACCCTCCTGAAGCGCTTTCAGGAGCATTTGATTTGCGCCTTCGCCCGGTGGTACATTTTCTCCGTGCGAATTCGCCCATTGATTTAGCCAGGTGATTCCTTCCGCTGGCGGATAGCCTTTCGGCCCACGATCACCGCCGTGTTGTAATTCCTGGAATGCCAGTTGTGCTGCGGATCGAACATACCATTGCTCATCTTCCAGGAAGGCGCGGTAAATCGATATTAGCGCCCAGCCGGACTTCACCCGTCGCAGGCCGAAGACCGAGGCTCGACGCAGCATCATTTCTTCGTCCTGGATAGCATCGTACAGGATCGGATACCCTTCATCGGGGATGTCCGCGAAGGTTTCTGCCACAGCCTGCCGTAACTGCTCCGAACCTTGTGTAAACGCTTCGACTAAGGCGTTCAGTGAATCGTCTGTCCGAATAGCGCCTAAGGCCAGGGCTGCCGAAAGTTGAACATCACTCTCTTGATCCTGGAGCAGAGAAACGAGGTCATTCACAGCTTCCGGATCGCCGACTGCGCCCATACCCAGACACGCCAGACGTCGTAGGTCAGCGTTTGCATTTCGCGCCGTCTGCCGGAATAAATACAGCACATTTTTGTCACGTGTGCTTACTAGTGCCGCCGCCGCCCGTTCCCGCAAAAGGGGATATTGTGCAGGTGCAGCAAACAAATTGCCCAGATATTTTAGGAAACCGCCGCGCCAAGCTGCGTCGCCGCTGGCGTAGGGCAGCCAGTTCGCAATATCCAGTACCTTGCTTTGGAGCACGTCGCCAGGGGCATTCAATCGCGCCCGTACCAAATCATCAACCGGCGTATGTAAGGCCGAATAAGCCGTCGCCCGTGACCATACCGGTAGATTGGATTTTTCAACTCGAACTTGCGTAGGTGCATCTTGCAGTATGAGACTTGCGAGGTAATCTGCTACAAATGAGTGCCGGAATTGATGTTTCCCGCCGCTGTAGCGAACCAGCAGGCCGCTTTTCCGCAGCATCGCCAGCAGTTTTCCTTGTGCTGTGGTCGGCTCTTGTTCCTTTTTCGCTTTGCCTTTTTTGTTGGTTGTTGTGTCGGCATCGTCCATATCGGGTTCATCGTCGGCTTCAACCTGAGGCGCGCTGGCGTGTCCCGTTACGATTTCTTCCAGGCGCGCTTGTGTGATATAGCCTTCGTCCAGTTGTAAGGCCGCCGTTTGTGCCAACTGCGGTAAGATCATGCCGATGGGTTGGTCGGCTGGCAGCAACCGGCTGATGTATGCCCGAATCCAGCCTTCGACACCGGGCACTTCAGTATCATTCGCATAGTTGGCCCATGTTTTAAGGGTTAATTCAACCGGTGATAGTGCCCGATTATTGAGCTTTGCCTGATTGATAACGCTGGCATCCAGTTTAGGAGCGAGCGTTCTGCGTGACTTGGCGATTCCGGGCCACGCTTCCGCCCAATCATTTACCGAAGAATCAATATCGCCGTCTGACCAGGGACGCAGAAAAACGGGTGTTAAACCGGCCTGGGTCAAAGCTCCATATCCGGCTTCCGGCCCTACGACGATGAAAAAATTCTCTTTATATTCATTCATCAGGGCTTTGAGCCATGCGAACTGTCGCCCACGTTCTTCTTCTGGCAGGTCGTCATAACCATCAACCAGTAAAAGCACCTGGCCGCGCCCCAGACGGTTATACAGATTGCGTGGAATTGTGCTGGCGGTAACACGCCCCACTTGCCGTTGAATAGCCCGTACCAGCGGTTCCGCCGGGTCAATTTCTTTGCCAAATTCTGCGTCACGGACATTCACATCCGCCAGATGAACGTAAACCGGCATCATACGGTTAAACAAGGGCAGGCTGGATTTGCTGAGTTCATCCGAATCAGCGTCAAATGACGTACCCTGTTCTTCGGCAAGGCGTTCTTTCGCCCGCTGCTCGATAGTTAATCTTTCTTTGATACGGACGGCCCGCTGTTTTTCGTTCAAAGCCGCTTCTTCGGCATCTAAACGCTGTTGTACTTTGTCTATAGGTGATGCAAAGGTCACTTTACCCAGGCTGCGCAGCGCGATGGTGAGTAGGGCTGTTGTGCGTCCCGAACCGGATCGTCCCAACAAGGCCAATGCCCGATCACCGGTTCCAAGTTCATCAATGGAAAGTGTTTCCAGGTTATATGAGGCAGCTAGATAAGGGAAATCCAATGTTCGCGGGACTACCCGAAACACGTCTCGAATAACATCGTCATCCGGTGGCGCGGCCAGCGGTGAAGGGGGGATAAAACGCGGTTCAACCAGTATGTCTGAAAGTTTGACGAAGCGCCTCGCGATATGGCTGTCTTCCGCGAGCTGTATCAGGTCATTGACATAGCGATTGTCTGCGCTTTGAAGTGCATAATTTTGCGCATTGCTCGCTTGTTGAGAAGCAGATTGCATCGCACGAGCAATAAGATGCCGAGCGCGGTAAATCCCGTAGGCTGATGCCCATCCCGCCAGAAGTCCGATTCCGAAATTTTCAACATCGAAACTCATACACTTCACTCCCTGTGTCCCTGCGATTAACCGCTCTTATAAGCCAGTATACGTCCACAACTGACGCAATAGGTGAGTTTTTGTCCTTTACGAACCTCGCCGATTACCGCCATATCTTGTTCTACGCGGCATACCGAACAACTTCCCGTAATCAGAAGTGCTACTGGTTGGTTATTTTTGCGCGGGCGTAAGTTGTTGTAAATCTTTAATGATTCGGGCGTGACTGGTGGTAGTGCCCCTTCACGTTTCTGTTGCAGGTTTTCAACTTCGGCTCGAAGCTTTTTTTGCACATCCAATAAATGCTGGTGATCGTTTTGCCAATTGGCGGTTAGTTGTTGCAATAAAGCTTGCCGTTGATTCAAATCGCCTTCGGTGTTTTCGACATTCAGCATGGCATCTAAAAGAACGTCTTCCAATTCCTGATTGCGATTCTTGAGCGATTGGATTTCCTGCTGCATATCTTGCAGCTCTTTCGGGTTGCGAACCCGTCCGCTGTAGAGTTGTTCATCCGTAGAGCGAATTTTTTCGGCATTCGTTTGGATTTCAAGCTCCAGATTGCGGCTTTTCGTTTGCAGAGGAGTCAGCGCGTTTTGTGCGCTTTGCACCTGATTCTTCGCTGCAATCAGGACTTGATTATCGGACAATGCAGACGAAATCTCTGCGAGCCGTTTTTGCGACTGGACAATGAGGAGATCAAATTCTTGGAGATGATACAGTGCTTCGGCTTGTGTCATGAACTGCGCCTTTGCTGGCGTGTGCTGGAAGTAGGTGTAAAATGAGCTAGGCAATCCCTTAACGACAGAAGATCAACAAATCGGTTATTGTTGATGTATAAAGATTATACACTGGGGTAGTCGGCGGGCAAGCCACCACTCAATGAAGGTGAAGTTGATGCAAGCATCACGGAACTCGATTCACATCACATCTGCGGAATGGCGCTGGGTCGTCATAGTTGCCGTTGGGCTGACGGCTTTAGCATTTATCCCATTTCTCTGGGTGGCTGTTAGTGGCGTGAGTGGCACTGATTGGCAGTTTATGGGCGTCCTGAACAATTATCGGGACGGCGCGACCTACCTTTCTAAAATGGCACAGGGGATGGAAGGTTCCTGGCTGATTAATTTTCGCCATACACCTGAAGATCATAGTGCCGTTTTTATCCAGGCTTTGTATCCTACCTTAGGTCAACTTGCCCGTTTGGTTCGCATTCCCTCCATCGCGTTATTTCATGCAGCCCGTGTAGTGGCTTCGCTCATCATGTATCTGGCGTTGTACCATCTGGCCGCCAGTATTTGGACACGCCTCCGCACCCGACGGCTTTTTTTCTTGTTGGTCGCCTTTTGCTCTGGTCTGGGATGGCTGTTCAGTAATGGCGATGTAACCTTTCCCGATCTCTCCATCGCCGAGATGTATCCGTTTTACAGCAGTCTCGTTAACGTGCATTTCCCCTTATCAATCGCTTGTTTAGCGCTCTTAACCAGTATTTTTATCACCGAGTTTCGTCCCGGTGCTGTTGGTGATCCAGGGATTAGCAACGGTGGACTAATCGCTGGGTTGCTCAGTTTTGCGTTATCGCTGTTATTTCCGCAGGCGCTTGTTCCGTTTGGCATCGCTATCGGGCTGTATGTACTGATTTATTGGTATCAGAAACGAAAATTCACGGGGCGTGAACTCCGTTGGCTGTTGGTGCTCACGCTGCCAGCCATACCAATGGCCGCGTATTATGTAGCCATCGTATCTTATAATCCGGTTATAGCAGAATGGAATCGCCAGAATATTACGCCTGCGCCGTCCCCTATCAATTTTGTGCTAGGTTTAGGTGTTCCACTGTTGATTGCCCTGCCAGGGATTTATCGTGCTGTGCGCCGTTTTGAGGCCGACGGGGATCGGCTCATGCTACTGTGGTTCGTCGCTATGGTCGTGTTGATGTATTTGCCGACCAATATTCAGCGCCGCTTTATAGCTGGTATGATGATTCCGTTGGCTTATTTTGCCACCCGCGCGTTGGAAGATTTCTGGTTCCATTATGTCAACCGACGCTGGCGGGTTCGCTTGTTGGTTTTCGTGATTCCAGTCATGACATTTACCAACTTGCTGTTACTCGTTTTGAATTTAAATGTAACTGTCGGCCCATTTTTACAACACGATTATGCGGTGGCTTTTCAATGGCTCAAAGATCGCACAACCTCTGATGATGTTATCCTTGCCTCCGAACCGGTCAGTGTCTGGGTTCCCAGTTGGGTAGGCACGCGGGTTGTCTATGGTCATCCTTTCGAAACCTTAAACGCAGAAGTGAAAAAGCAGCAGGTGCTCGATTGGTACGATGGACAAACAACCGATTGCAAAATGCTGCTCACGGAATATCACGTCCAATATATCATAGACGGTCCAGAGGAAGCGGCTTTAGGCTCCACAGCTTGTTTCAATGATTTGAATCCTGTGTTTCAAATAGGCAGTGTGAGCGTCTATGCGCCTTAAGTTCGCCCTGGTCGTATGGGGCGCGCTTGTGCTGATCCTGCTCGGCCTTCGCGTCGATGGACTTCCATTTTTCCGTGGTGACGCGCGCTATTCCGATTCAGTCACTTCCCATTGGCCGAATGCCTTATTTTTGCGCGAATCAATTTTAGAACGTGGAGAATTCCCCGTATGGCGGGAAACTACGATGGCTGGGCAGCCATTCTTGGCTAATCCGCTCAACAAAACAGCCTATCCACTGCAATGGCTGGTCTTAATTTTTCCGCCTTCGTTGCATTTAAATCTGTTGATTGTTATCCATTTACTGATTGCGGGCGCTGGCATGTGGCTGTGGGCAAAATCGGTTGGGTTGCGAACCGAGGCTGCTGCTTTGAGTGCAATCGCCTATGCTTTTGCGCCGCGCATGATGGCGCATCTGGGAGCAGGGCATTTAGATGTAGTTTACGCGATGGCCTGGTGGCCCTGGTTGATGCTATCTATTTGGCAAACAATTGCTGGAAACCGTAACACTATCCTTCAGACCGGGTTGGTCGCTGCGCTGTTGTTGCTTGCCGATGTTAGGGTCAGCCTCTTTGCTTTTTCAGTTGGCGCAATTTACGCGCTCATTGAATTGTGGCGCACTCAATCCTGGAAACAGACTGGGCGATTTATACTGCCAGGATTGCTGTTTTTACTCCTGACCGCTTCGGTTCTTGTCCCAGTTTTTTTATGGCAGCCTTATACAAGCCGCGCCGAAATGACCGCTGCGGATGCCGGTGTTTTGTCATTGGATGCAGCTCATTTTCTGGGCTTGATTCTGCCTGCTTCGCCATCGGGCGTTGAAACTCTAACCTATTTTGGCTTGCCGGTATTGGCATTAGCGCTGCTGGCTATCGTAGCGCAATCAAAACTAGTTCGATTCCTGTTGTTAGGCGTCGTGCTTTTGATTTCCCTTTATGCATTGGGATCAAACGGATTTTTGTGGCCGCTGCTCGTAAAACTGATTCCAGCGTTGCTCTGGTTTCGTGTGCCGTCGCGGATATGGCTCGTTTTAGCATTATGGGTTCCATTAGCTGCCGGATATGGTTTTCAATGGCTTTTGCATCAGGTAGATGAGATCAAATCAGGCCATATCATGATCGCCAAATGGTTGAAGCTTACTATCGCTGCATCTATAGCAGTTGCAGTAGCCTTCGGCCTTTTTGCGCTGCTCATTTTGAAGCTGCCGCCTGATGTTGGCTTAACAACTTTGCTTGGCGGGTCAATAGTCGGAATTTTGCTCCTCGCCGGATTAAATGGCCGTATTGCTCCGCAACGATTGGCGCTTGTGCTGATACTCCTGACTGGACTTGATGTCAGCGTGAATGCCTATCGCTGGGTTGAATGGCGAGGCGAGGATTATTGGCTGGAACCGGGGATTGCACTGGCAGAACGACTTGTCCAGGAGCATCCGGATCGCATTTACTCGCCCACTTACAGCCTTGAACAGCCCGTAGCGGAATTTTATCATCTGCACTTATTTGGCGGAGTTGATCCTTTTCAACTGAAAGGGATTGTGACTGCTGTCGAACAGGGCGGTGGTGTAAAGGACGCGGGCTATAGTGTTGTTATGCCGCCGCTCGTGGGTGGAACCGGTGATGATCTTTCTAGCGTAAATCGCGATGCCGTTATCGACACTCAAACATTGGCAACTTGGAAAGTGAGTCATGTGGTTGCTACCTATCCACTTGATGATGAGCGACTCAAACAACTTGATATTGTGAATGGAGTCTATATATACAGTAATCTGGATTATAAACCTTCACCAGAACTCGGAATCATACCTGATTGGCCGACCAATTGGCCGGATTTGCCCGATGCCACGACTTTAGAGGGCATTAATCGGACAACACTGATCGTTGCGTTTATTTCTGGCGCAAGTTTTTTGATTTGTCTGGCGATATTCATGATGACTGAAATGAGGAAAATTCGTGCCCGCACGCGCTAATCGCCTACCCTTATTGATATTGGCTCTCACACTGGCAGTTTTGTTTTACCGACTGTTTTTAGGTGAAACTTTTTTCTGGGGTTTGCCCTCACTTCAGTTTTACCCCTGGCGTGAATATGCCTTCGATTTACTGCGTAACGGTCAGCTTCCTTTGTGGAATAGCTTTAATGGCGCGGGAGCGCCCTTGCTCGCTAATTATCAATCGGCGCTGCTCTATCCGCTGAATTGGTTCGGGCTGATTTTGCCGTTAGCCTGGTCAATGAGTATCACCGCCGTCCTGCACTTGTTTATCGCGGGTTGGGGTATGTGGGCATTGACCGGGAAATTAGGTCTGCCGATCTTAGGCCGAGGGATCAGCACCTTATCATTCGCGCTGACAGGCTATCTGGTCGCCCGCTTAGGCACATATCCAATTATTATGGCGGCCGCTTGGATTCCCTGGATGCTGTGGGCGGCATTGGGCATTCTCACACAACCCCGTCGGCGTGATGTCGGTTGGCTGGCGCTGTTCGCGGGGATGCAATTGTTGGCGGGTCATGCCCAGACCACATGGTACAGTATGCTGTTGGTCGGGGCTTTCGCGGCCTGGTGGAGTGTTACGCATAGACCCATTCGCTGGCAGCCATTGGCACTCATTATGGCTGGTGTGATGCTCGGTGCAGGTATAGCCGCCGTTCAACTGCTGCCAACCGGTGAACTGCTGGCTCAGTCGCAGCGCTCCGGCGGAGTCGATTATGATTTCGCCATGAACTTTAGTTATAGCTTCCCCCGTGCGCTTAATTTGCTTTCACCCAATGTCTTTGGAACGCCGGGTGACGGTAGCTATGTGCTCAAGGAAAAAGGCGCATACTTTGAGGATGCAGTCTATATCGGTCTCATTCCACTGATAGCTGCGCTTGCGGCTGTATTTGCCTGGGCATGGGGTAAGCTGCGTCGCACTGATCGCCCTGCCTATTTCGATACCGTTCCATTTTGGATATTAGTTATTGTTGTCGCTTTTATTTTTGCGCTCGGCCCCAATACGCCAGTTTTCCCATTCCTGTATAAGCATATCCCAACCTTTAGTCTATTCCAGGCTCCTGTCCGCTGGCATATCTGGACAGTTTTTGGGCTGAGCATCCTGGCTGGAATTGGTGTCGGGGCATGGGGGCATGGCTACTGGTTATTTTTCGCTACCCGTTTGGCGATTGCTGCTTGTATCGGCGCTGCACTGCTGGCGTTGGTAGCCCCACGATTTCTGCCGCTATCGGTGACTGATCAGGAAGGCGTGCAGGCGCTCATTCGTGCCGTGATTGGGATGGGCATTTTGGGTGCAATCGCTGGTGCGCTGACACTCTTGCAGCCGGAGTTACCCGAACACCGTTGGTATAGATTGTGGCAAATTGTCGTATGGCTGGTGATCGCTGTTGACCTGGGTTATGCCGCCCAGGGATTAAATCCAACAACTTCCCCTAACCTCTATGATCCCAAAACAACTAATTCGGGAAGTTTTCGGGCTTACTGGTCGGTAGATGCAATTAAAGCCATCCAGTACGATAAATTTTTGCCATTCGATGATTACGGTGTTGTCTCTCATCAACTGGATGCATTTCGTTCCAGCGGCCTTGCCAATTTGAATTTGATTGATCGCACGCCGCTTTTGAATAATTTTGACCCCTTATTAGTTGGCTCGTTTGCCCAGTACAGTGACCTGATTGAGAAGCATCCTGCACAGCGTGAAAAGCTCTTTCAGGCTGCCGATGTCAGGGCGATCTATGATGAAACGGGAGCATTGACTCCGCTCAATCTACCCGTTGCGCGGGCCTGGTTTGTCGAGTCCGCTTGTTGGCATCCCGATGAAGATTCAATGGTTCAAGCCATGCTGGATCCCGCTTGGAACCCGACTCAGCAAGTGCAATTATTGGGCGAAGGCGATTGCCCGAATCCTTCAAAAACCGATTTTCAACCCATTGATGTAACCGATGAGAATGGTGCAACAGTTATTCAATCGCCAGCGCAGGCCGGATGGCTTGTCATCGCCGATACTAATTATCCGGGTTGGTCAGTAACCGGCTCTGTTGATAACCGCATCTATCAGGCTAATCTCGCATTTAAGGCCGTCAAGGTGGATGCCAATAGTACGGTTCGTTTTGAGTATCATCCCTGGTGGATATGGCCCGGTATTTTGGTGTCAATAGTGTCGCTGCTGGTCTTGTTCATTCTGTTTCGTACAAAACATCCCGATTCAAACGCCTAATCTCGATTTACAATAGAATCATCTGCTCATTTTAATTTCACCTGTCGAGAGAAAATCCACTAATGCTGTTTTCGCCATCGCCTAAAAGACGCCGCATACAACTTCGCATTTCAGAACGCCGTCTGTTGCTGATGATGGGCGATATGCTGGGCGTTATTGTCGCAGTCTTAATTGCCCTGCGTATTTGGGCGTTTGTCGCTAAAGAAGCCTTTACCGTTGAGTTTGTATGGCCTCGGAGTTATTGGTTTCCTATACTGGCTGGGTTATGGCTTTTACTCGCCAGCGCTAACGATTTCTACGAACTCCGTATTTCAGCCAGTCGAGGCGTGGCATTCCGGCGTCTTGTTTTGATAAGCTTGCAAATGCTCGTGGTCTATCTCATTGTGTTTTTTCTGTCGCCGCCATTGGCACTGCCGCGTTTGTTTATCTTGTATTATGGGGTTGCCTCGTTTGCTCTGATCGCCGTGATTCGTGCGTTGAATCCGGCATTGTCCGGATGGGTAAGCCAGCGTCGTCGGGTTCTTATTGTTGGCACAGATTGGGCTGCAATGACCATCATTGGCGCGATTGCCCGTCATGCCCATAAGGCTTATGACATCATCGGCGTGATTGGTGAGGTCGATGACATTCTAAAGGATTTGTGCGGTGTACCTGTTCTGGGAACGGGCAAAGATATTTTGCGAATCGTCCATCTGGAGCAGATTTCGGAATTGATTGTCACCTCAACCCGTGAACTCAGTGGACAAACATTCCAGGGTGTGATGGACGCTTATGAGGCTGGTATTTCGATTGTGCCGATGCCGTTGTTATACGAGCGCATAACCGGGCAGGTTCCGGTGGAGCATGTGAGTAACAACTGGGCGGTTGTGCTGCCGATTGATGGCGAATCCTTTCTCAATCCCTATCCAATTTTCAAGCGAGGTATTGATATTCTTGCCTCAGCTATCGGTATGGTTGTTTTTTTGATTTTGCTGCCGTTTCTGGCGCTGCTGATTCATGTCGATTCTCCGGGCGAGATTTTTTACTCGCAGGAACGTACCGGTTTGAATGGGCGCACATTTCGCATCTATAAATTTCGTTCGATGCGCATGGATGCTGAAGCAGCTACGGGGGCAGTCTTCAGCCACAAGGGTGATACGCGCGTTACAAAGGTTGGGCGATTTATGCGCAAAACGCGCCTCGATGAACTCCCTCAAATTGTCAATATTTTACGTGGGGATATGAGCATTGTCGGCCCCCGTCCGGAACGCCCGGAGCATATTAAGCGGCTGACCGAGAAAATCCCTTTTTATCGCACTCGCTTGACAATTCGGCCTGGTCTGACGGGCTGGGCGCAGGTGCGTTATAACTATGGTTCAACTGACGAGGACGCCCTGATAAAATTGCAATATGACCTGTACTATATCCGCCACCAATCCCTCGCTATTGATCTGAATATCATGGTGCGTACTGTTGGTAAAATCCTCAAAATGAGCGGTGTTTAAGCCTGCAACAGCGAGAAGGCGAAAAGAACAGTCACAATCCAGATGGTACTGTTGCGCAATGCTCTCGTTTGATGACGTTCAGCCGCGTAGAGGATAATCGCAATTTGTAACCCAACAATGAAACGCAGAATACCGAGCGGTTCCCGATAGGTTGAAAATGGGACGAATGGCATAATCGCCGCATTTGCGAATACCAACCAGGTATAGGCTGTCCAGGTATGTTTCCTTAAGTCAACCCAGCATCGCCATAAACCCCACAAAGTAGGCACGATCACAAATGGAATTAGAATTGCGCTGAAAATCGCGATAATCCCAGGGCGGCTTTGGGGCGGCGTATCGGTTAAAATTCGAATGACCCCCACGAATGGAATGATTTCAAAACTGGTTGCCAATGCGCCGCCTGAACCTACACCAAATGATCCCAACACGCTGCGCATTATGATTTGCCAGATCAAAAATGGTATTAAAGCAATCACTCCAAATAGAACTGCTCTAAGCCAACGCCCACTCACCAGCAAGTACAATCCATAGCCCGCGACAAAAAAGAGCGTGGTTTCTTTTGCCAGCGCTGCTAACGCGAAGACGATGGCACTCCACCCCCATCGTTCACGCTGGATGAGGAATACCCCGCCCAGTACCAGTGCATAAGCTAATGGCTCGGATAAGCTAAGGCGAACCGAAGCAAAAATGCCCACTGTTAGACCATAGGATAGCGCATACCAGCGGCTCACTTTTTGCTGAATGAGGAGTTGCTCTAAAATCCATGTCCCACTTGCTAGTGAAATCAAATTAATGAGCAATAGTGTCCAGGGGATCAATGACTCTTGCTCAAACGCGAGAACCCGCCCCAGGATAGGCAGCAAAATGCGCTGGAAGCGATAGGCTGGAACATCCTGGTACTGCGCAGCGCTGCTGGGATCGCGCGCAATGTAATACACGAATTGCCCGTCGTAACCTTCTGTGCCATCTGTGATGCCTTCACTAAAACGAGTCCCAATTGTCACCAATGCCAGCGGATTGCCATTATTGTGAACAATGATAAATGCGACGTATAAAAGGCATAGCGCAGTAACAACGATCCAGGGACGAAGATTAAGGCTGCGTGACATGGACATTCGGTGTATCCTTAGGTGAGGCCATTTATTTCTACTATACAGGAAGGCTGTCACTTTGATAAAGCGAGGTGATTTTGTTGCGCTAATCGCCGTGACGATTGTATTCTGTTATGCGATTGCCATCGGAACCACCTTCAACGGTGTGCTCACACCCGATTTTCATGTACCAACGCTGGTCATGACTGCACTGATAGTAGTGGCATGGCTGCTAGTACATTGGCGGCGCGGTTGGGTCTGGCATCGTACCCCTTTAGATGGCGTGATGTTGTTATGGATAGCGGCATTTGGATTGTCATTGGTCGCCAATCTTGAAAGCTGGCGGCGGATTTCAATTGGCCTGTGGTACATGAGCGCTTATATCGGCGTGTGGTACATGCTCCATGACATCATCGCCAATGAAGGTGTCTCGCGAGAAACTTTAGTCGATGGGCTGCTGATTTGTGGCCTGATTGTTTTGATATTTGGATTTGTTCAGTCACGCGACTGGTTTTTGAACACACTTCCTTTAATGCTTTCGCGGGTGATGCCTTTTGGGTTGCCGCGCCCGGTCAGCACTTTAGGTAATCCCAATGCACTCGCCAACTTTTTGGTCGTCATCATTCCTTTTGCGATGGTCAGAACAGTTTCAGCCAGACTGACTTTAGGCCGCATCGTGATGGGTCTCTATTCTCTTGCAGCTTTATTCCTCTTATTTTTAACCTATTCGCGTGGAGCCTGGATTGGAACTGCTGCGGGAATCGGGATATGGGGTATTTTGCTGTTAGCTCAACACGATATGTTGTCACGACAAGCATTCAGAGCTTGGTGGGTGGAGCAGAAGCTACTCACTCGCGTGTTGACTTTCGTTGCAAGCGGGGTTTCTGTCATTGCAGTAGCCATTGTGCTGATTATCTTCCTGCGCTCATTTAGCGAAGGCGGGCGGACAACGGGTCTGCGCACAGATATTTACAAGACAGCTATTACCATGTTTTCCGAAAAGCCGCTCACGGGATATGGTTTATTCACGTTCGGACGCGGATTGGTGCGGTTGCAATCAGTTCCGCCCACAACTCCGCATAGCCATGCTCATGACACACCTTTACTAATTGCCGCAGAATTGGGAATTCCGGGCTTACTCGCGTTGTTTTCGACATTAGGTGTAATGGTTTGGGCAGCACGGCGTAATTGGCACGACATGACAAATCGGCAGCGAGCGCTGCTCTCTGGTGCTGCATCGGCGGTTGTTGCTTTTGCTGTACATGAATTGACTGATATTCCCGCGACTACTCCCGCGATTGTATTTGCCGGATTAGTTGCCTTAGCCCTCATGATGACATCGGTGAAACCGGTTCCGTTGGCCTCGCGCCTTCGGCGTATAGAACATCCTTTTGCGATGGCTGGGTTGTGGATCGTATTGCTCATTTCAGGCTTCTGGACGAGCAAACTGTATACCGATTATGTAAACGCTCTGCTTTATGCCATCAAAAGCGATGACTTTCGTGGCGCAGCGGCTCAGATGCAGCCGGTGATTGACGCAGATCCTTCGCTAAACCTTTACTACAAAGAACAGGGATTATTGTATGGTCTTGCTGCCAATGATGGGGATGTAGATGCTGCGCGTCAGGGGATTATAGTCTATGAAAAGTTCGTTTCTCACGAACCCGATTATGCGATTGTCTGGGCAAATCTTGCCACTCTTCAATGGGGCCTTGGGGATCAGGATGCCGGTTTCCAGTCCATGCAGCGGGCTGTGACACTTGCACCAGAGGGTTGGCAGCTTGCGGTCAGCTTAGGGCAATATGCTGATGCTTTGGGCAAAACCGAGGTAGCTAAACAAGCTTACGAGCAAGCAATCGAAGTCTACCCAGATAGTAGTCTGTTACCAGAGTTAGAAAAATTCCGGCAGGACGACGTTAAATTGAACGTTAACGCCCGCATGGCGCTTTTGCTCAGTGACGATAAAGTTGAACAAGCAGCTAATCTGTGGGCTGAAAACCCCCAACCCACAGGTGTTATCACAGACATTATGGATGCTTTGTTGGCACTAGCACAGAAGGATCGCACTAGGGCCGAAAATGACTTATCCAAAGCAGCCGAAATTGCTAGTGGGGATGCAGAGCAGGAATGGGTTCATTTAGGACGCGCGCGACTGGCACAATTTGATGGGGACACGGATACGGCTAACAGTGAATTGGATTTGACGCGGAGCCTGATGAATCATGGCATATTTGAAGGCGATTTTGTAGATGGCCTTAGCGTTGCCTATGCCCAATTCTTGAGTCTGGGTTTTCCGCGACAATTTTTGCCACAGGTATATTTCCCGGTGGAAGATGCTGTATTCCTGTATCTGGTCAATCACACTTGATAGCAGACGTGTCTGCGATCTTCAGTTGAGTATTTAGGTTGTTTTGCCTTTTGATTAGGTGATTAGATTTATGCGGCAACTCACGATTGAGCGGGCGGCAGTCATTATTTTGTTTGCGCTGCTGTTCGCATTGGCGACTTTAATCCCGGTAGATACCGATACGTGGTGGCACATACGCAGTGGTCAGCATACGCTAACCAGCGGCATGATTTATACCGATCCGTTCTCATTCACGAAATTCGGTCAGCCCTGGATCAACCATAGTTGGGGCGCGCAAATTATCCTGGACGGCGTTTGGCAGCTAGCCGGTAATTTTGGGCTGGCGATTTACGTTTCCACCCTGGCAACGGCTGGGATGGTCATGGTTTACAAGATGTCGTCAGGAAGTGTTTACTTGCGGGCGTTTGCGCTGGTTATCGGTGCGGCGACGGCTGCGGTATTCTGGTCGCCACGTCCACAGATGCTGTCGTTTTTTCTGAGCACCGTCATTCTCTACCTTTTATATTTACATAAGCGCCGCAAAATTGACCGCCTCTGGTTGATACCCATTATCATGGGTATCTGGGGAAATTTGCACGCAGGTTTTTCAATTGGCTTCATTTTTCTGTTTGGCTCGATTGCGGGTGAGATACTGGGAAATTTTTTTAACCCGAAAGGGGAATATGTTGTTTCCTGGACAGGCGTTCGCAAGTTAGTGATTGTGACTCTCGTCTCGGTTGTGGCGCTGGTAATCAATCCTTATGGATTGCAAATGCTGGCTGTTCCGTTCCAGACCTTGAGCATTGGTGCGCTGCAAAATTTCATTCAGGAATGGAATTCGCCCAATTTTCACGAGCGCCAGACGTGGCCGTTTATCATGCTGCTGCTTGGCTTATTGGGTGCGCTGGGTGCTAGCAAAAAACGTCTTGATTGGACGGATTTTGTCCTCGTTTCTGGCACAGCTTTTATGGGGCTGTTGGCTGGACGTAACATCGCCGTGTTTGCGGTGGTTGCCACGCCTATTTTGACTGAACATCTAGACTCTGTTTTGACCGAACGCGGCTGGGTCATACAGCCTATCCGCCGAGTCACGGCGCGGATGGCGCGGATGAATGCGATCCTGGTCGGTGTGATTGTTTTCGCCGCGTTACTCAAAGTGCTGGTGGTGCTGGATGGCAAAACCGTTCAAAAGGCCCAGGAAGATTACCTACCTGTAAAAGTCACCGAACATCTTGCGGCAGAACACCCTACTGGCCCTATGTTCAACAGCTATAACTGGGGCGGTTATTTGATGTATTTTCTGCCAGAATACCCAGTGTTCGTCGATGGTCGCACCGATTTGTACGGTGATGATTTTCTATCTAACGATTATTTGAAAACGGCAACCGGCGGCCCCGGCTGGCGTGAGACACTCGACAAATATAAAGTGAATCTGGTCGTGGTCGAGGCACAAAGCGGGCTGGCGAGCAACCTGCGCGAAGAACCGGGTTGGAAATTGGACTACGAAGATAAGATGGCCGTCGTATTTGTACGGGAGACTGCCATTGGCTAAGAAATCGAATCCACCAGCCGTTTCGACTCTTCAATTGACAGCATTGCTCAATGATTTTCGTCTGCTGCTGATTCTGTTTATTGCCTTCCGTGTGATGTTGTTGATGGTTTACCAACCGATTCTGGCGCGGGGAGTCGAACATGGCATCACCGCAGGCGGCGATTATCTCACCTATTTCCAGATTGCATCATTGTCTAATAAAGTGGGAATGCCCTTCCAGAATTGGTGGAGTGAATTTCCGCCTGTCTGGTCGTACCTTTCAGTTTTGATTTATCAACTTCAGGGTGGTGCGAAAGCCAATTATACCGGTTTTGCGATGGTTGTCGGATTGCTGATGATCGCCTGTGAGGCTGGAAATCTGATTCTAATCCGTAAAATTGCAGCGCATTTGCACGGTGTGAATACGGGCATGGCGTTGGCGTGGATATACGCTATTTTACTCGCGCCGATGGTGTTTACCTTCTGGAATTTTGAACCGTTGGTGGCGTTTTTTCTGCTGCTGGCATTGTGGTGGTTATTAGCAAAACAGCATACCCGCTCGGCTGTAGCAGCAGCCATTGGTGCGCTGACCAAATTTACACCTGCGCTCATCATCGGCGCGGTTTGGCGTTTTCGCGCACGTAATCAGGCGCTTCGCTACACTGGTATTCTCGTGGCGGTGTTTGGAGTTGTCTATTTGCTGCTTTTCGTCCAGAATTCAAGGATGACCCTGCCATCGCTTACGTCACAATTTAATAAAGCATCGTATCAAACCGTTTGGGCGCTGATTGACGGGAACTATCGCACCGGCAATTTCGGCCCGGTAGAAGACCGGACTGACCCGGATAAGGCTAATGTTGTCCAGGGCAATCCCGCGCGTGTTCCCGGTTGGTTACGTTTGGGTGTCGCGGCGGTGATTGGAGTTTTTGTGTTTGTGCGGACGCGGCGCTTTGATGATCGCGGCTTGGTCGCCTTTGTCGGGATCACACTGCTGATTTTTTTCTTGCAGGCTCAAGGATGGAGTCCACAGTGGTTGGTACAGATTATCCCGCTCATTTTGCTTTGTTTCCCAACCCGCAATGGCGTGCTGATAGTTGTGATGTTGAGTCTGGTTACATTTGCTGAGTATCCGTTTTTATTCATTCGCACTGGCGATACTGGGGGCGAAATTACGGGCGCACTGGTCATGCCATTTGTGATTTTGGTGCTGGCGCGGACAGCTTTATTGGTAGGTGTGTGTATAGGACTGTATCAAAAGCTGCGCCAGGAACCCATACTGGACAAAACTACCGTTTCGTAAATTCTTAAGGCAGGTAATCAACATTCGCCTGCACAATAAGAACAGACTTCGATCCTTGGAAATGCATTTAAATTAGGAGAGTCGATACGTGGGACAAATGCGACAGGAATTGGAACTTGCCCGTGAGCTGATTGAGGAAAAGCAGTACGATAAAGCACGTATGCTGCTGCGCAAGGTGCAGGACGACCCGATGGCCCAAAAGTGGTTGGAAAAACTAGATAGCATCGCGCCACAGGTAGTCGTACAGCCCATCGCCAGCAGTGGCGCTTCACACGAAGTTGCTCTCTGGCAGTATGCGGCGCTGGAAGTGAAACGTTCTTACGGTATCCAATACAAATTCAACGGCGAAAACAAACCGGACTGGAAAGATCAACCCATTTATTATTGCCTCAATGAAGTCGGCAAAGAGGGCTGGGAGCTTGTTGGATTCGAGTCGCTCAATGAGTTTTCGACCTATCTCTTGAAGAAGCAGGGCGCTAATTTCAATAACCAGAAAATCGACGTGTGGGATCAATAACCACCGTCTCGGTGATACCATGCCTCGCCGTCAATTCCTCTACCTTGCACTAATTTTGCTGCTGGCCTGCGCCCTCCGGGTGATAAACCTGGGTGGGCGCAGCTTGTGGTATGACGAAGCCTTCGCCGT
>JBDTNB010000102.1:0-24996 GCA_039933955.1 Chloroflexota bacterium
CATGCTGTACATAATAGCATTCCGTAACAGGTCATGCAAGATAGAGGTCAGGTGCTGCGTTGAGGCCGAAACCAGTAGTCCGTTGGGGATCGAAGTGGTGATTCGCGCCCGATAATCCTGCTGCTCAGTTTCCGGGTCGATCAAGTCAATTTCGTCTAAAGTCTCGACAAAATCTTCAATAAAATCGCCCAGGTTGATTTTCTTGCGCTCACTTCGGATTTCTTCCGCCAGCGCGCCAGTGCGGATCATTTCCAGCCGCTTCATCAGGTTCATCAGGCGTTCGATGCGGTGGCTGTGCATCGCGATCAACTGCACGAAACCAGAAATGCGGCGGCTCAACTGCTCCACCGTTTCGCCTGGTTTGGTTGTTTTCAGGGTTTGATTGATGAGTGTCGTATGGCCTTGCGTGGCGGTTGCGGCAGTTTCCACTTCATCGCGGAATTTGTCCAGCAGTTCAGCCATTGCTGCCCAGTCTGGCGCTTCAATCGTCACCATCGTGAACACATCGCCGCCCACGCCGTGTACGGTTGCCGCCCAGCACGGGATATATTCGCCCGAACGGTGGATGTGAAAGCGCACTGGACGCGCCGATTCGAGCGATTTTTTGCGCGCCGATTCTGCCGTTTCGCCGCTGGTATCTACGCGGGTATTGAACAGGGTCGCGGCAGCCTTCCATCCGCTGGCACGGATCAGCTTCAGATCGGTTCCGAGCATGGTGCGCGCGGCCAGATTGTCCATCACCAGGCGATCTTCATTGTCGAAAATGAGTACGCCCTGGCCCAGACCATCCAACACCGATTGGTAATTCAGTTGCTTATCGAAAACCATGCTGCCAATCCCGCCCATTCACACGGTAATGCTCATCTCATTTTGATTGTAACGACTTTTTCGATTCGCGCTATTTCTCCGCATCAGGCCGCAGGTTGAGTAAAGGCAAGTTGCCCGCTTGAGTCTACCTGTAAATCCGTACCAGGAATGCTTTATTCCTTGGACTCTAGCCATTGGGTCTGGTAAGGGTGCAGCACGGCTGATCCCTGACAAATCCTATCGCTCAACAAATCATGGCGCAAAATATCATCTGGCAAACGGATGTTGATTATCTGCTGGCTCACATTGTGGAGTGCAATCAGCCCGCCGCGCTCAACGGCGAAAACCGCTGAATCCAGATCGAGTATGCGCTGCGGGACTTCCCAATCAAATGCACTACACGCACCACGCACCCGCAGGAGTGTTTTGTAGCGGTCAAAAACCTGCGCATAACGTGATTCCGGCGTATTGAGTTCTTCAGCCAGCCTGGACAGTTCAAACTTCTCACGGTTAATGCTGCGGGCGCATCCGGTTTGGGCAGCGCCCGCATCCCAATTCGCCGCCCCAAACAAACTCGGCAGATAAATACCCGGCAGGCCGCTGAGCGCCAGCATAATCGCCTGGGATGTTATAAAGCGATCCACAGACTGCGCCAGCGGCTCGCCCGGTTCCGCCAATGCGTCAAAATAAGTAATGTTCAGCTCATAAGCACTTTTTGTGCCATCACTATTCGAGCGATAAGAAATTTGCCCACCGCGCTGCTGAACCGTCTCCAGTAACACACCAATGTCCGCTGGCGATAATATATCGGCTACCGGACGCACTCCAATTCCGTCATGTGAAGCCGTAAAATTGAAGAAACTCGTGTTTGGCGATGGCGTGTTCAATCCTGCTGCCCAGACAGACAGTGTACGGGCACTACTGGTATAAAAAGTATGCAGCAGCAGCGGCGGCAGTGCGAACTGATACACAAGCTGCGCTTCGTTTTCGCCATCGCCAAAATACAGTAAATTCTCTTGATGGGGGACGTTGGTTTCCGAAATCAGTTTCACCCAGGGCGCGGCCTCATCCAGCACATCCCGCATTAATTGAATCACCGTATGGGTTTGCGGCAGATGGATGCAGCTTGTGCCGATGGTTTTCCACAGAAACGCTACTGCATCCAGCCGAATGTAATCTGCGCCCCGCTGCACATATTCCAGGAGTATGCGGATGAACTCCAGCAGCACCGCCGGGTTCGCAAAATTCAGATCAACCTGATCGGCGCTGAAAGTTGTCCACACATATCGGGTTCCGGCGGCGGTCTCGAACGGGGTGAGCAGTGGGTGTGTACGCGGGCGCACGACGGCTGATAGGTTAGTATCCGCTGCTGCCGTCACAAAATAGTCGTTATAAGGGGCTTCGTTCCGCAAAAAACGTTGAAACCAATCACACGATACTGAGGCATGGTTCAATACGAGATCAAACATGAGCCTGAATTCGCCGCGAAATAGCTCAATCTCCGACCATGTGCCCAGGCTGGGATTAACCGCCAGATAATCCACGACTGAGAAACCATCATCCGACGTATACGGGTAGAACGGCAGCAGATGAATCCCGCCGATGATGCCTTGCAACGCCTCGTGGGCAAAGCGCTGCAAAATCTGAAGCGGCGCGTCGCCATCATGCTGGATATGATCCCCATAAGCGATTAAGATCGGGGTTTCATGGCTCCCCGGCCTGCCGCGCGGCGCAATCGGATAATCTTCAAGGAGCTGCTGAATATGCACGAGTGCTTCGGAACTGTGATACAGCAGTTGAAGTTTGTCCGCAACGCGCGCCTTAATATCGGGATTCATGGGGTATCCTCCTTACACGAGTGGTTAATGGTCAGCGTGGCTAGTGATCCGCAAGGGCTTGATCTCAAACGCGGCTTGGGCAGGGACGAGACCGGTCTTGTCTCTCCATAATACCACCTGCCCATCATTAGGAATTTCCAGAGGGCATCTACGCAGTAGCGCACATCAACGTTGCTTCCGCAATAAATGTGTTTTCGGCTTTCTCACGGTACTCAGCACGCAGAGCATTCTTTCACGCTTCATCCTTCAGCACTGCCATCGCCGCGTTACGTCCATTGATGGCGATCACACTGCCGCCCGGATGGGTCGCCGCCCCACATAAATACACGCCCGACATCGGTGTGCGGCACGACAGTCGTTTGTCCCACATATACGCCGGGAGAACCTCGCCCTGGAAAATATGCCCGCCCGTCAAACCGACTTTGCGCTCAATGTCCGGCGGCCCCAGCACATCAATGCCGATCACCGCGTCACGTAGATTGGGCGCAAACCGGGCAATCGACTCCAGCACAATTTGACCCACTTCTGCGCGGCGCGTGTCCCATGTGCCCTGCGCCAGATGATACGGCGCGTACTGCGCGAAAACGCTCATCGTGTGCAGGCCATCCGGGACAACACTGCGGTCATGCACGGTCTGAAAATAGAGTTCCGCCCAGGCGCGTGGATACAATTCGCCGCGCTGAACAGCAGCATACGCCTCGTGCCATTCGGTTTTGGTGAGCGGGATGTTGATTGGCCCATAGTGATGGGGCATGAGCGCGCCGGGACGCGCAGTGAAATCTGGCAGCGCATTCAGCAGCATATTGACCTTAAAACTCACGCCTTGCTGCGGCACATGATTCACCTGCGCCGCCCATTCTGAATCCGCCCCATCGCCCAGAAGCTTGAGCGCCATACGCGGGTCAGCATTGGCGATGACCACCGGAGCATAAATTTTTTCGCCGTCTGCAAGTTGGATACCTTCGCCCGGTAAAATGCGCTCCACCGGGACGCCCGCCGCAATCACAGCTCCGGCTTCACGGGCAGCATCGCACAGCAGAAACGAAATCATGCCCATACCGCCGCGCACGAAGCCCCACATGCCCGGTATCCCGCCCTGTGACGAGCAAAAATGATGGTAATAAACCGAGGCTGTGCCGGGATCAAACGGGCTGGCGTTCGTACCAATCACACCCTGTCCGAGATACGCCCTATGCAGCCGTTCGTCGATCAAATAATGGTCGAGAAATTCTGCCATCGACCAGTTGAACAGCACATTAATCGCTTCGCTATCGTTCCCCAGCCGCGTCCGAATTTCGTCCTCAGTCGGTGGATCACCCACCCACATGCCATCATCGGCGTCGGCGCGGATGATAGCGTTCAAGCGCTGAAAAACCGCGTGCATGGCGCGGTGGCCTTCCACATCGCGCTGCTCGATTTGGCGAACTTCGGCGTCGGCTCGTTCATCTTCGTAAAGCTGGACACTGCTGCCATCTTCAAACGGCACAAAAATCCCATTCACAGCGGGCGTGAAATCATAACCGCGCTCAACCAGCTTGAGTTCGCGGATCACCAGCGGATGCAGCAAACCGGAAAGATAGGCGCACGGCGACATTTTCACACCCGGCCAGGGTTCCTCCATCGTGTTCGCCCCGCCGATTCGTTCACGGGCTTCCAGCACCAACACCCGCTTACCCGCCCGCGCTAGATAGGCAGCACAGGTCAGGCCGTTGTGCCCCGCACCGACGACAATCACGTCCCACTGCCGACCCGCCAGCGCAGCCACCGTTTCAGGCAAGCCAATTTTGCCCAGCACAGCCGCCGTCGGCGATGCATTTGTGTTCGTGGTCATAGACTCTTCCTTAGCGCAGCAATTTAGCGATGATTTTTAATTGATCGCAAAGCCTAACATCCTGCTCCATGAGCCGCAAATCATGCTTGCAGTCAGATAATGAAGTCAATTACTCTTTCACGACAGTATCACATCCCCCACACAATCTTTCTAACCTGCGAAACTTTTGTAGGGGTAGGGCGTGCCCTGTACAGTTTTTAATCCGACATTGGCAAGGGATTTGCAGTTTAGAATTTTTGTTCCAAAACGCATCCCCTTATGTTCAGAGTCTAGAAATTTTTACTGTAGCAAGTAAAGCAGCAGCAGAGGAGTATCGAAAATCGGCGGAAATCGTCTGTTGTGTGAAGACATGCCGCCGCAGGATACGAGTATCTTTTCAACAAAGCACTCTGCCAACGCAGCAAACATCTGTTTTTACTGCGGCGTGTACTTTTGTCTTTGTCTTTTACTCTGTATTATTTTGGATGTCTCCCTTGCGCTTCAGCGCACACCACAAAAGCCCGTCGTGTTTTGGAAAACAGCCGGAACTCCCAAAGAAATTCAACATTTTTAGCTTACTTTTATTGGGATCATTTCAAAATCGCCGACGTATCCCTACAAAACGTATTTGGCTTCCAGCTTGCACGATCTACGACGCCTTTGTGTCGGTGTGCTCACCACTCAGACGGGTTTGTAATTGGGCTAGCTCGTCAGAGTCCAAATCCTCCATGAACTGCTCAATCCGGCTGCGGCGCTTGGTTTTCTCGGCCTGGACAATTTCACGGGCAAGGTAGGCTTCGAGTCCGGCATTGCGCCAGATAAAATAGGTCGCGAGGGTGGCGACAATCAGCAGCAATGAGGACACGGCAGCCACAATCGGAACCCGCAGCGCAAGCTGATTGTGGATGGTCGCCTGAACCTGGGCGATGATGGCGGGGCTGGCGTCGCGGGCAGCAGCGATGGCTTGATTCAACTGCCCCAGGTCTTGCGTCATTGGATATACACTGGCTTGCTGCGGCCAGAGTCCATTAAAATCAGCCGGAATAACGAGTATTCGATCAAATACCAGTATCGCTAAAAAAATAAAAACGCCCCAGATGATGACCGTCGTCCACAAGCGATCCCGCTGGTTCATCAACTTTCCTCCTGGTAATTTTGGGTGGATTGGGAATGGGTCGCCATGTGAATCAGTTCGCCATCGTCATCCAGGTGAACAACAGTACGAGGCGGCGGCACAAATTCCTTATAGTCCTTGACTCTTTCGGCCAATTCCGCTGGAACAGCAACCGAGCGCCAGATAAACAGGGTACTCAGCAGTCCGCCACCTAGAAAAATGGCACTCAGCAAAACCACGTAGGGCAAATAAGCAAACATTTCGGCCTGGGCAAACTGCTGGGTTTGAAATTGAAGCTGGTTCATCATGCCGTTGATACTGTTGAGGGCTTGCAGGGCTTCTTCGGAACTGCCACCGGTCACAACGTTACCGGAGTAGTACCAAAAATTTTGCATGTCTAAGGCAGCGCCGCTGAGTCGTCCTAAAATCACGGACATCGCCACCAACACCCCAATCCACACAATCAGGGTCGCAATGACGCGATCTCGTTTTCGTACCATAAGTCGTCCTCCTGGTGTTACAGGCGGTCAGGAAGTACAAAACCTCTAATTTCATACGTATGTCGAAGATCAAAAGTTGCGGCGAGAATCAAAAACGTCCCCAATCGAGGACGTTCAGAGTCAGGTTTGAGGCACAAGCGCCGGATTCGGCTGACGCGCTTTGTGCCAGGACACCAACCCATTCACCGCCATAACGAGCAGTACCACATACAGCAGGGCGATAAATTTGACGCCTTCGATGTAATACAACCAGATGCCGATGACATCGACAATAATCCAGTAATGCCAGCACTCGATGCGCTTTTTTGCCATCAACCACATGGCGGTGAAGCTCATCACCGTTGTCAGCGCATCCCAGAAAGGATAGGCGGCAGGATCAGGGAACAGAGTCGGCAGCCATACATTCAGATTGGCGTCGATGATGGTGAGCAGGATCGAGAAAATGCCCGTGATGACGATGGCGATGACCATACCGCGCTTTCCGCTGTAAAACACATCCTGGGTCTTATTCGCGTCCTCAGGTTTGTTTTTCAGTGATTTATTCCAGTACCACCAGCCGTAGACGCTCGTCACCAGATAGTAAGCCTGCTCAAGTGTGTCCGAATACAGCCGGATTTGATAAAACAACAGCATGTATAAAATGACGCTGATAATGCCCGTCGGCCAGGTGAGCATCTTGCGGCGGGTAATCAGCCACACCGACCACAAGTAGAAAATTGTCCCCACCAGCTCGATGTAGCTCATGGGGTAATCCAGGATGGTGAAGGCGATGGTGTTGACGCTCAAAAAGTTCATCAGATTTGTCTCTCGCAGTGATTTTAAGGTGTGAATAAATCGACTAAATTGTGGTACTTCCGAAAGCGCTTCAAGACAGTTTGCACATGCTGAACGCGCTCATCCAATGTGCCGCGCAGTAGAAAATACGGGATTTTACGCAGGATCAAATCGTTGATGATTTGCTTCTGGAAGGTTTGGCGGTTGGCATTACCGGAACGATCCCAGGTGTCGTCATAAGGGATGTCGGTGTCGCAGACGAAGACCAGATCGTAGCGAGTGGCGGCCTGCTGGGCGCGTTCGACCAGACGTGGGTCGGCAGTGCCGTGATAATACTGCGAAAACATATAGGTGGTGAGTGGGTTGGTATCGACAAAAAGATAGCGGTTGGCCTGATACAACAGGCGTTCTTCGCGCTCCAAATGACCTTCAGCAATCTCCACTAATTGTTCCAGCGTCAGGCGGCGCTCGATTTGATGCGTTTCCCAATATTCACGCCCATATTCCGGCATCCAGGCGGTGTTGAATTCCTGCGCCAGCCGTTCGGCAATGGTCGTTTTTCCGGTTGAAGGCGCGCCCAGAAAGACGACGTTGGTAATTAAATCGCGATAGACCGTTGGATGCAGATACGCGCGGCATTCATAAACGTTGTCGCGAATTGTAGAGGCGGAAATCGGGACGATGCTGCGCGCTTTATCCACCACGCGGTTGACCGCCCCCAAAGCCCGACTCATGTGGTCGCCGTAAAACTCGCTCGAATAAAAATGGGTGATGTCGCGGATTTTGAGCACGTTGAGGATGTAAGCTTCATGCTTGTGCTTGATTTCGGGCGTGTCACCGACATCGGTGGGGCCATCCCAGGCTTCGATAAGCTGCACCTGCGGATAAAGCGTCCGAATCCAGTTGGCGCGCACGTTGAGGGGAACATCAGTTGTTTCGGGTGCATCGTAAATGATGACCAACACTTCGTCCATTTCGGCGAGTGCGGTCTCGATCAGGTATTGATGTCCCTTGTGGAAAGGCGCGAACTTGCCCAGTGTCAGTCCACGTTTTTTCGGCGTCATATTCAACTCGTGTGGTTCGCTTCAAAATTTTGCTGAGTGGGTGTGTCACTCTATGGGTAGTTTACGCCCCATCTGTAACTTGTCTCCCCCGATTTCTGGGGGAAGGCGACAAGCAGAGCATGAAGGAGAGGATGTAAGCGAATAAAGAGGATAAAAATAAGGGCGTTCATTGAGCGAAGCGAACGCCCCTACAAAGGCAAGTTAGCTCGTCTGCGACGCGGGCGTAGGTTCCGATTCCGGTTCGGGCGCGGCGGGATTGAGTTCGTCCCACAGGCGTTTGTCCTTCTGGATACGGACATTGACGCTGTTCCAGTGGGCATCCAATTTTTCGATGCCCGAAACCACGTCCACGATTTCTTCCAGGTTTTGCAGACCTTCTTTGGTGAGATACTGGATTTCCGTCGATTTCTGGAAAGTCTCGACAGTGACGGACGACACCATTTTCGGCCAGTGACCCGTCGGCAGGATGTGGTTGGTTCCGCTGGCATAATCGCCGATGGCAACCGGGGCATATTCACCCAGGAAAATGGAACCGGCATTGGTCAACTGCGGTAGCAGCGCAAAAGGTTCTTTCACCAACACTTCCAGATGTTCCGGGCTGTATTCGTTGGTGAAATCTATCGCTTCCTGCCAGGATTCGGTGACTATCGCGCAGGAATATTTCCCCAGCGATTGCTCAATCACCTCGCGGCGGCTGAGGTATTGAATCTGGCGGGCGACTTCTTTTTGGGTCGCGATTGCCAATGCTTCTGAGTCCGTGACGAGTACACCGGCTGCGTCCGGGGCATGTTCGGCGCGTGCCAAAATATCGGCAGCGCAGTAAATCGGGTTGGCATCTTTATCGGCCAGGATAATGGCTTCGGACGGGCCAGCCACCATATCAATCACGACTTTGCCGTAGGCCAGCATTTTGGCGGCCTGGGTATAGACGCTGCCGGGGCCAGCAATTTTCAGCACCGGCTTGATGGTCTCGGTTCCGTAGGCCATCGCCGCCACGCCCGCTATACCGCCCACGCGATAAACTTCATCGGTTCCGGCGATGTCTGCGGCGATCAACATTTCAGGATATTCGCCGCGATACGGATAGCAGGCGATCACGCGCGGCACACCTGCGGCTTTGGCGGTGACGGTCAAAATTTGCATCACCGTCGGCAGCGGGACTTGTCCGGCAGGCACAGCCAACCCAACCGATTCAATAGGCGTGATGCGATAGCCGACCTGTACACCGGGGATGAATGATTTCAAAACCGTTTCTTGCTTGGCTTTTGACAGTGCATTTTCCCGCGAAATGCTGATCTGGCGCTTCAGAATTTCGACGACACGCGGATTCACAACCTTGTAGGCTTTTTCGATGTCGGTGCGTGTGACTTTTAAGTCTTTGAGTTGAAAATTTTTGTTGTCGAATTCGCGCGTGTATTTGACGATACCGTCGTCGCCTTCGGTCTTAATCACATCCATCCATTTGGCGACGTAATCGTGGATTTCGGAGATGTCGAACATAGCGCGGGCGGTGATTTTCTTTTTGATCTGGGGGTCGGTTTGTGACCAGCGATAAATATTCAGCATGGGGTGTTGTTCTTCCAGTCGAAATGATGGGTTACCGAATCAGTATGGAATTATAACCAGCGCCAACCTACCCGCGCCAGATTACGCCGAAAAAGAGAATACAGGGGCGGTTCAGTTGAACGCCCTATGTGAGCAATTGTGAATGCTGATGATGTGCCGTCAGCAGCAGCGGTCTTGTAGAATCAAAGGTTACGTTGACGCGCATTTCGAGCAGCAGTTCATCGCCAACAAAATGGTACAGCAGCGTGTGGAAAAAGGGAGTCTCATAAAGTCGGACAACCATCGTAAAGCAGTCATCGGCTGTCCATGCGCCGCTGACCGCGACGGGCTGAGGGGCGTCGGAGAACCAGCGCGAATCATTAAACAGCGCCGTTTGACCCCGCTGCCACACGCCATAACCACAGGGAAAGGTTTCCTCGCCCGCCGCTGTTTTGATCGTGACCGTGCAGCCGGAAACGGTAAAATCCAGTGTGACGGTTTCGATCTCAAATACATTGGCATCAACCGCGTAAGTTCGACCCGAAACTTGCGGCAAAATGGAGGATGCGGCATGTCCCTGCACCGGAGCCATATTGAGACCGGATAATTTCTTGGTTAGCGCGTCATGGGCTTGGGCATCATCGGGAAGCGCGTCAGCCTGCATGGCCGGAAGTAATATTTCCCAGATCAAATCTAACGGCTGATATGCATCAAATATATCCAGACCGCCCGTCATAACGATCACAACATCCTGATCGGGCATGACGATACAATACTGCCCGAAGACGCCAATTCCCCGGTAACTATTATGTCGTGAGCGCCAGAATTGGTAGCCGTAGCCCTGCGTCGCATCGTTTTGTGCGCTGCTGTTGCCGTTCGAAATTTGGGTTGTGGTCGCGGCTTCTACCCAGGCTTCAGGCAAAATACGGTTTCCTTGCCACATGCCTTTTTGCAGATAAAGCTGGCCGAAGTGTGCGATGTCTTCGGTTTTGACGCTCAGTCCATAGCCGCCCACTGCGAACCCTTGAGTCGATTCTTCCCAGGTCGCCTTCTCGATTCCCAGCGGCTCAAACAGGCGTGGTTCCAGATAATCAATCAGCTTCATACCAGTCGCTTTTTGTACAATCGCCGACAGTATATAGGTCGCCCCGGTGTTGTATAAAAAGTGAGTTCCCGGCGCATGGAGGACAGGTACGCCAAAGAAGCCTTTGATCCAGTTGCCGTCTGGTCGATCAACCATGTAGGGGAAGGTGTCCTCAGCATGACCGGTGGACATCGACAGCAGATGCCGCACCGTCATCGCTGACAAAAAGTCATTCGGCTCAATCGGTGCTTCATCTGGGAAGAAGGGCAGCACCAGATCGTCGATAGCAAAATATCCTTCGGTCAGCGCCAGACCGACAGCCGTCGCGGTAAAACTCTTGCTGACCGAATACAGCATATGAGGAGATTCGCGTCCATAGGGCGACCACCAGCCCTCAGCGACAACATCCCCGTGACGCAGCAGCATGAAGCTGTGGATTTCGTGAATCTGGCTTTCCAGAGCTTCGACAAATCGAAGCACGGCACTAGAAGCGATGCCCTGGCTTTCAGGTGAGTTGCGGTTTAACAAAGGTTCAGTAATCATGGTGTGGTACTATAAAATATCTCTATGGGTCATGACGGTTTAATGATTTTCGCATTTTACCCGACAAAACGCAAGATGTGACCTGCAATCAAACTTTCGTCGCCGTAGTCGCCGGATGCCAGATGGCGGACATAAGCACTGAAGCGAGCGTCACCGAAGGCCAACGCTAGCGCCGCGCCGAGGGTGATACGCAGTTCAGCGTTGCTTTTTTCGTTGGCGAGTTCCAAAAATTCGGCGGTGGTCTCCCATCCCGAAACCTGATCCATTGGGGTATCCAACGCCTGGATGAATGTCAGTCCCATTTTTGCCAGCACAGCTTCGCTTTCCGTCACCACCGCGATCAAGGCTGGGATGAGTTCGGGCTGGGTCAACGGAGTGCCTACTGCGCAATCCGCCGCCAACTTTTCTGCCTGGGCATCGGTGAGGCTGACGCCGTGCGCCGCCAGCGGGCGCTTGAGTTGGCGCAGCAGCACCGACAGCAGTTCGTCAATCGGCGCGTTGGCGAAGGTGTGTTCGCGATCCGGGGGCATCAAACATCTCCAACTGATTGACCGCTGGTGAGCGCCGCTGACTTCAGGTGGTCAATACGCCGCTGCAAATAAGGCGAAAAATAACCACGATAGCGCTGCTGTAATTCCGGCAGTCGCCAATCATGACCCGTAACCCGATGGCGGCAGGCCGCTTCGCCGCACTGGCATTCAAATTCGTCGTAAGCGCTGCCGTCGCTCATAGCATAGTCGTAGCAAATTTCCTCGCCCGCAGCGATGTCACGCATGGCGACCAGCGCGATTTGCCCGTTCAACCCGGCGTTGGGATTGCAGGAGTGGTTGATGAAATCGGCAGGTTCGCCCTGTTTGATTGGCACGAGGAACAAATCATCTTCGACCTGGACACTGCGGCTCTGATCCAGCGGCGGCAGTTTTCCCAGATTTTCGAGCGAATATAACCCGCCCGACCACATCACCAATAGTTCGGCAGCGGGCACAGCTTGATGGGAATAGACACCGTAAAAGCCTTTTTCCGGCAGCGGACGGGCTTCCAGTTTGGGTGACAGATATGAGACATTTGGCTCGGTCACAATGATAGAATCCTTATTGGAAAACAAAAGCGACAAGGCGCTGGTGCTGTGTCACTTTTGATTATAGCATCCCGCGTGGGCAGGAGCAGTATTTTGTCCGGCGTTATTGATGTTTGTTTAAAGCAGTAGCGGACGAGATATGTCTCGTCCCAATAGCGTGCTATTAAACAAAATTTTTAGCGTTTTGCGAACAAGCGCAGGCATATTGGTTCGACCACATAGGCGATCCCACGAAAGAACGCCAGGGCCGGGGCGAGCGCTACACCCATCAACACTGCGTAAAACAGCGGATTGGCGATCACAACCAGCGCCCACAAGAATCCGAAAATTGCTCCAGCAATGAAGCCCACAATCAGGCCGGACCGTGCCGCTTTCAACGCCGATTTGCGCACGTCCTGACCAGGAATCAGCGCGGCTTGACTGCCCAGACCACTCATGCCAACGGCGAACATAAAGACAATCACCAGCGGTAGGCTCAAGGCAATGGCATCATCAGGGAGCGTAAGCCGTGCGCCCAGGAAAATGACGACAAAAACCAATGCCAGAATAATCGACAGGACAATTGCCAGCACAAAGGCCCCAACAATGACCAAAGCCACTGTGGCACTGTACCCCAGGCGCTGACCGGGTCGCAGTGACCGAATGCGTTCGTTCAATTCCACACTGCTTAACATGGCTCTATCTCCTTCTACTTAAGGTGCAATCCTACTAAATTCTTATACGAGGTTCACATAAAAATTGTTCAGAAACGATTTAAGTGGTTCGATTGTCACCAAAATGCATCTTCAGCACGGAGTTGGCTGGCTTAGAAAAACTAACGTTCCAAAACAAATATAAAATTTATGAAAAATTGTGAAGTGTGACAATTTTTCATTGTAATTAACTATACCTCGTGTTTTAATCAATAGATCAGGTAAAAGGGAATCCAACATGAGCATTCACGCCTTCTGGGATGACGAGGATCAAACGACTATCCGTTTCCTGTACCGGCGCGGTAACTGGGAGTGGCATGATTTTTATGCCGCCCTGGAAGAAGCCCGCATCCTGGTCGAGTCCGCTCAAACGCAGGTTGGCTTTGTTATCGACATCAGCTACGGCGCGCTGACACCAGGTATTTTCATGTCACAATCTAAAGTCCTGCATGAATTCCGCAGGCATCCGGCGGTGAGTTTGGTGGTTGTCATCGGCGCAGATCGTTTTATCGAAGCGCTGTATCAAGTTTCGAGCGCCCATGTGCCGTTAAAGGATCAGTATTATTTTGCGCGCACATTGGACGATGCCTATGTCATCCTGGAAGAAACCAATAAGCTGCCGCGCGCAGTAGGTTAATTAGCCTCAAAGGCAGGGCTATGATGCGCCCGTTAGCCATTTCTGGACAGCGATCACGCCCTGCAAATTGGGGATAAACTCGGTTTCGCGCGTGCCGCTCAATTCCAGGTCAACCGCCGGAACGCCTAAACCATCAGCCCAGGTCGAGGCCGTACCACTCACCGGATAAGCTGACCACGCCTTGCCATAGGGGTAGCCGGACGCCTCCCCAATCACGGCTGCCAGCGCTGCCGACCCATGATCGCCATCGCAATCCCCTGCGAAAACACCGTGTGCCGCGGCGTGATAAAAAATCGCCGCGCTGGGACGCAAATCCCGGATTAAACCCGCTACCGCCCGTGTTTCCGGCTCCGAAAAAGCCCGCTCCCCTGGATTGACCAATTGACTTTGCCAGTAGGCCTGCGTTGACCAATCACAGCCCCAATTACGATTCAAGTCCACATGGTTGGCATTAAAACGCCCTTGAGATTCGCGCCCCAATACCAGGCCATCCGGATTAGCGACGGGAACCAGCAGCAGCGTGATCCCCGGCAGGATATCGGTGGGTGTCCCCTGAAAATGAGCAATCATTTCGTTGATGAGCATCACCGTATTGGCTTCAAAACCGGCGTGGATGCCGCCAACCAGCAGCACAATCTGGTCGCCTGTCCCAAAGCGCCATGCCAGAATATCCCGCCCCTGCACCGATTTTCCAATGCTGAACGTATTTTCCGCCGGAATCAACGTTACCGCTGCCGCGATAGTTGGGGTAGCGCCGGGTAAATTATTATTTACAGGCGGGGATTGCAGCGGCGTTTGCGCGCCCAACGTCACCGAAGGGATCGTGGAAGCCGGCACAAAAGGCGGCTGTGTTGGCATATAGGTCGGCGTGGGCAGGTCGATTTGTCCTGGTGTTAAGGTCGGGCGCGGGGTCGATTGCGGCAGAGGTGTTTCGCTTGGTGCAGGCGAGCTGTCCACCGCGACTAAAGTCTGCTGGCAGGCCGCGTTGAATATGAGTATGATTGAGGCCAACGTAAATTTTATACTTGTCATCATATTATTTATTGTAGTTCATCATGGAGGTGGCACATGTTCTTCAGCGCCCGACTCCGTTTCTTTTGGGTTATGTTGTTGGTTGTCATTTTTGGCGCGGCCTGCCAGCAGCCTACGCAGGAAGTTGGCGCACTGCCGACAGTGTATGTGCTGCCGTCCGAGACACCCACCAATACCCCGACGTTGACACCGACGCCAACCGCAACATCCACTGAGACTTCGACGCCAACCGCTACCAATACGCTGACGCCGACGAACACCGTTACGTTCACACCCAGCGCGACCTTTACCGCGACAGTTACGGCAACATCTACCATCACACCGACGTTTACAGTGACGCCGACCTTTACCTTTACGCCGACTTTCACGCCATTGCCAGCAACGGCTACACCCAACGCGCCCCAGATTTTATCATTTGCCGCCAGCGCGACCACCGTTCAGGCTAATTCGTCGGTCACGTTGACCTGGAATGCCATCGCGGATACCGCCCGTATTGACCAGCTTAACCAGCAGGGCGCAGTCGTGCAATCCTTTACGGTAGTGCCTATTGGACAGCTCCCCGTGACGGTTCCCGGTAACACAGGTAAAGTGGTTGTCTATCGCTTGGCGGTACAACGTAACGGTCAGGAAGTGACCTTATCGGTTCCGGTTACAATCCAGTGCTCTACATCCTGGTTTTTTGGCGACCAATATGCGCCAGCCAATGCAGCTTGTCCTTCTGGCCCCAGTGCTATCGCAAGTGGACGTTTCCAATCCTTTGAGCGTGGGTATATGGTTTATGTCGCCGCCAACAATTTGAATACGCTCTACGGGATGGTCAACCAGGACAACCGGTTTATCGGCAGCATCGTGACCTGGGATCAAACTACATCCTACAATTGCGCTGGCAGTGCCCCCAGCGGCAAATTCCCACCATTGGCCGTATTCGATTGGGCGTACTGTAACACGAATGCGCCCATCGGCAGTTGGAGCAATGCGTTAGGTTGGGGGACGAGCGATATCAATAAGGATCAGCGAACCATCCAGTACGAAACCGGTAACACCGTTTTTTACGTCGATGCGCCAGTTGGGGTGTTCCGGCTGGATTCGGGGACTGGAACCTGGACGAAAGTCAAGTAAGGTTTTTCTAAATCCAATTTATATCAGTCAGGGAGGGTCAAAAGCCCTCCCTTATCTTGTGAGGCGGGGCTACAATATTGGACAGCACACTCATCCTTTTTACCGGGATGCCAGGGAGTGGCAAAACCACGTTGGCGCGTATGGTCGCCCGCCGCTTGAATGTCCCGGTATTCGCCAAAGATCGAGTCCAGCGTGTGCTGCGCGACCATCACCTCGCGCCGGAACACAGTGGCGATGGCTACTTCATCATCCTGGACATCGCCGACGAACTGCTCTCACTGGGTCTGAGCGTGATCCTGGATGCGACCTTTCCTCTCGATCACTTCCGTATGGTCGCCAGCGAAATCGCCGCACGCCACAAGTCGAAGTTCTCAGCACTTTATTGTTATTGTTCCGATGAAACCGTGTGGAAAGAACGTATGACAGATCGGGTGCATTATGTGCCCGGTTGGAAGCCAGTAGGTTGGAGTGATGTGGAACGGATGAAGGAATACTATCAATCCTGGAACAATAATGCGCTGTTTCTGGACTCAATGAACCCCCCGGAGACCAATTTGCCGTTGGCGCTGGAACATATTCGCAGCGCGACGCACCGCGCCTACCTGCCTAACCAACCGACAGAAAATTACGAATAAATCCCCATTTGCCGCTAACAGGCTGGAGCAATTTCGAGCAATTTTCGCAACGGCCCTATCTATAAATCAAAATCTCTGTCATAATGAAAAGCGGTAGAGTTTAAACAGTTTTGGTTACCTGCTTTCGCACTCTTTTTTCGCTTCTGCATCGTTTGCCACGTCCGCTTACTCTCCTACCAAACATCATCCTTTCATTTGCAGGAGAATAATCCACATGGCAAAGAAATTGTACGTCGGCAATCTGTCCTATGATACGACCCAAGAAGCGGTTCGCACCCTGTTTGCACAGGTTGGCGAAGTTAAAGAAGTTAACCTGATCACCGATCGTGACACTGGTCGCCCTAAGGGTTTCGGTTTTGTTGAGATGGAAACTGAAGAAGCTGCGCAGGAAGCCATTCGCCGCTTTAACGGTTTCAGCGTGGACAACCGCGCCCTGACCGTCAACGAAGCCCGCCCCCGTGAAGAGCGTTCGGGTGGTTTCGGTGGTGGCAATCGTGACAATCGCAGCCGCGACCGCTATTAATTAGCGTTCGGCTCCTTTTAACAACAAAACAGTGCCAGGATTATCCTGGCACTGTTTTTATTTTCCATTTCAGGTGTACGTGATTCGTTTGGTCAGCTATTGTCTGCCGGGAAAACCGAGGCCAGCGCCTCCGGCAGGATGCTCTTGAAACCGACCAATCCGTGCCCGCTGCCGACGGTGGTGAAATGATAAGCGAGGTCGGATTTTCGTTCCAGAATATCCCGCAGCGCTTCGCCTGGTTTTAAGAAACGGGATTTGGCTTCGTAGCGCCCAACTGATTGAAAAATGCGCTGCGGCAGCACCCTGGCATTCTCAAAACGCGAAGCGTATTGCGCCAGCAAATCCTGGCCTTCGCCCTGCCCCAGCGGCGGCGAAATCATGATGAGGCCATTGAAAACGGCTGGATTTTTGAGCGCGGCGTGTGCGGCGGCAATCGCCCCAATCGCTACACCGCCGATGCCGAGGTTGGTCGAGTCGATGCGATAATTGGCCTGAATAAACGGCAGCAGTTCGATCAGCAGTGAGGCATAATGCTTGTCGTTGCTGGTGTATTCGCGGTTTCGTTCCTGATGTGGGCCGCTTTGCATCATGGCGATAACCATCGGCGTCATCCGCTTGTGTTTGATGAGCACATCGGCTATGGCGGGCACTTGCAGCGGCCCGTTCGCCCATTGTCCATCCTGCAAAATCAGCAGCGGATACACCATACCTGATCCATCGTATCCCGGCGGTGTATACACCCACAATTTGCGGTCTTTGAAGCCCAGTTGATTGCTGTCTATTGAATGTTCACGCACGCGCCCGTGCGGGACGTTTTTCAGAGCCGCCCAATCCAGAAAAGGGCGTGCATTTTCCATGCGCAGTACCGATACACTTTGCTGTACGGTTTGCATTTTGAGGGGATTGGTGGGGTCAACACGCCAATGGTCAGCGACACGCGCCACAATATCGCGTTCTTGTGCCAGCGGGGTCATCGGGTCGTCCACCGCCAGCAGATAATCCAGCAAATCATCGGACTCGAACTTGCGCGAGACATACCACAGGGTTGTTCCCGGCATGTTGGTCATCGGCGCGAAGGGCGGATCCGCCTTGATCGTATCCAGATTGAGCGCCACACTTTTGCGTGATCCCAGACTGCTGAAGATAAAAGTCGCCTGCCGCCCTTCTACCCAGGGCCATATCTGGCGCTCATCCAGCAGTTCATCGACCAACGCTTGACGCTGGCCGTTACTGGTGACCTGCCGTGTGTCTTCCAGAAAGGCTTCGAAAGATTTCCACCGGGGCATGGCAACTTGCTCCTATGTGTACCGGGAATGCTGAATAATCCCATTTTAGCACTATGCGGGGCGAATGCATAATGACCTTAGAGTACATCTGTCGCATATAATTGGCGCATGAAAGGCTAATTCACCAGCAGGATGCCTCCGAACAGGATCAGCGCCAGCACAGCTTTGCGCGCCAGATTGCGCCAGGAAATATCTTCTTTGAAAATCGCCGGGGCGAGAGTCGTCAAAATTGCGCCGAAGATGACGCCGAAGAAAATCTGGGTGCTGCCCAATACACTCACCAGTGCCACCGGCCCTAACGCAACGGCGGTGAGACCCAGGAGTTTGGCGGCTACAAAAATCGTTTCATTGACCGCCAGAAAGCCCATCGCCCGCCGCGTGACAATTTTGAGGTTCTGATGGAAAGCCCTGCGGATAGCGGGCACGAACAGATACAGCGCCAGATCCCCCAGCGCCAAACCCCAGCTTTCATAAGGCAGCAGCGCGGAAAATTGATTTTCGTCTGCCACAAACTTGAATAACACCAGCGATGACGCCCAGATCAGATCGCACACCAGGATCAGGTAAAACGCGGCAGAGACTTTAAAGCTGCCCCCATCCCGATTGAGCGAAATGGCAACCGCCGCGCCCAGGATCAATATGAAGCCGACCAACTGCTGTGCCGAAATGCTGTCATTGAGAAACACCAGCGACAGCAGCAGCACAATCACCGGCTGCACTTGAATCAGGACGATAATTTTGCTGGTTTCATCGCGCGCGATTGCCGTAAAATACAAAGCGGCCCCTACCGATGTCATCACGCCCGTGACCATGACCAGCACCATATCCCTCAAGGGCAGGGTTGGGAAGCCGGTGACGATAAATAAAATGCATCCGGTAAAAAAGGCGACGATGCCCGAATAAATCGGCATAGCGCGCGTATCGCGGATATGTTTTTCGATAATAAATTTATCGCCAAAATTGACAATACTAAACACCAGGGGTGAGGCTAGCGCGTACAAAATCCAACTCATAGGGATACCTTATGGGTTACAAAAGAAATCAAAGTCAGTGTACACGATGGCTTTAGCGCTGCGTAGCCCCACTCAACTGGGGTACAATAGAGAAAATAGGGTTGCAGTTTAATCTCTTACAACATAACGCAAATTCGACATGTGAATCCAGGCAAAAGGGATACTATAGATTGCCAAAACTCACGTCCCCATTGCCCTACTATCATGAAATATATGCCTCCCGTCCGCAGGATGAAACGGCGGTACAAGCCGTTTAATACCTCGAAAATTAGTTTCTTCTGAGCGCATAGTATTAAACCCTATACCTTGTTCGGCTAACTATGCAAGCAAAGGACAGAGCATATATGAATGTAATTATCGTCGGAGCTGGAATTGGTGGATTGACATTAGGCAACTTGCTTTCTCAATCTGACCAGGACATCCAGTTTCAGATTTTTGAACGTGATGCGGATGCTCACAGCAGATCACAAGGTTATAGTATAACCTTGAGGGAACCGGGGGGGTTAATCCCGTTGCGACAGCTTGGTCTTTATGATGAGATGAGAAATGTGAGCAGTGTTGTAGCGAACTTCCCGTTCCTCACTCAAACGGGAAAGCCGCTGATGAACTTGCGGGACAACCTGGCATCTCCCAGAACACTGCGCGTTTTCAGAGAGAAACTGCGGGATGTCCTTCTGCATGGTATAGAGCAAAATGTCCATTTCGACGGGCCTTGTCTCGGTTTCACGGAGCGCGAAGGAAAGCCGACTGTGCGCTTGGCAGGAGGGCGTGAGGTCTCGGCTGATTTGGTCGTGGCCTGTGATGGTGTCAATTCGGTCATTCGCCAGCAAATGATAGGTGATACACCTTCCTATCTGGGTATTTCTGCGATTTCGGGAGCGGTTGTACCAGCGTTGAATCATCCATTGCTGGCGGATGAGTCTTTTATGATGGTTGGCGACGGTATTGGGTTATTTGTTGTCAACGAGAATGATACGACGGTTTGGTCGCTTTCGATGCAGGCGCGAATAGATGAATTTGAGGGTGTCTCTAAGCCCATCTTGAAGGAGCGGTCAATGGACGCAACCAAGGATTGGTGCGCCCCCATCCCAGAAATCATCTCTCAAACTGATCCAGAAAATATTACGGTTAGACGCTATTACGACAAAGAACCCTTAACGGATGCTCATCATGGTCAAATTGTACTTCTTGGAGATGCAGCGCATCCGATGACTCCCTTTCGAGGCGAAGGGGCGAATATGTCAATGGTTGATGCCCATTCATTGGCGAACCTGCTCATTGCCTCAGACCGAAATCGGATTGACGAAATAATCGACAGCTATCAAAAAGAAATGCTGAATCGGACTCGCAAAGCTGTATTGGATTCTCGTAAGGCGGCACTTGAAATTCACACTACTAACCCCTTAAGTCAAGTGGCGCGCAACACAAAATGGCGTATGGCGAACCGAATGCTGTCATGGGTTCAAATGGGACAGAGTAGATCAGCCAGGCAGCAATGACATTTTCTATTGTTCTTTAATCACGTCGGCTAGCCATAAAAAAGCAATAGATATTAGCTGTTAATCATTGTAGAAAATCGCCGCGCCTATTTACAACATGCTAGCCGGTAATCATGCAATAACGGAGTAACCCCGCAGTGATCGACTTTCAACCCATTTTTACCGCCGTGCGGCAGGCCGCTGAGGTCTGCAAACGGGTGCAGGAACATCATCTCGCCAGCAGTGAAAAAACCGGCCACGAACCGGTGACGATTGCCGACTATGGTTCACAGGCCATCCTGGGACGGGCGATCAGCAGCGCTTTCCCCGACGATGCCGTGCTGGCCGAGGAATCGGGCGCGCAGTTTATCGAACTCGTGCCGGAAGCCCGGCGCAAAGAAATCATCGCCCTGCTGGAAACGATCCTGGGCATTGAAGTCCGTCAGGCCGATGTGGTGCGCTGGCTGGATCACGGTCACGGGCGCGAGGCCGAACGTACCTGGGTGATCGACCCGATTGACGGCACAAAAGGCTTTTTGGCGATGCGCAGCTATGTGATCGCCGCCGGAGTCATGGTCGATAAAAAACCCGTCGCCTGTGTGATCGGCGCACCCGCTTATCCGACCACAGATCGCGGTGGCGTCATGTTCCATGCCCAGGGCGGCGCGGCCTTTATGCAGCCGTTGGGCGGCGGTCAGGTGAAGCGCATCAAGGTTTCAGATCGCACCAAAGCCGAGGATGTGCGTACGCTGGAAAGTGTCGAAAAGAGCCACGCCAACCACGAACGGATGCAGCGGGTGCGCGAGGCCGCCGGATTGGGTGCGGCCAGCCTGACGCGCATCGACAGCATGGAAAAATACGCGCGCATCGCCGCCGGGGATGGCGAACTGTATCTGCGGCTGCCACGCATCGACAGCACACGGGCGTTCATGATCTGGGATCATGCCGCCGGGACAGCCCTGGTGCAGGCGGCGGGCGGACTCGTGACCGACATCGACGGCTCACCGTTGGATTTTTCGCAGGGGAAGGCACTGGTGAACGACGGCATCATCGTCAGCAACGGTCACATCCACGAACAGGTCATCGCCGCCGTCCAAAAGGTGTTGGCCGAGGGAGAATAACTCTGATGAAAAAATTCCTGGTTGGAATCGCCTTATTGCTCTTGATCTTTTCGCCTGTGTTGGCGCAAGAGGCGGGAACCCAATTACCGAAACTTCAGGGAATAACCGTTCAGAATGCCAATCAGATTGAACAGATTGGCATATTAGGACGCGATACGAGTAACGATAAAAACTTGTCAGATGATGAGATCATTATAGCTGTCGCCTCAAGTTACATATCTGATTTTGTATTTAGCTTTGATGCGTCAAAATTGGCCTGGATTTCCGGGAATGACATCTACATAACAGATTTCGACACCGGGAAAACAATTTTGCTCCCAAGTGCCGCTTATGAAACTGTTCGACTTGCGTTTAGCCCGGACAATCAATTTTTAGGATCAACTAATGGCGACACTGTTCAGCTATGGGATGTGAATCAGGGTCTTGAACTAAAAAAGACTGATACGGGGATATATGGCGTATCTCCCTCTAGCCTGAATTTCAGTGCTGACGGAAAGCAATTAATCGGAACTGCTGGAAACAAGGCTTATTCATGGGATACAAGTGAAGAAAGTCCGTCCCAGATTGAACTAAAGAATCGTGATTTTGCCGATGACATTATTTTGGGGTCAACGCGCGACACTATTTTTACAGAATATCTGAATAAAACCGTCAAATTGTGGAACATCGAAACAGGTGAGAATACATTTTCCTTTGATGCTGATGTTCGTTTGGTCATAGAAAGTCCAAATAAACAAACTATTTTTGTGGTCAACAATGATGGTGGAGGCCAGCTTTGGGGTCTGGAAGATCACACATATCATGTTTTGGCTCAAATCCCTAAAATGGATACTGTGATTAGCAGCGCCGCTTTTAATCTTGATGCGTCGTTATTGGCAATGATGACCGAAGATGGCATGGTATATCTCTGGGATACAGCTACTGAGCAAGTAATTTCCTCTTTTAAAACCGGGCATACTAACTATGTAATGAAAGTTGAATTTAGCCCTGATAGCAATGTGTTGGCAACCAGCAGCCAGGATGGAACGGTTCGGCTCTGGGGTGTTCCAGCGAATTAGAAAGTTATCGAAATGGCAAAACTGAAACTCGATCTCCACGACATTTACAACAAGGGCGATAAAATCGAAGCCGAGTTGCAGCGCATCATGGACGAGGCTGTCGATAAGAAAATCGCGCTGGTCGAGATCATCCCTGGCAAGGGCAGCGGTCAACTCAAAAAGCGGGTGCTGCGCTTCCTCGACCAGAAGCATATCCGTGCCGTGTATCACCGTATCGAGAAGGACGACAAAAATTTCGGGCGCATCTTCGTCCATTTCAAGCACTGAGGGAATATGCAAATCGACCTCGAAAACCCGTTTGCCCTCAAAGTTCGTTCCGTCGTCGAAAATTATGCGCGCCAGGCTTCAACACCTGTACTCACGGCGGTTTGCGATGCCAGAAGTTTGACGTACATTTTGCTGGCGAAGCCAAAGGGACAAAATTCGCAAGCGGAAATTTTTGCGATCATACGGGTTATTGCCGGTTGGGTTCTTGTAGACGAAGATCGAACGGCTGCTCCACTGGTGGATTTATTCGTTCAGAATGGTATCGAGCGCGAAAAAATTGTTCTGGCTTATGCCGGAGAAGCCATTCCTAACCTCAATCTGCTGCTTGCGCCACTGTTGAAAAGTGAGGTTCATCGTTATGCAGGCCACGCGCCAGATGCAGTCATCTATCCGGTGCTGGATGACGAGCGGCAGACTTACGCGATTGTCGATGTCCCCAACAATCGAAAAGCAGACGAGGTATACGTCATCAACATGGCACACATGGTCGGCGATAAAATAGTGATTGATGAAGAGTGCGTGTTTGATAAACCATTGTACGAAGCCCTGATCTGGAATGCGGGTATTCCCCGTTCCCACATAATCCTGGCTTATAATGGCGAATCGCTCCCATCTGAATCGGAAACTTCATAAAATGTATTGATCTTTTGACTAATGACTATCGACTAAAGACTATCGACTGAATAGAAAGAGGTTTAATGATGGACAAACGACGTTTAGGCCGCACCAACCACATGAGCAGTCTGGTCATCGTGGGCGCGGCGGCCTTCTCTAACAGCAGCCAGGAAGAAGTCAGTTCGGTACTCGATCTGGCGCAGTCACGGGGGGTCAACCACATCGATGTTGCGCCCAGCTATGGTCATGCCGAATCGGTGGTCGGCCCCTGGCTGGAAAGCCGCCGCGATCAATTTTTCGTCGGCTGCAAAACTCAGCAGCGCGATGCCGATAGTGCCTGGGCGGAATTAAATCAATCGTTCAAACTTCTGCGGACGGACAAATTTGATCTGTATCAACTCCACGCGGTCACGTCGATGGACGAACTCGAACGCGCCCTGCGTCCCGGTGGGGCGATTGAGACTTTAAAACGCGCGAAGGACGAAGGGCTGACGCGCTATTTGGGTATCACCGGACATGGTATGGATTCGCCCGCCGTGCAGTTTGCCGCTTTGCAACGCTTCGATTTTGATACCGTGATGTTCCCAATTCATCCGCGCTTGTATGCCGATGCAAAATATCGCGCCGACGCCGAAAAATTGCTCGATTTGTGCCAGCAGCGCGACCTGGGCATCCAGATCATCAAGTCGATCACGCGCGGGGCGTGGGGTGAAATGACCAAAAATTATCACACCTGGTATCAACCTTATGACCGCCAGGACGCGATTACTGAAGGCGTCCGTTTTGCATTATCGCAACCGGGGGTGGCCGCTGTGCCCAGCGCCGGGGATACGCGCCTGTTCCCGATGGTGCTCAACGCTGCCGATGCCTTCACGCCCATGTCCGCCGCCGAACAGGAAACTTTGATTCAGGAGTCGGCTGCGTTAGAATTGATGTTCTAGCTAGAATAAGGTCATGGTTGAGTGCTTGGTGTCGGTCAAGGTGTCCTAACATCAACATGGGTTTCGGTAGGGACAAGGCGTGCCTTGTCCATCTTTAAAACCCTGCTCTAGCACCTGCTTGGCGATCATCTTAACCATGATTCCGAGTAGTTTCCGCCGTGCAACTAACTGGATACAAACCAGATACAAATTTTACCTGTTCTCGCCTGTTTTTCAGGTGATTTTGAGGTGATAGTTAAGTAGGAATTCATTATGACCGAACCCATCCGCGTCCTGCATTTTGCCGATACCCACATCGGCATGGAAAATTATGGCAAGACCGATCCGCAGTCGGGTTTAAGCAGCCGCGTCGTCGATTTTTTGCATCGCATGGACGACATTTGCGAGTTCGCCAAGGCGAATGATGCCGACCTGATTATTTT
>JBDTNB010000103.1:0-24588 GCA_039933955.1 Chloroflexota bacterium
GGTGAAGTTTTCAAGTCCGCGCCAATCCAGGTCTTCGTAACGCGGCACACGCCCCAGTTGGCTTTCATGTCCGGCGGCGGTGGTGCGGGCGCGCTCGACGATCCACTTGAGCACGCGCATGTTCTCGCCAAATCCCGGCCACAGGTAATTGCCATCTTTATCCTTGCGGAACCAGTTGACGATGAAGATACGCGGCGGATCGGCGATATAACGTCCGAATTGCAGCCAGTGATTGAAATAGCTCGCCATATGGTAGCCAGCGAAAGGCAGCATCGCGAACGGATCGCGCCGGACTTCGCCGATTTTACCAGCGGCGGCAGCGGTCATTTCTGAACCCATTGTCGCGGCGAAGTACACGCCATACACCCAGTTGAATGTCTGGAAGACCAGCGGGTTAACCGTGCTGCGTCGTCCACCGAAAATGAACGCTTGGATCGGTACACCCTTCGGATTTTCCCATTCCGAGTCGATCACCGGGCATTGTGAAGCGGGCGCTGTGAAACGGGCATTCGGATGCGCGGCTTTGCGACCACAATCCGGCGTCCAATCCTGATTTTGCCAGTCGATCAGGTGCGCGGGTGGTTCTTCAGTGAAGCCTTCCCACCAGATGTCGCCGTCATCAGTCAGCGCCACATTGGTGAAAATCGTGTTGCGCGTGATGCTGGCGGTTGCATTCGGATTGGTTTTGGAGTTTGTCCCCGGTGCGACACCGAAGAAACCGGCTTCCGGGTTGATGGCGTATAATTTGCCGTCGCTTCCGGGCTTGATCCAGGCAATGTCGTCGCCGACGGTGGTCACCTTCCAGCCTTTAAAAGCTTTGGGCGGAACCAGCATAGCAAAGTTAGTTTTACCGCAGGCGCTTGGGAAAGCGGCGGCGACATAGGTTTTCTCGCCATCGGGCGATTCCACACCCATGATAAGCATGTGTTCGGCCAGCCAGCCTTCATCGCGGGCAATATTCGAGGCGATCCGCAGAGCGAAGCATTTCTTCCCCAGCAAAGCGTTGCCGCCGTAACCACTGCCATACGACCAGATTGAACGTTCTTCCGGGAAATGGACGATGTATTTGGTGTCCAGGTTGCACGGCCACGCCACATCTTCCTGTCCCGGTTCGAGCGGCATACCGACAGAATGGACGCATGGCACAAATGGATTATCTTCGTTCAACACATCATATACGGCACGGCCCATACGGGTCATAATGCGCATGTTGGTGGCGACGTAAGCTGAGTCTGATAGTTCGATACCGACGTAAGAAATGTCTGAACCCAACGGCCCCATGCTGAAGGGGATGACATACATGGTACGTCCGCGCATACAGCCGTCAAAAACCTGATCCAGTGTCTTGTGCATCTCGCGCGGGTTGACCCAGTTATTGGTCGGGCCAGCTTCGCGTCTGTTCAGGCTGCACACGAAAGTGCGGTCTTCCATACGGGCGACATCGCTGGGGTGTGAACGGGCGAGAAAACTGTTCGGGCGCAGGTCGTCGTTCAGGCGGACGAATGTACCTTGATCGACCAACGTCTGGCACAATTCGTCATATTCTTCCTGGGAACCATCACAAAAATAGACTGAATCCGGTTTGCAAAGAGCAACCATATCCTGGATCCAGGTGCGCACTCGCTTGTGGCGAATATACTCAGGGAATTCGAGGGTAGACGCTTCAACAGTCGTCTCCAATGCGTGAGAAGTATAGCGTGCGGTAGTCATAGAACGTTGTATCCTATCTTTGATATAGACGGGTGAAAAAACAAATTTGGTTTTAGACCGGTGGTCGCTGCGCAGCGATGTGGGCGGCTTCGCCCTGCTGCTGCATGTGTTCGCTCAGGCTGCTTCGGAGCAAGTCCATCGCCTGGATAATGCGCCGGTCTGTCACGATGTAGAAGATGGATTTTCCGCGCCGCTCGGCCACGACCACACCGCTTTCGCGCATGATCCGCAGATGGCGGGAAACCGCTGGCTGTGAAAGTCCGACACGTCGGACTAATTCGCTCACACTCTGGGGGTTATCGGCTACCGCATACAGCAGCAGCATCCGGTGATAATCAGCGAGTGCTGCACATATATCGGCTTGGCGGTGACTGATTTCCATTGTGTGCTTTTGAACCTTCACATAAACAAATCTACATATGTGAAACTGTCCTTACGATACCACCCTACGCTTTCTAGCTGGAGTGACGTACATCATGTTCAGGCATGATAAATGTCTCAACCGTGTTCAGGCATGAATGCGGTCAAAAATGAACCGCTTTCGCCGCTATACTGACTTTGGAATCAACATTCAGGAGTAACCTCAATGCCAACCTTCGACTACCTCACCTATGTGCAATATCACATCTGGGCGAATAACCGCCTGCTCGATGTCGCCGAGAAAATCCCAACCGATCAATTGATGAACGAGGCTGCACTCAGTTTCGGCAGCGCCTTCAAAACCCTGCGCCATATGTTGGATGTCGAATGGTCATGGCGCATGGCCGCGCAAGGGCAGGCTGCGACAACCGTGCTCTGGGAATTGGAACCATTAGAAGACCTTGCTGCGGTCAGGGCTTATTGGGGGGCGGAGGGCGAACGTTTGCTGGATTTTGTGAGGGGATTATCTGATGCGGAATTCGAGCATGAAGTCACGCCAAGCTGGATGCAAAAACCTTATGCCGTCAAACATATTTTGATTCATCTCGTCAATCACGCGACCAATCACCGTACCGAACTGGGTTGGCACTTTACCCGCCTCGGTCATTCGCTGGGCGATTCGGAATTTATCGACTATCTCAACGCGCGGCAGACATAAATTTTGAGTTCAAAATGAAGGTATTTTCTCGTAGGGCTTGTTTCTGTAGTGTTTTGAAGTCCCCTCGCCACTTGTGGAGAGGGGATTTAGGGGTGAGGTTCTGTGAACCTATTGCTTCACAGTCTCAATCGGCTTCAAACCGGCTTCGATTTGCGCCCGCTGCGGCTCCAAAAATGGCGGCAGTGCCAGCTTTTCGCCCAGGGTTTCCAGGGGTTCATCCGCCGCGAATCCTGGCCCATCGGTGGCAATCTCGAACAGGATGCCGTTCGAAATGCGGAAGTAGACCGAGTGGAAATAAAAGCGATCAATTAGCGGCGATGCGCCCAATCCGAAACTCACCAAACGCTTGCGCCAATAATCCTGCTCGGCGTCATGCTTAACCCGGAACGCCACATGATGCACGCCGCCCGCGCCCAGCATCGCATACTTTGCTTTGGCCTGCTCCACAACCTGAACTTCTTTTCCTGGCCCGCCGCCATCCATCGCATACACGACGGTAACTTCACCCTCGGAATTGACGTAGCGGTTAATTTCCTGCCATTCCAGCACTTGCGTCAAAATTGGCGCGATGGACGAGAGGGCAGGGGTGGAAAGCGTCACGCCGTAAAAGCCGCGAATTGCGTGGGCCTCCGGAATGCCCGCGCCCGTCCAGACTTCCCCTTCAAACGGCGCGCCGCCATCATCGACCAGTGTCAGCCGTTGACCTTCCGGGTCTTCAAACTGTAAAATATCCCGGTCACCAACCGACTCGATAGCCTCATGCTTGACATTCAATTCATCAAAACGTGCCGCCCAATAATCCAGCGCGCTGCGACCATTCACGCGGAACGCTGTGGTGGCGATGCTGTCCGATCCGCGTCGGTTTGGCCCAATTTGCGCCCAATCAAAAAAGGTCATATCCGTGCCAGGACTGCCCACCTTATCGGCATAAAACATATGATAGGCTGAAACATCGTCCTGGTTGACACTCTTTTTGACCAGCCGCAAACCTAAAACCTGCGTAAAAAACGCCACATTATGGCTAACCTGCGCTGTGACGGCGGTGACGTGGTGAACTCCGTGCAATTGCATGGTGACTGTGCTCCTCAAAATCGTATCATTGTATACATTTGACGCTTCAACATTTGCTGGCTTACCGTAAACCACGCCTTCTGACACATTTCTAATGAACCGTCACCGATGTATACTGTAACAAGAAAATGCATTCTATTGGGATGATGGGTTATGGTAGCTCCTGACAAGAAAAAAGTGGTCACAGTCCGAGAATTTGAACGCTTCATAACCCGTTCGGAAAACACCGAGCGTTTATTTGAACTCATCAACGGGCAGATTGTTGAAAAAGTGCCGAAGCAGCTTCACGCTCTGATCGCCGCCTTATTTGCCAGCGCTTTTGTGACCTATTTTCGTGAGCATCCGCTAGGCTGGGTGTTCGTTGAGGTGCGGGTAAAACTCCCCAATTCGACCATCAATGATTTGATCCCTGACGTGGCGGCTGCCTTAGAGGAATGCCGGACGCTCGATGAAGATGAGCCATTGACTTATATGCCGGAAATCGTGGTCGAAATCCAATCGCCCGACCAATCCGATAAGTTTATGATCGACAAGGCCAATGTGTATCTGGCTCATGGCGCACGCATCATGATTATCGTCTATGCTTCAAAACGGCTGATCGAAGTGCTGCGTCCCGATGACCGAATATTGTTGATCGAGACCGATACGTTAGAACTTGGCGATCTGCTGCCCGGTTTTGCGGTTCCCGTGGAGGACTTGTTTCCTCGGAAGTAAGGTGCGCTCTATTATCCATGCCGAGACAAGCGAGAAAGGTGGGAATATGCGCCAGGTTGTTTTGATACCCGATGTTGAAAATGGTGGCTTTACCGTTATTGTGCCGAGTTTGCCAGGGTGTATCAGCGAAGGGGATACGGAAGACGAAGCGCTTGCAAATATCAAAGATGCAATCGACCTCTATATCGAGGATATGATCGCTGACGGTGAGGATGTGCCGGACGACGTAGGTGCGCCAATTCATGTCGCTCTTGTATGACCAAATTACCCATTGTTAATGGGCAGGAATGTATTCGTGCGCTTCAAAAAGCCGGGTTTGTTATTAAAAGGCAGACTGGCAGTCATGTTATTTTGAAGGGTGGCGCTTTCCAATCTCGTGTCACAGTTCCGAAACACCGTAAATCCCTCAAGCCTGGAACCTTACATCAGATTATCAAAGATGCTGGTTTAAGTGTTGATGACTTCATCGCCTTACTGTGATACATGCCCGATTTCGCCGTTGAAATCAAATCACCCGACGACTCGTTGCCCGACATGCGTAAAAAGGCTGTTTATTACCTCGCACACGGTTCGCAGCTTGTATGGTTGGTCTATACCGAGCGCCGCTTGGTCATCGTGCTGACACCTGATTCGGAAGACATCTTAGGCGAAAATGATACCCTCGAAGGTGGCACAGTATTTCCTGGCCTCGCGCTCCCGGTGAAAGACATCTTCCCGCAACCTTAGTTTATTAAATAATATTCTATCCTTTCTGCTCCCAAAAACTAATTGCTTTGTCTCTCCTGGCATCTGGATAAGAACTCTCAATGGCAACGTACATTTTTACAAAAGATTTTATTGCTTCTATTTGTTCTTGAGTAAATTCATTGACTCGGTTAAGAAAATCTCGCATCTGTATTTCTTCTTCATCTGGTGGAGTAAGGCTGGAAAATATGTTACTCGGAAGAATATCAACTTGGTCGGGAAATAATAGGGCAGCACGTAAAAAAGCTGGTAAATAGAAGCGAAAGCCTTCAGATGTAAGAAGCGGTAAACTAAGATTTTCTTGAATAATTACCTCAAGTGTCAGTTCTTTCCAATGTTTGCCCGCAAGGAGCGCAGGTAAATGGGATGAGATAGATGTATTAGGATGAGCCACAATTTTATCATCTCCGGGATACTGGCTCTTATCAAATGCTAACTCAACTTGGCGCGCTAATTTTTTGCGGTATTTCTCGTCAACATCCATTTTCTTAATTTCCCCTTGCATAACAGGACGATATTTTTGCTAGCCGTATGCCATAAAAGACCGATAATTAGACTTGACAAAAAGAGAACTTTTGTGCTAAAATTAGCATCCTTTTTCAACCGCGCTGACACCAGATAGAATACCCTGAAATGGGAGTCCTTATAACGATGAGATGGAAGGGGAGTCAGCCATGCTGTTGATTATCGGACGCTTGCAGGTGTGGACGGAGCAGGGAACGGCATTTCTGGCTTATGCCCGTGAGGTGATTGAACAAGAGCGCAAAGTCGAGGGCTGCATGGGCTTCAAGATTTTGCAGGACATCAACCAGGCCGATCACTTTGTCATGATGGAGCAGTGGCGCGATCAGGCCGCCCTCGATCAGCATCTCAAAAGTGAAGCCTACGCCCGCAACAGCACGAAAATGGACAACTTCTTCGCCGCCGAAGCCCAATGGCTCGAATTCGAAGAATAGCAAACATCGTGTGAATGGTTTGTTTTTCTCACTTGCTGGCCTGCCTTGTGGGCGGCGAGTCTGACTCCCCCTTTCTCTACGAAGTGGGGAAAGGGGGTTGGGGGGATAGGGGATCATGGCTGAAACTCACACACCGCATCCCTTTCCGGCATTTCGCTCTCGTGTAGCCGCCATTTTCATGGCGAAAATGTCCATTTTTGCGGAACCTTCCCTCATTTGCCGCCAACACCCCCTTTTGGGGGCATTTTGTACGGAAAACAGCCGAAGTTGTCGTAATTTTTCTATCAACCTGTGCGGAAAGGTTTTTGGTTTTTGTCTTTACTCTGCACTTTGAACTCTGTACTTCTTTTGTCATTTACTCGGTACTCAGCACTCAGTACCCAGCACTTTTAATATGCCCCAGCTTATCCGGGTTCAACACATTATCAATACCCACAATCTGGTCGCCGCTCATGGTGAAATTCATCACCCCCATAATCTGGCTGCCCACCTCAATAATCAGGGCAGGTGCGCCGTTGAAATTGCGCAACTCGACCCTCCCATCGGCGGGCGGGTTCCGAAACAGTCCCATCAGGAAGCGTGCCACCGCCGCGCGTCCCACCACCGGATGGCGTGCCGCGAAAGCCTTGCCGCCGCCGTCGCCCGTCATCGTCACCGATTCGGCCAGCACTTGATTGAGCAAATCCAGATCGCCCGTGCTGATCGCAATCGTGAAGACCTGAAGTAAACGCTGCTGTTCATCCGGCGAAGGCACAAAACGCGGACGCCGTTCGACGATATACTGTTTCGCTCGGTGATAATACTGGCGGCAGTTCGCTTCGGTTTTATCGACAATTCTCGCGATTTCGTCGTAGGGATAATCGAACACTTCACGCAGTAAAAAAACCGCCCGCTCAATCGGCGAAAGGCTTTCCAACAGCACCATGAACGCCATCGAAATATTCTCACGTTCGCCGATGATCGCGCTGGGGGTAGCCGTCGGCTCTGTCAATAACGGTTCGGGCAGCCATTCGCCGAAATATTCTTCGCGTTTTGATTTGGCTGATTTGAGTTGATCCAACGACAGCCGTGTCACCACCGTACACAAAAAAGCTTTCGGCGATTGGATGGTTTCCGGTTGGGCATTCTCATAACGCAGATAAGCTTCCTGCACCATATCCTCGGCCTCCATCACGCTGCCGAGCATCCGGTAGGCAATCGAAAATAGCAGCGGGCGCAAGCCTTCAAAGGTTTCATCAGCGACAGACATACACAAAACTCCTGTTTTGCTCCCTGGGAAAGTTGATTTATTCCCCTCTCCACAAAGTGGGGAGGGGTTAGGGGAGGGGATGAATTTAAACCTGCACGCGAATCGGTTCAGTTGGCGCTTCATTGACTGATTTTCCACTGCCACCTGGCAGCCAGCGCTCCGCAGTGATCTGCCACAAGGTTTGCTTGCAAATCAGTTCCTTGAACTGTGCGCCTGCCCGTCCGGTGATGATTCGCTCGATAGGGCTGTCGTCGGATTTCACCCATTGAATCAGGCCGTCGTGCCGTCCCAGGCTGATGCAGCGGGCGTTATACCCGAATTGATACGGCTTGGGTGCTGCGCCGCTCGCCCACGCGGCCAGATGACTGCCGACATATGCACCCATGAAAACCCCGGTAGCACACGCCATGCGGATCGGAATATCCAACGCTTGTTCCAAACTCGCCGCATCGCCTACCGCCATCACATCGGGGTGCGAAATCGAACGGAGATATTCATCGACGATGACCTGTCCCTGCTTGTTGACGGCTAAACCGGCTTCGCGCGCCAACGCGGGCACGCCAAACGCGCCCGCCCACAAACACACGTCAAAGGGGATTGCGCCACCCTCATATTCGGCAGCCTGCGCCGTGATGCGTGTGATCGACGTGTTGTCGACGATTTCAATCCCACGTCGGGCGAAGCCTTCACGTAAATAAGCCGCGCCGCGCTTGGATAATTCTGAGCCGAATGCTTGTCGCGTGACCAGTGTCACATGCAGGCCAGGATAGGCTTCTGCCAATTCGGTAGCCGATTCGATACCGGTCAGCCCGCCGCCGATGACCAGGACACGCCCACTGCGCGCGGCTATGTTGGGTAATTTTTCGCGCAGGGCGAGTGTGGTCGCCTCGGTACTCAGGGAAAGGGCGTATTCCTTGCCGCCGGGAACCACGCCGGAGTCGATAAAACTGCCCGCCGCATAAATCAGTTTATCATAGGCCATTTGCTTCGTGCCGTCGCTGCTCTGGAAGGTCAGCGATTTGGCTTCGGGGACGATTTCTGTCACCCAACCCTGCACAAAATGGACGCCTGTGCCGCGCAGCAGCTCCCAGATGTTGATGTGCTTCAGCGATTGGTTGGCGGCCAGTTGATGCAAACGGATGCGCTCAACAAAATGGTCGCTGCCATTGATGACGGTGATGTCAACAGGCTGGTGGCGGGTCTTACGTGCCAAGCGGGCTGCCGCTTTTAATCCGGCGTAACCTGCACCAACGATGACGACTTTTTTAGGACTTTGTACTGTGGACATGATGCACTCCTCAATCTCGTTTTCAATCTGATAAATAAGACGATTGGCGAGATTGATTTGTGACTCAAACATAAAAAACCGGGATGAATATTGATCCATCCCGGTCAAGTGAATTCGTCTTGAGACAAAAAAGCGTATTTACGAACGCCCAGCTTGGGTCAGCCGCGCACCCAGGTTGTTGAGGGCATTCATTTTGTCATGGACGAGACGCGGGAACAGGCGAATGTAATCCTCCACCGGCCAGCGTATCCCTTCTATGGCGGTTTCGCCGCTCACCAGGGCTGCGCGGAAATCAGCCGCTGTGTGTCCTTTGAAGTAGGTCTTGCCGCGCCCAATCGCCCGCAGCGAATGGCCGTCGCTGTTGCCAACCGCCGTCATATTCAACTGTTTTGCCAGTCTTCGCGCCAGAATATTATTGCCCGGTGTGAAGGCTCCCGCGTTATGGATTTCGATAGCGTCTACGCCCGCCTCGCGGATATATTCGGGATGGCGCAGATAATGGAACGGCGCTTCGGTGCAGACCAGCACTTCAAACGGATGTGCCACAATTGCCATCCCGCCGAGCTTATGGATAGCTGCTACCGTGTCCTTCAACGACATGTCTTTGGCGATAGGCTGCGTAACCCATAGGGCGAGGACATGGCCTTCGGCGCTGCTGACCTCGACACCAGGGATGATTTCAAAAGGATAGTTTACCCGATGGTTGTATGCCCACAGGCTGGAATCCAGCACATCGTGGTCGGTGATGGCGATTACGTCCAACGTACCCAGTTTGGCAATATGATCCAGGACGGCTTCAACACTTGAAAAGCCATCGCTGGCGGTGGTGTGCATATGGATGTCTGCACGGCCTGTGAGTTGTTTGCGATCCACCATTTGGGACTGACCTCATAAACTTGATTTCGAACACGCTCATCAAGTTATACACAGCACCTTAAACAGAACTATCAAAAGTAATCCTATGGCCTAAAAATAAGGGATTTAACGCAAATACAATACAGGAGGGGAGGGTTATGCAGTGCTCAGATGGGACAGAGTGTGCCCTGTCCCATGCCGTGTTTACAGATTCGACTGTGTATTAGCCTGCCAGTTCATATCCAAAATCATATTCCGAACCTTGATCGTTGCGGGCGTGCAGCGTCATTTGACCGCTCATCGTAGCATAGTCGCCTGTGCCGCCGGTGATCGCCATCACCGAGTCGCCCTTGTCAAAGAACGGCCCATCAACCGTAATCTGACCTTTTTCGAGCGTCAGAATCCAGTGGCATTCCCACGCTTTGCCAACCACCGTGCGGAAGCAGTAGCCGTTGTCCGAGCCAATTTCGGTTGCATTCTGCTCGTCGTAAACCGGGTTGGCGAACGTCAGAATATCACCAACGGAATCGCCTTCAGCGCCCGTATCGGTGACTGTGTCGGTATCCGCATGTTCGACCACTGTCATTTTAGGCATTGTTTCCTGGCGCGCGGAGAAGGCCGCCAGCGCCAGTACCAGCATGGTCAAAATCACGCCCATCAACATCAAACGAAAAGACTTCATGATCGCCTCTTTCTAAAGATAGATTAATTTGAAGATTTCTATTTTGATTATATCGTGAGGCGCAATTTTGGGGCAGAAGGCGAGGGCAATCCATAAAAAACACCAAACCGCCGAGGTCACCAAGAAAAGCATTTTTTTGAACTTACTTCTTGACGCACTCTGCGGCTTGGCGGTTCAATCTCTGTCTTTGCTAACTGCTAATCGCTAAAAGCTGTTGGCCTATGTAAACGCGCTGATGCCTGTCAATTCCCGCCCGACCAGTAGCAAATTGATCTCGTTCGTGCCTTCGTAGGTGTAAATGACCTCGGCGTCGGTCATCAGCCGCGCGACATGATTCTCAATCAGCAAACCGTTGCCGCCCATCGTCTCCCGCGCCAATTGAGTCACATAACGGGCTTTACGGGCATTGTTGTACTTCGCCATCGACGCGATGGCTTCGGTCATCTGGTCAGTCGCGATAAGTTGCGACAGTTGAAAACAAATCAACTGCATGGCCGTGACTTCTGTCGCCATTTCGACTAATTTTTGCTGAATCAATTGGAAACTGGCAATCGGTTTGCCGAATTGTTCCCGCTCTTTGGCGTATTTGAGTGCCAGTTCGAACGCCCCCGCCGCGCAGCCCGCTGCTTCCCAGGATACGCCGAAGCGTCCCAGCGCCAGCACTTTAGCCGTGTCTTTAAATGAACGGACTTTATCGAGGCGGTTGGCAACTGGCACACGCACATCTTTCATGCGGATGTCGGCGTTCAGAATCGCCCGTTTGCCGATTTTGCCGGTGATGTCCTCGATTTCCAGCCCTTCAACATTTTTCGGGTCTTCGATCACGAATCCGCCAAATTGTCCGTCTTCATCGCGTGCCCAGATGATAATCAGATCGGCGATAGAGGCATTCCCAATCCAACGTTTTGCGCCGTTGAGTACATAACAGTCGCCATCTAAGCGGGCTGTTGTCCGTACACGCACCGCATCTGAACCCTGTTCCGGTTCGGTCAAACCGAATGCGCCGATTTTTTCCAATCTCGACATCGCGGGCAGCCAGCGTTCACGCTGCTCGTTGGAACCCAGCAGGCCGATGCTGCCCATCGCCAACCCGGAATGGACGCCGTAAAATGTATTGATCGAGCCGTCGCCTTTTGCCAGTTCATATTTGACCAACCCCATCGCCAGCGGATCAAGTCCGGCGCTGCCAAAACCGCGAATCACACCGCCGATGATGTCCAGGTCGCGCAGTCCCATCGCCAACTCACGCGGGAATTCGGCGCGATCCCAAAAGGGGCCGATGTTCGGCATGATTTGGGTTTGCACATACTGGCGCACCCGGTCACGCAGGGCGCGCTGGTCGTCGTTCAAAAAATTGTCGAGTTTGAAGAAGTCAAAACCACTTGTGGTCACCAGGTCTTTTTCGTCCAGGATACATACCTCTAAAAATAATCGAATCGACATTAGATTAATTATAGAGACTTTTTCACAAAATTGGACAAGTTTTTAAGCCAATCATCAATTTTATGATAATTCCAATAAAATCCCCCCAATTCTTAAAGGGATTCTATATAAGATTGATGCTACGATGAACATAGCCACTTCTGAATTTGAATAGGAGATGATAGTGAAAAAACATGGATTACTCATACTACTGGTGCTTGCCCTTTGTGCGCTGCTGATTTCACCAGCCTTCGCGCAGTCCGCCGATCAGGATTTGATTGATTATGTTAAAGGCGCATTTGACCAATTTTTTACGCTGGACACCTATTCATCGTCTGGCACGCAAAATATCGTCCAGCACATCAGCGTCGTAACCCAGGGTCAAACCGTCGTTGTTGACCAGACTATCGATCAAGACTTGGATGGGCAGGTAGCGAACGATGCCGGAAAGACCAGCATGGCGATGCAAATTGACCAGAACATCGCCCAGGTCATCGGCGCACAAAATCAGGAAATCAAACAGACTTTAGAGATCGTCCTGACTGACGGTGGTTTGTTCATGCGCTTCAGCAATGTTAGCCCCGCAACAATGGCTGCGATATTCCCGAAGGATTGGGTCAATCTGGTTGATGACCCCAACGCTTTCCCTGGAGCCAGCGCGATTAATGCCGAACAATATGCCAACGTGTTTTCCAGCCAGTTCAAATATCCGCTGACGGCTGAAACGGTTGAGCGCATCAAGGAACTGCCCGGTGAGACTCTCGATGATGGTACAGAAACCCGCGTGATTAAGCTGGTGTTTAATGGCCCAGCCTTGTTCGCCAGTGGCGAGATGGATCAATATCTGAGCGCTTTCAACACAGCTTCAATGGGCGTTGATATGGATCAACTGCGCGAGGGTATGGGCAAAAATGCCGCCCTGGAACTCACCCTGTGGATCGGAACCGACGACAATATGATTTATCGCCAGGATGTGTCCATGACCCTATCCGGCGACATGGGAGCGATTGTTAAGGGTATCGACTCGATGTCTTTGGAGCAGCAGGTCACCGGTTCAATCCTCTTCGCCGATTTCAACGAGCCTGTCACGATTGAAGCCCCCAAAGTGAAAAGCTAATTTCTCGGCCTCGCAATAAGCAGCGTCCCAAAGAGCCAGCTAGCGATAGTCTGGCTCTTTCTATTTGCTGAACGATAGACCTCTTTAGAATGCTGTTCACAAACTATTCAATATATTGACAAAAACTGTTGCTGAGTTCTATAATGATTTTCAGAGGTGTACAGAAACGAATGGCACAACAGCCTACGCGTCAGGTCGTAATCATCGGGGCAGGCATCGGCGGTCTGACGACAGCGGCACTCTTGATCCAGGCCGGATACGGCGTGACCGTGCTAGAAGCTCAAACCTATCCAGGTGGCTGCGCCAGCACCTTCACCCACCAGGGTTATCGTTTTGACTCTGGTGCGACGGTGGCGGGTGGCTTCCAGGAAAATGGGCCGCACGCGCTGGTTGGGAAGCTGCTCGGAATCCGCTGGCCTGTGCGCGATTATGATCCCGCCTGGGTCGTGCATCTGCCAGACCGCGATGTGACGCTCACGCAGGACAATGCCGATGTGCTCCGTAACTTTCCTGGCAGCGAACGTTTCTGGAAACACCAATCCAAAATTGCCGATTTAGGTTGGTCACTGTCAGCGCAGGGCTTGCCCTGGCCGCCATCCAACCTTGCGGAACTCTTGCGGCTGACCCGTACAGGCTTTCGTAACCTCCCCAAAGATTTGCTCCTCCTCCCTCTGGCAATTCGGACGGTCTACCAGTGGTTACAGGGGTACGGGTTAGCGCAAGATATGTCCTTCCTTCGTTTCATAGACGCCCAACTCCTCATTTCTGCCCAGACCACTTCACGTCATGCCAATGCCGCCTACAGTGCTACCGCGCTCGATCTTGCGCGCCAGGGTGTCGTCCACATCGAAGGTGGAATCGGCGGGCTGGCCGAAACGCTGGTTGAATATATTCGCAACTTGGGCGGACAAGTGTTGTATCGCCAGCGCGTCAACAAAGTACATGTTGAATCGGGGCGCATCAGCGGGGTATCAGTGCAAACCGGACGCCGCGCTAAAAAAGATGATTTTTTGCCCTGCGATTTTCTGGTCGCCAATGTAAGCCCCTGGTCGCTCGATGAACTCCTGGCCGAGTCCAGTCCAGCGCGCTTGCGGCAGGAAGTCACAAATCGTCCGGCAGGGTGGGGCGCGTTTGCACTGCACGTCGGCCTTGAGTCCGCCAATCTGCCGCCAGATTTGCCCGACCATCATCAATTCATCACCACGATGGAAGGTGAATTAGGTGAAGGCCGCAGCATTTTTCTGTCGATGTCCCCAACCTGGGACAAAACCCGCGCGCCCGACGGTCATCGCGCCGTGACCCTCACCACTCATACTGCTGTGCAGCCCTGGTGGGATTTGATCGTCAGCGACAAAGCCGCCTACGAAGCGCGCAAAAATGCTTACGCCGAAACCATGTTAGATGCTGTCGAAAAAGTGATTCCCGGTTTTCGTTCCAGCATTCGCTTGTTACTCCCTGGCAGCCCGCTTACGTTTCAATTTTATACAGATCGCCATCTGGGCATGGTCGGCGGTTTCCCGCAAAAATCGCTGTTCACCGCGCGCGGCCCGCGTGTTGGCATCCCCAATTTGCGCCTCGTGGGTGACTCGATTTTCCCCGGCCAATCCACCGCTGGCGTTACATTGGGCGCGATGCGCGTGGCGGACGATGTTAAACGCACGATGCCCATGCAGGTACGCTATAATGGACGGTATCGCCTATTAGTAGGTCGAGGGCAAAAATCATGAGCGATGTGCGCGATACGATCCACGTAAATGTCGAATATTTTGACGGTCAAGAAGACGAGGGCGTAGGTTATCCATATTATGTAGCCTCTTGTGTCGAAATTACAGCAACAACTGATGGTGAAACATTAGACGAATTGATTCAAAATGTCCGCGAGATGATCGAATTGTATCTGGAAGATACGGACACAATTGCTGCGTTTAATCTGGTTCCTAGCCCTCGTATCATTGTCATCATGGAACTGCCTGAAAATTATGCCAAAACTGCGTAATTTGAATGGTAAGCAGGTGGTCGCTATTTTGGAGCGTTTGGGCTTCCAGATCGTTCGCGTAAAAGGTAGTCACCATATCATGAATCGAATTGTTGAAGGGGAAATACAGCGGCTCAACGTTCCTATACATGGAAACAAGCCGGTTTCTCCTGGGACTCTACGTTCGATTTATCGCGATGCTCGGCAGTACATCCTTGAAGAAAACCTACGCGAACATTTTTACACAGATTAAATCTAGAACATGACAGCGTCTGTCATTCATTGGTTTCGCCGCGATTTACGCCTGCATGACAATCTCGCGCTGCAAGCGGCTTCCGAGTCCGGCGCGCCCGTGATTCCACTGTTCATCTTTGATCCAGACTTGCTGCACGGCAAAAACAGCAGTCCAGCGCGCACGAAATTTTTGCTGAAAGCGCTCGAATCGTTGGACGCGACTCTGCGCCGACAGGGAAGCGCTCTCCTCATCCGGCACGGTGATCCGCACGAAATTTTGCCTCAGATAGCCGCCGAAACCGCTGCTTCGGCGCTGTATTTCAACCGCGACTATACGCCCTATGCCCTCCATCGCGATGTGGCTGTAACCCAAAACCTGTCGATTCCGGTTCACACTTACGACGATGCTGTATTGCTGGCTCCCGGCGAGGTGCTAAAACCCGATGGCAAGCCCTTCGTAGTCTTCACGCCCTTCAAAAAACGCTGGCTGACTATCCCTAAAATGTCCGTTGTGGATGTTCCCAAACCTGATTCTTTCGTGAAGCTGGGCGAATATTCATCCCTAGCTTTCGAACCGATCCCTTCCCTCGCTGATCTGGGATTTGCGCTGACGATTGATGTGCCCGACGCCAGTGAATCCGAAGCCGCGCGGCGTTTAGAAGCGTTCATATCCGGGCGTGGCAAAGATTATGCGACCCGGCGTAATGATTTGGCCTTCGAACCCGGCGATGATACGATCCCTGGCACATCGTTTCTCTCGCCTTATCTGCGTTTCGGAATGCTCTCGCCCCGGCAGGCCTATTGGGCCGCGCGCGAAGCCTATCAAACAGGGCGAAACGACTCGGAACGCGAGTCGCTGGAAACCTGGGTGAGCGAATTGGTCTGGCGCGAATTTTACGTACATATCCTGTATCATTTTCCGCATGTCCTCAAACGCAATTTCCGCGACAACTATGAGCACGTCGAATGGCGGCACGCACCGGATGAGCTTCAAGCCTGGAAAGATGGTCAAACCGGTTATCCGATTGTCGATGCTGCGATGCGCCAGCTTCAGGCAATGGGCTGGATGCCGAACCGGGCGCGTATGATTGTCGCCAGCTTCTTGTGCAAAGACCTGCTCATACATTGGCAGGAAGGGGAGCGACATTTCATGCGCTGGCTGATCGACGGCGACCTCGCAGCCAACAATGGCGGCTGGCAGTGGACAGCCGGGACAGGCACGGATGCCCAGCCTTATTTCCGCATTTTTAACCCGGTCTCGCAGTCACAAAAATTTGATTCTGACGGCATCTATATCCGGCGCTGGATTCCCGAACTGCGCGATGTGCCGACGAAATTGATTCATGCGCCCTGGGAAATGTCCACGCCTCCGGCGGATTATCCCACGCCGATTGTCGAGCACGATTTTGCCCGCGCCCGAACCTTAGCAGCTTTCAAAAAAACGTAATCTGGACACGTTAACTCTCATCTTCTATATAGACATTATGTCTACTATTGGCTATATAATAGCATAACGCAACTGAAAATCAGGAGACTCCCCACATGGCAGACATTGCACCACATCTGAAAATTGGCGATCCCGCGCCAGACATTATCGTATCGGACATTCACGGCCAGCCTGTCGAGATGGCCTCGTTCTGGGAAAAAGGGCCAACGCTGGTCAGCTTTTTGCGGCATTTTGGCTGCATCCACTGCCGTGCTCGCCTCTCAGAATTGGAGAAGCATTTGGGCGAGTTGCAGGCCGCCGGATTACAACTGGTCACCCTGGCATTAGGCGAAACCAAACACGCCGAACGCTACTGCGGTAAACTTGCACCCCATCTCGAATGCCTCGCCGATGACAAAAACGATGGCTATTACGCCTGGGGTTTGCAGCAGGCTTCCAATGGTGAAATGTTCAAATACGGCATCGACATCCTGAAGGCCAGCGCCAAAGCTGCCGCTTCCGGGCACATGCAGGGTGCGGCAACCGGCGATATACGGATGCTGCCGGGAACCTTCATCATTGACCGGGATGGCATCGTCCAATATGCCTATTACAGCGTCTACGCGGGCGACGACCCGGCTATCAATGTGCTGGTCGGCGAAGCGCAAAAAATGAAGGCACAGGCGTAACAGCATCCTCTCCCCAATATATTTTCCTGGAGGGCACGACAGGTCGTGCCCCTACGACCACATTTTTCCTAACCGATATATCACGATTTTATTCGTCCATTAAATCGCTGCCGCGCCGGACAATGCTGTCGCCGAAACGATTGCGGAGTTCGTCGAGCGCCGATTCCAGCTTATGATCTTCTTCAGCGGGCGGTGCGTCCCACAAGCCAAGTTGATGATCGCCTTCCTCAAAGCCGCTTACGCCCACACCCAGCAGCCGCACTGGGCGATTTTTAATCCAGGTTTTCTCGAATAAATCCAACGCGGCGGCGTAAATTTCGTCGTCATGTTGGCTTGACGCACGCAGCGTGATTTGCCGCGACAGCGTTGTAAAATCCGCCCAGCGCAGTTTGAGTTTGACCGTTTTTCCGCTCAAACCCTCTTTGCGTAACTGACGAGCCACGCCATCTGACAATTGGCGCAGCGTGCGTTTGAGCGTCTCGGCGTCGCGTTCATCGCGGGTAAACGTGGTCTCTTTGCTGACCGATTTGGTTTCGCTTTCCGGCTCCACCGTGCCATTATCAATGCCGCGTGCGCGCTGTGCCAGATCAGCGCCATTTTTGCCGAAGCGCCGTTCCATATCATCCGCAGGCCAGCGGGCGATGTCACCGATGGTTTTGATGCCCAGGCGCGCCAAGTTTTCAGCGGTTTTGGGGCCGACACCCCATAATTCGCGGACGGGCAGGGGGGCGAGAAAGGCGGCTTCGTGTCCGTTGGCGATTACTGTGATGGCGTAGGGTGGGGCGTCACGGGTCGCGGCGGATTTGCCGATGTTGTTGGCGACTTTCGCGACTAATTTATTGCTTGCCACACCCAGCGACGAGGGCAAATCGAGTTCATCACGGATGGCGGCTTGCAACCGCCGCGCTAGCACTTCGGCGTCATCGCGCAGCATGGTCACATCCAGAAAAGCCTCGTCAATCGAGATTTGCTCGACCAGCGGCGTTAAATTGTTGAGCATGTCCATCACTTTGCGCGAGACTTTCCCATATTCGCCATGCCGTGAAGGGACGATGATGAGCGCCGGACACAGCCGAATGGCCTGCGACATGGGCAGCGCCGAACGCACGCCGAAGCGCCGCGCAGCATAGGAACAGGAGGCGACTACGCCGCGTTCGTCCGGGCGACCACCGACGGCGAACGGTTTCCCGCGCAGCGATGGATCGCGTTGTTCTTCGACGGCACAGAAAAAAGCGTCGAGATCGAGGTGCAGGATTTTGCGAAACTTTTGAGCAGGCATGAGAATAGTCGATAGTCGTTAGCTGCTAGTCTATAGTCAAAAGGTAAAGGCACGCACTTAATCGGCGGCGACAGCGAAACCCTCCGCCGTCGCTTTATTTCCGCTCAACATCGGCGGACGATCATTTTGATTCCGATGCGCTGCACATTCCGCCGATTCCGCCACTGCCGAGATCGGAAGATCGGCATGTGTGCGGTAAATATGCTAGCATTTCCCCGTATTTCCAAATCTATTCCGCACACATTTGCGCGCGTTGTGCGGAAAACAGCCGAGGTTTCCGCACAAAATGACCCTAAAAGGGGGATGCGCTGAAGCGCAGGCGGCAAATGAGGGAAGGTTCCGTACACAGGCGAAAGAAAGTACAGAGTGCTGGGAACTGAGTACCGCGTAAATACAATGCAACACATACTTCTAAGCCTTTCCCTGAGTGAATCTTAGCACAGATTTGCTAGAAAAAGTGAAACATCTGTTTGAACGTTTGTTTCGATTTTGAGGGAGAAGGGGTTAATATTGGGTTTGTGGCAGAATAGAGTTAGGATACCGAGCCAACAGTTGTGCGTGGGGAGGTGATCGTGGAGAACATATTAAGATATGAGATAGGGCATGAGAGATTTGTAGTCTCACATCCTTCCGTAGCTGATATTAAATCCTGTATAGATCAGATGGATAATGATATACGGACTGGCTTTACCCTTGAATTACCTTCGGGAATTTTAGCTCTTGCAGGCGGTAATCGTGACAGAGTTGTAGTAGGTTTTAATGGGAGAAGGAGAGAGAAAAGTTTCCGATGGGGACGTTTGGTAGACCCTCAATGTATTGGTAGCAATGAAGAGATTGCTATCTCGGCTGAAGGCGAGATTAATCACGAACCTTTGTATCTTACAGTATCCAAAGAAACAGCCTTCCAAGTAGCATCATTCTTTTTAGGCCATGATGCATTTCCTGAAGAACTAACTTGGGATGGCAATATGAATAAATCCGACTAATAACGGTCACTTTGCGGATTTAGGGGAGGATGCGTTTTAGGGGTAATTTGAATCCTGGCAGTACATCAGTGCCATCTAGGGTATCTTCAGCCGTCATTTCGCGTTGAACAAACATCGCCTGCACATCTCTTTCACGAACAGTATAACTTATTCCGAAAAGATGTCTTTTACTCGCAGTTCAAAGCTGGGGAGCACATCGCCGCCATCGAGTGTGCCGTCAACGCCTACGGTTCGCATGGGCTGACCGGGCGCGTACACATCCACGCGCCCCAAATCGGGATACATCTCCCAATACAGAATACCGGCTTCAATATAGAGTTCGCGCTTCGTGCGTATATTCACCGCTTTGTCGGTTGGGGAAATAATTTCAACTGCCCATAAAGGCGGCTCAGGGTCAGGATAGTCATCACTCATGGGGGTGATTTTAAAGGCAAAGTCGGGTGCGACGACCTGCCCATTTATGTTGTATGCGCCTGCTTCACCGCTAATATGACATAACAATTTATGCGCTTTGCAAAACGATTTGACTTCAAAAGCGAGATTGTAGGAAAGTTCGGAGTTGCTTGTTCGTCCCGGCATCTTTTCGACGATCTCCCCATTGATGAGTTCAAACAAGCGATCACTATTTTCAGGCTGCGCGATAAGTTCCCGAAAATCCTCGATTGTCCAAACCCGCTGCTGCGAAAGTGCCATCTGATTACCTCGCCAAAACTATACGGAAATTATAGCACAATCGCCCCAGCCTTTGAGCGCGCTGCGGGCCAATTGGGGTGGCGCGCCGGGAACTATTATAGCAGCGCGATAAATGCGTCAACCGTTAGACCGGCATCTTTGATAATCTGATGCAACGTACCAGCTTTAATGGGTTTACGATGGTTGGGGACGGTTACACGAAGCGGGGGACGCTTCAAAATGACATGACTGCCACTCTGTCGGCTGACAATAAAGCCTGCTTTTTGGAGGGCACGAATGCAATCCGGCCCATTAACGATGGGAAGTTTGGTCATACAACGGCGACATGAATCGGTGCGCCTACATCATCTGGCACTTCCTCGCCGTCGGCTATCATATCCTCAACATAAAGGTCAATTGCATCTTTGATGTTGGCGAGGGCTTCTTCTTCGGTATCGCCTTCGCTGATACAACCGGGTAGGCTTGGGACAATGACCGTGAAACCGCCACTTTCAACATCAGGAATTAGAACGACCTGGCGCATATGCTCCCCTTTCTCTCACCATTAGTATAGCCCATTTTACTCTCTTGAAACCCAGTCTTGCACGCAATTCTGTACTTACTCCGATTTGAGGGCGATGACCGGGGGGAGGCGGGCGGCGCGCAGGGCGGGATACAAACCTGCTCCCAGGCCAACAGCGGTTGCCAGCACTAATGCAAAAATCGTCAGTTCGGGCGGGATGACGACCAGATTGCCGCCGATTTGCGAAGTGTCGAAGGGCAGGCCGATACCGCCTTGCTGTCCAGCAGCAGGGGCGTTGGCGACGGCCTGATTAATCACATTTTGCAGGAACAGCGATAACGCGACACCCGCTGCACCGCCCGCCAATCCAACCAATCCGGCTTCGATCAAAAAGACGGTCAGCACATCGCGGTCTGTTGCGCCGATGGCCTTCATCAGGCCGATTTCTTTGGTGCGTTCGAGGATCGCCATCGTCATGGTGTTGGCGACGCCAAACGCCGCGACCAGCAGCGCGACACCGCCCACGCCGCCCAACATCAGGCGCATGGTCGTGAAAAAGCTGTTGAGTTGATTCAGATAATCGCCCATGCCGCCCGCGCCGTATCCGAGATCACGGATAGCCTGGGAGACATCATTGGTGGTCTCGCGGCTGCTGGCACGCACTGTGACCTGATCGTAATGGAAAGTTTTGGGATCGAGCGGTGTGTCGGTGATCCATTCGTTGTACTTGAGCACTTCCGAGAGGGGCATGAGCATGGCGTAATCGTAGCTCGTGCCTTCCGCCAGTAAGCCAGTGACTTTGACATCGACTTTTCGATCCGTTTGACCGCCGCTGCTGCCATATTGGTACAGATGCAGTTTGAAAGGTGTGGTAAATAAATCGACGACAATCGGCTGATAATTATCGCTGCTGGCTTTGGGGTCATAAAAATAATCGCCAGTATGCGCGCCGACGATGGCTTCGCCCTTGTTCAAAGTCAATTGTCCGGCCTGGGCCGTCACGCCCAAATAACTCAACAATGCCGGATCAATGCCGATGACCTGGGCATAACCGGTCAATTTGTTGGCGAGGAGTTCGCCGCCCTGAAGATTCACCATCGGGATCACCGCCGCGACGCCGGGGATTTTCCAGAAGGCTTTCACCGCATCGACGGTCAACTGCGGAATTTCAGTTGAGCTTGAACCGCCATTCGGGCCACCGCCGTAATTGGGATAAACCTGGATTTCGGTCAAGGCTGAACTGCTGCCGATTCCGGCTTCCGCTGCGTGCTGCAAGCCAAATGTGAGGGCGATCAGCAGGACAACCGCGGTTGTACCGACCAGCACACCGCCCGCTGTCATAATGAGGCGGGCGCGGGCGCGGGCGAGGTTGCCTATCGCCAGGAGCGAGAGTTCGTAGAACATGGTTTGCCCTCGGTTACTCGCTTAAACTCAACCCTGCTATCAGGAGTGAGTTTATATTGAATGGACATGTGTGATTGCGCCGCCAGACGTTAAAACGTCCGGCTGCCGAAGTGCCAAGTCTACTAAAGTAGACTGCGGTTTCGTTGAGAGCTGGCACAGTCCTTTTCAAAGGACTTGGTTGTTTGGCAGCCAGACACTTGAGTGTCTGGCGTAGAAGCCGCAAAACCTTCATTGGTTCAACTCCCCAGACCGAGCAGACCAAACAGCGCCCGTCCGATAATTTCATTGGGATCGGTGGGTGTTGGGGTCGGCGTGGGAAAATTGAAATCAGGCTGCTGTTCGCCGCCGCCATTATCCACTGGGGGCGGTGGCTCAACAGCTTCAACTTCATATTCTTTGACGATGGTATTCGCTTGATTCAGGTCGTCGATATAGTTGAAGGTGATCGCGATTTTGACCGTTCCCACCGCCGATGGAATCACCGAGGCTGTCACTGCGGTGTCATCGTCCACACGCAGCGGGCCGAGATAGGTATCCGCGCCATCCTGTACGTCGGCATTTTCGGCGGTGACGACCACATTGGAGAAATTGACCTGTTTCCGACCCTTATTGGAGATTTCCAACGAGAGAAATACCGTCTCACCGACATTGACGGTGGCGGCCAGCGGCGCGGTATCGTTGATGAGCAAGTTGGGCGGAACCAACACGACGATACTAGCGCGCAGGCTGTCCTGGGCAGTTGAACCATCGTCTTTGGTGTACCGCAGCGTGACGGGCAGGCTGTAAATGCCGCTGTCCACTGAACCGCTGACGATAAATTCCTGGGTCAAGGTGGTGCTGTTTTTGCCGGCCTTGAGCGTCCCGGCAAAGATTGTGCCGCCATTACCCAGCGGCGCAAAAGTGGAGCTGGGCGTTGTGGTGGTTGATGAACCGGAACCGTCCGGCGTGGACTGTACCCCAGTGCTGTCCACCGTGCCGAACGTGACGAGCATATTGTTAGCGTCGGCATCACCGATATTTTTCAAAACCAGCGTGAGCGTGAAGCGGTCTCCCGGCAGCAGAATATCTTTACCATAGTCGTAGGAGTCGAGTTGGAGCAAGGGAGAGGGGGCGACCACATTGGCAACATCAATGGTCATGCTGCTGTTGGAAGACTTGGCCTCGCCGTTCTGCAAATAATTGATGGTAACGGCCTGCGACTGCGGGCCGGATTTCGCGCCGGTGCTGACGATGAGTGGTAAATCCAGACTTTTGCTCGAACCCGGTTCCATATCGCCCACCGGGAAGCTGTTGCCCTGCGGCCCTGCCAGCAAAATGCCGTCGCCGACTTGTAAAAGTACCTGACCGGCGGTTTCGTTGCCGCTGTTGGTCAGCAGAATCGTGACCGTGACAGGTTTACCGGGAATTACCGGATTGGGATCGACCATATAGCGCGCCATCGTCACCTGCGAGGCCGACGAGACTGACTGCACATCAACCGTTAACGCGCCTTTACTGGTGTAGGTCGCGCCGGTGAAATCGCGGTAACTCAGCGTGATGGCAACGGTTTGCGGGCCGCCGGGGGTATCCGAAGCGGCAATCACGGGAACCGTCACCACATAACTGGTATTCACGGCCATATCCGGCATCAAAACGGCAGCCTGTCCGCCCGCCGCGATGAATTTGCCGCCTGAGTCCACTGTGAGCGAAATGCCCTGCGCCGTGCGCGTGCCTTGATTGACGATCTCAACCGTGAAGGTTACAGTGTCGCCGGGTTTTATCGATGTTGGATTGGCAGTAAAACTGCGCACCAGCAAATTAGGCGCGCCGGGAATATCGGTTGGAATCGGCACAGCCGAGGGCTGAATGAACTCAGTCGGCGCGGGTCTTTCCGTTGGAACTATAGGCGCTACAATGGTCAATGTTTGCGGTTGTTCAGGTTTGCTTGGGATGTTGGGGTCGGTAACTACAACGAGATACTGACCAACTGGAAGATCACCAGGAACAGCCGCCTGAAGTCTTGTACTAAGGATGAAGGTGGTAGGCAGTGGATCGGTTATGCCCAGTAATTTGACGATACTGTTCGGTGTAAAGTTCTCTCCGGTGACAGTCAAAATTGTGCTGCTGCCCCTCACAATTTGAGGTTTGTCAATGCTTTCAACGTGAATTAGTGTAGGTGTAGGTGTCGCCGACGCATCCGCAGGTATGATTGGCACATCCGTCGCGGGCGGCGCGGTGGTTTCGATAGGCGGTTGATTCGGGTCAGCAGTGGCTTCCTGAGCCGCAGTGCCAAGTACGCCCAACGCGAAAAATATCAACAGCATCAGCAGCAAAGGCAGCCGAGCAGAGCGAATGCCCCATTTTGACAGGTCTGATTTACGAGTCTTTGACATTACGTGTCTCCCGGACGCGGCGGACTTCCTGCGTCGCGCGCTGTCCATCTTTGCTCAGCCGTGTCTGATCCTGGGTGATGCGGCCATCTTTGAGTTGCAGCATCCGGTCAGAATAACTGGCAACGCCGGGATCATGGGTCAC
>JBDTNB010000104.1:0-24507 GCA_039933955.1 Chloroflexota bacterium
CCCGAAGAAAAAGAACTTATTAAACGAATGCATGTAACAAAAGAAGATACCCCTAAGGGCATCATAATCGACGCTGCTGCGCCGCTCGCCATCGTTGTTGACGAGATTCTCTCGAAATGCAGAGGGGCAGACTAAGGAACCCGCTAACAAGCTCCCATAAGCATCAAGTTAAGAGATTGAGGAGATGTTTGAAGTTGTTTTACCCCATCCTCCGGCTCCTTACCCCGTAAACAGGGAAGGGGAGAAAAAGATGGTTTTGAAGCCCCTCATCGCTTGCGGGGAGGGTAAGCACGACGCGATTAACCTTTTTAGACACGCTCATGTCGTGCCCTGTTTTGCTATTGGAAATATTTCCTTACGCTGTATCATCCAAGAAACGTACATCCATTTGATGAAAAGGAATTATCCATGAGCAGCGTTATTGATACGATCCATTCCCGTTATGCCGTCCGCTTCTTCGCGGATCGCCCGGTTCCTGATGACGTATTGCTGGCAATTCTCGACGCCGGAGCACGTTCCCAGAGCAGCAAAAATACCCAACCCTGGCAGTTTATGGTCGTGCGGGAGCGTGCCCACCTGGAAGCCATGTCGAAAATGGGCGACTTCGCCGGTCATCTGGCGGGCGCAAATTTCGCCGTCGTCCTCGTAGGCAGGCAGGACACCGCCTGGAACAATTTCGACCTGGGACAAACCGCCGCCTTTTTGCAGCTTGCCGCCTCTGACCTGGGTGTAGGCTCGTGCATCGCCGCGATTTACCGCCCCGATGAAGTCAAACAATTGCTCGGCATCCCCGAAGATCGTACCGCCTACTGCGCCATCTCCTTTGGCTATCCCGCGCCAGATTTCAAACCTGTAAAGATGGGCGGGCGCAAACCAGTGGAAGAAGTCGCCTACTGGGAAAAATGGGAAGGTAAACGCGCGGGAAATTAAGGGTTGGGGATTGACTTTTAGAACTTTTGTGCTATAATTAGCCCTATCGAATTGTGCGGTAGCACCGCACTAAACGGTGGGCGGTCAAAATTTACACATTTAGCTGTCATAAATGTGACTAAAATGGTTCATAGAAGGTCTTTAAAGCCCCCTCTCCACTTGTGGGAGGGGGGTTGGGGGTGAGGGGATAGCCTGCAATCACTCACCCACCACTTAAGGTAGTCCTATCGAATTGTGCGGTAGCACCGCACTAAACGGTGGGCGGTCAAAATTTACACATTTAGCTGTCATAAATGTGACTAAAATGGTTCATAGAAGGTCTTTAAAGCCCCCTCTCCACTTGTGGGAGGGGGGTTGGGGGTGAGGGGATAGCCTGCAATCACTCACCCACCACTTAAGGTAGTCCTATCGAATTGTGCTTTCGTAGGGGCAAGGCGCTGCCTTGCCCGTCTTGAAACTGTGTGTCGCTTCTTTGGGCAAAATCAATCAGGGTAGATTATATGGCAACTATAGCGGCAGCAGAACCTACAACATCAAACGGCGACAACCCTGCCTATTCCCGCCCGCCACATGCAAAACACTTCCACTTTCGCGCAGCGGCAGCATCCTCCCTCATACCCGCCGTTTTTGCGCCTGCGCTTTAGCGCACGGTGGCTGTTCTCGCGCTTCCCGCCGTCACTGACGCCACAAATTCGCCCCAACAGTGGCTGTTCCCGTGCTTCTCGCTGCACACGTCGGCGACAATATTGCGAATATTGCGAATCGATTCGCAATTTTCACAGTAATTGCACGCACTTCTCTTGTTCCCCTCTCTACGAAGTGGGGAGGGAGTTAGGGGGAGGGGATTTGCTCCAGCCCCGCTAATTGGCTGCTGATGTCCCACAACCGCTGTTGGGTCTCCGTATTGAGCGCGTATTCTGGTGCAGGGCTGGGTTTTGTCCCTTTGAAGAACTGCCCATTGATGCCCGCCGCGTCCGCCGAATCAGCCAGGTATACGAAAGCTTGCGCCGCACTTTCCGGCGATTTGGAAATCAGGTTGGTCATGAAGCGGATGATGAACGCGGCCTCGCCCATCAGATTGGATTTCACCAACCCCGGATGAACCGCGTTAGAGGTGATTTTCGTCCCGGCCAGACGGCGCGCCAAATCAAAGGCGAACAATAAGTTACACATCTTGGACGCGCCAAAAGCATTCAAAGCACTGAATTTTTTCTCGCCGTTTAGATCGTCGAAGTTCAGGTGAGTAGTGGTCGGCGCGGAAACCGTGATTACGCGGGCGCTTGGCGCAGCTTTCAACGAATCGAGCAGTAAATTCGTCAGCAAAAAATGTCCCAGATGGTTGGTCGCAAACATAGTTTCAAAGCCGTCGGCGGTCAAGACGCGCGTGTTTTTATAGACCGCCGCATTGTTCACCAGCACATCCAGTTGCTTATGATGTTCCTTGAAGCGCTCGACGGCCTCCCGTACTGAGGTTTGCGACCCCAAATCGGCGATGAGCAGTTCAACATTGGGATTGCCGGAAGCCGTCTGAACTTCGGATTGTGCCGCGAGGCCGCGCGTCCGATCCCGGCACAGCATGTAGATGGTTGCACCTTTTTTGGCGAAGGCTGTCGCAATCGATTTTCCTAAACCGCCGTTCGCGCCCGTGATGAGACAAATTTTGTCCTGCATTATTCGGCCTCTTCTTCGAATAAGCGTTCGCCGCGCGCCAGCCGGGATGCAATCTGGAAAGTCTGGCCTTCAGCACGCACCGTCGGCGAATGGGCAGCCAAATAACGGGCGGCTGCGATCAACACATGCACGCCCTCCTTCGTCCCGCGCAGCAGGTGATATTGGTTGAAAGCCGCCTCAACCGTTTGAATGGTGTGGAAATCGCGGTCTTCACGCAGAAGCAGTTTACCCAGCGTTGCCAACAGCGCATCCGATTCGCCGCCGTCGTACAGATAGGCCGCGACCATTCCACCCGCTTCATTGACCTGCTGCTGCCGATCCAATAATTCGGGCAATTCTCGTAGCAGGCTTTCAGGCATATTGGATCTACCGTTAGGCTGGGGCAAACGCGCGGGCGGCACATTCAAAAAGCGATCCAGATAGACGCTCATGGCTGCGTCGAAAATGCCACGAATCAGGAGCGGGTATTCATATTCCCCTCCCCCTCCTTGAATTCGGGGAGGGGGCTGGGGGGTGGGGTAATCGGTCAGGCGTTTTAAGCCCATATGGATGGCATTGGCAAAGGTGAAAGTGTGCAGCGCAGTATCCCAATCGCCAAATTCGTTGCTGGTGTGGAAACGCGCGATGCGCAGCGCCGCCGCATAAGCCACAATCCCAGCCAGATTTTCCGGCAGGCAGCCTTCGCGCAGGGCGTTCAACAACCCGTCAGCGATGGCCTGGGGTTCTTCGCCCAGGAGCGTCGTCACCAATGCATCGCGCCCGTCCCAGGTTACGCGGCGATTGCTGCTGTATTCCAACGCAGCGGGCAAGCCTTCAAATGCTTCTTCGAGGATCGCAACCAGATCAATTGGATAGCGCCATTCGTTGGATTCTTCCTGGCGATCCGCATTGGCATAAGCTGATACGAGGCTGCTCAGGGCGCTTTCGGCATATTCCCAACCCGCGATGTCCAGCGATTCGAAGGCTTTGTTGGTGAAATCGAGGACGTGACCAATCTGGATATAACGGTGATCGGTAGCCGCGCTGAACAACATATCGGCCATCTGCTGGTCGTTCGCGCCGGAACGCACCGCGCTGATGATACAGCGTTCCGCGCCCTCAGAATCGCGCACTTCGATGAACTGGCGGAACCAGCGTTTGAGCGTGGGGAAATCCGCATCCACAGTCGGCAGTGGACTCACCATAAAGCGCGGTGGATTGCCATCGGTGCTGTTGGCAACCGCTGACAAACCGTGATACAACGCACGCGAACGGTCTTCCGGCGCGAGATCGGGCAGCAGTTTCATCATGCAGCCCAGAATCGTTAAGCCCTGGCTCCAACCCGCCTGCCGGTAGGTCGTGCCGAAATCCAGGCCGATGCGGAACGGTTCGGCGGAATCGGCGCAGATTTCTAGCAAGCCGATGACCGACTTAGCGATCACCAGCGAAATATTGCGTTCCAGACCATCGCGCAACCGCCGCCGGAAATGTTCGCCCACATCGGCACGCGGCGCGAGATCAACCCATACCCCGCCATCGCGGATTTCCGTCGGAAACGCGCGGACATCATCGGCGAACTGGTCAAAGGTTCCGCCGCTGGCGAGGTCAAAGCGGGCATGATGCCAGTGACAGGTCAGGATTCCGTCGCGCACCGTGCCGCGATCCAGCGGAAAACCCATGTGCGGGCAGCGGTTATCGACGGCATAGACTCGCTCTCCATAGGCAAACAAAACCAGCGTGTGCCCGTCAACCTGCGCGGCGAAACAGGCTTTGTCGCGCACCTCATCCAGGTCAGCCGCCCGCACAAAAGTGTCGATTTTTGTAACCATTTTTGAGTCTCCATAGAATAAGTTGAGGGCGATTAGTTTCGCGTGAATGTTTTTTGCCAATGGCTCATGTCTGTGCGCAGCGTATATTTAAGCCATAATATGGTAAGCCAATGAACACCATGCCTAAATCCGGCGCAATATCCCAGTTTGCGCCGAAGCTCGTACCAAGATCATTGGTTAGAATATCGGCGTGACTTAAATCAGCCAGCGCGGTTGTGGCAAGGACGATTTCATCATCGACGAAGGCTAAGTAATAGATCGTTTGTCCGTCATCTGCCCAAACGGCAGGCGCGATCCATGCGTCCAGCGGTAAGTCAAACCAACTCCGGGTATCTGGTTGATAGAGACGCTGTTTTCCACTGAGAAAAATATCATTCCCCTGGTCAACAACCGTGAGGTATTGTCCATTCGGGCTTACCCTGGGATAGGCATATTGGAATGGAAAAGTCTCCTGGGAGAGATTGAAACAGTTTCCATCATCACAGATTTCGACAACCCCATACGACGAATCACTGTAAATCATCGTCAGATAGATGCGCCCATTACTGCCCCAGTCCCAGTCCACATAACCCGCATCGCCCAGAATGAGGTCGCCAACTTGTGTCGCATCAGAACCATCGGTGTTAGCAACCCATGCTCGCGCGGTGTAACAGCCATGTGCACAGTCCTGAATCGGAGGATTGTGCATGAAATAGAGGATGCGATCCCGCTGTGGCGAGACATGCAAGCTGTAAAAGGCGCTGCTTTTGTCGCCAAAAACATAGTCTGTTATGCCTAACTGATCGGTCAAAGCAGGCGTGACAATATCGGCATAAGGATAGCCAGCCGATGTTACCGACTGCGTGTCAAGGTTAAACCAATGATAGACCAACCGTGCTGGATGCATGTTAGTGACACCCTTATCATGACTTGGCGGCAAACTACTGATGAGCAACGATTTACGGGAGGATACATAGTGCATGTCAACTAACCCACCGAACACGGTTCCTGAAGCAGCATCGAGCGAATAGTGAGTATTTGCCTCTCGCTGTTTATCCGTGCAAAAAGCGCTGGGCGCTAACCAATAGGTGTCATCAACTCCCTCTGCTGTCCAACCGCTGACACCATCCATTGTTTCAATTTCATACCAATTCAACCCGTCAACACAGGTTGGCGCTGACTGGACAATGAATTCGGTTTCGTTGGCTAACTCCGCCGTGATTTCTGCCGAAAGCCCCGCGCTGACTCGCAAATTGTTGCCCGCCGTACTGATCGCCCGCACTTGTCCGGGCATATTAAGCGTAAGTCGTGCCGGCAACCGACACGCTGACTGCGTTTGAAAGGCTGTCAAACTACCCTGCCCGTGCAGGAGGATGATTGACAACGAAATCACGGCAAATAATGGTTTAGAAGCAATGTGCATGTCTAGGAAGCCTGTTCTTTTGCGACATTTGTTCATCCATTATCCCTGATTTGCATATGAATCGCGGTTCACATCGGCCCATTTTTATGCCACCATCGGAGCATGATTTCGGGCAGGTTGGGCGCGGGCGGCCCGAACCTCCGGCAAAATCAAATGGCTGTCGCCGAACTCATGCCACAAATAACCTTCATGAACCGCCTCGCTGTAGGCCGATTTAATCAGGTCTTGTCCGGCAATCGCGTACAGCATCGCCAGATGGCTCGTGACGGGATCATGCAGGCCGGAAATCAAGCCATCGACGACATGCACGCCCCGGCGCGGATGAATATAGACCCGCGTGAAACCCGACGCGGCGCGGACTTGATGCCCATCCCAGGCCGATTCGAGCGCGCGCACACAGGTCGTTCCAACCGCGATCACCCGGCGGCCTTCCTGATGGGCACGGTTCACAGCATACGCGGTCTCGGCAGGCACATTGAACGGTTCGGGATACAGCGGATGCGATTCAACTTCTTCGGCTTCAACTTCCAGGCTGGACACGCCGGTATGCAGCACGATTCCGGCGATTTCCACGCCCGCAGCCGTCAAACTGTCCACGACCCGCTGGGTAAACGGATAGGCTGCCGAGGGCATTTCCGCACTGCCCGGAATCTGAGCGAAAATCGTCTGATAGTAATCCAGCGGATAGGATTCGGTCACATAGCCATAGCGGATCGGGCTGCCACAACGCTTCATCGCAGCAGTCAAATCGCCAGAAATCGACGTGAACCACAACCGATCCAGGCCAGGATAAGGTTGAATAAAACGCGCTTCCAAACCGGCTACGATAAAGCGTTCGCCGTCTTTGATGGGCAGCGGCCCCGGCTTGCCCGGACTCCAGCGCGGCTCGGTGATCCATAATCCGTGACCAAAGTTGGTCGATAAACTGAGCGTGAAATCGCCCACTGAACCCGATGCAGGCAGGCTGGCGCGCAGGGTAGCACTGTGATTCACAACCAGCAAGTCACCGGCCTGCAAAAAACCCGCCAAATCACGGAATTGAGCATGTTTGTGCCCATTCGGCGTACTGACCATGAGCCGCACCTCGTCACGGACGAGTCCGCGCATTTCGGCGGGCTTGGTGGCGGCCAACTGCGGCGGGCGGTCAAAAATTAAATCGGCTCGTTTCATGATGGAACCTCCCAACGTTCGGCCTGCGCCTGATAACGTCCACCGCTGATTGCGGTGCGATCCTGACCGAGCAGCCATGCCCAGAATGGCAGGGCTGCATCTGGCAAAGGCAAGCTAGAAATATCGGAACCAGCGTTCGCGGCCTGGTTCATATCGGTGCGCATGTCACCGGGGTCAACGCTGACCACCGCGACACCAGAATTTTTCAATTCGTGCGCGAGGGTTTTGGAAATCAAGTCCAGCGCGGCTTTGCTGGAACCATAGCCACCCCAGGTTTCATAACCGCCAACGGCTGCATCGCTGGAAATATTGATGACCAATCCCGTGCTAGCCTGCAACAAGGGCAGGTTTTCCTGCACCAAACCCAACGGCGCAAAAACATTGGCCTCAAAAACAGCTTGCAGCTCATCGAGTGGATATTGATCCAGTGTCAGCAGCGGGGTTGGGCCGAGGATCGAGGCATTGTTGACGAGTATATCCAGCCGCCCCAGCGACTCGGCGGCCTGGGCGAGTTTGTGGCGATGGGCTGCGTCGGCAACATCGCCGGGAACCGCCAGCACTTTCCCGCCATATTGATCGAGCTTATGGACAGCGGTGTCGAGTATTTCCGCGCGGCGAGCCGTCAACACGAGGTTATAGCCCTGCCCTGCCAGAAAATGCGCCAGGACTTCGCCTAAACCCCGGCTTGCGCCCGTAATCAAGGCGACGGGCGCGGAATATTCATTCGATGTGGACATTCAGGTGTCCCCTTTCATTTCAATTTTAGCGTGCGTTCGCGGTACGGACGGGCACGCAGGCTTCGGTGCATTGACTATAGCGAGTTTCCAGATATTCGCCTTGCCGGATCAACCAACCGCCGAAACGCGCCAGCATTTCATTCGGCTGGAACGTATCATCGTGACGGCGGGTCAAAGTGATTTTGACGAGTATACGCTGGCGGATTTCGCGTTCAAATTCCTGACGCTTGATTTGGACTTGGTAGTCGTAATTGTTAGACTGCATCTTGCGTTCCCCTTCGTTCCTGATGCGCTTATCTTCTCACATCATAGGGTTTATCACATCTGCCGAGGGGTCGGTTTTGCGGGACGATAGGCCAGTGGCGGACATTGTACGAAAGTACGAAGCTAAAAACCCGCCGCATGTGGTTCCTGCTCTCCATACTTCCCGGTAGCCAAGCATATCAACCGGAAATAAAAATCCGCCACATAAATGACGGATTTTTCGGATTGGCAGCTTTGAAAAGTTTATGGGCGGATAACGTGGATGCCGGAATCGGTTGCCAGCTTCGAAGGCCGTGCAATCGGTTTGTAGGTTTCGAAAGTCTTTTGCGCACGGGCATCGTTCGATTTCATCCAGCCAACCAGCAGTTCAACGGTGCGGCGGAAATTCGATACGGTGACAGGCTGCGCTTCAGCCACAAGCTGTTCATGTTCCGCTTCTCTCAGCAGTTCATCGCGGCGTGCCTTGATGGCATACGGGTTCGGATAATTCATCATAATGATTCCTCCTGTGCTCGACAATAATGCGCCGAGCAGGTTTGATGAAAATCAGTGTCTCATACATTTCAAGGTTATACATCCGGCGTCCGGTCAGTTTCGTATCCGACTAAAGTCCGATATGGAAATGTATATAAGGTACGAGGGAATGAAACTATTTCGGGTATATAGTCGTATTCAATTACACAGTATCCAAAACGCAGTTATGCAGATTTCAGTGCAATTCAGAGACTATTTCTAATGTAGGGTTCGAGGTTTATCGGTAGTTAGAGCTTCACTAGGCCGCGCTGGACGGCCAGAGTCACGGCCTCAGTACGGTTGCCCGCGCCGAGTTTGCTGAGGATCGAACTGACATAAAATTTGACGGTGCGCTCGGTAATCACCAATTCTGCGGCGATTTCCTTGTTCTGCAAGCCCTGAGCCAGCAGTTGCAGGACATTTTGTTCGCGCGGCGTGAGCGCATCCGGGCTGGGATGCCCATCATGATCCTGGATCACCTGCCGCAGCAGCTTGGAAGCCACCACCGGCTGCAACAGTGATCCACCCGCATAGACAACGCGAATCGCGTTGAAAATTTCTTCACGCGGCGCACCCTTCAACAGATACCCCTGCGCCCCGGCCTGCACCGCCCCGACAATCCGTTCGTCGGTGTCAAAGGCCGTGAACACAATTGCGCGGACGGACGAATGCGCATCGCGCAAATGACGCAGCGCCTCTACCCCATCCATCTCCGGCATTTCCAGGTCAAGCAGCAGCAAATCGGGCTTCAGGCTTTCGGCCTGATTCACCGCTTCGACCCCCGTGCTGGCCTTGCCCACAATTTCAAAATCCGGCTGCGTCGATAAAATCGCGATCAAACCATCCCGGACAATCGGATGGTCGTCGGCGACCAAAATGCGAATCGTGTTGCCCATTACATTAACTCCACAGGAATAATGACTTCGAGCTGCGTGCCCGCGCCCTGCGCGCTGCACAATTCCAACGTACCGCCTAGCAATTTGGCGCGTTCGTTCATGCCCACCAACCCAAAACTGTTCTGCCTGACCTGTTCGGGATCAAAGCCCCGGCCATCATCACCAATCAGCAAGCGCACCTGATCGGGCATCATTTGCAGTTGAACAGTGACCACATGGGCGTAAGCATGGCGACCAATATTGGTAAGCGCCTCTTGTAAAACGCGGTATAAGCCGATCTCAATCCGCACCGGCAGCGGACGCGGACTGCCCACCACTTCAAAATCAATCTGGACTTTGCGCCGCATCGCCCACTCTTTTACCAGGACTTCGAGCGCATCCGGCAGCGGGCGGCCTTCGAGTGGCGCAGCCCGCAAATCCAGCACCGAGCGGCGGGCTTCTTCCAGGTTGGCGCGCGTGAGTTGCAGCGCCTGCGAGATCGCACCACGCACCCGTTCGGCGGGCGTGCCGGATTCCAGCAGCGCGTCAGCGGTTTCAAGCTGCAAAGCTATCGCCGTTAAACCCTGCGCCAGTGTATCGTGAATTTCGCGGGCGAGGCGGTTGCGTTCTTCAATCGCGCCCAATTCCGCGCCTTTTGCGAACAAGCGTGCCCGTTCGATGGCGATTCCTAAAAGGTCGCCCACGAGATAGAGGAGTTGCAAATCTTCGTCGCGCAGATCACCCCAATCGGTGCTGGCGACGTTCAAAACCCCCAATTGTTTGCCACGCGCACTCAAGGGGATGCTGGCGTGCTGACGCAAACCCGCCGTACCCACAATCAGATTTTCCAAACGGCTGCATGTAATATTTTCGGGCCTTTCAAGTTCGCCTTCTTCATACATCCACAGGCAGTCGCATTCGCCGCCCATGCGCCGGGGATGATCGGCCAGCGCCGGCGGCAAATTTTGCGCGGCTGCCAGATAGGGTTTGCTCTCATTATCCAGCAAATAAATCCAACTGGTTTTCAGGTCGAAAAGTTCGGCGACATGAGTCAGCGCGGCGTCCAACGCCCGTGTCAAATCCACTTCCTGATTCATGGCCTGGGCGATGATATTCAGGATCGACAATTCGCGGTTACGCCGCTGGAGTTTTTCGGTATCTGATTCGGGCTTGAGTCGTGTGCCCAATGCATTCAACCCATATTTTTTGACCTGTTTTCATTATAACACTGTCACTGAGGGAAAATACTGTCCCCTGGTACAGGTCGTGCTGTCCATTCGCCAGTGCAATTGCGCCTGCAACCAAAAACCGATACAATCCGAACATATGAGCGATTACTTGTATTTGGAGGTGGCTATGTCAGGCGGATTCGCAGACATCAACGGGGCGAAAATCAATTACGAGTTCGAAGGCACAGGGTCAGCCCTTGTCATGATTCACGCCGGGATAGCCGACCTGCGTATGTGGGACGATCAGTTTCTCGGCTTTGCTCAAAATTTCAAAACCATCCGTTACGACATGCGTGGCTACGGCAAGACCGCCCCAGTAGAGGGCGACTACTCCAGTCACGAGGATTTATACGCGCTGCTGCAATATCTCCACATCGAAAAAGCTTTTGTGATGGGCTGCTCCAAAGGTGGCAGTGTGGCGATGGATTTCACACTCCAATACCCGGAGATGACCTCGGCGCTCATCATGGTGTGTTCGGCTCCGGCTGGATTCGAATATGAGTCGCCAGCGCCGACTCCGCCCATCTGGGATGAACTGGTCGCCGCCTGGAAAGCGGGTAACGTTGAAAAGGTTGCCGCGCTGGATATGCAGATCAATGTTGTCGGACTCACGCGCACGCCCAATCAGGTGGATGCCAGCGTGCGCGACAAGGTAATCGAAATGAATTTAATCGCGCTGAAAAACGAACAATTAGGCTTGGGCAAAAAAGTTGAACTTGATCCGCCCGCTGCCCAACGCCTGGGCGAAATTAAAGTTCCGACACTGCTCATTGTCGGCCAATATGACCTACCCGACGTAATCGCTGCTGGCGATTTTATGGCCGCTAACATCACTGGGGCGCAAAAGATAGTCATGCCTACGGGACACATTCCGAGCATGGAACGCCCCCACGAGTTTAGCCAGCAGGTACGCAATTTTCTGCAAGGGCTGCAATAAAAAAAAGTGATTACAAGCATCAGGAGGCAGAGATGTCAAGCGGATTTGCGGACATTAACGGGGCGAAAATTTACTACGAATCAGAAGGTGCAGGGCCAGCACTGGTCATGATCCATGCTGGGATCGCCGACAATCGCATGTGGGACGACCAATTTGCGGAATTCGCCAACGCTTATACGGTGATTCGCTACGACATGCGCGGCTATGGCAAAACCGCGCCGGTAGCGGGTGAATTTTCCGGCCACGAAGATTTATATGCGCTGTTGAAGTATCTCAACGTGGAAAAAGCCTGCGTGATGGGCTGCTCCAAAGGCGGCGGTGTGGCGATGAACTTCACCCTCGAACACCCAAAGATGGCCTCAGCGCTGATTATGGTATGCTCCGGGCCGGGTGGGTTTGAGTTTGATTCGCCGCCTCCGCCGATCTGGGACGAACTCGACGAGGCCTGGAAAGCGGGCGACCTGGAAAAAGTCGCCGCGATGGAAGCGCACATCTGGGTCGATGGCATCAGGCGCACGCCCGATCAGGTGGATGCCAAAATCCGCGACAAAGTGACCGAGATGGATTTGATCGCGCTGAAATATGAGAAGCTGGAATTGGGCAAAGAAATGGGGATTGATCCGCCCGCTGCCAAACGTCTGGGCGAAATTCAGGTTCCTACCCTGCTCATCGTGGGGCAGTACGACACGCCTTACCTGATTGCCGCCGGGGATTTTATGACCGCCAACATCGCCGGGGCGCAGAAAATCGTGATGCCGACGGCACACATACCGAGCATGGAACGCCCAGACGAGTTTAACCAGCAATTGCGGGCTTTTCTCGAAAAGCTGCAATAGTAGAGAACAGGAAAATCGTTTTGCAGTGAGACTATAAATCGTTTTTCCCCATATTCTCAAATAGGCGCTCGTGCTATAATGAAATCATGCGACGACGTAAGCGTGATTTTTATCACATTCTCCCTCTCTTCCGCGTGTTTTGCCTCGCTCGACCCGGCCCGCGTTAGATTCCACTTCGACTAAACAACCGAATTTCGACTTAACGGTGACGCGCCAATGGCGGGCGCTGTCTATCCGCACCATCCTACTTTTCGAAATGTGTAAGACGTGGAGTCAACCTCTTGTCCTCAAATCATTATCGCGCGGCGCGGCGCGTATCTCCTGCCCTGGAACAACCGCGCTACCGTCTGATTCTTATCTGCATTCTGGCCGCTGTCATCGGCGTCTTGGCCGGAATCGTGGCAGAAGTGCTCGACCAACTGATCGGGTTAGTCACCAATCTCGCTTTTTTTCAGCGTATCTCAACTGAACTGGTCAGTCCTATACCTAATAATCTGGGGCCGCTGGTCATTATCATCCCGGCCATCGGTGGCCTGATTATCGGCTTGATGGCGCGCTATGGCACCGAAATGGTGCGTGGGCACGGCATCCCGGAAGCTATGGAAGCCGTTTTACTCAAGCGCAGCCGCATCCCGCCCAAAGTCGCCCTACTCAAGCCCTTGAGCGCCGCCGTTTCAATCGGTTCCGGCCAACCTTTTGGCGCGGAAGGCCCGATCATCCAAACCGGCGCGGCAATGGGGTCGATCATCGGACAGGCGCTGCGGATGACCACCGCCGAACGCAAAGTGCTGCTTGCCTGCGGTTCTGCCGCCGGCCTCGCCGCCATCTTTGGTACACCGATTGCAGCCGTCATCTTCGCCATCGAACTACTGCTGTTTGAGTTCCGCGCGCGCTCATTTATTCCATTAGTAATCGCAAGTTCGATTGCCGCTGAAGTCCATATTCTGTTGTTTTCCGCCAAACCTGCTTTTGCCGTCGGCGAAACCAACTTTGGCAGCCCGGTCAACCTGATTTTTTATCTGGTATTGGGCATCCTGGCCGGATTGACCGCCATGCTCCTGACACGCTTGTTGTATGTCGTCGAGGACGGGTTTCATCGCCTGCGCGTCAACACCTATTTGTGGCCTGCACTGGGTGGATTATTCGTCGGAGTCGTGGGTTATCTTGTCCCGCTGCTGACCGACCCACGCATCAATGTTTTCGGCCCAGGCTATGGTGTAATTGAAGCAGTCCTGGCCGGGAAATATTTACTCGGATTTCTGGTGGTGCTGCTGTTGGCGAAATCTGCTGTGTGGTTAGTCGCGCTCGGTTCTGGCACGTCCGGCGGCGTGCTGGCTCCGGTGTTCATGATCGGCGCGGCACTGGGTGGTATATTCGGGCTGGTTGTGAAGCAGCTCGTCCCCGGTATGGATGCCGCGCCAACCGCATTCGCGCTGGTGGGGATGGCTGCCGTATTTGGCAGCGCAACCCGCGCGACCTTTGCCTCGATCCTGTTCGCCTTCGAGATGACGCAAAATTATCAGTCGATTTTGCCGGTGATGTTCGCCTGTGCGGTGGCCGATATGGTCGTCAATCGTTTGACGCAAACCAGTATTTTGACCGAGCAGCTTCGGCGTCAGGGCGTCCGCGTCCAACACGAATATCAGGCTGACATGCTGGACATGGTGACTGTCGAATCGGTGATGGTCAAAGACGCTGTGACTGTGCCGCAAACCATGTTAGTGCGCAATCTGATTGAGAAAATCAACCAGCATGATGCGCGCCTGACGCGCCACCAGGCTCTACTCATTGTCGATGAGTCCGATGCACTCAAGGGAATCGTCACGCGCGGCGATTTGCTGGCGGCACTGAATGGTGGACACACGGATTGGACAGTCCTCGAAGCCGGTAACGATGATGTGGTGGTCGCCTACTCAGACGATACCGTGCGCGATGCACTGGCGCAGATGCTCCAGAACGAAATTGGGCGACTGCCGGTGGTTGACCCAGACGAACCCAGCAAAGTGGTGGGCTATTTGTCGCGCGCGAGCGTGATGGAAGCGCACTTCAAGACGCACCGCGAGGAAAATGAACGCGAACCGGGTTGGTGGGTGTTATAGGCTGTCGGAACTTTCGCCAAAAGTCTCATGATGCGATTCGGCGGCCTGTATTAGAATAAGTATAGTACAGGATTTTGAACACCAATATGGGGGGACTGCATGGCCGACGATGTAAAAGTAGGCAGCGATGGTAAGGTTTATGAGATGCTGTGGGACTGTAAGTTCTGCGGCACAAAAAAACTCCTGGGCAAAACCCATCGCTTTTGCCCCAACTGCGGCGGCCAGCAAGACCCATCCTGGCGCTATTTCCCGGCGGACTCGGAAAAAGTTGCCGTGCAGGATCAGATTTATGTTGGCGCGGATAAAGTCTGCCCGTCCTGCAAAAGCCTGAGCGCAGCAACGGCGGAATTCTGCGGCAACTGCGGCACACCGCTCGATAAAGCAGCAGCCGCCAAAACTGTCGCTGAACGCAAGACGGGCGAAGGTCAGGAATTCGCCACCGAAAACCTGAAGGAACGCCAAAATGCGGCGCAAAAACCGCAGGCACAGACCGCCCCGAAACCCAAATCCGGTGGCATTAACAAGCTGTGGATTATTCTGGGCGTGATCGCCGTCGTGGTTATCGGCGGCATTATATTCGTTGCCACGTCTACCAAAACGACGACGGTTGCCGTCAGCGGCTTCCGCTGGGAGCGGGAACTCCGGATCGAATCGCTGCAAGCGATCCCCGGCAAAACCAACTGCGACAGTGTGCCACCCGCTGCCTACAGCATCAACCGCAATTACGAGAAAGTTGGCTCTCATTCCGAAGCGGATGGGCAGACCTGCGAACGGAAGCAGGTTGACCAGGGCGACGGCACATTCCGCGAAGAGCAGCAGTGTTCACCCAATTACAAGCAGGTAGACGACTACGGCTATATGTGTACCTATGTGGTCAACACCTGGGCATATTCCCGTTCGCTCACGTCAAAGGGGGACAAAACCCTCGCGGTAAGCTGGCCGCTAGAAAATATCAGCACGGGGAGCTGCCTGGGCTGTGAGCGCGAGGCCAACCGCAACGAAACCTATTATCTGATTTTCAATGGCGCTGACGGCAAACCCTTCGAATGTGCTGTGCCAACCGATGAATGGAACGAGACTAAGCCAGAGCAAGCCTTTAACATCAAAATCGGTACGGTGTTGAAAGATGCCCGCTGCGATACGCTGGAAGCAGCGAAGTAAGACTCTCAGGGATGTATGTTGGATCGTCAGTCGTAAATCCTTCGGCGACAGCAGCGGCAAGCAGATTCTTGTCGCTGCTGATAAAGGTCATTTTCCGGAACAGACCTTTTGGCAAGCGAACTTGTATCGACAAAATGCGCGGTCAATATAACCCTCGATCTTCATCAACCAGTTCATCAGAAGAACGTGCTCCGGGTGGCAATTTTCTGATCTCAAGGATTTGTTCTGGGGTCAGAGGAACAGTGCCTTCGGGCGCATGGATGGTCGTCACCAGAGAACCTGCTGCCAGCAATATAGCACGGGCTTCTTCGCGCGTCATATTGGCGCTCGATGGCGGCATTGCCATTGCCGGACGGATGACCAACTCGACTTGCCCAACCGGCGTATCCGATGGAAGATCAATAATGAGGCGTCGATCTTCTCCGACAACAGCCGACAAAGTAATGGGTTTCATATCGCGCTGTGCGACCATTTTGCACCTCAAAATATACGTTTCTGTGGAATTATTGCTTTAACCGACAACCGTTGAAGGTTCGGGCACAGGATCACCATGCTTCAAAGCACTCCCAATCCAGGAAGTAATGGCCTCCCGTACTTGCCCTGGAATATCATCCCAATGATCGGCAAACGTGACACATCCGGGTAAGTCAATCACCTCTACACCGTAACCGCCGTCTTCGTCTGGTGTAAGCATAAGCGGATAAAGCAAGTTTAAATAGCCCTCATCCTATAATTTTTCTTCGTGTTCTCGGCGTCTCGGTGGTTCAAATTTAGGCTTCCTCATCTGACGGCCAGCGTCCGAAAATGCTGGTCATATGCGCTAACCGTTCCCGCGCCGGATGTCCCAGCCAGTCCGCCGTGAAGCGCCAACCCCAATTGCCCGATTCGCGCCCCGGTGTATTCATACGGGTATCTATGCCGAATCCCCATACATCCTGCATTGGCGTGATGAAAGTGTGCGCCACCGATGCCATCCCCACACGAATCAATTCCCAATTGGCGTCCTTGACCGCATGGCCGATGTATTCCTGCAAATAATCGCGGATGTCCGGTGTCGCCTCGCCACTTTGCCACCAACCAACGGTGGTATTGTTGTCGTGTGTACCGGTATAGACAACGCAGTTAGGGACATGGTTGTGCGGTAAAAACGAATTTTCGCCGCCAGAGCCACCAAACGCGAATTGTAAAATTTTCATCCCTGGCAGCCCCAGGCCATCGCGCAGCGCGATGACGCCCGGTGTGATAAGTCCCAGGTCTTCAGCGATAATTGGCAGATTACCCAATTGATTCTGCACCACCTCAAAGAAATCCATCCCCGGCCCCGGAACCCAACGGCCTTTGACGGCGGTGACTTCGCTGGCAGGCACTTCCCAATAAGCCTCAAAGCCGCGAAAATGGTCGATTCGCACCATATCCACCAGCGCGAGTGAGGCACGGATGCGGCTGATCCACCAGCTAAAATTATCTTCCGCCATTTTGTTCCAGCGATACAACGGATTACCCCAGCGCTGCCCGGTGGGGCTGAAATAATCCGGCGGCACACCCGCAATTACTGTCGGATGCCCTATTTCATCGAGATAAAAACCGTTGCGGTTGGCCCAGACATCGGCGCTGTCATGAGCGACGAAGATTGGAATGTCGCCTACGAGACGGATGCCTTTTTCATTCGCATATCCTTTGAGCGCATACCACTGCTCATGAAAAACCCACTGGCGAAAACGCTGCTCAGCGATTTTTTGGGCATGGGTGACACGCGCCGCATCCAGCACATCGGGGTTGCGGAGTGCTTCGCCTTCCGCCCACTCCACCCAGGGTTTACCGCCATTGTGATCTTTGAGCGCGATGAACAGCGCGAAATCTTCCAGCCAATAGGCATTTTGCCCGCACCAGGTATTAAACTCCATGCGCTGCTCTGGCGTGGCCTCGCTTTCAAAACGCTTATAGGCCAGCGACAACACCAGATGGTGATAAGTAATGACCTCGCCAAAATCGACCAGATGCACGGGGAAATCGGGCACGTCGGCAATCTCGTCAGCTACAAGCCAACCGGCCTCGACCAACATGTCCAGGCTGATGAGGTTGGGATTCCCGGCGAAGGCCGATAAACATTGATACGGCGAGTCACCGTAGCTGGTCGGGCCGAGTGGCAGCACCTGCCACACACTTTGCCCCGCCGATTCGAGCCAGTCCACGAAGCGATACGCCCAATCGCCCAGATCACCGATACCATAACGCCCCGGCAGCGACGTTGGATGCAAAAGAATGCCGCTGGAACGGGGAAATAAATTCACTTTTTGCGCCATTTACATCAATCCATTCGTGTTGATACGACCCCAGATGATGCCGCCCATTGTACCGCCCGTTGCTATGGCTTACGAACGAAGTCTTTCTTACACGTTTCTTGTACCCTGTCTGATGTGGTTCTAATCCCCATAGCCTAAGGTGAAGCGGCATTAGCAAATTAAGGAGGATGCTCATGATGAACATTCCACAAGACCCGAAATTGCAAAAGGAACTGGCAGAAGAACACCAACGCGAAATTCTGGAAGATATCGAAGCCGACAAACTCGCCGAAGGTGAACTTCCAGCCGACGAATACAAATCAGATGATTATCAACCCGTGACGGGCGAAAAAGATGAACTGGTTCCGACCCGGCGCGAAAACCGGCACGTTCACAAGGACTAACCACAGGAGGTCAATCATGATCGCACACAAAGAACCACGCTTCCTTTCCGAGAATGATCCCCATTCGCGCTCAGTAAAAAAAGATTTTGAGATGCATGATGAATGGAATCAAGAAGCCAATCGCATCCTGGACGAGTCGAAATTACGCCGTAAACCGGATTGGCTAGAAGCCATCGGCGACGAAGAAGATACCGAGCCAATTGAGGCTAATATTCGCGAAAATTGGAAGCTGCGCGGCGAGGATGATTACGTGAGTGATCCCACCGGAACCGCCGACGCACCCAATTGGGTTGATGACGATTACGACGATGAATCGCACACTTGATTAAGCCTTCAAACCTATAATCATAAGGGAAAGCGGTTTACTGGGAGAGGCGGGGAACAGCATTTACTGGTCAATTGCGGGTTTGAGGAGGCGGGTATGATAACCCGCCTTTTACAATTTCGGCTTACCCCAGCAGATAGCGCGTCTCCAAAACTGTTTCCTGCGCGCCAGCTTCCGCCTTCTCGATTCGATAGCCTTTGGCATTGGGACGCGAACTGACGACCTGCTTCAGAACGCCGTCCACATAATGACCCGCCGCACCATCATCAAGAGCAATCCCCGGCGGGATTTCGCCCGCGCCGATCATGCGTTCAAAAGCGGGGCGGCGTCCGGGTTCACCATCATAATGCGGCGAACAACTGCCGGACAAATAGCCGAGGCAGGGCAGCCAAATCCATTGACCAGGGATCGAATCGCTGAGGGCATATTCAAACCAGCAGTTCATCCCGGCGCTGATGCCTGCCAAAACCGTCCCCTTTTCGCCCGCTTGATGCAAAATCGAGTCGAGTTTCCATTCGCGCCACAGGGCAATCATCGACTTGGTATTGCCGCCGCCCACATAAATCACATCCTGCTCCATCAAAAAGCCTTCGATGTCGGCGGTCTGGGGCTGAAATAACGACAACCAGGACGGGCGGCAGTCCAGCGATTCAAATGCCTTATAAAAATTCAGGATATAATCGCGCCCTTCGCCGCTGGCCTGTGGCAAAAAACACACTTTGGGACGCGCGACTCCGCTTTGTTCGATCACATAACGATCCAGGGCGAGGTTATCCGGTTCCATCGAAAAACCACCCCCACCCATCGCGATAATTTGCAGCATTGCTCAGTCCTTTTTGGAGTGATTTAGGCTAACAATTCCTGAATTTTCGCGGCGAGTTCATCCTGACCGACGGTTACTTCGCTGCTATCCGCCAAGCGCTTGAGTTTAACGACACCCTGGGCAACTTCATCCGGCCCCAACGTCGCAACCAGCGGGATGTGCTTTTTGTCGGCAAGCTGGTATTGTTTGCCTAACCCCTTATCTTCCAGATAAAGCTCGGTATTGATGCCCTGCTGGCGCAATTTCGCCGCCAGTTTGGTCGAGGCTGTCCGCGTCTCGGCATTGAACACGGTCACCAATACCTGTATGACCGTTCCGCCAATGTGTGCCGGATACAAATTCAGCATATCCATCAAGTCGATAATGCGTTCGATGCCCAGCGATGTACCCACCGTCGGCAAAGTCTGCTTGCGGAACAGGCCGATCAAATCGTCATAGCGTCCGCCGCCGGTCACGCTGCCCAGATTCGGTTCGGTGATGATGGTCTCAAAAATCGGGCCGGTGTAATAACCCAGTCCGCGCACCATCGTAAAATCAAAGTCATAAAATTCCGATGGCACACCGCTGTCATCCAAATAACCGGCTAAATCGCGCAGTTCGCGGATGCCCTCAGCGGCGGCGGGAATTTTGCCTAACACTTCATCCAGATAATCGAGATTGGCAATTCCCGGCTGCTTGGCCTGGATTAAATCCATCATGCGCGCCACCGAATCGGCGGGCAGCCCGCGCTCGATCAACTCAGCTTTCACGCCGTCCGCGCCGATTTTGTCGAACTTATCCACACTGCGGTACAGATCACCCAACTGCGCGTCCGGCACGCCCGAATACTGCCCCATCCCGGTCAGCAATTTACGGTTATTAATTTTCACGTTGAACTGACCGAAGCCCAGCCGCCGCAGCGCCGTCACAATCAGCGACAAGATTTCGGCGTCGGCGTTCATTCCGGCGACACCCACAATATCGGCATCACATTGATAAAATTCGCGGTAGCGTCCGCGCTGTGGACGTTCCGCGCGCCATACAGGGGAAAGTTGATAGCGCTTGAAGGGCAGCGCAATTTCGTTTTCGTATAAAGCCACCACACGCGCCAACGGAACCGTCAAGTCATAACGCAGGGCGACTTCTTCCTTGCCGCCGGGGTGCTGCGCGTGATAAATCAGCTTTTCGGCATCTTCGCCATACTTGCCCATCAAAGTTTCTTTGAGTTCCAGTACGGGGGTTTGCAGCGGCTCGAAACCGTATAAATGAAACACTTCGCGCACCACGCCGAACACATAATCGCGCTTGAGCATCTCCCCCGGCAAAAAGTCACGCATCCCTTTGGGCAGGCGGGGTTTAATTTTGACTTCGGTCATCTCGTCGTTTCCCTCACTCCAAAAAAGCAAATAAAAAAGCGCAGACCAACGTCTGCGCTCTCCAAAACATTCCTGGCGGCGTTGGTTAACTCACATATTCCATTGGATGATGATTGTGATTGTGTGATTTCAACACGGCCTACGCCTCAAAAGATTGATACGTTTATTGTAGCGGAACTAAGATTGGATTGCAACGCGCCCAACATTTTATCTTGACACGCACGAGGGCAGAGATTACAATCGCATCACTCCAAATAAGGGCCTGTAGCTCAGCTGGGAGAGCGCTACAATCGCACTGTAGAGGTCATGAGTTCGAATCTCTTCAGGTCCACCTAATGAGAGTTTATTCGAACAAAAACCAGTATTTATGCTGGTTTTTGTTTTTCTCGCCCTATTGTTACTACGTCCGCCACCCATTCGATCAGATAACTGATGCAAATAGGAGAATGGCGGGAGAAGTTCCACTCGAATAACCTTGCCGCTCGGATCGACAACGACCCTCTCGACAATCTCGCGCAGCAGTTCCTTCTGACTGCTTGCGTCAAGTCTCTTAAATAATACACCGATTCTTGAGATTACATGCAGCGCATCATCTAGATGAGCAATATGATATTCGGATTGCTGTGCAGTACCCTCTAGACTCTCTCGCAACATACGGCGACGATCCTGCCACTCAGCCCAAAGATTATCCCAAATGGCTTCAGAGATTTTTCCCACAGCGAATAATCGAGCGGCTCTCGCTACTTCTTCATCCACTGATTTTAAGGCTGTTTCAATCCGAGTCCGTTCATGAGGCTGATTATGTCCCAGTTTCTCTGCAACCTCTTGTGTATAACACTCGCGCATAAGTGGGATAATTCCCGGGTCAACCTGAATAAGCATTAAGTAATCTGCAATTTGAGCATCGACTTCACAGCACTGTAGGTTGATGTCAGTACGGATAATTCGATAGTGGGAAGTACCGCCGCCGGGACGACTCGGATTGGAGGTCGAGCAGGTCATCCGAACGATCCGTCTATCATCGGGATATTCCAAAAAGATGAGGTTACTTAATAGATTTTCATGTCGTCTCTGCCGTACAGTCTTTTCACTCCGTTCAGCGAGAATTTCGAGACCACGTTCTAATTCCTCTGTTGTGACTACTGGTTTCCAATTACCTCGAATCGTTTTTGGCGGGATACTTGCCTTGGGGCTAACAACCCAACCAGCATAGAACCAATTATGAAATCGCTTAGAAAGTGTATTGATAGCAGGGACACGTCGTCCATTTTTGATCATGACAAAGGGGCGGCCACTCCGATACTTGTAACCCTGCTCATGTAGCTCTTCGCAGATTTGCTCTAAAGTGTAACGATCAGTGAGCAACAAGTCCCAAGCGAGCCTCCATAACTTGAACTGTTCTGGGTCAGGCTCAATCCATCGAGTATATCGACCGTTATTCGTTTGCGATGGTTGATCGACACGTTGTTCAACATTGACATAGCCATCCGGAGCGAGGCCTACGAATCCACCTGTACGCATTTTGGTATGCAGCCCGCCAGTAACTCTTTGTCCCAACTTAATCGACTCTCGCCTTGCGAGCGTAAATGAGAGACTAACCATAAATGTGATCATCAGGATCAATAGGATCCAGATCAGGATAGTCTGCAAATCGGATTGCTACACCCAGATTGTGTAGTTCATCAATGGTTGTCAGCGCTTCTGTATCGTTACGACCAAAGCGTTCAGCATTTTCCACAGAAACATGAGAGAACCTTCCTGCGCGAGCATCTTCCAAAAGCCGTTGATATCCATCATGGTTAGGGGTGTGCCCACTCATTGTATCGACATATTCCGCGACCAAAGGAAGTTCTGAAGGATCTAGCAAGGCCCGTTCAATCGCATGACGTTGGCGGCGCTGAGAATTTTCCGGGTTCTGTGCTTCCTGGCTGCTGGTATGCAACTATATTGCCCAACCCGGCTTTGGCGGTAATCGTTTAGTGTTCCTGCGACTCATGTAACCTCAACTTCATTTTTCCTGAGCTTACGCCAAGTTACGTTTACGGTGTTTTTATAACCCGATACTTATCGAAGCCTAAGTCAGTTGATTTCGTGCGATTGGATGACTGAGCAGTGGCATAATCGCTCTTTGCAAGGATTTCTGCTACACGAATAACGCGGATGAGCATGTCTTCGGGCCTATGTGGTTTGGATGACTTAACAGGCACAAGAATTTCTCCTTTGTGGCAAACTTTACCTAGCTCACCCTATAACTTTTCTTGAAATGTTCAGTCTAGGAAACCGCTTCGTTCAATAAATTCTGTGGTTGTCCAATGTTTCAAGAGTATCGAATATTCTGAGATGGAAATGTCCTACAAGGGACATCCCATACGGTCAAAAGATGTCATTTCAGCAGGCAAAATAGGACATAACGGAAACAAAGTGGAATCGATACATGGTAAGGGAAATTATCGGACTAATATCCCATTTTGGTTGTTATGCGGTTTGTTATACTGCCTTCCAATCATTAGCTGCTACATCATTGAGGGGCAAATTCTATTATGCATTGGCAGTATGTGCGGTCGGTCGTGGAGAGCTTGCGATATAATTTTCGACAGTTTGAGATAGAGAATTTTGTCCATCATCTGGAAGCGCAGCGAGCACGTTCTATCGTGTGTGTGCCATATGATTTTCGTCCCGATGTAACTGGAGTATGGATACCTGCTGAAACAGCAGATTATATTTTTTATACCCGTTATACGCACCCCGTCCACCAAATTCACATTGTGCTACACGAAATCGCCCACATGCTCCTGAAACATGAGCATATGAGGATTACTGAGGTCTTGCCATCCGATGCAGATATTTTTCATCTCGCACGTGATGTGGGCTTCATGAATTCCTCTCGCAATCAGGACGATCACCAGGAGCAGGAAGCGGAAGCCTTTGTCTATCTCATTCAGCAGCAGCTCGTCGCGGTTCAGCGTTTTGATCAACTCACCCGCGCGGTGACCTCTATCAAAGGACTAGAGCGATTCACAGATACGTTGGGCTAGATGGGATAAGCCACTACCGTGAATCTAATCACTATCCTCCTCCTGGTTATCTCCTGGAGCCTGCCGCCCAGCCGCCGAGACGAGTTTGGGTCTCACAGCTTCCGTCGGTATGGATGATGATTGGGTTCATCACAACCTCCCTGTAATTCAAATCGTAATGTGATAAGGCGAAAAAAGAGCCGGTTCATCACCGGCTGCTGTATACTTCCCCGATAGCCTCGAAGCCGATGCCGTGATGCACAGCAATCTTCTTCAGAATTTCAACCAGAATGTAGCGGTGATAGTGTTTGGTTGTCGCGTGCGTGTCCTTGCAGTAGCAGCACACGATGAGTTCATCCCTTTGCAGTGCTTCCAGAAATGCGGACGGATTCGCCTGATACCGCTGCCGCATCAACGCCGTGTACTGCTCAACATACGACTGCCACGAAATCGTGTTTGTTTGGATGCCATGACCATCTTCCACGTCGGTGCAAAGACCGCGCCTAACCCTGTGCCGCTTTTGACGGTTGTATTCAGCACACGCTGTCCGACATGACCTCGATAATCGATCCGCGCTGTTCCCACGCGGCAAATGTGTTTGGTTGGTTCAGGCATATGATTCACTCCTGACTGAGAAAATACGAAATGAAAAACGCTCTTACGCGCAGGTTG
>JBDTNB010000105.1:0-24192 GCA_039933955.1 Chloroflexota bacterium
ACTCGAATTGGCTCACTTTTGTTGACATTCCTACCTTATGCCCCACCCTCAATTAACTCGGTGATTATTGGCCTCAATTTGCTGCCGACCTTAGGCTTGTTGTTTTTGCTCACGGGCTTCATCCCGCTGGACAAAACTAATCTGCCGGTGGTTTTAGGTTTAGTCGTCTGGGGAAATGTTGCACTAACTATCCGAGCCAAACTGATCGCAAGTATTCGTAGCGATAAACAATCAATTCTAAGCTGGCTGCTGATGCTGATTTATGTTCTGACGTTCAACATGGCCGTCCTCATCGGGGTCGAATCCAGCCTGAGTTTCCTGGGCTTTGGTGTGCAGCCTCCAGATGCTACGTGGGGAAGTTTGTTGTCGCAAGCATTTGTGGGACGCGCACAATATCTGGTGTTTATCCCCGGAATCTTTATCACCGTCACAATCCTATGCCTGCACATTGTTGCCAGTCGGATACAGGACAGCGAGGGATTTTTCCCCGCGCCCAAGACTGAATCCGCGTAAATCAAACGGCATTGTAGGGACGCAGCGCCGCCGCGTCCCCTGAAAAATGTTCTGAACCTAATTCAGCGCGGGTTCCGGGTGTGATTCCTGCTGCTTGTTGACGACGTTGCTGGCTTCGCGCCATTTCACCGTCGGCAGGATCAAACGCGGGTCAATGCGATCCCGATTGGCGACAGTCACGCCGATCATGCGCTCGATTTCATCGTCGTCCAGCAAATGCGGCTTCAACCCCAGGTCGAGCAGCTTGGTGTGGACGGCGTTGTAATAGTGGTCTTCTTTTTCCACACGCGGGTTGGGCACATTGTCGATGGTGACGTTCAAACCCATACGCCCGCCCACGCGCTGTACCTGTTCCGCCAATTGGTTGATCGAGAACGATTCGGTGATCTGATTGTAGACGCGGAATTCCCCGGCATCCGGCACAGAATGAACCGCGAGTTCGATGCAGCGCACGGTGTCCTTGATGTTGATGTAACCGCGCGTCTGACCGCCGCTGCCATATACTGTCAAGGGATGCCCAAACGCTGCTTGCACGCAGAAGCGGTTGAGGGCGGTTCCATAAATTTGATCGTAGTCGAAGCGGGTCGCGAGTTGGGGGTCAATTTCAGTTTCGTAGGTTCCAGCGCCGTAGACCACGCCCTGATTCAGATCGGTTGAGCGCAGTCCCCAGATGCGACAGCAGAACTGGATGTTGTGCGAGTCGTGGACTTTGCTCAGATGATAGAACGATCCCGGCTGCTTAGGGAAGGGCAGCGTATCGGTACGACCTTTGTGGGTAATTTCGATAAAACCTTCTTCGATGTCGATATTCGGCGTGCCATATTCGCCCATCGTCCCCAGCTTGACCAGATGGCAATCCGGCGCAAAATCCTTGAGCGCGTACAGCACATTCAGCGTGCCGATCACGTTCGTATATTGTGTAAAAACGGCGTGTTCGCGGTCAATCATCGAATAGGGTGCTGCGCGTTGTTCGCCGAAATGCACCAGCGATTCCGGCTGGAATTCCTGGAAGGCGCGTGACAGGGCTTCGTAATCGGTGGTATCGCCATGATACTTCACGATTTGCTTGCCAGTGAGTTCTTCCCAACGTTCCACACGGCGGTGATACGACTGAAGCGGCACGAGGCTGTCAAAACCATATTTCAGGTCAAACTGGCGACGCGCTAAATTATCAAATATGGCGACCTCATGGCCTTGTTTGGACAAATAAAGTGCCTGAGGCCAACCTAAATATCCATCGCCACCCAAAATTAGAATACGCATACCAATTCTCTCCTTTTTCAGGTTTATACATTAGGCATAACCATGCAAAACGAGGGAAGTTGCGCCCCTATGAAGTTCTCTTAATAATTTCGTGACTTGAATAATTCTCCTCATTAGTTACTGAGTCAAAAATCGGTTGATTGTAGCCAACCAAAGCACGAGTCTGAATCAATAGATGGGCAATCGGAAATCTGCCTTTGCATTTCCCCATTTGAACTTGCCACGTTGATAAGATTGGAAACGTAGGAAGTGCCATCGAGCAAAAATAGATACTTCCCCGATGTATCTTTCTCTATTTTTCCGATAGTGACCGGCCCGAAACCTGCGGGTGGTTGGAATATGATATTCGTATACTGTGCTCTATTTTTCTCGATAACAATGGCTGTGCCAGTATCGACATAAATAAGGCTGTCCGGGGTTAATGGCAGAAAAAAAGTGATTTGAGTCGATGAATTATTTTCAGGAGGTGCAAGGACATTTATCGTATCCGTTTGCGGATCATAAGCATATATTTGGGTGGAATAATTTTCCGTGTTGCTCCAGACAAACCTGACTTCGCGACTATCAGACCATTCAATCGGCGTTAAAAAAGATACTGCTCCTTCGGATAGTTGTTCAACTTTTGAAAACTGAATTGGAGATGCATTTACCAACCAGAGTGCGCCACTATCATCAATGAACCACGCTTGTTCAGCGGAATTCCAAGCGGTTTTGTCAAAAGGAATATTACAGACGTTAACGAATTGCACATCAGACGATAAACGCTCAATTGTTTGGTCAGGAATAGATAGAAGCCAAAGTTCGTGCTTTAGAGTTCTGCTGGCAGTGTTTTCTACGTAAATGAGTGCATAATTTTCATCAGGAGACCAATCTGTTGATACTATAGCTCCCGACAGATCAGTTAATGCGATGGAGAATGCCTTTAAATGGCTAAGGTCATCAATAACCAAAGCACTGTTTTTAGACAGTAGGTATGCAATCCGCCCATCTTTAAACCAGTGTGGTAAGGCTCCAAAATCAGAATCGTTACAACTATCTCTGTTATCTGGCGTTGCATCGAGAATGTGGTATTGACCCGTGAGTTCAAATATGACGACCTTATCCCAATATTGCAGCGCGAGTCTGCGTCCATCAGGCGACCACACAATTCTTTGAAAGTAAGCGCCATCCGCAGTCGGCTTAGGCTCTACAACTCCCGCGTTGATGCTTGCAACAATACTATTCTTGTTAGGATCATAGACAATTACTTGTTCCAATGCATATTCTCCTGATATAGAGTAACTTATCATCAGAAGGTCGTCTGTCGGAGACCAGGCTATTGCTTGAATATGCACTTCTTTGGGGAAAATCTGATTTAGTTTTTCACCGTTCTTATCAACGACAACTACGTTTTCAGTATCTATGCTTGTGCCAACAAGGTAAGCCCCACTTATCCAGGCAAACCAAACTCCAGATTTTGACCAACCAGGCCCTTCAATAACGGCTGATTCAGGCAAATGATAGGATGCTAACACACGGCTGTCTTGACCATCAGCACGTTCGACAATAAATGCCTGTTTTGATGGAGAATAATAGTAGATGTATGGCGCATTTGGGGCGTCGCCGGTTGTTTTATTGGGCAAACTAAGGGTCACTAGTAATAAACATAGTGCTGAAAAACAGAAAAGGCTTGTTTTCAAGTTATTCCCCTTATATGCTCATTTTCGCCTGTGCCAAGCGGACGAGTTCGGCAACGGTAGTTTCAACCACCGGAAGGCCGCTCAAGGTAATTCCCAATTGCGACAGGTTGCGCGAGACCATTACATTTTCCGGTGGTTTTGAGGGTTCCGGTGGTAGGTCGCCAGGGATTCCGCTGATCTCACGCGCCCGCCGTACAACCTCGCGATGGCTAACATATAAATCGCTGAGGTGAACCGTATCCACACTCATGACCGGTTGTTTGAGCAGTGTAGAAATGACTCTAGCGACATCACCACCATAAACTTCAGTTCCGCCGCCATTAGACGTGATCGGTTCGCCGCACACCACTGAGTTCACCAATCCCCACCATTTGGAGCGTTCTACCGGCCATGTCACGCCATATACACCTGTCGCCCGCACCGAACAGGTTTGCATTTTTTCGACCTGGGCGAAGCTGTGCAAAAAAGACTCGACGGCGGCCTTATATGCACCATAATGGGTATCGGGCGAAATCGGGTGCGATTCATCTAAATCGTGTCCCGGTTCTGTGCGCGAAAAGACCGCGCGGCTCGATAAAAAAATGAACTTTTCGACTCTGGCCTCGCGTGCTGCTGTCAGCAATCGCAGCGATCCATTCACGTTGGCGTCCAGCCAGCCCGCCAGATTATCACCTTCGCCGCCCCGGTAACGCCCCGGCACATGCTCATACGCCAGATGTGCAACCGCTCCGGCATCCTTTACGAGTCGCGATAAAGCCTCGTCGGAACGCAAACTGCCGTCAATCCATTCTGTCGAACCGTCGAATCCGCCGCGATCCGATTCTGGACGAGCCAGCGCCCGCACTTTCATGCCCTGTCGCAGGAGTTCCGCTACGACAAACCGCCCAACATAGCCGGTAGCGCCGGTTACGGCAACAATATCATCCATTAACAGAAGCACCTTTTTCTGTGTTTTCTGACTCCCCCTCCTTGAATTCGGGGAGGGGGTTGGGGGGAGGGGTTAACTGCACATCGCTCAACTGCTCAACAACTTCATGCGCCCCGGCTGCCAGTAATGCATCCCGATCCAGCGCGCGGGCGAACCCAATCACACGCCCGATTCCGCAGGCGACAGCATCGACAACGCCGGACACGCTGTCCTCAACCACGACGCAATTTGCGGCCTCAATCCCAAATACTTTTCCGGCGCGGGCATGATTTTTGCGATCTGTCTGCAAATCAACCCCATCTTCAGTCCCCAAAACCACATCGAACAGCGCGGGCATCTGCACCAGATCGAGCGTTCGCAATAAACGCAGCCGTTTGGAGCGTGAGGCCACCGCCGTATACCAACCGCGCGCATGAGCTTCGCGCAGCAGGTCGATGCTCCCCGGCATCGGTTTAAGCTGTCCCGCGCCCAATGTGAAAAATAATTCAGTTTTTCGGACGAGAAGTTGAGTTTTCAAATCGGTATTGAGTTCAAGCCTCCCCGCCCAATGTTTATAAATTTCATCGAGTGTCAGGCCGACTAACTGGCGATAATCACCTTCCACACGGATGTTGACCAATTCTTCAAACGCCCGGTTCCAACTTTCAAAATGGATAGGTTCGGTGTCCACCAATACGCCGTCAAAATCCAGGATCAGCATCCGCCGTGCCGATGCAGACTCAATCGCCATGAGCAGGCGCTTGCGGCAAGTTTTCGGGCATCTGTCCGTTGTCTAGCACACTTTGCCACACGTCAATCAGCGGCTTGAGCAAATCGCGCTTGGGATGAGTTTCCTCCCAGGGTTTTTCATACTGATAATGGATCACGCGGACGGCTTCCCACATCCACAGTTGGGGCAGGTTGAACCATACATATTGCAGTGTGTTGTAAATATAGGGTAGTCCGTGCCAATTCGGGAAAAAAGTTTCGAGGAAAGTTTGATCGGTGCGCCGCCAGAAGACATCGGGTTGATCGAGTCGTTCGAGCATTGTTTCGTAAGTCTGGCGGCTGGGTTTAGCGGCGAAAACCCCGCTGTTCAGGCGGTGAAAATCGGCCAGCGATTCGTATAGATTGGGCGCGGCGGCGAATTCGGGATACTCAAATAAGCGGTCAATATTCTGGATAACCAGTGTGTCGGCATCCAGAAATACCACTTTTTCATACTGCACCAATTCCCACAGCCGCAGCTTGGCGAAATTATGCAGTGGATTGTGGAACTGCGGTTTGTTGCCTTTGGTGAAGGGAGCCTGCGCGTGTTGATTTTGCCGGGAATGGCGGTTCTTAAATTCATCTGATACTGAAGGCGCATCAACCAACTGGATTCCGCAGCCCAGCGCTGCCAAATCGTCCAATCCATCCAGGTCAGCCACTGTGAGCACGGTCAGCGGCCATTTTGACCCGACCATCGACAGCGAACGAGCCAGCGCCCGTGCGCCCAGCACATAATCGTCGTTCGTAACCAGCGTGACGTAACTATTCAAGGTATCTCCCCGCATAGTGAAAATCGCGCGTGAAATATACCACAGACTGGAAATTTATATATTGGGATCTAACTCGATGATGGTTCGCTCCATCAAATCCACCACTCCGGCGAAGGTCTCGGCATCAAACGCCAGCTTCGCGCCAGCCGCTTCATACAACTTCGGCAGTGAGACCGTCCCGCCCAAAGACAGCGCATGTTTGTAACGGGCAATGGCGTCCGGCAGATCGTTCAGCGCCCGCGCCCAGATTTGTACCGCGCCCAACTGCGCCAGCCCATAGTCGATGTAATAAAACGGATTGCGGAAAATGTGTAGTTTGCGCTGCCAACCCGTCATCATGGCATCTTCAAAACCGCTCCAATCTTCACCGCGCATAAACCGTGCCCACAAATCGGCCCAGGCTGCGTCACAGTTGGCTGGATCACAAGCCGCGTCTGCGTGGGTATAGGCCCAATGCTGGAACGCATCGACTACCGCGATATACGGCCACCAACGCAGCATGGATTCCAGGTGAACCACACGCGCGCGGGCGGCTTCCGTCACCGTATAAAATCCACCCGCTTCCAGATACGGCGCGGCCAACAGTTCCATCGTGATTGCCGCCACTTCATGGAATTCTGTGCCGATGCGAAGTTGGTCATGATACGGCAGATGGGTATTTTCGAAAGCATGGAAGGCGTGGCCCAACTCGTGGAACAGCGTCACCACGTCTTCATGCGTCCCAACCACGTTCATGAACAAAAATGGCCGTGCCTGCACCGGATAGGTCGCGCAGTATGAACTCGGCATTTTGCCTTTGCGGTTATCCAGATCGAGCAAGTTTTCGCGCCGCATGATCTGGAAGTATTCGGCCAATTGTGGATCAAGGCATTGCAAAACGGTCTCGGTTTTTTCTTCGAGTTCCGCAATGTTCTGGAAAGGATGCAGCGCGGGTGTCCCCGGTGGGTTGACTTCAACATCCCAGGGGCGCACGCTGTCCACACCCAGCAGTTTTCGCCGTCGTTCCAGCACCCGTTCCACTGCCGGAACCACCACATCTTCCACCGATTGGTGAAATGTCTCGCAGTCCTGCGGTGTGTAATCCAACCGCAGCATTTGCCCCCACCGGAATGCCCGATAATCCGGCAAATTCGCATTGCGCGCGATGTTCTGACGCAGATGCATTAAGTCTTTCCAAACGTCATTCAGTTTTGCACGGTCTTGTAGGGTGCGCCCCATCCACAGCCGCCACGCTTGCTCCCGTTTTGTCCGATCCCCGTTGTACATCTCCAACCCCAGTTGTACTAACGTGGTTTCCTGCCCATTCCATTGGACAGTTTGCAGCGAGCGTGTGCGGTCATATTCGTGTCCGAGTGTATGTTCCTCGGTCAGCAGCGGCAGATTGGCTTCGCAGAATAAATCAGCTTCTGCACGCAGGTTTTTGAGCGGTGCATCGTAACGATCTGGCTTCAAACCGCAGGCGAGTAATTTTTGTTTGAGTCGCTGCTCGACGGAATGAGCGGGTTCTTGAATATCGCCGAGGAATCGGTTGAAACGCGCTTCGATCTGTTCATCGGTGGTATCCAGCGTAGTTTGCACCCACAGATACCAGTAACTTTCGTCCAATAACTTCCCGACGCGCGCCCAATCCAGCATCCATTGGCCGAGCGTCGCCGAGGTTAGCGCTTGGGCTTCCAGTTCATCGAAATACGGTTGAATCTGCTCCCAGGTGAATTTCAGGAAGTCGTTGGTGGTGGCGGGTAGCCAGTTTTGCATGATGTATTTTCCCCTAACCAGACTGGCGATTGTACCATCCTCACAATTCACTGGGGTAATGTACACCCGACAACATGTTTTCTCGCCGCCTTAGAAAACGTAGGGGCGTTCAACTGAACGCCCCTCAAAAACTTGTCTTCCTATTGTATTTTTTACTCTGTACTTTTGTATTTTACTCATCACTCATACCTCGTTACTCATTACTGCTTTTAGGGCACTCCCATCACCACAACGCCTGACGACACCCAGCCATCGGTGTCATCCTCCAGTAGGATATGTGTCCAATCTTCTTCTACGCCCAATACGATGAAAGTCGTGCGTGGCACAAGCCCGCGCAGAGTCTGGAAACCTGTCCCTGGCCCAGAGCGGAAATTTACGGATTTTGTCGAACTGATATACCCATACGGAATCGCTGTTGCCGTCGCAGTGGGTGTAACCGTCGGGGTTGGCGTAATGGTCGGTGTTGCGCTGGGCGGCAGTGTCCCCGTCGCAGTAGCCGTAGGTACAACTCCATCCAGACACAACGGCTGGACGTTATATTGTGCCCGTTGCAAACATGACAAAACGATCACATAACGATTGGCAAAAGTCCAGTCAATCGTTTCTTGCAGCGTCTCGATCCGCCAGATGAGAATGCCATCTTTCTCCGACGCGGAGACTGCCAACCGTCCGTCCGCGCTGAAAGCCACGCTGTCAACAGCCGATGTGACTTCCGGGAAGTGACGCAGCACCTGACCATTGCTCATATCCCATTGGATAATCGAGCGATCTTCCGACCCGGTCACAAGGGTTTCGCCATCCGGGCTGAAGGCCATTGTGTTGACGCTGTTGGTATGCCCGATGAGGGTCAACACCCCTTCGCCCGATTCAATATCCCAGATGTCCACCCGGTTGGCTGTCTGACCCAGCGCGATTGCCAGGGTTCGACCATTGGGGTTAAACGCAATCGCATTAATCGGCGCGGCAAAATCGGTCACGCGCCAGTATTCCGTTCCTTTAGTCACATCCCACAGGATCAAAGTCTGGGTTTCATCATCAACGCGCGAGACCGTCGCAGCGAATTGACCGTCGTAACTGAGCGCGACAAATGCAATCGGCACAGTTTTGAGATCATCCGGCATCGAAATGGTTTGCAGTGTAGTGCGGTTTTCAGTATCCCAGACGATCAGCGAATAAGCCTTTTGTGCCGCTTGTCCATCGCCTGGAAAGAAAGGTAAATAACCCCCCAAAGCGACCTGCTGCCCATCGCCCGCGAAGGTCACGGCTTCTACGCGCTGGCGAACAATCTCTTCCCACACGTATTGGGCATTGGTCACGTCCCATAAGCGCAAACCGCTGAATTCGTTAGTTGCATCACGTCCAGCGACGATGGCGTAGGCTTGGGTAGGGCTGAAAGCCAGCGGCGATGACCCTACATTAATCGGGACAATCACATTTTCGCCGGTTGCTAAATTCCACGTATTGATCGTACCCGCCTGCGTGTAACCGAAGGCTACCGGCCATTGAACCGTCCCATTAGGATCGCTGGTATCGACGGGCACAGGATTAATCGGCAGCCTATTACTTTTCAGCGGAGCCATCCCCAAAGCAATCGTGCTGATTTTGCTGTTAGCGACATCCACGCGCCCGGACATGACGGTCTCACGGTCATTGATGTCCCATACCCGCGTGTTATTTTCCGCTGATGAAAAGGCATAGTGACTATCTGGACTGAAAACGACTTTCGTAATCGGATGGTTATGTCCCGTGAAACGCCGCAGTTCCCGACGCCGGTTAATGTCCCACACCATCAGCGTATTTGTCCGCCCGAACAAACCACCGATGAGCGCCTGATTGCTGTCACTGCTGAATGCCAGACTGTAAACCGACCAGCCATTTGGATCAGGCTCATTCAGGTTTAACCGGTAAATACTTTCGCCTGTGGCAATATCCCACAATTCCAGAAACCGATCACTCACCGTGAAAGTGTCACGATTACTGTAGGCGCGATTTTCTACATACACCAGCACCCATTTTCCGTTGGGGCTGAAGGCCACTTGCGGGATGTAATCCTCTTTGGCGTTGCCGAGTTTGAACTCGCGTACCTGTTGTAGTTGGTCGGTGCGCCACAAAGTCAGGTAGCCGCTGCCATCGCCACCCATGTAACCCAGCGTGCCTTTGGGATTAAATCCTCGATATTGCCCCAGATTGCTGAAACTGCGGTTGGGGTTGCCGCCAGCGGTCAGACGACCTACTTTGGGTGTATCCTGATCCAGCGCGAAGGCCAACGCTGCCGATCCGCTGTCGTTAAACATCGTTTTCGTCACTGCTGCGCCGAATCCCGGCAAACTGAAAACCACCGCTCCACTGTCCACATTCCATATCGTCGCTGATTTATCATCTGACCCAGAGACCACTTCTTGTTCGTCGGGGCTGTAAGTCAGGCTGTTAATGCGACTCGTATGCCCGCTCAGGTGTCTTAAAAGCGTACCCGTTGCCACATCCCACACGATGATGTCGCCGTCTTCATCGCCTGATACCAGATACTTGCTGTCTGGGCTAAAGACCGCCGCCGTCACCCAGGCACTATGCCCGATCAGGCGGTACAGTTCCTTGCGGCTTGCCAGATCAATAATCGACAAACTGGTTCCATCTGGCGAGTTCACCAGGAGGGTCGAACTGGGATCAAACAGACCATCAAAAGCATAGACTTCGACATCGCGCGTTTGCGTTCGCCCGCTGCTGTCCCGATACTGCTCCTGCTCTGTCTGGCTTGCGCCCACGAAATTAAGGCGCACGGTTTCCGGCCCAGCGCGGTTCAACAAGCGCTGCGCACCGGTGAGCGAGGGGTCGAGTTTGCTGGCTTCAATCGCCAGTGAAATGGCTAAATCGGGATAACCAGCGTCCAGTAATTGTTCACCGTTAACGGTCAGTGATTGCGCCCGTGCGTGCTGCTCGTTATAAACCGCAGTCCCTTGTGCTGCTTGAGCCGTGACCGCCAGAAACAGCGCCTGTCCCTGTGCTACCGTCGCCGTCACCGCATTGTTCTGGGCAATTGCGGCCTGTGTCGCTGCTCTGTCGGCCTCGACCAGTGCGCGCGCCTGGGCTGTCGAAGCATTATAGGCTTCCTGCTGGGCCACCGATTGCGCCGTCGCGTTACCGTCGGCTTCTGTCTGGGCGCGTGCAGCCTGTGTCTGTGCGTCATACGCGCTGATTTGGGCAGTCGCCCGTGCGTCCAACGCCACTGCTTGAGCAGTCGCATTGCTGTCGGCTTCGCGTTGGGCAATCGCGGCCTGCGTCTGCGCATTATTCGCGCTGATTTCAGCCTGCCCTTGTGCCAGGGTAGCGGCAGCCGCTTGTGTCGCCGCTTCATAAGCCGCAGCCTGGGCACGGAATTGAGCAGTCGCGTTGCTATCAGCTTCGTTCTGGGCACGAGCGGCTTGAGTCTGAGCATCATCTGCCGCGATTTGTGCCTGCCCTTGCGCAATCGTTGCGGCTGCCGCCTGCGTCGCTGCGTTATAGGCTTCGCGCTGTGCTACTGCCTGCGCCGTCGCGTTGCTGTTGGCTTCATTCTGGGCGCGTGCGGCCTGCGTCTGCGCGTCATCTGCCGCGACTTGCGCCTGACCTTGCGCAATCGTTGCGGTCTCGGCGTTATGTTGCGCCAGAACGGCCTGCGTCTGCGCCAAATCAGCCTGAAACTGCGCCACAACCTGCGCGGTTGAAGCTTTGTTGGCATTGCTGATTGCAACCTGCGATTGGATCAGACCAAAAATTGCCAGGGCAATCGCGATCACAAACGCGACTGACACACTCAGCAGCAGCCTGCGCTGGCGGCGGGCTTGTGCTGCACGGCTGGCGACAATATAGGCGGTATGCAAATCGGTTGGTTCGGGCTTTTTCCCGGCGGCCTGCGACAGCCATGCTTCCGCGCGTTCAACCTCGGCGCTGTCCAGCAAAGAACCAGAACCGCGTCCCTGGCGCTCCCATTCGCGGGCGCGCAGCAGCAGCCGCGTATGTTCGCGCACATGCGCCAGATCAGTCTCAATGGCTTCCTGTAGGCTCTTAAACGCTTTATCAAAATCATCGGTGTCTTGGAAATAAATCCAGTTGTGCGAACTAATAGCCGGATGCAGCTTTTTGCCGGTGGGCGTGGCTTCTTCGCCCGTCAATTTGCGGTGCAGAATAGGGATAAAACGTTTTCGTGCGGATACTGCGTATTCAATTTCGCGGTAACACACATCGGAGATGGCCGAGTCCGGGCTGATAATAAACACAAATGTATCGGCGGCGTCAATCCCCCCGCGGATTTCATTCCACCAATCCGCCGTAGCCGGGATGTCTTCCCAATCGACCCAGATGTCCCGGTTTTGCGCTGATAACGCACTGTGTAGGCGGCGCATAAATTCCGAGTCGCGGCGGGAGTATGAAATAAAGACATCCGACATGGGGTACTTCTCCGGGCAAAATGCAATCTGATAATAAAAATTATAGACTCGGCTACAGCGTGTGACAAATTGTTACGATTCGCGCTGCATGATCCGAACAGGGCAATTATACTGACTCGTCAACAGAGAAGGGTGTCATCGAAAATAGGGATCAATGCCCTTGCTGAGGGATTCCCCGCCCGATTTCGCTGAGCCTGCGTTACAATCGCACGAAATTCAAATTTCTTTTCAGCGACAGTCCCAATTGATGACTCTCTAGGAGAACACGCATCATGTTAAGCAAGAAAATGCAAAATGCATTAAATGACCAGATCAACGCCGAACTCTATTCGTCATATCTCTATCTGTCGATGGCGGCCTATTTTGAGGAGCAAAACCTGCTCGGCTTTGCCAACTGGATGCATGTCCAATCACAGGAAGAAAATGTTCATGCGATGAAGTTCTACAAGTTCGTGAATGACCGGCGTGGGCGCGTACTGTTGCAACCCCTCGATGGGCCAAAAACCGAGTGGTCGTCGGCGGTCTCAGTTTTTGAGGATTCGCTGGAACATGAACAGAAAGTGACTGGTCTCATCAACAACCTGGTCGATCTGGCGATTAAGGAAAGTGACCACGCGACCCAAAGTTTCCTCAAATGGTTCCTGGACGAGCAGGTTGAAGAAGAGTCGAACGTGGACAAGGTGATTCGGGATTTGAAGCGCATCGGCGACTCTGGGCAGGGCATTTTCCTGCTGGATCGCGAATTAGCGGGTCGTGCAGGTGAAAGTGGCGAAGCCGAAAGCGCCGACGAAACCTAACATTCCGACATCTGCGTGGGATGGCGGTTGCTTATTCGTCGTTATACTGGTGAACATCCCGCCTGATTTTCTCTCTCCATTGTAGGGTTGACCGGACGACACTTTTAGAAGTTGAGGGGAAAATTGAGTTTGTAGGGGCTTGTCGGTGACAAGCCCACATGTATAAAAACCACATTGTGCGCGCTGTGTCAGGCAGAAGCGATTGCCAGATTTGTGTTGACAGGCAGGAGGATACGGAACAGGCTCCCTACGCCCGGTGTGCTTTCGACTTCGATGCTGCCGTTGTGCATATCCACAATTCGTTTGACAATGGCTAAGCCCAGGCCGGTTCCAGGAATATCAACCGAGCGTGCTTCGTTGGCTCTGAAAAATCGCTCAAAGATGTGTAGCATATCTTCCGGGCTAATGCCGATGCCGGTGTCGACAACTTCGGTCACGACCCTCGTCTGATCTACGCGCGTCCGAATGGCGACTGATCCCGTATCGGGCGTGTACTTAATTGCGTTTTCCACCAGATTGACCATCACCCGGTAAAGGTCGCTTTCGCTTGCCAGCACAGGCGGCAGATTTTTATCCAACTCCAACCGGGTGGACAGTCGTTTACCTTCAGCGGCGGGGCGCAATTTATGCTCCACATCCGCTAAAAGACCGTTCAAATCTACTGAAATCAGCATCAGTTCGGGCGTATGATCCAGTTGCGACATCGTGAGTATATCTTCGATGAGTCTTTCCAGTAGTAAAACCTGCTGTTTAATGGTTTCCATCTTGGATTGCTGGCGTTCGGGTTCGGTCACGCGCTCAAATAAATACAGGCTCGTTTTAATGACCGTTAGCGGCGTTTTGAGGTCATGCGACATATTGCCGATGAATTCTTTTAACAGGGCAACTCGCTCTTTTTCGACGGCCAGTTCGAACCGCTGCTCTTCGGCCTGTTTGCGTTCGGTGATATCTTGCCCGATGGCGATAAGCATCCTGTTTGACAGCCGGATATTCGCCCAGGCCGTATCAATCAGGTTGCCGTTGCGAGTAGTGGTTTTAAAATCGCCCCATTGTGAAGCAGCCGCTTTGACGGATTCTTGCGCCGCCTGCGATTGTTGTTCATCACTGTACAACGCTGATAAAACCGATTGGTCGTCTTGCAAATCCGCCAATGACCAACCCAATGTTTCTTCCCAGGCACGGTTGACTAACCTGAAATGCCAACTTTCGTCGAACACGGCGACCATCAACGGGATATGGTCAAAAATAGTTTGTAGAATTTCGCCCTGTTCAAGCTGGGCGCGTTCGGCCTCTTTGCGTTCCGTAATATTTTGGATGATGCCGATCATCCGTACCGGCTTACCTGCCGCGTCGTAAAACACTTTTCCGCGTTCATAGACCCAGCGGATACTGCCGTCCGCATGGACGATGCGAAAATCGCCAATATCACTCTGCCCATCCGCATCGGCTTTATCCAGCGTACTGCGGACAATATGCAGATCATCCGGATGCACATGGGCACTAAAATCCATCTGCGTTTCTTTAAACGTATCTGACGTAAGCCCAAAAATCCGATAGGTATTGTCACTCCAGGTCACAGCACCCGTCTGGATATTCCAATCCCAGATGCCAATTTGAGCCGCATTGGTGGCAAGCCGGAGTTGTTCTTCGCTTTCAGTGAGGGCGGCTTCGGCCTCTTTATGATGGGTGATGTCCTGGGTAACACCTACTAACTTGACTGGGCGGCTCTCGGCGTCAAACTGCACGCTGGCCCTGGAAACAATATAGCGGATGCTGCCGTCTGCTAATGCGACCCGATACTGGGTGCTGCGCGTATTTTCTTTGGGGAAATTGTCACCGTCTTTTCGCATCACAACCTTGCGGTCATCAGGATGGACGTGAGACAGGAACAAATCGAAGGTTGGATTTACATTCTCGTCAAAACCAAGATGCTTGCGGGTTTCATCTGACCAGATTTCTTTCCCCGTCTGTAAATCCGATTCCCATGCGCCAATATTGGCCATCAATTGGGCTTCGGTCAGGCGCGTTTGGCTTTCGCGCAGTTCAACTTCGATTCGTTTCCGTTCTGCCACTTCACTTTCCAGCAGGCGGTTCCGTTCGGCTAGCATCCGCTCACTTTGTCGACTGTGGATAAGCGCTTCGTTGATGCTGCGCGCCGCTTGATGCAGCAGCAAGGCAATCGCGAACATTGCCACCACCTGAGTTGTGGCGCTGGCTGTCACAGAAGCACCAAAGTTAGTGGGTAGTTTTCCTGCCTGCTGCGCCAGATACAGACCCAGACCGAAAAGCCCACTTAGCCCTGCGAACGCGAGCGCAATCGTGCCGCCTAAGGTCAGCGCAGCGATCACTACAACTAAAATTTGTAGTGTAAAACCTGGGCCTTCGATGCCTCCTGAAGTGAGAGTCGCATAACTCAACAGCAGCCATAATGCCGATGTGAAACATAATGCTACAAACCGGGCGCGCCCTTTCCGCAATAGATACAGCATCCCTGCCGCCAGGATACACACGGCGAGGGTGATTGGCATCCGGTTCAAACGATCTGGCATGACCAGGGGAGTCGCGATGGCAAAAATGATTCCGCCAGCCAGTATCACCAGCAAACTGAAATTTAAGACCCGCGCCACCCGCATCTGGTCTTCATCATCAAAATGCGGCGGACTCAGTAAGCTGCGAATACGATTAACCATACCGATTTATCCTGACAGCTTCAGCCTGATGAGCAACAGCACAACCCTGAGGGATCGTTTCAATCCCTTATGGACAGTAAAACACGAAACAGACTGCCCTTACCTTCATCACTCTGGACAATAATTTCGCCCCCATGCAGTTCGACAATCCGTTTCACGATTGCCAGCCCCAACCCCGTGCCACCGCGCTCAAGCGAACGCGCCGGATCAGCCCGATAAAACCGGTCAAATATATGGGGCATATCGTCCGCGCCGATACCAATACCGGTATCCTGTACTTCCGCGACGACCTGCTTGTCTACCATATAGGTTGTCAACGTGATTGTGCCGTGCTCAGGTGTGTAATGCAAAGCATTTTCATATAAATTTGCCATCAGTCGCCATAATTCATTTTCATCAGCCGGTAAAAGTGGTAAATGCTCATCCAGGTTGAAAAGGATGTCCAGATGTTTACGTTCGGCGGTAGCGCGCAGCTTGGACTCAACATCCAGGATAAGCGCGTTGAAATCTACCGGCTCAAAAATCGGTTTTGCACCATGTTCCAGCCGCGACATAGTAATCACATCCTGGATTAATTTTTCCAGGCGCAGCGTTTGCTCTTTGATAACCTGGAGTTTGGCTTCTTGTCGAACGGGATCGTCCAACCGTTCCATCAGATACAGGGTCGTTTTGATGACTGACAACGGCGTTTTTAAATCATGCGACATATTGCCGATAAATTCCGTCAGGAGTTCCAGTCGTTCTTTCTGTAATGCCAGTTCCAAACGCTGCTGTTCAGTCTGTTTTTGGTTGGTGATGTCCCGGCTGACCCCTACCAGACCGATGACATTTCCCTGCGTATCCAACAAAGGCACTTTTGTGCTCAGGAAATAAATAGGATTGCCTTCATAATCGCGTCCCGGTTCTTCCTGGTTCAGGATCGGTTGGCCGCTGGCGAAAAGCGCCTGTTCGTCGGCATAGATTTCTTCCGCCATTTCGGCTGGCAGCAAATCGCTGTCGGTCATGCCAATCATTTCTTCTTCACCGCCCACATTCGGCGTATGTGTCCACGATGCTTTATTGACCAGCATCAGGCGTGATTGCGTATCCTTGACAAAAATGCGATCCGGCAAAATATCGATGATTGTGCGCAGCAAATTGCGTTCTTTGAGCAGCGCTTCTTCCGCGCGCTTGCGGGCACATAAATAACCCAGCGTTGAACCGTAGAGTACCAGGATTTCCAGGTCTTGCTGTGTGATGGGCTTACCATGCAGCAGATTATCCGCCGAGATCGTCCCAATGACCGTATGACCGTCCGACAACATCACCATCGCCTTCTGGCCTATCGCGATGGTTTCAGCGCGATCATTGAAAATCGGGGCATTGTCCGAAAAGTAATAATTGCTATGCTCCACTAAGTCACGCAGTACCGATTTATATTGGTCGGTCAGCGGCAGGCGCATCCCACGTTCATCTCGTGTTTGTCCATATTCATCCGTGCCAAACGATCCAGTCGTAAATTCGGGCTGGGAGTCCAGCAGCCAGATACCCAGGCGGTCAAATCCCAGCCTTTCCCGTCCTAAGTCCACTCCTGCACGGCACAATTCGTCAAAAGTTGGTATCCGTGCCAGATCGAGGCTGACCTCGTACAGCACTTTGAGCCGTTCCTGGAAAGCGAGCGCTGCTGCTTCACTGGCGCGTAAGGCACTTTCGACCTGTTTAAACGGCGTGATGTCTCTGGTCACACCCACCAATCCGGTAATCTCGCCTTGTGCATTACGCAGCGGGATTTTTGAGGTGAGCATATGGATGGGTTTGCCCAGGGAATCCAGACCCGGTTCCTCTTTATCTAAAATCGAATTCCCCGTTTTGAAAATATATTGATCGTCGGCTTGATACTGGGTTGCAATTTCATGGGCCGTGAAATCGAAGTCACTTTTGCCAACAACATCTGCATTGAGCGCTAAGGTGGATGCCCCATCAAATGAGGTACGGTTTGTGAGTAAAAATCGCGATTCCAGGTCTTTTACATAGACTAAATCCGTGTGGTTTCGATGATGGTGCGCAGCAAATTCCGTTCGGTGCGTAGTTCATCTTCAGCGCGTTTTTGGGCACATAAGTTGCCTAAAGCCAGACTGTATAACTTTAAAATTTCCACATCGGCATCGGTCAAGTGCTTCTGATTGAGTAAGTTGTCCACTGCCAACCAACCGGCAGCGCCTTTACCGTCCCACAGTGTCACCATCACATTCCAGCCCCGTCCGATGACATTTCCTTTTTCGTCCCGGAGCGGCATATCGTCATCGCGCGCGTATAAGGTTTGCCCACTGGTCGCCCGAACATGCAAATCATTGGGATTTGATCGTCGTGATGCGCCCCGTTCATCGCGGACGTTACCTTGTTCATCGGTTCCAAAAGACCCGATGATTTCATTCCCATCCGCTGACCAGAACCAGATTCTCATCCGGTCAAATCCCAACCGGGCGAGACCCAGTTCCACTGCTGTCTTGCACAAATCATCAAAAGTGCTGGTTTTGGCGAGTGCAATGTTGACCTCGTTGAGGATTTTCAGACGTTCCTGGAATTGTCGTGCGCTTTCTTCGCTGGCGCGCAGGCTTTCTTCAGCCCGTTTGCGGGTGCATAAATTCCCTAAAACCGCTCCGTATAAGGTCAACGTTTCCAGGTCAGAATCGGTCAATGGCTGCTTCAGGAGAAAGTTGTCAGCCGAAATCCAGCCCAGCGCTTTATCGCCATCCCAGAGAGTTGCGTTCGCGTTCCAACCGCGCCCCACGACCTCCATTTTGTGATTAACCAGCGGGACATCATCGTCATAAGCCAGCCGCAGTCGCTTTTTGGTGGCTTCCCTGATAAGTGGGTCATCGCCAGGAACGGAGTAATCCTGCCGTTCATCACGGATCTGCCCCGATTCATCGACCCCGAAGGAGCCGCGCATTTTCTCGCCGTCACCCACTAAAAACCAGATACCCAACCGGTCAAACCCCAGCCGTTCGCGGCCTGACACCACCGCCATCCGGCATAAGTCATCGAATGTGGCGGCTTTCGCCAATTCAATATTCACCTCGGCTAGCATTTTGAGGCGCTGTTGGAATTTACGCGCGGTTTCCTCTCTATCGCGAAGCTCCTGTTCCGCATGTTTGCGTGTACACTTATTTCCCAATACCGCGCCGTACAGGGTCAGCGTTTCCAGGTCAGAATCGGTCAATGGCTGCTTGTTGAGCAGATTGTCTGCTGAGATGTAGCCTACGATGTTGTCGCCATCCCATAAAAGCGCCTCGGCAATCCATCCCTGACCGACAATTTCACCCTTATGATCGAACAGCGCGCCATCCACTTCATAACTCAGCGACACTTTATGCTCAAGCGTCCGCTTGAAAAGCACATCACCATCGCTCATGCCGCGTGTCTGGCGTTCATCGCGCGTGTTCCCGTGTTCGTCAGTTCCAAACGAACCCGTCAACGTCTGCTTATCCGCGTCCAGGAACCACAACCCCAACCGGTCAAACTTCAGTCGTTCCCGTCCCAGTTCGACAGCAGCGCGGCACAAATCATCAAAAGTTGCAGCCCTGCCCAGCTCAATCGTGACTTCATTCAGGTTTTTCAGCCGATCCTGGAATTTGCGGGCTGTTTCTTCGCGTGATCGTAAGGCATCTTCTGCGCGTTGTCGTTCGATGACTTCGGTCTGCAATTGTTGATTCTGTGCCGCCAACGCAGTTTCGCTCCGGCGGGCACGTTTCAAAGCCGTGTTAATGCCGCGAACGGCAAAAGTCAGCAGTACCCCTAGGATGACAAAAATCGCCGTCCCGCTGACCAGAAAACTAGTGATGAGTATCGACGGATTGTGATGCGGAATAGTCCAATTTAAATCGGCATACAGTAACCCCAGGGAAGTGATGAAAACCAGCCCCGTGAATGCCAGACCGCCCCGTCCCCCCAGCAGCAGCGCCGCGACGACGATGACCAGGGCGTAAGCGCTGTAATTGGGGTTCATCAAACCTTCGTTGCTAAAGAGCAAGAAGGTCACAAGAATCCACAAAGTCAGGCATAAAATAAGATTGGCAGCCTGTTGATAACCATGCCGCACCAGCGTGAGCAGCCCTGTACCTGCCATTAAAAAGACGACGTTGAGCCATAAACCGGAAATTGCGGGGGTGTGTGTCAGGATCACCAACACCAGATTTAGAATTGCCAGGCCCATCAGGGCAAAGACAATTCCATAAATCAGGGCAGCAGCGCGAGTTTTTTCCTCGTCATCGAAGCGGGGAGGGGCAATAATACGGTAGATCCGTGCGAACATCGAATGCCTATCTAAAAGTCAAGCATTGCGTTGATATTGATGATAGTAGTTTTATCATGAAATGAACAATGCATTGCAATCAGGTTTTGCAATAAATCTTAATAATAAACCATAAATCCAAAGCTGTGAAGCAGGCAATATGTCATATAAACACTGGCTCGTTCTATGCCGAAACAATTGACTTCCTCCACTGAATATGCCTGTTACCTTTACCGGACAACTGCCTGTTTCGCCCTAAAAACCTGCCCCAAAATGAACGTAATTATAGAAACGTAGAGGCGTTCAACTGAACGCCTCTACGAGAATTATTCTGGCTGTGTAAACAGCTTATAACTCGATACCCACACGCATGATGCCATCCTTCGGCAGCCCATCCAGCTTGAAGCCCAACCGCTCCGTAACGCGCAGCATATTCTGGTTATCGTTCAGGATACTGCCGAAGATGCGCTTCACACCCTCTTGCCGTCCGATGTCCAGCAAGCGCCGCAGCAGTTCAGTGCCCAGGCCGCCACCTTGATAGGCATCGCTGACCAGAATCGCGAATTCCGCGTCCTGCGTGCCGGTTATTTTAATCAGGCGTCCCGCCGCGATGATTTCTTGTTCGCCGGTTTCAGCATTGTTTTTTTCCGCCACCAACGCCATTTCCCGGTCATAATCAATGAAGCTGATGCGTGATAGCCGTTCGTGTTCGATGCGCTGGCTCAATTTCATCGGGTAAAAATAGCGCAGGGTCACACTGCGTTCCGACAGCGGTTCGTGAAACTTCGCCATTAACGGTTCATCTTCCGGGCGAATAGGGCGGATCAGGACTTTTGTGCCGTCCTTCGTTGTCCAGCGCCCGACATACTGTGTCGGATAGGGACGAATCGCCAGCCGGGGAAGCTGGGCTTCGCTCACATCTAATCCATATAACACGATGCGCGCATCCAGCGCCAGCAAACGCTCCGGCGACGCCAGCAGCGGGTTGATGTCGATTTCTTTAATCCACTGCTGCTCGGCGACCAGTTGGCTAAAGCGCACCAAAATCTGTTCCAACTCGGCCAGATTGACCGGCGCTTTACCACGAATCCCCTTGAGAGCTGTATAAATTTTGGTCTGTTCCATCATGCGCCGTGCCAGGGTGGTATTAAGCGGCGGCAGTGCCAGCGCCCGATCTTTGAACACCTCGACCAGAATCCCGCCCATCCCGAATAACAGCACCGGCCCAAACTGCGGGTCAGGGCTGCTGCCGATGATAATTTCGTAACCGTCCAACTTGACCATCGGCTGCACCGACACGCCCAGGAAATCGGACTCTTTTGCTTTTTCAACGACTGCATCATGGATCGCCTTGAACGCATCGCGCACGGCATCAGCATCGCCCAGGTTGAGTTTCACGCCGCCCACATCGGTTTTGTGGGTGATGGTCTCCGAATGCAGCTTGAGCACCACTGGATAACTCAATTCCTCGGCAGCTTTTGCGGCCTCATCAGCGCTGGTCGCGATATGCATCGGGATTGTCGGGATGCCGTAGGCCGCCAGCACTTGTTTGGATTCGGTCTCGGTGAGGATCGTCCGTCCACTTTTGCGCACTGCACTGATAATATCGTTGGCGCGTACTTTATCGTCGCTGCTTTCCAGCGGCATGATTGGTGTCTCATAAATTCCGCGCAGGTTATAGGCATAGCGCCACATATAATTGAACAGGCGCACCGCTGTATCGGGATACGGGAATGTTGGAATATTCGCATGGCTCAAAATGGCCTCGCCTTCCGCGATTTCTGCGCCGCCCATCCAGCTTGCCAGCACCGGCTTACCCGGAATTTGCGCATAGGGTTTCAACTGTTCGGCAGTTTGCGTGGGATCCGTCATCGCCTGCGGAGTCAAAATCACCAGCAGACCGTCGCTGTTGGCATCTGATGCCGCGATTTCCAGCGCTTTTGCATAACGGTCTGGCCCGGCATCACCCAGCACATCAATCGGGTTGCTGTGACTCCAGGCTAACGGTAAAAATTCGCTCAATTTTGCGATGGTTTCCGGCGTAATTTCGGCCAATTCGCCACCGTCTGAAATCAGCGCATCGGTTGCCAGCACACCGGGGCCGCCTGCGTTTGTCAGAATCGTCAGCCGCTTGCCCGATGGACGCGGCTGCTTTGCCAGCACTTCGACGGTATAAAACACATCCGCGATTCGATCCACACGCAGCACACCCGCGCGCCGGAAAGCGGCATCCAGTACCTCATCGCTGCCGGTCAGCGAACCGGTATGCGAAGCGGCGGCATGGGCGGCGGCTTCGGTGCGACCCGCCTTGATGACGATGATTGGTTTGGTGAGCGCTACTTCCCGCGCAGCCGACAAAAACGAACGCGCGTCGCCAATCGACTCCATATAAATGACGATGCTCTTGGTCTGCGGATCATCACCCAGGTAGCTGATGAGGTCGCCCCAGTTCACATCCATCATCGAGCCGATGGAGATGAACGCGCTGAAACCCACATTTTCGGTGAAGCTCCAATCCAGCACTGAAGTCAGCAGTGCGCCGCTCTGACTGATAAAACCGACGTTTCCCGGACGCGCCATTGCCCCGGCGAAAGTCGCGTTCAGGCCGTAAACCGGCATCATCACGCCCAGGCAGTTCGGCCCGACGATCCGCATTTTCCCGCGAGCGATTTCCATAATTTGCTGTTCGAGCGCCACGCCAGCCGGGCCGGTTTCCTTAAACCCCGCCGAAATCACGATTGCGCCCCGGATGCCGACATCCACGCATTCCTGAATCAGGCCGGGGACGCTGGACGCGGGCGTCACAATCACTGCCAGATCAACCGGATCGGGGATGGCTTTGATCGATGGATAGGCTTTCACGCCCAGCACACTGGGACGCTTGGGATTGACCGGGAACACGGTTCCGCCGAATGGACTGCTAATCAGGTTCGCCATAATGGTGCGGCCAACACTGCCGACATTCTCAGTTGCGCCGACGACGGCCACATTCTTGGGCGCGAAAATCGCATCGAGTTGTTCGAATTGGTTTTGTACCCGCGCAGGTAAAATTTCGGGTGGTTTTAAACTCGCCATTGGAGATTTCCCTTCTATTGGGATGAATCGGTCATGAATTCCCCCTCAGGATAACACATTTTAGCGCTTTTGGGCGGTGACTAAAGACGGGTTATAATCGTGATTTTTAACTTAAGCCATTCGCTTTTAGCGGTTAGCAATTAGCCAAAATCAAATGCAAAGACAAGCTAAGGTTTTAGAATTGAGCTAAATGCGAATCGCTAACGGCTTTTCAAAAAGGACTTCTTACGATGCAAAAATTTAACGACTGCTGTATCACCTACGACAATGATGTGGACTCGCTGGTCTTCGATTGGGGCACAATCCACATGTTGAGCGAGGAAAATGTCACTGGCTCCAAGAGCATCAGCTTTGGCACGGTGGCACTGGCACAGGGGAAAGGCCACGTCCGCCACAACCATCCTGACGCCGACGAGATCATTTTTGTAGTGTCCGGCGAGGGGAAACAGATGCTCGACGATCATGAAGCGGTGACGGTGAAAGCCGGGGCGTGCATCTGGATTCCGAAAGGGATTTATCACTCGACCATCAATACCGGCGCTGGCACGCTGAATCTGGTCGTGGCCTACGTTCCGGCAGGCTCGGAGCAAGCGCTGCGGCAAGACCCGGCTGTCAAAATCATCCCCGCCGGACAATAACCCAGAACGCAAAAAGCAGGGCATCAGCTAGAGTTAAAAGATGAAAGTTAAAAGTTAAAAGACAGAGCAAAGATAAAAACATTGTAGGGCGAAATTGGCGACGAAAACGACGACGACTCGCGAAAGTCGTCGTTTTCGTTTTGTGGCGGCGGCGGCGGCGGCGGCGCGACTCCACATTTGGACTGACTGCGCTGAAGCGCACTGCCAAGCGCGCCTATCACGGGAAAAAAGATGGGCAGAGGTTGGCGGGATGGCGGGCTTGTCACCGACAAGCCCCTACAGAGACGTTTGTGACGATTAAACGATCACGTACCCTATAAACATTACGACCTTTCAGTATAGAACATTTGATCTGAAAAGTCAAGCCGTTTGGGTTCGAAGATTCCAACCTCGGCGCGGCTTGTAAGTCCATTTGCACATAGGCAGCGAAATGAGTACAGTCAGGGCAAGTTAAAAGATTAAAGTTGAAAGTTTGAACCTATGCCGCAGACCACCATTAAACCCGACAGCGCAGCGATCCAGCAGTATCATCGCATGTTGAAGGAAGCCGCAGGCCAGGACGCGCTGCATGAGGGCAATGTGCGGCGGGCGTTTGAAACCCTGCTGCGGGAGACGGCCAGCGAAAAAAAGTGGGAAC
>JBDTNB010000106.1:0-24136 GCA_039933955.1 Chloroflexota bacterium
GGTACATCAGCAGCCAGATCGCGCCAATCGACAGCACCAACACCTGCCACGACATGGCGAAAATAAGCTGCGGATTCCAGTTTACGACGCGGGTTTCAAACAAAAACATGCCGAGTCCGGTGATGATCCCGCCGCCGATATACTGGATAATTGTCCCGGTGGCGATGTTCATGTTGGCTGAATATCGCTTCTGATAAATCGTGCCGAATGCTGTCCCGAACAAACCGATGAACGCCGGAACCAGCGCAATCGCCGGGAAACTTTGCGCCGCGCTGCTGAGAAACAATTTTTCGCCGATGACCAGCGCCACGCCCGCCAACCCCAGCGCCAACCCCAACCACTGCCGCGCGATCACCCGTTCTTTGAGCAAAATCTGCGCGAAAATCGCGGTCAATACCGGCTGTATATTCACGATCAGCGACGTAATCCCGGCGGGCAATCCCAGATGGATCGCATAAAACACCCCGCTCAGATACACACCGTGCAGCAGTACGCCCGTCATGCCGATGTGGAAAAATTCACGCCGCGTTTTCGGCCAGGATGCCCGTGTCGCCAGCGCGATACCCAGCAGCAGTACACCCGCGAAGACAAAGCGGATGCTCAAATAAGTGAACGGCTCGGCATACGGCAGGCCATATTTGCTGGCGATGAAGCCCGTACTCCACAGCAGCACGAACACGGCGGGCGCAAGCGCTGCGAACGAAAATGGACGCGCGGGAGCAGTCGTCGGTGCGGCGGTTGTTTCCACGATAAACCTTAATGACATCATGTTGAATTCGTCTAGCCTACACGAAGCTCCGCCCGCCGTATAGACAAATGTAGTGCCATTACCCCGGCTGCCAGATAAAATTAGTTTGATATTCACCAAGCTGTGATACGATGGAATGGTTTGATACATCCACAATATATATCCTGGGAAAACCTACGTTTTGGTCTAGATAGTGAATTGTATAAATGGCTAACCAGCGTCCGTCTGATGACCATGTGGGCAGTTGAGCGTGATCGTTGATGGTCACTATCGGTTGTCTCTCGGCTGTCAGGGTATTAACTAAGTAGAGCGTCCCTGGTGTACCTCCTCGATCTGAGATGACAGCTAATGAATGTCCATCTGGTGACCAGGCAGGCAGGCTGTCATTATATCCGGCGGGTGTCAATTGGCGTTCCTGTTCGGTTTCAATATCTACAATGTGCAGTGCTAGGTAGGATGGGTTCGAGTCACGCCCCCATGCTGTATAAGCGAGAGATTGCCCGTCTGGCGACCAGACAGCATAATTTTCGTAATCATCAATGATTTGGCGTATGTTGCCCTTGTATCCGTCGATAATCGAAATTTTCTTACGCGAAATCAAATAGTTTGGGCTATTTTCGTCCAGATAATCCCCTCTATAGGATTCAAAAGCCAGCCAGTTGCCGTTTGGTGACCACAAAGGATTACTTGGCGCAGCTTCGGTGAGTGTAAATTGTGGGATCAGTGCTTGTTCACCAACCAGAAGGATTTTTAATTGATCGGTTTGTCCATTAAGCTTCGTGCCAAAGGCGATCAGGTTGCCATCAGACGACCAGACCGGCCTCCAGGTGACATACTCCATCGCCTCCAACGAGTGATATATAGCTTGTCCGGTTTCCACATTCAAGACACCGACGTTATTTTGGATGCCGTTTCCTATGGGGTTGTTACTGCTAGCGACAAAAGCGATGTGTTTTCCATCAGGTGACCACGTCGGATAATAATCCTTGTATTCCGATGATAGCGTAACATTGTGTATGCGGTAATCAGCCATTGAGAAAACGTAAATGTCATCCCGGTCTACAAAAGTCAATCGTTTTCCGTCAACTGACCATCCCTCGGGCTGGGCGTATAAACTGGATTTACTGTCTAATATATGAGATAACCCGCGATCTAGATCGGCTAAAACGATGCCCAGACGTATCGAAGAATCGTTCGACGGGAGTTGGGTCGTGTAAACTGCAAGCTGATCAATAGGAATCAAATTTCCAATTACTTGTGTTGCCAAAACGAGTACGGTAAATGCCATCCCTGTCCAGAACACAATCTGTCTGAAACACTGCCCCATGAATGATCCCCAATGAACAGGCACATTTGCTTCATTGTAGTAGCGTCAATGGAAGGGCGCTCCGACGAACGCCCTACGTTTTCCCACTGTTGCGCTGGAATTGGTTTTCAGACTATCGACCAAAAGCTAAAGACTAATGACTATCCGCCCTCAACCAACCGCCGCGCATCCTCCATGTGATGCAAATTGTGATACGTCATCCACAGCAGCATTTCACGCACCGTCAAAATGCCCAACAGCCGGTGTTCCATTTGAAAGGTATCCAGATCAGTTTCACTCCACCCCTCAGCCGCCGTGACGATGGCCTGACACACCTGTCGATATTTTGCCAGCAGCGCATCCTGACTCGCCTTCGCATCAGCCGGATGATCGTCAATATGGGGTGTCACCGTCGGGCCAGCTACACCGCCATTCGCCAGGAAATTCCGGTAGGTCTCACGGATTTCGGCATAATGCCGCGATGGTCTTTCTGCGACGCCGTATTGTTGGCGCAGCGCCTCGCGGGAACCGCTCAAAGGCTCAATCCGCGCACCGCCCGACAAGCAAAGATGCTCCACATTCTCGGCGGGCGACCATACCCCTACCGGATGCGCGAAAAATACCTCCGGCGACAACCCCGCGAAATACTCGGCGACGGTCTGATTCACCATCCGCAGCGTGGCTAAAATTTCAACCTTCGAAAACGGATCACCAATCTCAACCATGAATTACCCCTCTTCTCTGAACCTTTATCACTCTGCTTCTCTGGGTTACGCTTTTTTCTTTAGGAACTAGCGACTAGCCGCTTTGCGTCTTCCAGATGATGCCCATTGTGATACAGCGTGAAAAATAACATCTCGCGCATGGTCATCATGCCGAATAATATATGCGGCAGTTGATAGGTGTCGAGTTCCGTCTCTGTCCAATTTTCCAGATGGGTCGTCAAGCCATCGCTGATTTCCGCCCAATCGGCCATGATTTGTGCTTGTCCTAATTTTTGATCAGCCGGGAGTTCATCGAGCACCGGTACATATTGCGGCGGCGCGACAATACCACCTTGTAAGGCTGACTTGTATTGCTCGTAGATTTCCGTATATCGACGTGACGGACGATCCGCCAGCCCAAAGCGCTTGCTGAGTTTTTCACGCGGGATCAGCACCGCTTTCGTGATCGGCCTGACGGTCAGCACCAAGTGTTGTAAATTTTCGCCTGCCGACCATACCTCCGGCGGATGCGCGAAAAATGTGTCCGGCGACAGGCCGCCAAAGTAATCGGTGATGGTTTGATTGGATGTGTAAAACGCCTGGGATAATTCAGCTTTAGAATACGGATCGCCAATGTCGAGCATGAAAAATCTCCTGTCCAGAATATATTTCCATGCTTTCAAACCCGCGCCGCCTGACTTCGATGCGTTTAAGCCGTGATACGCCTGATAATAAATATTGAAAACGCAGCTATGATATGAGGGGCACAATGTTCATACGGATACGTATTTTGTAGGGACACGATATATCGTGTCCGTTTGTAAATTGAGGTTCAATCATGCACGACGAAATTTTCAAAACTCTTGAAGCTCGCTGGCACGAACTCTATGACCAGTACGAAGTCGTCAAAGCCGCGCTGCCGCCCATTGTCCGCTGGGAATGGACGAACCGCAGTCGCTACGATCCCCGGCCATTTTATTATCATCGCTATCATTTACCGCGCGGACGAATCATCAAATCACCGCCAGAACATGACCGTCCCTGGAAATACTATTACGAGCATGGCTTTGATAACGTCGGGCGGGTCATCGTCGAGCGATGGTATATTGGCGATAAAAATTTAGGGGAAACTTTTTACAGCTACATGCTTGATAAAACCGAAATCACCACCTACAGCCAACACCAAGGCCGTTATCTCCTTAGCAGTATTTCGCACTGTACTTTAGATGGGAATTTGATGCAGAACTGTGCAAGTTTGACCGTAACTTACTACAGTATTGATCCGACACTGCCTTATCCTATGATCGGTCAAGTTGCTCCGTATCGCGGTCAGGGCGTCGAAACAGCTACTGCTGAAGAAATCTGGACACAACTCTTACAGCAGGAACATGCGGTTGGATGGGGATATGAGGAATATCGCTATGAAGCAAGAAGGCTAACACATATTCAGGACTATTCACGTCACAGTCTTGGAAGCGAATATCTTATCGTGTATGACACGGCAGGCAACCTTCAGAAAATCACGCGCTCAGGACAGAGCTACGAGGATAATCTCCTATATCGCAAGCGCGAAGCGGGCGAAACAAGGGCAGTCTTAGCCGAGCGCATGATAACAAAACTTGTCGAAGCCATTCCTCAGATAGTCGCAGCAGCAAAATTCACTGAACCACTTTACTGCCTTTCACTGAATTATTACTCGGACATCATCTACAGTTTCCCGCCGAGGCTGCTGCCCAATTTTGAATCAGATCGTCAGAAGACAATACATGACCATCCACCTGCCCACCTGCGAAGCGGGCTGCTTTGGGTAACAATATGGGATGATGAAGCACATCCCGATATTCCCGATCCGCCGCTGCCGATTACTGATCCCGAAGTGCTGGAAGCCTGCGAAAACTTCAATGCCGATATGCGGCGAGGTCGGGATTATGGATTTATGGTGCGCACATTGCGCGAGGTCGCACGCGAGCTGAACAAACTCGATTGGTCACAATACGCACCGGTCACGTCGGATTTCATTGTGTTTGATTGTGACGATACCGAGCATACCCGTCCGGCGGTTTCTCTTCGCTACAGCGGCGCGACCAAAGCCCAAATCGCCGACTGGCGCAAACGCGGCTTGCTCTAATAACAAAAAAGGGTTTATCACCGATAAACCCCTACTTTGCGCCTTTGCTTCCTGGCGTCTTTGCGTTGAATCTTTATCTTTCTCTTTTGTCTTTTACTCGTTACTCATCACTCGTAACTCATGACTTTCTCTTTCAACCCATGCCGCTCGATGGCCGCATCCAGGATTGCCAGCACCAACTGCTCGTGATCCCAACCGCGTTTCAGCGCTTGCAAGCACAAATCGCTGTAATTCGGGTTCAACCCTGGCAGCGGATTAATCTCCAGAATGTATGGCTTGAAATCCTGGGTCTCATCCAACCGGAAGTCGATGCGCGCCACATCCTTGCAATCCACCGCGCGGAAAGTCGCCGCTGACAGCCGTTTCAGTTCGTGCCATTGGGCATCGCTTAACGGCGCAGGGCAGAAATAATGATATTCATCGCCCATCTCGACCTTCATCCGGTTGGTATACACGCCGCCTTCCGACTCAGGATACTTGGTGGTATCCACTTCGATTGCGGGCATGAATTCCAGTGTATCCGGCACGTCATCATATTCGGCGCGTTCATTTGCGCGAAGTGTGCCGTTCGTTTTGATGTTTCCCACCATGCCGACCATCACCTCGCGTCCCATGATGAAACGCTCGGCCAGAATCGGCTCCTGATAATGCGCCAACTGTCGGCCCACTTCTTTACGCAGCGCCGCGACGGTATGCACGATGCTGTCGCTGCTCACGCCCATGCTCGTGCCTTCCGCGCTCGGCTTGATGAACAACGGGAAGCGTAACTCGCCGTCCTCATTCAGCAGTTCGCCATGCAGTGCTTCGTCAGCGCGGTTGAACACCTGGAATTCCGGTGTCGCCAAACCATGATATGCCAGGATGCGCTTGGTCATCGGCTTATCCAGCGCCAGCGCCAGAGTCGTCAGGCGGCTTCCCGTATACGGGATTTGCAGCATTTCCAGGATTGCCGGAACCTGCGACTCGCGCCCATCCCCAAAATGGCTCTCGGAAATGTTGAAACACAAATCCGGTTGATACTCCCGCAGCCGTTCGATGATGTTGAAGGGCGGCTGGATGCTGGCCTCGAAAAAGGTCGCCTCATGCCCCGCTTTGCGCAGCACATCGCAGATCGCGTTGGGCGTCCGTTCGCTGTCCAGGTCGTGCCAGCGATCTTCCGGCATCCCTTCATACTTCGGCGCATTCTTTTGTAAATTCACGAGTACCGCAATACGCATGATTCTCTTAGTTAACCTCTCCAGGTTTGGTTAATTCCGTCTCCCGCAAATTCGGAAAACGATTTTGTTAATGGAAACCAATGCCAACAATTTTCGCATTTGTAGGGACGAGATATATCTCGTCCGCCACCCTAATTACCGGATTAAATTATCAATGGTCAATATCTCGTCCATCTCTCTCCGCCTTTGTTCCCCCTCTCCGTACACGGGGAGGGCTGCCGAAGGCGTAGGGGGATGCTTACACCAGTGCCTTCAACGTCTCCCGCAGGCCATCCGCGCCGTCGCCAATCGCAAAATTGGTCTTCAGTTCGTCCAGGTAGCAGGCATACAATTCATTCAGACGCTTGATCGTATCCAGCGTTGGCGCTTGATAACTTTCGGCGATCAATTGATGCTCTTCCGCCGACAAAAACTTGGACGCCCGTTTCGCGCCATCAACCTGCCCGCCGAAGCGCGCCGCCGCCGCGTAAAAAATCCGTTCGCGCAAATCTTCCAGCACCGCTTGCAGGTCAAAATCCGCCTCGCGTTCGTAAGCCTTGAGCGCATCCTGCACGACAAAGGCATAGGTGGCGATCTGGGCTTTGAGCGCCTTCGCGGTTTCATCGGCAGGGCGAGTCCGGCGTAATTTTTCCAGCGCGGGCGCGAGTTTGCCGCCTTTATCGACTAAAATTTCGGTGTCGGTATACGGCAGCATTTCTTGCAGATAGCGCAACTGCCCGTAGATCACCTTCACTTCCAACCCAATCGGCGGGAACTGATCTTTTCCGTACAAAGCCGCCGCGCTCTCGGTGCGCTTCTGCACCTCGTGGATGACCTGCACCGGTTTGCCGATAGCGCTTAAGAGGCTCTCGCTGGCTTTCGTCAGGTTGGCAAACGCCTCGGCGGTATTTTTTGCCACGATGCCGATTTCTACGTCCGAAAACGCATCCCGGTGCTGGGTCGCGATTGATCCGAAAATAAACGCGCCTTCAATATCCTCGCTGGCCTCTAAGGCCTTGACGATTGCCTGTAACACCGGATTACCTTCCATCCCGTTTCCTCCTTATGTTGTGTCTTAGGTTTTTGGACACTTTTTTCACCCGCCATATTTGTAGGGGGTGAGGTAAAACGACGAATTCGCCCATTTCGCTTTCGTCGTTTAGTCGCCATATTCGCCATGCCCGTTAAGCAATGCTTTTGACTATCGACTAAAGACTAATGACTATCGACTTCTTCGTGATACGGCTTCCACTTATTGGTATCCGCATTCAAGCGGTGCGCCGACCCGCCGCGTTTATGCAGCCCATCAAACCCTTCCGGCTTGATCGCCATCGCCTCGCCTTCCAGCAAACCGGAAACGCCGCTCTGACCCGGCTCCTGCGACTGCGCCGAGAGCCGATCCAGATGGTCGATCAAATGCGGGTCATAATCCGTCGGCTCGTCATAAGCCGTGATGTAACCCTCGTAATTGCGCAGCACGACTTTCCCCGGTGCTTGGCTTATGAGGTACTGCGGCATCACCGGGATTTTTCCGCCGCCACCCGGAGCATCGACCACGTAAGTCGGCACAGCATAACCGCTGGTATGCCCGCGCAAACCTTCGATAATCTCAATCCCTTTGCTGACTGTCGTGCGGAAGTGTCCCGCGCCTTTCACCAGATCGCATTGATACAGGTAGTACGGGCGCACGCGATTTTTGACCAGCTTATGCACCAACTCGCGCTGGATATTTACGCTGTCGTTGATGCCCGCCAGCAGCACACTCTGGTTGCCCAGCGGCACACCCGCATACGACAGTTTTTCCAGCGCGCGGCTCAGTTCCGGCGTAATTTCTTTGGGATGGTTGGTGTGGATGTTCATCCACAACGGATGATACTGGCGGATCATCGCGCAAAATTCGTCCGTAATCCGCTGTGGCAAAAAGACCGGGACGCGGCTGCCGATGCGGATGATTTCGATATGCTCAATTTTCCGCAGTTCCGCCAGGATGGTGTTTAGCGTTTTGGGCGCGAGAGTCAGCGGATCGCCGCCGCTCAACAGTACGTCGCGCACCTGGGGCGTGCGCCGCAGATAATCCAGTTGGGCTTCAAAATCCGCTTTGCTGAAATTTTCGTGCGGGTTGCCCACGATCCGGCTGCGCGTGCAGTACCGGCAGTAACTCGCGCACTGCGTCGTCACCAGCATCAACACCCGGTCAGGATAGCGGTGTACCAACCCCGGAACCGGGCTGTGCGCGTCTTCGGCGAGGCTGTCTTCCATCATCCCTTCGAAGGCTTGCAGTTCGCGCCCCTGCGGGATCACCTGCCGCCGCACCGGGCACAGCGGATCGTCCGGGTCAATCAGGCTGGCGAAATACGGCGTGATGTCCACGCGGAATTTATCGTCTGCCGATAAGCCGTCGATTTCTTCAGGGGTCAGGTTGATGATCTGGGAAAGTTCCTCAAGCGAATTGAGGCGGTGTGCCAACTGCCAGTGCCAGTCGTCCCATTTTTCGTCCGGGACATCGGCCCACACAGCAGGGCGAGAGGTTCTTGAGGTTTGCGCCGCCGCCGCTGCTGCAAGCGTAGGGGTATGGGGAGGCTCTTCGTCTAAAGAGGGCGGGTCTTCCGCCCGTTTAGAGCCAGGTTCTTCGTCTGCGCTCACCAGCGATTCTTCACTTGATTCTCTTGGAACGGTAGCGATCAATTGCTGTTGATTCATTGTCAAAAGTCTCCAACAAAAAACCGTAAAAACACGGTTTGTTTACATGCATCTGTTGGTCATTATAGGAGGGTTGAAAATAGCGTCAAGGTGTTGAATTTAATTGAATGTTAAAAAGCGTTTTTCTTATAGCATTCTCATGCGCTTAGCCGGAAAATGGACTCGTTTGCTCATAAAGAAATGGTGTAAGCTATACTGCGATCATCAGATTGTGGAGGATGCACTTATGCGCCGCTGGACAGCCTTGTTATTCATCCCCTTGCTCTGGCTTCTGGTGCAGCCGATGGCTGTGGTTCAGGCTTGCAGCGGCGGAGGGAATACCCCGTTTGAGGATCGCATCAAGCTAGCTGATTATGTTGCCAAAGTGCGCGTCATCCAGACCGATGATGTCGGACAAAATGCTTTTGTCCAGGTGGAGCGTTACTTAGTAGGCGGCCCTGGCCCGCAGATTTTATTTCTGCAAGGGGAAACAGCATCTGTTATCCAACGGGCACGCATTGACCGAAATTTCACTGGTGAATGTTTGGCTTCATTTGACGATCTCAACGTGGGCGATGTGTTTTACGCTATCCTGAAACGCTCGGCCAATGGAACTTATCACGGGATCAGCGAAATCCCTTTTTATATCGACTTTTTCCGCTTCCCAAAAGCCGACTCACAGGTGAGCCTATACATTAAAGGTGTCGCCAATTCTATGCTCAACGAAAGCCAATTTGTGCGTCTGGTTGGTGAGATCAGTGGTCAACGGAGCGCACTACCTAACCTGGACAGCATTAATCCAACTGAAGCGCCACTGGTCGTCACCACCATATCCAGCGCGGATTATCTGCTGCCATTGGATGGCCGTCGGTTCGCCCCAATTACTGAGGACTTGTTAGAGAAGGTTGTGCTGGTGGGCTATATGTCGCGTAACCCCTATATTGAATATGGTGGACGTTTGGCTCATGCAATTTCCCAATGCCCGGATATTGATTGTATTGCTTTCCACCCCCTCAATACTGCTTTTTTGCCCGGTGATGATCGTATTCTTCTGAACTGGAGCGACACCAGCCAATTGACTGGACAGGCTGTGCTACTATCGCCCGCCGCAGATGCCGCCGCCGTCTGGAATCACGACACTCTGAATATTTATCTGCTGCGCTACGCCATCCCCTATATCGAACCGCCCGATTTAGAACAAATACCGCAGCTTATCGGCAGCGTGCAGCTCAAAACGGGCAACGATACAGTGGCCGACGCGCATCATGCCGCCTGGAGTCCCGACTCGCGCCAATTCGCTTACAGTGATGCTGCTGGTTTATGGTTGTGGGATGCGTTGGGCGGTGGAGAACCGCGTTTGCTTATTCTCGCTCAAACCGGTTTCATCCCCTACGCCCGCTACTTTTCCCCGCGAGGCCGCTATCTGGCCGTGACCGCTGGGGATCGTCTTTATAATCTCGATCTGATTTCCGGCGACGAGTTAGCCGATGGGAATTTCTCCTCTGATGACCGTCTGCTTTTAGCTTTGACTCCTACCCAATCAGATGGATTTTACAGAGTCATTATCCAGCAGTTCGCGCCGCCAGATCAGTATTCTCCTTTACACGTCATCGTCCATCAGGCAGCTTGGTTAACCGATGGATGGTTTCTGACAGTACAATGTGACGAGCCAAAACTCGACTCCTGCGACATGCTGCCCATGAACATTGACGACAGCCTGCGTTATAACGATGAGGGCAATGTCTTGACCTATCCGGGCTACAGCTTCGATCTGGTCGGAAATTCATATGCTGCCATCGTCGATGCCCACACCATCAACTTCAACGGTACACGCCTGGATTTGTCCGCGACCTTAGACAGCGACATTGCCACCATCCGCTTTTTACCATCGCTCTTTTATCGTCGTCCCGGTTAGCGAGCGACCACTAATTTATCTCCGCCAAAAGCCTATTCTCGCTCCTGATAAGCCTCCACAGACCAGAAGCAGCGCTTGCCGATCACCAAAAGCAGTGATCCTATGCTACTCTCCCTAAAATCTTCTGGGCTGGTGGGTTCCATGGTAATTGGATAGAAATCGAGATAGATTTCACCCTCAAAAAATGCAAGGCTGAGGTTGAAGATAATGCCCAGCGTATAATTCCTGGATTTTTGTAGGATCATTTCTTCCACCTGTTCAACATAAAATATCAAATTGATCCATTTGTTCTCGGATTTAATTTGCCAGTCTCTCATCCCTATCGTAATAGTGACGATTTGCGGTTTTTGATTTCTAATTTTGCTCCTAAACATTCCATACTCCACACTGTGGATGACCGCATCATGAAATGTTCCAAACCGCTCTCGGAAAGCGTCAAGGTTCTCCGCTGTCAATTCTGTTTTCATGTCCACTTTTCAATCCGCCTCAAAAACCAGCATATCCGCCAGCACTTCATAGCCCAACGTTAAATACAATTTATGTCCATCTTCAGAGGCCGCCAATACGCTGTATGTTGCGCCGCGCACTGCCGCATCTGCCAGAACCGCCTGCATCAAGGTGCTGCCCAACCCCCGTCTGCGATAGGCTTGCGCGGTATACACCGAATCGATCAGCGCGACATTTTTGTCGGTCATGGCGCAGCGACCCTCGCACGCCAGATCATCGCCGAAGCGCACATAGTAATAACCCAACCGCGCATCACCCAGCGCACGCGGCGGAATCACCTCGCGCTCATGCGCTGTGTTGAACCACACCCGCTCTTCCTCCGACGCGACTTGCCCCACCGCCAGATAATCCGGCGCGGAAAATTTCGCGGCACTGAGGTCAACCGCCATCAAATACTCGCGCGAATTCAGGTGATAATTCTGCTTGCCATAGGCGATGACCGTTGCTTCCGGTGCGTTGGTGAAGGCCGTCAGCAGATGGGGAACGTCCGCAAATTCTGCGCGCACCAACCGGACAACTTCCTCGGCAGGTTGGTCCAGAATCATGAACTCGTCAAAGCGCTGGCGCATGGTCGGCGCACCGCTGAAAATCAGGTGTGTCATCCCTTGAAAATCATCGACGGTGATGGTTCGCTCCATCCGCCGCGTATACACCCAGCCCGCGACGAATGCCTGCATCGCCTCCCGAATCGTCAGCATCCAAATTTTTCCCGTAAACTAATCCTAGCTTCCCATTATACCGTTTCCAAAACGGCAATTTATGCTGTCGCGGAACTTCCTGTTTTTGCTCCCCCTCTCTACGAAGTGTGGAGGGGGCTGGGGGAGGGGGTTTCTGAAAATTCGCTGACAAAAATCTAAAAGGCGTCCCTTCACACATTATTCTATGGTATTGTGTTTCGCAAATAGGGGGAATAATCGTTCATTTAAAAAGGAGCCGGGTTATGAAGATCAGATTCGCGGGTATCGCTGCATTATTATTAGCCGTCGTTTCCCTACCCCTCGCCCTGTCCGCCCAGGATGAGATACCCACCGGGTCAGACATCGACATCACCAGCGGCGATCAAGCCTATAAATCCTACCTCGCCGCACCAGCGAGCGGCGGCCCGTATCCCGGCATCGTCCTCGTCCATTCCTTTCGTGGACTGGAACAGGGCTACAAGGATATGGTCGATCAATTTGCGGGGCAAGGATATGTCGTGCTGGCAGTTGGTTGGCAAACCTTCGCCCAAGACCCCGGCGACGCCACCGTCAAGCAGTTGATCGAAGACAGCGTGAGCTTTCTCACTGCCCGCGCTGACGTAGACCCCGAACGCCTCGGATTGACCGGTTTTTGTGCAGGTGGACGTTATACCATGCTGCTCCTGCCGCAGATCGACTCCTTCAAGGCCGGTGTCGCCTGGTATGGTTTCCCCACACGCGGCGAACCTGCTCCCGTGTCTTTCGTCCCCGACCTCAAAGTGCCTATGCTCATCATTCATGGCACGGCAGATCAGGCCAGCCCCATCGCCGACATTTACAGTTATGTCCAAACCCTGACCGCCGCCAACAAAGATTTCGAACTCAAAATTTATTCCGGCCAGCCGCATGGTTTCATGATTCAGGGCGGTCAGCTCAACGCGGGCGAAATCGGCGTCACTGCCTTCCACGAAATGGTCGATTTCTTCAACCGCAAACTCGGCGTGCCCGTACCCGCCTAATTCACATTCCCCTCCCCAAAATTCTGTATTTGTTCCCCTTCTCTACTTGTGGAGAGGGGGCTGGGGGGATGAGGTGACTCCAACAAATTCTTCACAAATTCTCCCGCCAATTTTTACCACGCGAACAAAAATTATCCCTTACAATGAAAATATGGGTTGAAATAGTCTCAGGGGGATCATATATGGGATCACTTGGCAATCGGCTGCGTGAATACGGATTTGCATGGCCGGAACTCCTCCGTGAATTTCTGCTGCTGGGCATTATCATCATCCCGGTTACGGCAGGGCTGATGGCGGACAAAATGCCAGACGAGGCTGTAGCCTTGATTCAAACCATGCTGCTGGTCTGGTTTATTTTGTTCATCACCACCGGCGTTTTTCTTTCGCGCAAACCCAAAATTGTGGTCTATGACAACGGCATAGGTCTCAAAGAGCGCGACGACGAACGCAACTGGAGCTGGAATCAGATTACCCGTTGGGACGGCCAGCGCAACACCCTGCGCGTCAACGGCATCCCCATGCTCCGTACCGGCGCGAATCACTTTTACGTGGGCGATGAAAAAATCTTCTCCGTCGGCACGCACCGCGCCTGCGCCAACCAACTCGCTGGCCTGCTGATTATGAAGATGGCCCAGGCCAACGGTGTCCCGCGCGATTATGTCGCCTATCAGGATGGCAAAACCATCCAGTACAGCGGCGTGAAAATCAACAAAAATGGACTGGGCGGCAATAAACAATCCGTGCGTTGGGAAGAAATCGAGCAGATGGATTTCAAGAATGACCAACTGCGCGTCAAACGCCTGACCGACAAAAAATTACGCAAATTCGGCTATGTCAGCCCGATTGCCAGTTATTCGCTGATGGGCTTGCTGGATCGTGTACGCCGCACCGATTTTATCGAACGTAAAACAGTCGAATTGTCCCGTTCGCAGGCGCAAATCTGGGCATCACAGGGCAAGCAGGTTGTGCTCATCATGCTCATTGTCGTCCCCATCCTCGCCGGCGTAATCTGGATTCTGAGTAACGCTGACCAGCACGGGCAGGTGAGTAACGACGGGTTGCGCCAGATTAATGCTCAATTTGGGTCTAATATCGGTATCGCCTGCACCGATGAACAGCTTAATACCTACACCAGTGGCAGTACCGAAAACAAGAAGCATAAATTCCTGGTTATCGACGCCACCGATAACAACAATCTCCATATCCACGACGATTTTCAGACGGCGCTGCCCCTTAAAGAGCAGGCCGTATCCGGCAAGGATTTGACCACAGTCGTCTGCGTGTGGGAATACGTTCATTCAGTGGACAAATGTGATTACTGCGATGTCACCCATACACGCTATAGCCGCGATTATGGTGTATCGGTTATCGAGATCGGGAGCAAAACGATTCTCAATGAAAATGTCATCCCCGGCACGAAACCGCCTTCCTGTCCCAAAACCGATCCCGGAGACGATCTCTATGGCAGCTTTCCCAGCAGCGCTGCCTTCTCCACCTGGCTGCGTTCCGGCGGAACGACTTCCGGCAATTCTGTGTAACATCACCCATAACCCAATCACACACGCTATTGTAGGGACGCAGCGCCGCTGCGTCTTTTTGCTGATCCCAAACGCACATCTTATTTTCAGCCTGATCCAATTCCGAGTACAATGTTGGTTATTAAGGCATCTACGGACATTTCTATCACCTGATTTTTAAAATAGACTGCCCACTTTTTTAAACCTGTAGACGGAGGATTGCAAATGCCAGCTTCCAGCGTCGAATCCCAACTCCTCACTGTGCCCATCAGCCAACTTGACCTCGCCGATTACTGCCTTGTCACCGCCGATACCACCGTCCGCGAAACCGTTGAACAGATGCGCGATTTGCATCAGAACTGCGCCATCATCGTTGGCAAAGGGACGCATATCGTCGGCATTCTGACGGATCGTGATGTGCTCAAGCGCGTCGTCACCCATCCCGAAACCTGGGATCAATCTGTCGAATCGGTGATGACCGAAGCGCCAGATACCATTCGCCAGAGCGCGACAACTGGCGCAGCCCTGCACATGATGGAAGACGGTCATTACCGCAATGTCCCGGTTGTCAACGACAAGGGCGTGATCCGGGGTAATGTCACCTATTACGCCATCCTCAAATTTTTGACCGATCATTTTGCCGACGTGGTTTACAACCTGCCGCCCGACCCAACCAACTTCGCCCAGGATCGTCACGGAGGCTAGCTTCGATTGATGAAATATATACTGCTGCTTTTGTTGCCAATGATGGTTCAACTTCAGACTTCAACTCCTGTGCCGGACACTGCTGGACATCAGGCGGGCGATGTTGTGGTCGATTCATCTGGAATCGAGCAGGTGTGGGTTCCGGCGGGCTGTTTTTTGATGGGAACCAGCGACGAACAGGCGCAAACCGTTAAAGACGCCAAGCCGCCCACATGGGTGGTACGAGAACTCTTCAGCGAACAACCACAGCATCAGGCTTGCCTGACACAGGATTACCGGATTGACCGCACCGAAGTGACCAATGCCGCTTTCCAGGCCTTTGTGGACGACGGCGGCTACACCAATATCTCGTATTGGTCGGAAGATGGCGCGGCGTGGCTGGAAACACAGGCTGTGAACAAGCTGCCCCAGCAATGTATGCCCGAACTGATCCCCGATGCGCCGCGCGTGTGCGTCACCTGGTACGAGGCCGAAGCCTACGCTGCATGGCGTGGTGGCAGCCTGCCAACGGAAGCCCAATGGGAATATGCCGCCCGTGGCCCGGACTCGCTCATTTATCCCTGGGGCAACACCTGGGACGAGCAATTGGCGAACGTTGTGGACAGCACCAACTTGACGCCCGTAGGCACATATCCCGATGGAGTTAGTTGGGTGGGTGCGCTGGATATGTCTGGCAACGCGATGGAATGGGTTCAGGATTGGCTGAGTACCAAATATTATCAGTCCAGCGCAACCGATGACCCACTTGGCCCTGAAAAAGGAACGCACAAAGTTGAAAAGGGCGGCTGGTGGGGCAGCAATCCGTTTGTGGCACGCGGTGCGTATCGCCATTACGAAGACCCGCCGACCTATCAGGATCATCATATTGGCTTCCGTATCATTTCCATCGCGGATGAGTAGGATGGTATGAGTCATGGATTTTGAGAACATAAGTACACTTCCAGAATACGGATACTGTAGTCCCGTTTCTCTCGCTGATTTAATCGACGCTGATTGTCAACAAGTCCCCGATAGGGGCGGCGTTTATGTCGTTGTGCGTGAACCTTCCACTCCGCCTCAATTCTTAATCGAGAGTCCAGCGGGTCATTTTGATGACAGAAACCCAACGGTTGCTGAAACAGAGTTGCTACGCAACTGGGTAGATCAAGTTGTAATTCTTTATGTTGGTGAAACAGATAATTTAAGGCGCAGATTCAAACAATTCATTCGATTTGGTCATGGTCAGCCAGTTGGTCATTGGGGAGGGCGGTATCTTTGGCAACTGGAAGATTCTGCTAATTTGTGTCTGTCTTGGAAACTGACGCCAGATGAGAATCCAGTCGATCTAAAGCGCAGATTACTTAAGACTTTTCGGGTGCGATACAGCAAGCTGCCTTTTGCAAATTTAAAGAATTAAACTTTTCAATAAATCTCTCTGTGCTCTCAGTGGTTCATTTATCTTTTATGCTTGGCGAACTTGGCGTCTTGGCGGTTAATGAATAAAAAGATTCTCAGGAGTAATTATTCATGGTTGAGACAATCCACCCTCATTTTGAAGAAGTCGAAAGTGTCATTATCCGTTTTGCGGGCGATTCCGGCGATGGGATGCAGCTTACTGGCACGCAGTTCACCGATGCCTCAGCCGCCTATGGCAACGATGTCAGCACCTTCCCCGATTTCCCGGCTGAAATACGCGCTCCCGCCGGGACGTTGGCGGGTGTCTCCGGCTTCCAGGTGAACTTATCCAGCCAGGATATTCTGACACCGGGGGATGCCCCGCAGGTATTGGTCGCCATGAATCCGGCAGCCCTGGCTGCCAACCTGAGTGACCTCGAACCGGGCGGCACGCTCATCGTCAATACCGACAACTTCAACAAGCAAAATCTGAAAAGAGCTTATTACGAAAACAATCCTCTGGAAGACGACACACTTAAGGGCTATGTCGTCCATAAAATCGCGATCACAGCGCTCAACCGCAAGGCCCTAGAAAATATCGAGGGGTTGTCGTCCAAAGAAATTGACCGCTGCCAGAACTTTTTCGCGCTGGGGCTGGCGTTCTGGATGTATGACCGCTCGATGGACACCACCAAAGCCTGGATCGAGCAAAAATTCGGCAAGAAACCCGCTATCGCTGAAGCCAACCGCAAGGCAATGGAGGCTGGATACTATTACGGCGAAACCGTCGAGGCTTTCCAGACCCGCTATCGTATCCGGCGGGCGCATCTCGCCCCCGGAACTTATCGAAAAATTACCGGTAACGAGGCGATTGCGCTCGGCTTGGTAACGGCTGCACAAAAGGCTGGTAAACCGTTGTTTTACGGTGGTTATCCCATCACCCCGGCCAGCGATATTCTGCATAATCTGGCAGCGATGAAACAATTCGATGTCCGCACCTTTCAGGCTGAGGACGAAATCGCGGCGATGGGGTCAATTATCGGCGCGGCCTTTGGCGGTGCGTTCGCCGTAACCGCTACCAGCAGCCCTGGAATCGCCCTCAAAAGTGAGGCCATGAATCTGGCGCTGGTGCTGGAACTGCCGATGGTGATTATCAATGTGCAGCGCGGCGGCCCCAGCACCGGGATGCCCACCAAAGTTGAGCAGAGCGATTTGCTGCAAGTGCTGTTTGGGCGCAATGGCGAGTCGCCCATTCCGATCATCTCCCCATCGACACCTTCGGATTGTTTTGACGCGGCGATTGAGGCTTTCCGCTTCGCCGTGCGTGCCATGTCGCCCGTCATCATCTTGTCGGACGGTTATCTCGCCAATAGTTCTGAACCCTGGAACATCCCCGACCCCGACAAAATCCCGCCGATTCATGTTGAGCATCCGGTTGCCCAGGATGGCGAAGCTTTCATGCCTTACCGCCGTGATATTGTGACATTAGGCCGTCCCTGGGCAACTCCCGGCACACCCGGCCTGGAACACCGCATTGGGGGTTTATCGAAAGCGCCTATCACCGGCAACGTCTCCTATGATCCCGAACATCATTGGGCGATGGTCAATGACCGCAAAGAAAAAGTTGAACGTTTGCAGGAAATCATCCCGCCGCAGCCGGTGTTTGGCCCCAAATATGGCCCGCTGCTGGTGGTATCCTGGGGCAGCACCTTCGGTGCGGCCCGGTCAGCCGTCGAGCGCGCCCAGGATGCCGGACTCAAAGTCGCCCATACCCATCTGCGCCATTTGAATCCCCTCCCGCGCGACCTGGAAAATATCCTGGATCGCTATCAGACCATCCTCGTTCCGGAACTCAACCTGGGGCAGTTGGCACATTACCTGCGTGGGACATTCGGCATGAACAACATCGTCAGTTTCCCGAAGGTGAAAGGTCGCCCCTTCACCATCAACGAAATCTACCGCCGCATTTATGATGAGATCGTCGTCGCGGGCGGCGGTGCGCTGGATCGACGATAGTTAAAAGTTGAAAGTTAAAAGATCAACAAAAGATAAACGCTGAAAACCTGTAAAATAGAGGTGTTCCTGTAGGGGCATGACATATCATGCCCTCTAAAAACACGCGAGAACGACGAAGGCAGGTGTACATCATGGTCGATCAGGTGAGAACCGGCGTTTCCATCACCGAGTGGATGCGTCCCGAATATGAACGGACAGAAGTGGTGAACGGGGTACTTGTGGAGGTGGATACTGACATGATGGGCTTGCTGCATACAATTATCATTGACAATCTGATCCTGATTTTGAAACCCTTTGCCAAACAGCACAAACTTGGGTTAGTTCATACCGATGGCGTGAAATACATTTTGTATGTTGATGAAAATGGTATTCAGACGGCCTATAAACCCGATCTTGCGTTTTTGCGGAACGGACGAATTCCTGTCGGTTTTGATCTCTATCGCGACCCATTCCCTGGCGCACCTGATTTAGCAGTAGAAATCATCTCCCCCGGACAAACGACGGCGGACATGCTCGAAAAAGCCGCTGATTACCTGCGTTATGGAACCGAAGAGGTCTGGATTATCTACCCGATGAAACGTCAACTACATCGTTATCGCGGCGGTGAAGAAGTGCCTGAAGTATATGCAGGCGACACGATTTTTCATCCAGAAGCGCTGTTTCCAGGCTTGAGTCTCAAGGTCGCCGATCTATTCATAGTCGAAGAAAGCTAGATTTTATGCTTCAATAGCGCTAACCCACTAAGGAAACGTGACTCAATGCCAACGGTCATTCGGATTGGCCTGTATCGGTTCTTTTTTTACTCGAATGAGAACGACGAACCCCGGCATATTCATGTGAAGGCTGCTGAGAACGAGGCTAAGTTCTGGCTTGATCCTATTGAGTTAGAATGGAACGAGGGGTTTAATAATCGGCAGTTGAAGCAGATTGAGCGGCATATTCAGGATAACCAGTCCTATATAATCGAAATCTGGGACGAGTTTTTTGGAGAGCAGGACAATGACGAGTAAAACAGCGACACCACGCGAAGAAGATCGCCCGGTGAAGGTAGAATTCAACGACGATATGCTGCAAGTAACACTAAAAGATGGCCGGATGATTGCAACGCCTTTGGTATGGTATCCTGTGTTGGCCCAAGCCACATCCGAACAGCGGTCTCATTACGAAGTGGGTCTAAGCGGTATACATTGGCCTGATTTGGATGAAGATTTATCGGTGAGCGGGATGTTGAAGGGCAATCGTCCACCGCAACCTCGCCGGAGAGCACAACCCGAAAGATAATTAATTTGCAATCAAGGTATCTAATTTCAGCCCGAAACCTTGTTTCCGGGTTTAGCAATCAATATCGCTGATTTATTCATTGTTGATGAGGAAATGTGACTTGATGAAAGCCATTCTCTGCAAAGCCTGGGGCAGCCCGGATACGCTGGTTTATGAAGAGGTCGAGAGCAAAGCGCCCGCCAAAGGCGAAGTGCGCATTCGCGTCCGTGCCTGCGGCGTCTATTTCGGCGATGGCCTGATGGTTCAGGGTTTGTATCAGGTCAAGCCGCCTTTTCCCTTCAGCCCCGGCGGTGAAATCGCGGGTGAAGTGATTGACGTGGGCGAAGGCGTGGCTCATCTCAAACCCGGAGACCGCTTGATCGCCATCACCTATTCCGGCGGGTTGGCCGAAGAAGTTTGTGTTCCCGCTCAGGCGACCTTTCCACTGCCATCAAGCATGAGTTTCGTTGACGCCGCCGGTTTTCCAATCGCCTACGGCACATCGCATATTGCCCTCGACCATCGCGGTCATTTGCAACCGGGCGAAACCCTGCTGGTGTTGGGCGCGGCTGGCGGCATGGGACTGACCGCTGTCGAACTCGGCAAACTCATGGGCGCAACCGTCATCGCCGCCGCCAGCACGCCCGAAAAATTAGCGCTGGCGCAGCAGTATGGCGCGGATCATGTGATTAATTACGCGACGGAGAATATCCGGGATCGTATCAAGGAAATTACCGGCGGCAAGGGCGTGAATGTCGTTTATGATCCCGTCGGTGGTGATTTATTTGAACCCTGTTTGCGCTCCACCGCCTGGGAAGGGCGCTATCTGGTGATCGGCTTTGCTGCCGGGGCGATCCCGCAAGTCCCGGTGAACCTGACGCTGCTGAAAAATTGCTCGATTGTCGGTGTTTTTTGGGGTGCATATATCCTCAATCAACCGAAAACCTTTGTCGCCTCGCTGCAAACCCTGCTGACCTGGCACGCTGAAGGTAAACTCAAGCCCCACATCGGTCACACGTTCCCGCTCGAACAGGGCGCAGACGCCCTCTGGACGCTTCTCCGCCGTCAGGCGATGGGGCGTGTCGTCGTGACAATGGATTAAAAGAAAAATATGAACCACCGAGACGCCGAGAACACAGAGCAAAATTCGAGTTTTTCTTTGCGTGAAATACTTAAATAGGTCATGCTAGGTTATGCTGGTGAAGGCTTCAACGGTCATAGTTATTTGACGATCAGCAAATATTTGTCGGCGTTTCAATTGCAACCATACACGGTAAACGTTTGCCAACGCAGGTCTGATTGTTCATTTAGGGAATGAGAAAATCATCATCGAGCATGATATAAACGATAAAATATTACTCGACGCACTGATACAGGCGGGCGTTCCTCGTGAACAAATTGTGTTAGCTTATGCAGGGGAAACGGTTGAAGAGATGGTTTGGTATTGGGGGCGGGTGCGATGAACGAAAAATATGATAAGCAAAAATTGCTCGACCTGATGGGCGCGGAATATGATTTCGTCGAACGCACGCTGCTGCTCGTGCCGGAAAATTTAACCAATCATCCCAACGTGGTCGGTTACTGGTCGGTGAAAGATACGATTGCCCAACTCAGCGCGTGGCAAAAACGGCTGCTGGCATGGATAGAAGCCGCGCGGGATGGCGATGGCGTACCCGGCGCGCACCCGGTAGAACCCGAACCAGGCTTCACCTGGGACGACGAAGATGCCATCAACACGTACACCTACGAGCAGTATCGTGATCGCGCCTGGAATGACATCATGGCTGAATTTGAGGCGGGCTTTGAGGAAATATTCGAAGAATCCGAGGGGTTGACCGAGGCCGAGTTGTTCGGCAAATCCGGTCTCTCGCTTTTTTTCCGCGAACCGCTCTGGGGTTATATCGCCTACAACACCTTTATGCGCTACAGCACCTATATCGAACCCGTGCGTTTGTGGCTGGCTGAAATCGCGAAATTCCAGACCGCCGAAAACCCCACTTACACCGAAGAATAAATTTACGCTGCCCGAAATCTTTGCCTTGATTCCCCTCTCTGCGAAGCGGCGAGGGGCCAGGGGAGGGGATGACTCCGCCCTAAGTCCTACCCGAAAATCCACATGAGGAGGGGCGCGCGTCCACCCTGGCAGCAGTTTAATAGAGCCTATAAATCCGAATCAACCGTCGCGCAAAAATCCAATTAATTCGGAATTTGCGTAATGATGGTATCCTGTAGTGTAATAAACCTGCACGGAACGCCTTTCGGGATTGCGACCAGAGAGGAATCACGCAACATGCATAAGACCCCCCATCAACCCGACCCATTTTGCGAAAAGTGGAAACAAGCCGGGGCGGAAGCCCAGCGCAAAACCGCAGGCAAAAACCCACCCGATAATGGTAAACCGCTTGCCCGCGTCCTCTACGAAAACGCTCTCCGCAAAGACTCGGCCTTCCAGACTGATAAAGATTTCAATGTGCAGAGCGCATTTACCGCATGGCTAAAGGGCTGGATGGAAGCCGAAATGGGGACTTCTCCCTGCAAACCCAAAACCGCGCCCGCTGCAAGCCATTTTGGACAGAAAAAAGGGGTACGTTCCGAGCAGGAAATCCAGGCATTACGTGATAAACTCAGTAAATTGATCGAATTTTCACCTGTCGCCAAAGATATGCTGCTGTTTGATGCCGTGCATGATGACCCACGTTTTGTTTTTGCCTGTCATGTCGGTGATGTGCTCGATTGGGTGTTGGGTAAGACTTCAACCGAGGAATTTCTCTCCGACAGCTATATGGACATGGAACATTTGCAGCACATCCTGAAGCGCTAGGCAAGGACACTCTCTTGACTGAAGCCTATCAAACCATCTCGGTCATGATTTTTGGGGCGGCTGATTCCGGCAAGAAGACCTTCATCCGCGCCGTCAGAGACACCATCCCCATGACCGGGGAATATCAAGGGAAGCACCCCGCCCATGTCACTGTCGCTCAGGATTTTGGGCGTATGGTTGTCCCTGGTCAGCCGATTGTGATTTATCTGTTTGCGATTCGCAGCAATCTTCCCTGGCCGCCGATGGAAGATACTTTTTCCGACGAGACCCGCCGCTATGCCGGTTATATCGTTACCGTGAACAGCGCTCCCAACCGTGATTGGGATGAGCGTGAACAGCGTGAAACCCTGGCGGTGATTAACACCATTCGTGAGCGCGGTTTGCCCTTCGTTATAGCCGCCACCAAACAGGATAAACCGCACGCACGTTCAGCCGTCCAAATTCGCGATTTACTTCAACTCCCCGACGACATCAAAATTATCCCGTGTGGCGCAAAAACCGACCCCGACAGCGCTCGCCGCGCCCTTTTAGAATTATTCGCTTTGCTCCCGCAGGACAATGTGATTCAACATGCTCAAAGCGCAATCCGGGATATGATTAACAAATAACTTTGTTTCGCCGCCTGCCCAGACTCGATATATAATCGAATAATCAATAATCCCCTACAAAGCACCCACAACTAAAAGTGAATCCCTAAAAACTTTTACCTCAGGAGCTTTAAAATGGCTGACATGCCGCTCCAGGAAATCCCCACTTACTCACGCAAGGATTTTGTGTCCGACCAGACCGTGCGCTGGTGTCCGGGCTGCGGCGATTATGCCATCCTGGCGGCGGTGCAAAAAGCCCTGCCCGAAATCGGCATCCGCAAAGAAAACATCGTTTTTATCTCCGGCATCGGCTGCTCCAGCCGCTTCCCGTATTACATGAACACCTATGGCATCCACAGCATTCACGGACGCGCACCGACGCTGGCAAGCGGCTTGAAATCCGCGCGGCCTGAACTCAGCGTGTGGATTGTGACCGGCGACGGCGACGGCCTGAGCATCGGCGGCAATCATTTGCTGCATATCTGCCGCCGCAATTTTGATGTCAATATTTTGCTCTTCAACAACCGCATTTACGGGCTGACCAAAGGCCAGTATTCCCCAACTTCACTCCCCGGCAGCAAGACCAAATCCTCGCCGATGGGCAGCATCGAGCAGACATTCAACCCGCTCTCGGTCACGCTCGGTGCGGAAGCCACTTTTGTCGCCCGCTCCATCGACACCCACACCAAACATCTGGACGAAGTGATGAAAGTCGCCGCCCAGCATAAAGGCACATCCTTCGTCGAAATTTATCAGAACTGTGTGATTTTCAATGATGGTGCATGGGAGCATGTCGCCGACAAAACCGTGCAGGACGATCATGTGCTGTTTCTGCAACACGGTCAGCCGATGATTTTCGGCAAAAATCATGATAAGGGCATCCGTTTGCGCGGTTTGCATCCTGAGATTGTGACTTTAGGCAATGATGTTACCGAAGCCGATTTGCTCGTCCATGACCAGACGGATCGTAATTTAGC
>JBDTNB010000107.1:0-24093 GCA_039933955.1 Chloroflexota bacterium
CAGGGGATGCCAACAATCACCGCCGTCGCCTGCTCGATATGGCAAAGGCAGCCGACGCGCTTCAGGGCGAAGCCGATCACAAACTGCAAAAGCTCATCGCCATTGTGAAAGACCTGCTGCGCGAAGGCTATAACCCGATTGTTTTTTGCCGCTTTATCCCGACGGTTGATTATGTGACCGAAGCTTTGCGCGAGGCAACGCGGGGTGTGGAAGTTGCTGGAGTGACGGGTTTATTGCCGCCCTCCGAGCGCGAACAACGGGTCGCGCAGTTGAGTGTTGCACCGAAACGCATCCTCGTCTGTACCGACTGCCTGAGCGAAGGCATTAACTTGCAAATGGGCTTTGATGCTGTCATCCACTACGATCTGTCTTGGAATCCCACCCGGCATGAACAGCGCGAAGGGCGTGTAGACCGTTATGGACAGCCGAGCAAGCGTATCAAAGTCGTGACTTACTACGGTACAGACAACCAGATTGACGGTATTGTGCTGGATGTGCTGCTGCGAAAACATAAAACGATCCGTAACTCGTTGGGGATTTCTGTCCCGGTCCCTGGCAACAGCGAGGATGTCATCGAAGCGATCTTCGAGGGGCTGCTGCTGCGTGAGAATGCCAGCTTCAGCCAGACAACCCTGCCCGGATTCGATGAGTATATGCGTCCACGCCAGGTGGAACTCGACTTGCAGTGGGAAGCGGCTGCCGAACGGGAAAAACGTTCGCGCACCATGTTCGCTCAACAAGCTATTCGCGTGGATGAAGTTGCTGCCGAACTGAACGCCGCCCGTGAAGCCGTTGGGTCAGGTATTGACGTTGCCGCGTTTATGAAAGATAGCGTGCGGATGCATCGCGGGGTGGTGTCCGAAAATGGCGCAGTGGGCTTTGATCTGACGGAAACGCCGCGTGGACTGCGTGATATGCTGGGCAAAGAACAGTTCGCCGCCCGTTTTGAACTGCCTGTCAAAGAGGGTCAGCTTTACCTGACACGGACTCACCCACTGGTGGAGTCGCTGGCAGCGTATGTGATGAACACAGCGCTGGATACTGCCGAGGTTGGAGACGATCTGCCGCACGCCCGTCGTGCTGGCGCGATACGCACGACAGCGGTACAACGGCGAACCACACTGCTGCTGGTGCGTTTTCGCTATCACCTTATTACCCAAACAAGTAGCGACGAACGCCAATTACTGGCAGAAGACAGTCTGACACTTGCTTTTGAGGGTTCGCCTGAAAGTGCCGTGTGGCTGGATACGACGACGGCTGAAGCGCTATTGCTAGCCGAACCGGAAGAAAACATCCATCCGCAGCAGGCAGCGGAGTTTGTGGGGCGTGTGGTCGAAGGTTTTGACCATCTTGCGCCAACACTCAACGGCATCGCCGGGCGGCGCGGTGACGAACTGCTAGCGGCGCATGTCCGGGTGCGCGAGGCGGCTTACCGTCGTGGTGAGCGTCGCCCACAACATCGGGTCGAGGCGCAGCTTCCGCCAGATGTGCTGGGCATTTATGTGTTTTTGCCCGCGATGCGAAGGTAGTTGCTGACGATGATCCCGAAACCGAACGAACAAGCCTATTTCGAGCGAATCAGGCAGCATGTCACGACGCTGTACGATTATCTGAGTACCCATGCTGTACCAATTGAAGACGACGCGGAAGCGTGGTTCGAGTTTATTGCTGGGATACGCGATATTCAGGGCAATATCAGCAACGATCAGAGCTTTCTGGCGACCATGCTGGTAAAGCGGTATCTAATGAGTCGCTTCAGTCTGGCGGATTTCGACGCGGCTGAAAAGGCACAGGGAGCGCCTGGGCTTGATATTGATGCACTGACTGATCGTGGTGAACGCATCGTGGGCGAGATTAAGACCACCGTGCCGTATGGAAAAAACGATCTTGGCGCACAACAAAAAACAACGTTTCGGAAGGATTTTAAGAAACTGAATGAGGCAAATGCGCCCCATAAGTTCTTTTTCGTGACGAGTCGCCGAACATTTGAGATTATGCAAGTACGTTATGTTCATCTCATTCCCGATGTCCAAATAATTCTACTGGTTGATCGATAACACTGGATTGGTATATGGCAAGTCGTAACAACATCTTCACCACCATTCGCACGGAAGGCGCACTGCTGCCTGCCGATCTGCTGCAACGCATCAGCGAGGGCGCGACCCTCGATGGACTGACACCGGAGAGTTACCATTTATATCCCGGTGAGAAGCTCAATGAAGCCGTCAACCAGCGATGGAATCGCTTGCAAGGCGTATGGACGAGCTTCCGCGCCGCGCAGGAACGCCTGCCGGAAAATGATCTCGGCACGAGCATCACCCGTGAACGCTGGTTGCTCCCTTTGTTTGATACACTCGGTTATGGGCGTTTGCAGACGGCTACGGCTGTTGAGATTGAAGGGCGGAGCTATCCCATTTCGCACGGCTGGGAGCATGTGCCGGTGCATTTGGTCAGTTACAAGTTGGAATTGGATCGGCGCACCCCCGGCGCGGCGGGTGCATCCACCGCCAGCCCGCACAGTCTGCTGCAAGTCTTTCTCAATCGCAGCGAAAACAACCTGTGGGGCTTCCTCAGCAATGGCTACAAGCTGCGGATTCTGCGCGACAATGTGAGTCTGACGCGGCAAGCCTACGTCGAATTCGACCTCGAAGCCATGATGGATGGTGAAGTCTACAGCGATTTTGTCTTACTCTGGCTGTTGTGCCATCAGTCCCGTGTGGAAGGCGAGCGCCTGTCCGACTGCTGGCTGGAAAAGTGGATGAAGGTTGCCGAGGACCAAGGCACACGCGCCCTCGACCAACTGCGCGACGGCGTGGAGGCGGCGATTACAGCGCTCGGTCTGGGCTTCCTCGAATATCCCGCCAACTATGCCCTGCGCGACCAACTGACCAACGGCGAACTCAACGCGCAGGACTACTATCGCCAACTACTGCGGATGGTCTATCGCCTGCTGTTCCTGTTTGTGGCAGAAGATCGTGACTTGCTGCTCAATCCCGCTGCGGATACAAACTCCCGCGAACGATACATCCACTACTATTCCACCCAGCGGCTGCGACGTATGGCAGAGACGTTCAAAGGCACGCGCCACCCCGACTTATTCGAGGGATTACGGCTGGTGATGCGTCTGCTCAGTGGCGACGGCAATGGTGCAGGAACGGGACTCGGACTAGTGCCGCTTGGCTCGTTCCTGTTCAGTGATCGTGCTGTGACGGATGTTATTGGCTGCCAGATTGCCAACAGCCATCTGCTGGATGCCATTCGTGCGCTCTCCCTCACTTATGACCAGCGCTCACAGGTCTACCGCACGGTGGATTACAAGAACCTCGGCTCGGATGAACTGGGCAGCATCTTCGAGAGTCTGCTGGAACTGCACCCGCAGATCAACGTCCCGGCGCGGCGCTTTGCCCTCTCCACCGCCGCAGGCAACGAACGCAAAACCACCGGTAGCTACTACACGCCAGAATCGCTCGTCCATGCCCTGCTCGATTCGGCGCTCAATCCTGTATTGGCTGAAGCCACCAAAAAGGGCGAGGCAGCCATCCTTGATCTGAAAGTGTGCGATCCCGCCTGCGGCAGCGGACACTTCCTGATTGCTGCTGCCAACCGCTTGGCGAAGGCGCTGGCGTTCGTCCGCACGGGCGAGGAAGAACCGCCGCCTGCCGCGATTCAGGAAGCCAAGCGCGACATCATAAGCCACTGCATCTACGGTGTGGACATCAACGCGATGGCAGTGGAGCTGTGCAAGGTTAACCTGTGGATGGAGGCACTGGAACCGGGCAAACCGCTCAACTTTCTCGACCATCGCATCCAGGTGGGCAACAGCCTGCTGGGGACGACACCGAAGCTGATGGCAGGCGGTATCCCCGACGATGCCTTCAATCCGATTGAGGGCGACGATCCGAAAGTTGCCGCCACCATGAAGAAGGTCAACAAGCAGGAGCGCAAAGACCGCGAGACCGGGCAGCGCAGCCTGTTTGAATATATAGAGCCGCCAGCCAATTACCGCGCGCTCCACGACGCGACCCTGTGGATTGATCGTGCGCCGGATGAAACACTAGCACAGGTGCGCCTCAAAGAGCAGATGTATCAGGAGATGGCGAGCGACCCCGAGTATGTGAAGGTGCGGCTGCTGGCGGATGCCTGGTGCGCGGCGTTTGTGTGGGAAAAGCGGCAAACAGCAACCTTTCCTGCGACTTTCCCAATGGAATTCAACAAATTTCCGCCGCCCATGACCGACCTGTTTTACCGCCGCATGGAAGAAAACCCGCTGGCGGAGAATCTGCAAGCTGTGCGTGAATATGTAGTGGAACTCAAGGAACGTTACCAGTTTTTCCATTGGCATGTGGCGTTCCCGGATGTATTCACTGTGCCGGAGGACATGCAGCACGCCGAAAATGAGCAAACCGGCTGGCACGGTGGTTTTGATCTCATAATTGGCAATCCCCCCTGGGACATGATTCAAATTGATCCAGAAGAGTTTTTCTCAATAAGGGCACCTGACATTGCTTCGGCCAACCGCACATCTGACCGCGAAAGACTTATCAAGCAACTACAGATTGACGATCCACAACTTTACAATGATTACTACAATGAAATACGCTTTCTTTCGGGAGTTCGCAATATCGTCAACAAAGTGGGCTTATTTCCTCTCACAAGCTATGGTCGATTGAATATCGCATCTACGTTTGCTGAACTATTTCGAATCCTCATCAATTCTTGGGGACAAGCAGGGTTAATTGTTCCTACAGGCATAGCGACAGATTCGTTCAATCAATACTTCTTTAGTGATTTGGTAGAGTCGCAACAGATTGTGAGTCTGTATGACTTTGAAAATGCCGTTGGACTCTTCCCCGGTATAGGGCATGGTCGTTTCAAGTTCTGCTTACTTACTCTTGCAGGACACGCAAAACGGAAGGATAAAGCAGAATTTGCATTTTTTGCACGATACGTAGCCGACTTGGATGACGAATCCAGTCGCTTCACTTTGACGAAAGAAGATTTCACGCTTTTCAATCCAAATACACGAACATGTCCAATTTTCCGAAGCAAGCATGATGCGGAACTGACACGCCATGTATATGAGGTTTCAAAAGTGTTGATGAATGAAGTGACAGGCGAGAATCCATGGGGACTAGACCTGAAGCTTATTTTCATGATGAACACAGATTCACATTTATTTAAGACAATGGATGAGCTTGTATCGAGTAACAGCCAACTTGAAAGAAATATATATCGAAGTGATGAACAATCTTACTTGCCTCTGTATGAGGCTAAATTAATGTACTACTACGACTTTCGGTATGGCGACTACCGAGACTATCCAGAAGGTGCTCTCTCAAGTCACCTACCAGATGTGCCAGTAGAGCGGCTACAAGATCCAAACTATTCTATCACGCCGCGATTCTGGCTTCCTGAAAATGAGGTACATAATCGGCTAGACAGTTGGAAATATCGGTGGGTTTTCACTTATCGTGCGATAAGTAACTCCACCAACGAACGTACCTTTATTGCAGGCATCCAACCACTTGTAGGACTGGGCAACAGTCTAGCAATGATACAGTTCGGCGAGTCAGAACTTCAGAAAATTTTTGGACTCCTAGCTAATTTGTGTGCATTTAGCTTCGATTGGGTAGTGCGGCAAAAGATGGGCGGAACAAACATGAACATGTTTATTGTCAAACAACTGCCTGTAACCCCGCCGCACACCTACAATCACGCTTTGCTGGATTTCATCGTACCTCGTGTGCTGGAACTGACCTACACGGCGTGGGATTTGCAGCCTTTCGCAAAGGATGTCAGCTGGGATGGTGCGCCCTTCATCTGGGACGAGGAACGGCGCTTCCTCATGCGCTGCGAACTCGACGCGCTTTATTTCCACCTGTACCAGATTCAGCGCGACGAGGTGGATTACATCATGGAAACCTTCCCCATCGTCAAGCGCAAGGACATCGCCCACACGTCCGACGAAAACGGCGAAGGTGGGGAGTATCTGACGAAGCGCATCATTCTGGAGATGTACGATCAGATGGCGGCACTGCCCATCATGCACGTCCCTGCGCCGAAGGACGAGTCCGCGACGTATGCCGTGCCGGATGTCAGCCAGTGGATGACGTGGTTGAATCCACCACCTAGTGATGCGCGTGTGGCGCATGGTGGTTAATAATTTCAAATAGGAGATAGAAGATGGTTGCAAATATAATTCCTTGGTTCGAATTGCATACAATCACAAGTGTAAGTGAATTTATAGCGCATTTACCAGAACGCTCTCTTGAGTATCCTTGGGGATATAGAGGTCAGGGAAGTAGTGATTGGAAACTAGAATCAACTCTTTATCGCGAGCGTCCAGACCTAAGAAATGTTAATGACCTCTCCATCAAAGCAACGGGGTTTCGGAAAATAGAGACTTTGCTTCTTGATAAGTTTAAAGCTTACGCACGTCCACATCTTACTTTTGAACCAAATTGCGATTTAGCATGGTTAGCATTAGGGCAACATTTCGGTCTTCCTACGAGACTTGTCGATTGGACGGAGAATCCTCTTGTCGCTCTATTTTTTGCGCTTAAAGATGCAACTAGTCGTGATGCTGTAGTCTGGGCTTTTCTAACACCTAATGGTTTACGAGAAAATGAAATGACCTTAGATGCGTTAGATAAAGATGTTTTACGAGGGATTGTTACTGACGAAAGATTTGCAATTTTAACGGCTCAGAATTTGATTAAAGGTATTTACAGATACCATCCTTCACATACAACAAACAGAATTACAGCCCAACAAGGTTTTTTCACAATCCAAAGCTTTAGTCAGGAAACGCATTTTCTATCGCTGGAAGATCAATTCGGTTTAGATCAAGATCCTGCAATGGTTAGCGGGGCAGAAGAGCCAGGTGGACCTTGGTTTAAAAAATATACTATCCCTCTTGCATCTAAAACCTCAATTCAAAAAGAACTGGATGTACTTGGGATGAATCACTATGCCATTTTCCCTGATTTAGAAGGTGTGGCGAAGAAATTGCGTGAAGATGTTCGGCTGGAGAAAAGATTTTAAGTCTAGAGCTAGGTAAAGTATTCATAAAACAATAAAGGGTAAGCTATGAAGCCATTTGATGAACTTAAAAATCATTATCCAGAGGTCATTGGCAAAATGGATAAGGTATTCAATTCCCATGAGTTTATTATCCGTCTAGCTCAGGATTACCAATCACTTTATATCTGCGCACTGTACGAGCATGTAAAGGGCAACCATCCTTTCAAAGTCACACACGGCAAATTGGCACAGTCTCTTGAGGATTTTGATAACCTAATTGAGAAGATTGATAACAAACCGAGCAAGAATATTTTTGGCGAAAGCAGCATGGCGATTGTGTGGCGCAAACGGTAGATGTTTTCAATTAGAGGATGTGAGTCAGTGCCAGGCTTAGCTTAATCTACCAACCGCTGACACAGAGGTAGCGCATGGAGAGCAAAATTAATGAGTGAAGAAGCGATCATCAAGACAATACATGGACATATGGTTCATGCAGCCAGAAAAGATAATGATGATGAAGACTCTCTTGTCTTCTATTCCAAGATTATTCATATGGCTGATATTGGGCATTATGGAGAGGGTGTGGGCGGAGCACTGGGTCACATATTCTATGAGATTAATGAGTATGATCGCGCACAAGACCCGAATCGCCCTATGCTCTCGGCGGTTGCAGTTTCTTCAGAAGAAATGAAACCAGGGCGAGGTTTCTACGATCTTGCGAGGGATTATAGAAAGTATCGCGGCAAAAGTGAGAGAGAAGAATTTGAATTCTGGTTAAAGGAACTGAAAGCACTTCGTGATTACTGGCAAGTCCACTCTATAACAAACTTCAAGGGTGTATCAGTCACCTATCAAGCGGTGCATGAAGCACTTCAGGATTTTGACGAGCAATATCCTAATCCAAGTGATTATGATCAGTGGATTGATAAAGATGGCTACAAATACGCCCTTGAGTTTGCTGGCAGGCTTTATCCCCCAAAGCATATTCTCAGCGTTGTAACAGGAATCGATGTGTCGCGCTTTTCTGGTGGCGATCAGACGAACCGTGTTTTCCAGCAGCTTGGGCTTGTAGTTGTGGAAAAGCCGACAGGAACTACAAACGAAAACTTATATCTGCTTACTGAAGAAGATCGGGCGATTATTGCTCAGACTATGGAACTGACGTTTCGTGAAGGCGGCAAGATACTTATATCCAGTTACCAATATGAGCGTGACATCCGTGCGCGCCAAGCCTGCATCAGACATTATGGATTTGATTGTTTTGTGTGTGGTTTCAACTTCGCACACATATTTGGGGAAATAGGCGAAAACTTTATCCATGTTCATCACCTGAATCCATTGTCTCAGCAGGACGAAGAACATGAAATTAACCCCATTGATGATTTACGTCCCGTCTGTCCGAATTGTCATGCCATGCTGCACAAGCGCAATCCGCCTTACTCAATTGCCGAATTACAGGATATCCGACAGCAAACCACCAAACAATCGAAAGTCTGACTAATGCCTATACCATCTCAAAACGAGTTTCTGCTGCCTTTTCTGAATACTCTTAGCAACGGGCAAAGCCTCTCCCGTTCACATATGCTCTTCCGGCTGGCGCAGCACTTCGGCATCAGCGAGGAAGAGGCACAGCAGATGAGCGGCAGCCAGTTCACGCTGGTCAGCCGTGTGGCGTGGTGTGATGTGCATTTTGTCAAAGCGGGCTTTGTGGAGAAGCGCCAGCATCATGTCGATAGTATGCAGGATACATTTACTACCACGACACTTGGCATTCGAGAGCTGAATAAACGTTCAGAAAAGATTACCGTTGGTTACTTGCAGGGCTTTTATCGCGGCAAAGTCCATCGCGGCGCAGGCTCCGACGACACCACCAGCGATGCCGAACTCGCATTGTATGAAGCTTTTGAGAGGCTGCCGGATTCTTTTACCATCCTGCACGCAGTAAAGTGGTTTGCCCGCACGCTCGGCACCGTTGGGGAAATTGACTTCCTCATTGCCCATCCCGATTACGGTGTGTTGATTATGGAAGTCAAAGGCGGCGCGATTCAGATTGAGAAAGGGCACTGGTTCAGCGGAAAATATGAGATCAAAGACCCGTGTGAACAGGCGGAGCGTAATCGTAGAGCATTACATGATTGGTTGGCAGACGATCCACGCACCAAAGGAATCTCCTTCGCCCTGTTTCCAGCGATTGCTCTGCCAGACTCGCGCGTTGCGGGTCATATCCGTCCCGATTGCCCACAGGATATCTTCATCGACATAAGCCATCTGAATGATCTCGAAAGTCGCTTGCTTTCTATCTTCACCTATTGGAAGTCGCACGCTGACGCACGCAATTCCAAGATGGGTGGCAAACGTGCTGTCGAAGCCCTGGTGCAACTACTTGTCCCTACGCGCAGTTTGCAACCGCGTATCACGGATTTATTCGCTCAGGAAAATCGCAAGATAGAAGAACTCACCCAACAGCAGTTTAAAATCCTCAACATCCTGCGTTATCAAAAACGCGCTGCCATTATCGGTGGCGCTGGTACTGGTAAAACCCTACTGGCAATTGAGAAGGCTGCCCAACTTGCTGAGAGTGGACTGCGTGTCCTATTTGTCTGCTATAACACCAATCTGGCGAAGTGGATCAGCGGACGACTTCAGCATCCACAGATTGATGTGTTCACCTTCCATGCCCTCGTCGGACACATGGTTAATCGTGCGCGTATCCCGATGCCGCGCACACGCACCTGGGATGAATTTGATGCCATCGCCCCGGATGCACTGGTGGATGCGCTTGGTGTCCTACACGCGCCAGACGCGGATCCAACCTTGCTCTATGATGCAATCATCGTTGATGAAGGGCAGGACTTTCAGGATACCTGGTGGATTGGACTTCTGGATGCGCTCAAGGATGCCGAAACGGGTGTATTCTACGTCTTCTTCGACGATAACCAGCGCATTTTCACACAGATTAGCAATGTCCCGCTGGATAATGCTCCGCTGTATCTGGATGAAAATCTCCGCAATACACAGCACATTCATGAGCGGCTCAAACCCTATTCTCGTGATGCCGACGTTCAATGTATTGGTCCGCAGGGTCGTCCAGTGGAAATCATTCCAGCGGTGGATAAGAATGCTGAACGCCGTGAGCTTCAGCGGGTCTTACACCGGTTGGTCAACGAGGAGGGTGTTCCAGTCGGGCAAATCGTCGTTCTCACTCCGTCGGGCGAGAAACGCAGTCAATGGAAGAACGATGACCAGCTTGGTAACTTTATCGTTACTTGGCATCTCGACACTGAAATGCAGATGGCGGCACGGATATGTACGATCTACAGCTACAAGGGGTTGGAAAGCGCGGTAGTGATTTTGACCGAGCTTCATGCCTTACGCCCTGAAATAGCAGATCAACTCCTTTATGTTGGACTATCTCGCGCTCGTCATCACGCTATCGTCATCGGTGATTTGCCTGTGGTAGCAAACAATGTCATACAGAGAGAGTGAGCGTTAACGCGGAATACTTGCTTTTGTCTATATGTCGTCGATCCAGACAGGATTGACGACTACAAACGCACGACAGGTGCGTTTGGTCGGCATGGTTGACCATGCCGACGCGCTGGACGACACCCGCAGGGTCGTTCAGCGGTGCTGCGCGTGAGCGCGGCACATCAAGCCCTCCGGCGCATGAGGAGCGAGCGTTTTAGCTCGCTCTCCCCCTCAGCCGCGCCGATGTCTCCGAAATCGGGATACTCCGGCTGTAACGCAAGCATGTGTCCTACACATGTTTAGCGGCTGAGGGGGATCGGGCGTCCATTGGACGCGGCGCTGCTGCGAGGCAGCGCCATCAGTGTGTCAAGCATAAGTACAATACGGGCGACACAAGTAGTAGGAAAAGCCTATAACCTCCTGACAGAATACTGCTTGCGGCACAATCACCCTAAAGCAAACAAGAATTACCGGACTTAGGACTGAAACCGCGAATCATGGGGGATGCAAAAGGCAGAAGCGGCACTTTCGCGCCGCCTCTGTATTGTCTTACGTTGATTAAGTTAAAACGGAATGTCTTCCCCGTTCTCAGGTTCGTCGCTCTCTAGCCGATCCAGCAGCACCAGCCGGTTCGCGTCTAAATCCAGACTTGCCTGCGGTGCGCCACTCTGGTCAGTCCACGCACTCGGACGCAGCCATTCTGTCGTCACCTGCACCAGTGAGCCTTTCTTGACATACTGTGCCGCGACATCGGCGAGTTTGTTCCAGCAATTCACACGCAGCCACAGAGTCTGCTTCTTGCCGCCGCCGTTCTTGCGATTGACTGCCACGCTGAAGCTGGCAACCTGCTGTTCACCAACGGTCTTCACCTGCGGATCGCTGCCGACGAACCCTGTCACCTGAATATTGATGCTCGTACCCATGATGTTCACTCCTTCGCGCTGTGCGCTTTGTTGTCCATCGACCCTGTGCCGATTTCTGACCAAAGCAGAGCAGGTGCATAAAGGCTGCCTTCACCTGTAAGGCGCTACTCGTTTTTGTTGAGTGCAACGGCACAAGCCAGACAAAAACGAGTGAAGCGAAATCCATAGGATTTTGAAGGCTGCCGCACCTGCTAGAGTGGTCAGTTACTAAATCGGCATGGTTTGGGTCAGATGGCACGCGCTAGCAGCGAAGAGATGTAACACGGGAACGAAAGTATCTTGGTGACAGGATGCGCCAGCGAACAGTCAAAGGTATTGGTGATGGCACAGGTACCTGCTTGGTTGTGGCTGCATAGAACGGGGAGGCAGCAAGTCTGGGCGGCATGTATGCTGGAGCAAGCGATAGGGCATCGTAGTTGGCAAGATGCTGATCGGTGACACAGCTTGCGTCCGTGTGGATGGCAGGACAGCGCAGCAACTATGGATTGGCCGAATGCTAGGATGAACCGGATGGAACGAACCGGAACCGGGGATACCGTCTGCGACGATGTAAGACTGCCAGTGCGGTGAAAGCGGCGCTTCTGGTGTCTCAGCGACGGTCATGCTCATCGGGAAAGTAGGTGGCCTTGAAGTTGAACATAGTTGGTGTATCACTTTCGCGTATCCCTTCGTATAACGCTCCGGTGATTCGTCGCAGCCCACATTGCTGCTTCTTACGAATGTAAGACAGATTACCACGCATCATATAATCGGCAGCCGCCAACAGGTCATACGCCATGCGCAGGAGACAGCCTTATACACCACCTGACAAACGGTTTACCCAGTGCGTGCTTCATGCTTGTATGGGCTTACCAGAGAGCATAACTTATGCTATCTTTTCATTTATATCTCCTCTTTCATAGAGGATAGTTCAGTCCTGGTTAGGAATATGAAGTGAACGATAAATTGCTTAGGATGTATCTTGAATATGCCTCTACTGATGAAGCAAAGGCAATTGTTTTTGTGAAAAAGCACATGCCAGAATCTGCTCAAAAATGGGTAGATGTTATCGATTGTGAACGATATGAATTATCTGAAGATAAATTACATTTTCGTTTTGTCGAATATGGACTGTACAAGAGAACTCTTAAACCCAAATATCCGCCCAAATCCCAATTTACCAACAATGGCGAATTTGACGAGAAAAGTTATTATATGGCTGTTAGAGCTATTACCTGGGAGGTAGCTAATCTCGACATTGAACAGCAAAAGGCAAAAGGGGTTGTCGGTGAGAAATATGGAATAACCGCTGTTAGATACAATAAAAACAAGGGTAAATACAAGTCTCTACCCCCGTGGCTCAATCCAAATTCCACTTTTTATGGCTCATGGCCTACGCCAACGTACCGCAGACAGTACGAGCTTGAGCCTGAGTGGGTATATGAAATAAAGTCTATAAAAAAGTTAAATTAAGACTCTGATTGCTCGAGCGTGTTATGAACTTTAGGAATAGAAAGGCACACACTGCATGATTACTCAGATGAAAATGATTTGACGAATATAGTTTTCAATCAAAGACGATTATGGATATTTCTCCCAGCGGTAAGGTAATCAGCAGCATTCTCAAGCACGATAGTAAACAGACCAGTTATAAAATCGCGCTGGTGCGTGCCATCAATGATGTTGCGCTGTCTTATCCCGATATTCGCAATGATGAACACGATGTTGCCATTCCAATTCGTTTTTTAGCTGAATTCTGGGTGGCATATTATTATCCTTTTGTTGATCCGACAGCCCCTATTTATCAGGGCAAACGTCCTGTTCGCAACGGTGAGCAAGCCCGCGATATGGCGTTTCGATCCGAATTAACTGCCTTTCGTGCCTTATGGGAGGACCACTTTGGCGGGATCAATAATCCAGCCGATGGTTTCTATGCGATCAACGAACTACGACTGCCACGCAATCAGATCACCTATCCCCCCAATCTGCAAAATGCCTACTACAACGCCCTGAAATCCATTGCCAAAACCATCGAGATGCCCATTCGCTATGCCGGACCGGCTGGACAGGAGTGGTCGATATTTGAGAAACCAAAACGATATGAAGTGATCGCCGGTCATGTTGTGGCGTTGCCGGGAACTCAGCCTGGAAATATCTGTTTGATTGTTCCCAACAAACTCTGGCAGGCTTTCCGCAGTTTATCCCTCTGGATCGAAGCTTTATGTCTCCACGAATGGTGCCTCTTTACCGAACGAATCACTCAGGATAGCCTCCTCAATCTTGATCGAGGGGACATCTATCGCCTGTTGACGGCTCGTCCTGATAATCGTCGCCCACTCACCTGGGAACGGAACCAGGTCGATATTCTCTTGATGGAAGGGCATCAATTTCAATGTCCCTGGACACAGAAAGTGATTCACAGAGGGGTAGACTATGATTTGGATCACATCCTGCCTCTGGCAGTCTATCCTATCAATGAATTATGGAATTTGGTTCCATCTGACCCGGATTTCAACTCCCATAAAAAACGAGATCGTTTGCCTTCCGCCAGCAGTCTGCACAAAGCAGAACGCTGTCTGACGCAAACCTACAACCTTTATATTCAGTCAATCAAGCTGGAACCAGTGCTGAGAGAAGATGTTCAATTGCGTTTTGGTAACATCAAGAGTAATGGCTTTCCTCAAAGTGTTGCACAAGCCGTGATGAGTTTTGTTTACGAAATCGCCGAAGCACGCAATCTAGCGCAGTTTTGAGGGAAGATATGCCAACGGAATATATGAAACTAGTGCGGGATCGCATCCCGGAAATTATTCAGTCGGAGGGGCGCACCTGCCAGGTAGAGGTGATGCCGCTGGAAGACTATCGACAAGCACTGCTTGCCAAAGTCGCGGAAGAAGCCGCCGAAGTAGCGAGTGCGCCCCGCGAGAAACTGGCAACCGAAATTGCGGATTTATGGGAAGTGCTGGATGCACTTATGACGGCATTTGAGCTTGACCCTGAAGGTGTTCGCACACTCCAGACGCAGCGCCGCGAGGAACGAGGTGGTTTTGAGAAACGCCTCAAACTGCTTAGAACAGAATAGAAAATTTAGTCGCCAATCCGGGGAAAATGCGTACTCTGGAAGTCAAACGCATCGGGTGATTCACTGTGTCGTACCCCTTCATATAACGCCCCGGTGAGTCGGCGCAGCCCGGATTGCAGCTTCTCGCGGATGTAAGCCAGATTGCCGTGCATGAGCAGCTGCACCCCCGCTTGTATCAGATAATCAGCAGCCGCCAGCAGTTCGTAAGCCATCCGTCCGCGCCAGCCATGCACCCCATTGGCACAGGAAACTGCTGCCCGCAGGTTATCAAGACTTTCGTAGGATTTGAGCAGCGCTTTCGTTGTTCCCTCAAAATCATCGGCACGAGTGTCCTTCACCTGCTGAAAAATCAGCAGATAGGTATAAATCGCGTCAATGGTCGGGATCGTGATCGCATTCTGTCCACAAAAGGTCGCCAGCTTGAGCCACGCAAGTTCGTAGTGTGGATGAGCGCAAAGCATGAGCGCAGCATCCGTGACAAGGTTTACTGCATCGGCAGTCCGTTCGCTGTCCCGACTTGTACGCAAATCGGCGGCAAGCATGGCGGCGATAGCAGTGTACTGCCCATTATTGAATAAACGATTGTAGCGATTGAGTGCCTGCTGTGTGGTCATATCCGTTCTGTTCATTGTGTAACTCTCCTTCTATATCTGCCAGAAATAAAAATCGCCTCACCGGGAGGTGCGGGCTTATGCAATCCAACGAGCGAGCCGTTTCAGTGTTTCGGGCGCAAGAGGTGATTCATCCACCTGCTCCAGCATCGTTTGGAGCGTTAGCTGCACTCGTTCATACAGGTGGTATTGCTCGTCGTCATAAGGTAAAACCCATGTTCCTGATGGAATCAAAGACACAACACGAGCATCGCCCTGACGTTGGAACTTTACAGGCGGCTTGAACGGTACGTCACGCAGGGGTTTCCAGCCAACCAGTTGAACCAGCGGGTAAAAACGCTCGTCGGCAGCCAGAGTCCAATCGGCGCGCAGAATACCGTCCGGGTGTTCTGCCAGATAGAGACGCTTCACCAACAATCCGGTATGCATCTCGCCAAACGGCAGGTGTGTCACTTTCACCAGCAGAATAGGTTTCCAATCAAGCTGCGTATAATCATCGTTCATGTTTTACTCCTCTTGTGGTCACGCACAGCGATCAACGTGCTTTCTGGCAGTAGTTCAGGTTTCAGGTCGCTCAACCAGAAGTCTTTGCGGAAGCTGTAACCCGTGACTGCTTCGATGCGGCAATACTCGCGGTAGGTATCGGGGTTGTGGGTCGCACCGTTGATGAGGTCGTTCATGCTCGCCAGTACACACAGGGCGCAGGACAGCCGGTGATTACCCAGTCCGTATGCTTCGTGATGGATATTTCCATGCTGGCGGATGCAAGTCCACACATCGGTTTCCGTCCATTCGTGGATCGGCAGCCAGTCGTAACAAAAACGCCCCTTCGTGGGGGCGCTTGTTTCACTGCGGAGTGTGAAGGTGGGTCGTCTGGCGCGTGTCTGACTTTCCTGAGAGCGTAAGCCCATCGCACAGATCACATTGCCCGATGGAAACAAATGACGAATTTCGCGTGAAATCGGTCCGCGCTTCAAATCGGATGTACAGTAGCGCATTTGGGCAGACGGCCAGCAGGGACGCGACGGGTCTTTGTGATAGCGTTGCCAGATGCGGTCAATCAGATCGCCGTGTGTCCAGCGGACAATGTGCAGCGGCACACCCTTACGCTCAGCGAGGTTCTGCACATAGTCGGGTGTCTGCTGCCATTCGACCCGCGCCCCCAGATCGGCGTGAATCATAACCACATCCCCCGACCAACCTTCCGTCTGACGACGTTCCAGCAGGTGGTGACACATTGCATCGGAGTCCTTGCCGCCGGAGACACTCAGCACCAGCGCCGCGCCAGCGCGCAGCAGTTGGATCGCATTAGGGTTGGATGGTTCATCTAATGTAAAGAGAGGAAGCTGGTAAGACATTCGCTTACGCCTCCTGAAACCAAATGCCGCTGAAGCGCTGGATGTTGCCATTATCGAGAAAGCGCACCCAGCAGGTATGAATGCCGATGCTGTACGGACGTATGTTGTCGCACAGCGGATAGGCAACGACGATACATTTCCGGCGTGGATTGATGGTGGATAGTCCCACAATATGCCCAACAGAACCGGGTTTGGGCAACTTCGAGTGGTGAAAGTTTTGACGCTGATTTTTGAGCATGGTTACACCTCCACCTGTAAATACGGCAGCAGTTCGTCGCGGCAGATCGGCACGCTGCGAACGCTCATCCCATCGGCGCTGACGTAAGACACGAATGAGGTGATGGGCTGGCGGTGCAGCAGTTTGTAGAGGTACTGCGAAGCGATGGTCGCCATCCAGTCGTTGATGAGCAAATCCTGCTCACGGGTCGCCACCAATTCAGCGCAGGATCGCTCTAGTTCGGGCTGTGGCTTTGCCGCTGGTTCGGGTTCGAGCAGTGCCGGAAACAGCAGCCCGGCATTGGGGAGGTAGGCGTATCTGCCGTTCTGCCCGTCGATATAGCGCATGGCGGTCTCGTGATCGCTGGTATTCCCGATGACCACCTGACCGGCATTGAAGTGATTCCCTGCATCTACCCAGATCGCTCCGTTAGCTTTCGCCAGTTCACGCCGAGCCAGATGATTATCCACTGCCCCGACAATCAGATTGCCCCAACGCTCGAAGTGCCTTTCGGCACTCACAGTCTGGTCGACAGCAATGATGTCGAGTCCCAACGCCATATTGAAACGGCGCATCAAAACATGCGCCTTCGACTGACCGACATCAGCTTCGACGTACAACTGCCGTCCGACATTCTTCTGCTCAACTTTGTCGGGGTCAATTAGGACGACCTGGGGCGTGTGCAGTCGCGCCGCCTTCATGTCATACACCATGCGGGCGACAGAACGAGCGATCTGTGCGCCTGTGCCACCTAAGCCGACAATCGTGATGGTTTGGATGTGGGTATTTGGATCGAAGGTGTTCACGGTGGTCATTTTTCATCTCCCAATACCTGTGCCAGCGTTTTCTTGACCGGAAGCAAGTCGGTTTTGGGGTAGGTTCGTGCCTTGCGTCCTTCCAGTGCAATCAGCATCTGGCGAATGTCATACGGGTGCGACTTGCTCTTGCCGCCTACGCCGTGATCGTTGAAGCGCGAACCGAGCAAGACCGCCCAATCTTCTGCCAGTGTCGTACTTTGGAGCGCAGTGTCAGTCACGCGCTGCACCGTTCCCCAGCAGATGTTCCCACTGGAAAAGACATTGGGCAACGGCGCGTGAAACAACGGCGTATCCAGATTGATCGGACGTTTCTTCACAGCATAAACGCCATACTGCGGGTTCTTGTCTTCCGCCGTGACCCGAATCAACAGCAGTCCCGGCAGGGGTACACGCAGCGCGGTTTCAGACCCGTCGAGATAGACTCCCGTCTTTTGCGGTGGGCGGTATTCGACCACCGTTTTCTTCACACCTTCCTGCCGCACCAGCAGTGTGTTTTCGGATAGGATGCCGGTGTCAAACCGAACTTTGGCAGAAAGCGCCAGTGCCGCTTGTGCCGGATCAATCGGGTATTCACTCACTTTGTCACCATCGCGCTTATGCAGCATCACCCCGAAGCTGTAAAAGCTCAGGATCAGCGACGGCGCTTCCATCACCGCTTGCGATAACAGGCGGCCACTCCAATCGGATGCGGGGTTCATTTTTGCTTCCTTTCTGTTTGGCAAGGATTTTGTAGAGATGTTTCACATGGTCAGATAACGCTTCCAGCAAATGCGGATGATCTTCCAGCAGCTTCAGTCCGGCATTCACATCGCGCAACATGCCGCCGGTTTCTTCAATCAATTCAATGGCAAATGCCAGATCGTCCTGATCCCAGGTCAGTGGCGGGATTTCCGCCAGTGATTCGTCGTCGAAGTCGATGAGCGTATTGCCGGAACAGGAGAACAACCACGCCATCGCCCAACCGACTTGCGTTAATTGCTCATCGTCCTGTTGCACCAAACTGTCGGCGATGATCCGCCCGGCGGCGTAAGCGCATTCCGGGACTTCAACGTTGTAGTGTCCCGGTTCTGGGCGAATACCAAACAGGTCAACGAGCGGCAGCAGATCCGGGCGGGCGGCATACAGGTCAGGGTCCGACAATTCAAGGCCGCAGGCGGTCAGCGGGATGCCGTAGCCCAGGAATTCGAGATTGTCGAGCGGAATGCCCCGTTTGCTGATCTCACCGCAGATCAGGTTGTCCAACTCACTGTAGGTTGCCCCGGAGCGAATGCGTTCGACTGCCGAAGCATAAATGTCGGGAAAGGCGCTGCGGGTAATACACAGTGCCATGCCCACGCCATCCCCTTCTTCATACACATCGTCGTCTTCGCTTGTTTCCCATAACGGATCGAGCCAGGCAACCGCATTGGCAAGCGCCAGCAGCGGATCATCGAGCATCGCCGCTGCCAGCAGTCCAAAGGTGTCCAGTAAATCGTTCATAGACCGTACTCCAAGATGGAAAAAGCGGTCAGTGGGATGGGTGTGAGCTTCGCCAACTGCTGTGCTGCCCGGCGGCAGCGTTCGGTGTAGCCGACGATTTCGGTCACGGCTTCGGCGATGGCCTCGCGTGAGATACCGTTTTGTCCGCCCGTAAGCTGCGGGAAGAACTGCCCGTGAGGACGGCGCTCCCGTAGAAGCGCCATCCCCTTGAGTTCGACAAGTGGCAGACCTGCCAGGCAGTCCCGCAGGCTCTCGACGGTCAAGCCTGCGTCGATCATGGTGGTTTATCCTTTGCGTCCGGGCTGCGGCAGGAACTCAACCACCTTCTGTCCGTCGTCAGTGGTCACTTCACGGATCGTAGCGTTGGCGATTTCGGGATAGGTTGCTTTCAGCACGGCACGGACTTCTTCATTGCTCAATCCGTGCATGGACTCGTCTTCGACAATGCGAACTGCACCGGTCTTGAAGATACGAGGTTGGGAATTGCTCTGGTCAGACATGGTTTGCTTCTCCTTAGATGGGGATATACTGAGAACTAAAAAATGAATTGAGACTCGATGTGAGAAACGCAGTTGAATTTAGCGACACACTCCTTTCGGAATTTATCCTTGGGTTTTATGGATATGGAAATTACAGTGGGCGTTACTGGTTTGTTGGAATGGAGGAAGGCGGTGGCAGCACCTTATCAGAAATAGAATTACGTGTTCGCCTTTGGGCGCAGCGTGGTCAGCGAGAACTTGAGGATGTTGCGGATTATCATCGTGCGTTAGGGATGAATCAGTTCTTCGTACAGCCTACGCAGGCACAACCCACCTGGAACAGGTTAATTCGAGTCGTTCTGGCTATGCAACAGCCTTCCCCAACACTGGATATGGTCAAAGTCTATCAGCGAGAAACATTTGGGCGGCTTGATGGAAATATCTCGCTACTCGAACTGCTGCCACTCCCTTCTCCATCTATCGGAAAATGGATTTACAGCGACTTTGCCTCTATAAAGGGATTACAGTCTCGTGAAACTTACCGCAACCACTATGCCGCATTACGTGCCCTTCACTTAAAACAGAAAATTCTAGAACATCGTCCACTGGCGGTGGTGTTCTATAGCGTGGATAGTTGGTATCGACAATGGTGGCGGATGATTGCAGACACTGACTTTGAAACATCCGAAATTGATGGAGCAGTTTGTTATTCGGCTTTTGTTCAGGGTACGAAGTTTTTTGTGATCAAGCATCCGGCAAGTAGAGGTATCACAAATGACTACTACCATCAAATTGGGCGACTACTGACCTCTTGATTTACAGCAGAGTAGATTGGTCAGCTTGCCCATCCATAGATGTGCTGTGCGCGCCATTGGCGCTGAGGGTCTTACCGTTGAGCGATGGGCTGCTGGTGAGCAGCAGCGGTTGGACTTCCATGCCATCGTCCTCCATTTCGTCGGCATCACTTTCATCGTCCTGAATGACTTCCGCTGTAGCCACAGCGCCGCCGCACAGGACGAAATCTTCCAGGGCGAACAGGCTCATCTCGCGCTCGGACAGGTGTTTCATCTTCTTCATTGTGGTATACACATCGTCGATACGGATGGGTGACTGACCATCCCATAACTTGCCGTCGATGAGCTTCCCGGCAATCAGCACTGCCTGGCGGTAAGCCGCCGCATCGGTTTCACCGCCGATGATCTTGAGATGGCTGATCTTGACCGCCAGCGTCCCCTTCTTGAGTGGGATGTCGATGGTCGGTTCTACTTCCACAGCGGGTTTCTGTTCCGCTTTCGCGTTCGTCTTTAGCTCCGACTTCGGCATATCTTTTGTCGCTTCGGGAATGACAGGCGGTTCGGCTTCGACAGCCGCCAGCGATATGTATGCCTCCTTGATTGCCGTTGTCATGTCATCCACCACGATATAGGTAAACTGCCGGACATGTGCCAGATCGCCGCGTTGAATCAGCAAGGTCGCAGTGGCACGTTCCAGCGGGATGCCACCATCGGATGGCGTTGGTAACGTCAGCGTGATGATGGTCGGCGGTGGAGATTGTTTGGTACTCTGTTTCTTGTCGGACATGGTATGGTTTCCTTTTCTACATTAGCGATACACACCGCCGTAACTGGCAGCGTCGATACCCAGAATGGAAGAGAGGTCGGTCAGCCGCAGCGTGCCATGTCGTCCATGACAGCGCCCGCAGCCGATGGTGGGATTGAAGAAGAAGTGTGCGCCCGGTGCATCACGGACATGACCACAGGGACACAGCGCTGCCAGCCAGTCACTTCGCCGCTGCTCCCGCGCTGCATAGTCGCGGTACAGCACAGCGGTGATCGTACGGACTAACTCGACATTGAGTGTTCTATCTCCCGTCAGGATGGATGCCCGTGCAGCAGGTCGCCGCACCAGCGGGTGGGGAGTTGGAGGAATGGACGGCTGGAAATCGGACAGGCAGTAGTGACGATCTGAGGCTTCGACCAGACGGCACAGCGCGCCGCTGCGTTCGGGCTTGCAGTTCACGGTTCCTGGAAGCCGCAGCGACTGCGCGGATGACAGCCCATCCCCGCCGAAGGTTCGGGCAAGTCCCTGTAAGACCTGCTTCGTCAGGTTCAAATCGGTAGTCGGCTCATCTAGCAGCCAGTAGGCGTGATACCCACCGCCGGAATGAACAATCACCGAAGGGGGCAGTCGAGCGCGGCGCAGTTTGATGAGCGTGTCTTCCGTCGGATCATCAATGTCGGTGTAGAACGCAGGCAGCGCGACCACTTCTGCCGCGCCGCCCCGTTTCCAGCGGGACAAGCCCGGTTTCCGCAGCCCCACCGCGAAGTATGCACCCCAACCCAGCCGGTTCGTGTCCGACATGCGTTGCAAGGTGTCCGCCAAAGCTGTGCGGTTATCCAGCGGGATATGTCGGGAAGGTGTGGGCTGTTGACCGGTGGGATGAATCATGGTGAAGGTCAGGCAGGACGACGAACGCAGTCGGGTACAACGTTCAAAGAGGACATCCAGAAACGCCAGCGTATCGGGGTGCATGGGCGCACCGCCTTAGAACAATGCCAGTTGCAGGGGCGCGGTTTGATCCACCTGTTCCTGATGTTGGTGCCTGGGCTGCGGCTCTAACACCTCATCCGGCACCGCCATGATGTCGGGCTGGCGTTGGCGTGCTTTGGACGGTGCAGGTTTTCTCAAGGCTGCACTCACCACAACCGGGCGCAGCTCAACGATGTTGGTGAGGGTGCTCTTCAATACCTGCTGTGCCAGCCGCATGATTTGGGCAGCCACTTCCGTCTCACAGCCAGGGAAGACCACCCGGTTGTCACGCAGCCAGTCATCCAAACACGCCGGACTTGCTTGTATCTGCTTCAGTAGTTCGACACGCAGCACGGATAATTTCTGGTCGTCGGTGATGATATGCACCGTGTCCAGATAGGGCGTGATCGCCGCGAGCAGAGCATTCAGGTCTTGTCTGCCGTCGGTATGAGCGCCAAAGGGTTCATACTCGACTTCGGTAATGACACCGCCAAGTTGAATGGCTGCCTGAACCAGAGGGTCATCATCCAGCACCGATTGAAGTTCGACCTGTATGAATGATGTATCCGACTCAGCCGCCAGGGAGTCGTTTGTCGGCTCGGTCAGTTCGACATTCCAGTAAGCGGCATCCTCATTGTCAATCTCGCCCTGTGCTTCGGACTTCCTGAACAGTTCCGACGGGTCGAGCAGCGTCTCATCGCGCCCGATGGCTTCAAGTAAAGCCTCCTCGAAGCCGCCTTCGCCTTCGGTCAGCGCATCCAGCCCGGTCAGCCCGATGTCGCCCGTCAGCAGCTTGGCGGCACGCTGTTTGCGGCTCATGAGCTGCACCGCCGTCTGTTCCATTGTGCCCTCGCAGAACAAGTAATACGTTTTGCAGTGGGTATGTGTCTGGTTCAGACGGTATGATCGACCTGCTGCCTGCATCATCGTGCCTAAGTTGAACACGATTTCGTAGAAGATGAGCGTCGGTGCGAACACCAGATCCAGCCCGGTCTTGACCAGTTCAGGGTTCGAGATGACGATGTTGGTTCCCTTCGCCACTTCCGCCTCGATCACCGCTTCACGCCGTTCGGCATCAACGCTGTTCTTGAGGATGAAGGTTCGCGCAAGTGGAACGTGCTGGCGGATCAGGCTCTCGATACGCGGTTGAATGTCGCGCGTGGCGGTCTGACGAATGTAGATGACGCAGGGACGGTTTTGTTCCAATTCCGAACGTACCAGGTCAATGAGCGCCTGCTCTTTGGCAAAGATGCGATCTTCACCGTAAGACGGGATGCTGGCGACGACGTGCGGCAGCTTCTCGCCGGTGATGGGATGTTTGAGGTTGTGGATGACTTCGTGCGGACGGTGTGCCGCGTTGACCCAGCCCATTGCCCATTGCAGATATGCCCCCCTGAACGTCGTATCGCCTTCCCAGCGCCGTGCGATCAGGTAGTCCTTCAACTGCTGGCGGGTGCGGTCATACTGCTCGTAGGTATCGGCATCCATCTCCACCGGCAGCGCGATTTCTTCATACTGCGGCAGCGCCTTGCCCAGATCGCCTAAGCTGAAGAAAATGGCATGATCCAGCACTTCCGCCACCAGCAGCGGTGAGATGCCCGGCGCTTCCTCAAACGGACGCTCGTAGGTTGAAGTTCCGGTGAACGCGCCCGTTTCTTTGTCATACGACGGGCGTTCTTCGACAACCTGCTCCCTCACCCCCATGTCGGCAACCCAGCGCGACTCGGCACGCCCACGCTGCTTGCTGTCGTCGGCAACGATGATCTGAAAGCCCCGTTCGCCGTGTGTCTTACGGCTCAAACGCGGTGCGCCGCCCCAGTTGTAACGCTGGCGCGTGCGCGGATTGAGCGCATACTCCAGATTGAAGATCGACGATGATCTGCCGTTGAACGGTGTGCCGGTCATCGCCAGGACCTTCTGCGCCAGTCCCGCAATGCGGTTGAACGCCTGCCCGTTCCCGGTATCGCCGTGCGCGCACTCGTGGACTTCATCCCAGATCAGCAGATAAATCCGATCCGGGTAGACCCGTTTGAGATACTCGTCGATGCGGTAGCGCGGATTCTTTGTTGCGTACTTCTGTCCCGGTTTGGGCTGTGAGCCTTTGTCGCGGGCTTCCTGCCACAGCGG
>JBDTNB010000108.1:0-24052 GCA_039933955.1 Chloroflexota bacterium
TGGCAACCGTCACGCCCAGAACCGGTGACAGCAGTATGTAGGCATCGTTGATGTCGGCGACACCCTCGTTGGCTGTGCCATGAAAAGCCGCCGCCGAGAGGATCAAAATCGCCGCATTAATGAAGAAGGCGAACATCAGCGCGGTTGTCGAGTCGATGGTGGCGAATTTGATGGCCTTGCGTTTGCCTGCTTCGGTATGTTCGAAGGCACGTGTTTGCACGATGCTCGAATGCAGGTACAGATTATGGGGCATGACCGTCGCGCCCAGGATACCGATGGCGATATACAACGCTGACGGGTTCAGCACAACCTGCGGCGAGGGAACCAGACCGCCCAAAATCAAGGGCAGCGATGGATGAGCGATAATCAGTTCGTAGGCGAAGCAGCCCGCGATGGTCAGGATGAGTGTCGCGACCAGCGCCTCGACATAACGGAAACCGCGATGCTGCAAAAACAGCACGACGATGACATCCGCCGCCGTAATAACAACACCTGTGACGAGTGGGATGCCGAACAATAGATGCAGCGCAATCGCCGAGCCGATCACTTCTGCAAGATCACAGGCAGCGATGGCGATTTCGCACAGCACCCACAAAAACAAGGTGACTGGCCGCGAATAATGGTCACGGCAGGCTTGTGCCAGATCGCGCCCGGTGACGATGCCCAGCTTGAGGGCGAGGAATTGCAGCAGGATTGCCATGAAATTGGAGATCAAAATCACCGACAGCAGCAGGTATCCGAACTGTGCGCCGCCCGCGAGGTCGGTGGCCCAGTTTCCGGGATCCATGTAACCGACGGCGACCATCAGGCCGGGGCCTGAATAAGCCAGCAACGTGCGCCAGAATCCGGCATTTTTCGGCACGGCCACCGAACCAAAAACTTCTGGCAGGGAGTTGGTGGTGCGTTCCAGCCGCCAGCCTTCACTGCCACTTCCCGGTTGAACCGGCACTGGCGCTGCTGCGGGTTCAGGCAGCCCAGAGGGAACAGACTGCCCCAATGGGGCTTCGAGCGGAGTTTCTACCATAATGGATTATTCTACGCATTGTGCGTTTTAGGTTAGACTAAATATGATAAAACTATAACCTAAATTTTGTCGTCTGTCAACCATGCCAATCATGAAGATGGAACTAAAAAAACAGTTCAAAGTTAAAAGAGGAAAGTTAAAAGATTAAAGCGGTTTTGGAGGGTGGTTTAGGGCGAATCAATGCGGGCGAAATCACAAGTTCGCCCGACTTAAATCTATAAAGAAGCCATTTTGCCTGATAGTTTAACTTTATTACGGAGAGCTGCTTCACTTGGAGCGGTGATAGTTTGGTTCGGCGGCACAGGTGCGCAGTAGGGTGATTCCGCGTGCTTTGCCCCACTCACGCGCGATCCAACCTGCCGCTTCCATTTTGTCGAGGTGGCGCATGATCGAGCTGGGCGACATGAAAAAGGTATCTGCCATCTCGCGCAGGGTCGGGGGATAGGTGTTTTCGCGGTGATACTGGCACATGTAGGCGAAGATGTCTTCCAAATCCTGGCGGTATTGTGTTTTCACGATGGCTCCATGTAACAAAAATCAAACATTGGCGGTGCGATCAGGATTTGATGCTAGCAGATTTAGAACATATTTTCGATAACATATTGGGTTCGAAAATGGTTGGGAGATGGTTGGTGTGTTAAGGCGGCTGCAAGCTGGGTGTACGGTATAATCAGTATTATGAACAGTTATATTAAGCGATTTTGAAAATTCGGCGGGGAGAATCTACATGGCAGCACAGCATCGCCTGTCTACATTTCAGCAGCGTTTTCGCAATCCGATTTTGATCGTATGGGCGCTGTGTTCGTTCATCTTGGTCGCCGCCATCATCCAGCCCGTTTTCGCCGACAATCCGCCGACGCTGCAATTCAGTACCTACCTGGGCGGGAGCGGTAATGACTACGGGGAAAATATCGCCCTGGATAAGAACGGCAATATTTATGTCACCGGATACACATCGTCAACCGACTTTCCGGCGACGAATCCGTTTAATATTGCACTGCCAGCCTCCAACAGCGGTTCCTATGGGATGTATGTGACCAAATTTGATCCTACCGACGCGACTCAATTGTACTCCGTTTTCATAGGACAAGGCACGCCATTTGATATTGCTGTGGACGCTGATGGTTACGCTTACGTCGTTGGTTTAGGGAGAAATATCCCAACCGTCCACGCCATCCAGCCGACGCTGCGTGGGACGGACGACGCTTTCATCGCCAAAATCAATCCGTCTGGTACAGGCTTGGTTTACTCGACTTATCTGGGTGGTGACAGCGAAGATTTTGCTCTTGGCGTCGGCCTGGACGCGGATCGAAACGTCTACATAGCGGGCGTCACTATGTCCACCAATTTCCCGACTCATGATCCCTATCAGGCGACCTTCAGCGGTGGTCAGTGGGATGTGTTCGTCGCCCGTTTGAACGCGGCAGGCTCGGCGCTCGATTATTCGACCTACTATGGCGGGGATGATTGGGACATCGCAACGGACATCGCCGTTGACAGCGAGGGTAACGCATACATCACGGGGGATACTCAGTCCACCAATTTCCCAACCGTCAGCCCATATCGGGGGACGCTGAATACTTGTGTTCAGCCGCCACATTCCTCAGTCGACTGCGCAGATGTGTATATAGCCAAGTTTAATGCCAGTGGCATACCGGTCTATTCAACCTATTTTGGCGGCACGGGGGTTAAGGATCGTGGAAACGCGATTGCGGTGGACAGCACGGGCAGCATCTACATTACTGGCGATACCAATTCAACTGATTTGCCTACCACCGCCGATGCTTTTCAAGCTGCACCCGGCAACACCGACTCCAGTTTTGTCGCCAAATTCAACGCCGACGGTTCAGCCCCGGTTTATGTAACCTACCTTTTAACTTACCTGGATAACACGGGATTCTTTGTGTATGGCGGCAGCGGGGCACAAAGTATTGTGGTCAATGCCGACGGGCAAGCTTTTGTTACAGGTGTCACCAACAGGGCTGATTTTCCCACCGTGAATCCGGTTCAGGCCACTTTAAACGGCTCGACTGACATCTATATCAGCCAGTTGAATGAAAACGGCAGTGCGCTTATGTTTTCAACCTATCTGGGCGGCAGTGACGAGGAAGGGATACAGTTCAGCCCACAGTTGACGCTTGACTCCGATAACAGCGTTTATGTCACCAGCACAACCTTTTCCGACGATTTCCCCACCTTGCACGCATTTCAACCCGATCCGGGCGGGCCATTCTCGCCGCTCGATCCATATGGTTATCCTGGGCCGCCGAATGTTGACGCTTTTGTCGCCAAAATCGGTTTCCGCTATGTGCCTCATGCCGAACCATCCCAGTCTGTTGCCCGCAATTACTACACCACCGACATGCCCACGCTGACCTGGACGCCGGTCACCTGGGCGACGCATTATCATGTGCAGGTGAGCAAAAATAAATTGTTCAGCGGGACACCGGATTTCGAGGGCGAGACCGACGCGAATGGGTTGTCAATCACGACGGATGCGCTGGACGACGGCGTGTATTACTGGCGGGTGCAGGCGCAAAAAGCCGACGGTGATTGGGGCGGCTGGAGTCTGGTCGAGTCGTTCACGGTTTACGCGAACTGAAACATTCATGACGATTAAATTAACAAGGAAAATTGCCGTGTCTTCAAATTTTGGCAGTCATACGCTTCACCATCGCCCCGGACGCGGCATTTTAATCTTGTGGATTTTGTGGGCGTTAATAATGGTCAACACCAGCATCCAACCCACATTTGCCGACGATGCGATACAGCCCAGGGTGGTGTTCAGCACCTATCTGGGCGGAAACAATGTCGATTATGGGCAGGATATTGCTGTCGATCCGGCTGGCAATATCTATGTCGTGGGCAGTACCGATTCACCGGATTTCCCGGCAGGGGTAGCCTTGACCGCCACCAGCCCGACTCTGTTTGTGAGCAAATTTGATCCTAGCGGGACGACGCTGCTTTATTCGACAGTTCTGGGAACCGGATACGCGGGCGGAATCGCGGTGGATGCCGATGGTTACGCTTATATCGTGGGTTATGGCACGACGTTCCCGACGGTGAATGCGCTCCAATCAGTCAGCGGCGGAGGCGATGAAGATGCGTTTATCGCCAAATTGAATCCGGCGGGTACAGCGCTTGTTTTTTCTACTTATCTGGGCGGCAGCGGCAGCGATGAGGCGCTGGGGGTGGCGTTGGATTCGGCGCGCAATGTGTATGTCGTCGGCGTAACCAACTCGCCCAATTTCCCAACCCACAATGCGTATCAAACTTCATACGGCGGTGGCGATTGGGATGTTTTTATCGCCAAGCTGAATCCGGCGGGGAATGCGCTCCTGTATGCGACCTATTACGGCGGCAGCGATATTGATGCAGGGCTGGACATGGTCGCGGACGGCGATGGGAATGTCTACATGACGGGCACTACCAGCTCATCGGATTTCCCCGCAGTGAATGCCTATCAACCCACATTGGCAAGTGCAAATCCACCCTCGCTTCCCGATAATGATGCTTTCGTCGCGAAAATTAATACCGCCGGCGTGCCAGTTTTTTCGAGTTATCTGGGCGGCAGTAACGATTCGGAAGCGGGTGTCGGTATCGCTATCGACAGCCAGCGCAGTGTTTATGTCACGGGCTATACCGATTCGGCTGATTTCCTGGTTCAGACTGCCGCTCAATCGACATTGCCCAATACCACCAACGCCTTTGTCACCAAGTTCAGCGCGGACGGATTACAACTGGTGTATTTAACATATTTAAGCGGAAATGACGACAGTGTCGGTACGGGTATCGCCGTCGATGCACAAGGCAGGGCAGCGATCACCGGAGCTACATTGGCGACGGATTTTCCAACCGTTAAGCCTATTCAGGCGACACGGGCGGGCGCAGGCCGTACCCCCGACTTCTACGTCGCGGTTTTGAACCCTGATGGGCGGACGCTGCGCTTTTCAACTTATTTAGGTGGCAGCCGAGGCGAGAGTTACGTTGATGAGACTCCGCGTGTGGCTCTCGACAGCCAGGGCAATGTGCTCGTCACCGGCAGCACCTTGTCGAGTGATTTCCCAGTCGTTAACGCTTTTCAAAATCAGCGCGGCGGCACAATCGTTGACCCGACCAATCCGGCCTTTGACGCTTCGATCACCAAAATCGCTTTCCCGGCGCTGTCACAACCGGCGCAAGCCACTACGCGCAATTATTTCGCGACTCATACGCCAACATTGACCTGGACTCCAATCACCTGGGCGACCCATTACCATGTGCAGGTGAGCAAAAATAAATTGTTCACGGGAATCCTCGATTTCGAGGGTCAGACTGGGGCTAACGTGCTTTCGATCACCACCACCCCGCAGGACGACGGTTTGCATTATTGGCGTGTCCAGGCGCAAAAAGCCGACGGGAGTTGGGGTGGCTGGAGTCCAGCGGAGTCATTCACCGTTGACGCAAACTGATCCCATCATGGCAGCAAAAGGAAAATAACATGCCCATACAGCTTTCCAAACCGACTTTTCAATCCTATATCAGACGTGGAATTGTGATTTTAGGCGTGCTGTGCGCCGTGCTGCTGGTAGTGGTGGGTATCCGTCCAACCGTCGCTGACGATGTGCCGACGCTGGCCTTCAGCACCTTTTTCGGCGGTGACAACACTGAATTTAGTGCCGATATTGCAGTTGATGGCGATGGCAATATTTACATCGCAGGCGACACAGCTTCAGCCGACTTTCCAATAACAACGGTTATTGATGAGGGTGATCCAACCAGCTACATGTCCACTCTCTTCGTGAGTAAATTTGATCCTACCGGCACAACACTCTTGTATTCGACGGTATTAGGGTCAGGTCAAATGGAAGGTCTGGCCGTAGATGAGGATGGTTCTGCTTATGTGATCGGCGAGGGAGCAAGCCTGCCGATGGTCGGCGCAATCCAACCAATGCTAGGTGGCTTTCAGGATGCTTTTGTTGCAAAATTGAATCCCACCGGGACGGCATTGGAATTTTCGACCTATCTGGGCGGCAGCGGTGATGAATTTGCGCTGGGCATATCGCTGGACGCAGCACGAAATGTTTATGTGATTGGCGCAACAACTTCGGCTGATTTCCCAACCCAAAATGCTTATGATGATTCCCTAAGCAGTGCAGGGAGGCAAGATGTATTTGTCACCAAAATCAACGCTTCCGGTTCAGCCTTAGTTTATTCAACCTATTATGGCGGAAATGAAGACGATATAGGGTTTGATATTGTCGCAGATGACGATGGCAATACCTATCTAACCGGTCGTACCGATTCCGCCGATTTTCCGGTGGTCAGTGCTTATCAGGCGGTGGCGCCGGGTCGGTGTCCGGTGCCGTCAGGATGTTCGAATGCCTTCGTCGCGAAATTAAATACGTCTGGGATGCCTATCTTTTCAACCTATCTTGGCGGAAACGGCAGGTTAGAAACCGGGCTGGGGATCGCCATCGACAGCCAGCACAGTATTTATGTCACCGGCTTTACCAATTCCACCGATTTTCCACTTCGCAATGCCTATCAGACAACATTGATGACTGAGTCAACCGCATTTTTGACTAAGTTTAATCCCAGCGGATCACAGTTGGTTTATTCAACTTACTTGGGCGGAACAGATGACAGCCTCGGTACGGATGTTGCAGTAGATAATACAGGTCTGGCAACCATCACCGGGATAACGGTAGCCACTGATTTTCCAACAGTTAATCCGATTCAGGCGCAAAGAGCAGGTGTCGGACGTCTCAGCGACCTGTTTATTTCCAAGTTCAGTGCTGATGGTCGAGGTTTGCAATTTTCGACTTATCTGGGTGGTAGCCAGAATGAAAACGTTTTTATCGGAAGTCCACGTATAACACTGGATGGCAACAAGCTGTTGGTCGTCGGCATGACTAAATCAAATGATTTTCCGATCTTCCATGCTTATCAAAATCAACGCGGTGGCTCGATTGTCAATCCCAATAATGCAACGGACGATGCTTTCGTTACCAAAATCGCACTATACCCTCAATCAGAACCAACCCAGGCTTCCACGCGCAACTTTTTCGCCACGCATACGCCAACATTGACCTGGACTCCAATCATCTGGGCGACGCATTACCATGTGCAGGTGAGCAAAAATAAATTGTTCACAGGAATTCTCAATTTCGAGAGTCAGACCGCAGCCAATGTTTTTTCGGTCACGACCACTCCGCTGGACGACGGTCTGTATTACTGGCGCGTCCAGGCACAAAAACCCGACGGTACTTGGGGCGAGTGGAGTTCGGTGGAGTCATTCACGGTTGATAGCGATGGATGAAATTGTGAGCAACCGCTGCGGCGCGTTTGGCGTATAGTGGGAGTATATCGCATCAACCGGGGAGAGCGTTTTGCCCGATGCCGTTTAGAACCCAACAATTCGAGCCGGATTCTGCTTTGGGCCAGCATGTAAAATGCATGTGGACGTTCGAGCAAAATCAGGCTGAACACAATCAGGTTGTGCTGCTGCCGGACACCAATATTGAACTCCTGTTCAACTGTGGCGCACCCAATGTGATGACGGCGGCGGGCGGCGGGCAAATTGAACTGCCGCCTGTGCTCCTCAACGGCCTGCAAAAACAACCAACGCGCCCGAAAGTGACCGGCGACTGCCAGTTCATCGCGGTGCGTTTCAATGTCTGGGCGATGCGGCACTTCATTGATTTGCCCAACCACATCGATTCGGATGATTTGCGCATGATAGCGCTGGACAGTCTGTGGCAGGATTTTGGGCGCGTTGTGCGCGAGGCTGTCGAGCATTATGGCTATGCCGAAGCTGCTGCGCGCATCCAGCAGTTTTTGCTGGACATCCAGCGTCCACATCCAGCAGCGCGATCCATCCGAATCGCGAGCGAAACGCTGCACAATGCGCATGGGCAGGTGGCGATTCATGAACTGATTGGTGACAGCCATCTGTCGCCGCGCCAGTTTGAACGCCAATTCAAATATTTCACGGGAATGCTGCCCAAATCATACGCCCGCTTGGTACGGCACGAGGCGGTTCGCGGGTCGTTATTGAGCGATCCGAATCGCAGTTTGGTCACGCTGGCGCAGGATTTCGGCTACACCGATCAGGCGCATTTCAGCCACGATTTCAAAACGTTTACATCCTATACACCCGGTCAGTATGCCACAGCGTTGCAATCTGTCCGGCAGCAATAGCAGGATGGCGCTTTTTTACAAGACCTTGACCCATCAGACTCCTATACTGCTGTTGAAGTTCGTTACACAGCCGATAGGAGTCACCCGATGGATACGCTCGTCAACATCAATCCTGAACTCAAACAGACCACTGAAGCACTGATGGCCGCGTCAGACAGCCTGAATATTGAAGCCCTCGAAAGCATTTATGCCCCGGAATTCGAAGGCGTGCGCATGGATAAACGCGGCACGATTGCGCGTTTCTCGAAGGATGAATTATTGGCATTATATCCGCGCCTGATCGCCGACGGTCATGGGCAGATGCCGACCAAAGACACCAAAATCACCTTCGCTGAGGCCGACACTGATAAAGGTTTTGTGCTGGCGGTGCGCAGCAAAATCCTGGCAACCGATTGGGAGACGATCTCCTACATTTTTTACTGGGAACGGCGCGATGGTGCGTGGCGACTGATCCGTGAGTTCGCTTTCCACGATGTGTTCCAGGAATTGGCGGTTTTCTCGATAGCCAATTGGTTGGGCGTGACCGAGAAAATCTTTGATACTGGCGAATTTAAACTCAATTATGCCGAAGGCGCAGCGTCCGGCGCGCCAATGGTGCTGCTGCATGGCGTGACTCGCTGGTGGCAGGACTGGCATAAAATCATCCCCAGGCTGACATCGGATTGGCACATTTATGCGCCCGATCTGCGCGGACATGGCAAGTCTGGGCGCGACGGCGACCATTACCAACTTGAGGATTACGCGCGGGACATCATCGCATTTTTGCGCGGGCAGGTGCGCGAACCGGTAGTGCTGGTCGGGCATTCGCTAGGTGCGCTGACCGCCATTCTCACCGCCGCCCAATTGCCGGAATGGGTGCGGGCGCTGGTGCTGCTTGACCCGCCGTTGTATCTGCGTGACCATCCCGTCAATTTTGTGCAGGACACCGCGAATTGGTTCCAACTGGTCTACGATTTGACCACCACTGTCAAATCCTACGACGAGATGCTGGAAAAGGCGCGTTTATTTGTTCCAGACGGTGACGAAAATATGATTAAGGCTATTGCGCAAAATCTATACAGCATCGCGCCGGAAGTGGTGAGTGTGGCGCTGCAACACGGGGTGCTGGGTAGCGGATTGGAACCAGCGCTGCACAAAATCACCTGCCCGACGCTGCTGCTGCAAGCCGATTGGAATACTGGCGGGCATTTGCGCGATGAAGATGTCGATTTTGTGAAAGCCATTCTGCCCCATGTGATTGTCGTCAAATTTCCCAATGCCGACCATCAGCTACAAGAATTGCACAGCACGGAAGTCATCGCCGAAATGGAGAAATTTTTGGGATCGCTGGAAAAAACAGCCGAACTCGCCAAATGAAATGACATGTTGATGGTTGACAAAATAGTTCCAAAACGGGCACGACATGTCGTGCCCCTACAAAAACGGGAATGTAGGGACGAAATATATTTCGTCCGTCTTTTTGAATGACCGAATTTAATTATCAACGGTCAACATATCGTGTCGTATCCCTTGATAAATACGGTCTTTAGCTGGTCACATTTGCAGCCAGATAGGCTTTGATCACCGCAAACGGCAGATGTTCGCCCACGACCTCACTGTAGAACGCCTGCCGGATGATCCCGTCCGCGTCGATCAGGAATTCGGCGGGCATCCGAAAGAAATTGCTGCCTTCTTCGCGGGTAAGTTCAAACCCCGCTGCCGATGCGGCCTGAACGCGCCCTTCGGTAGCCGGGTTTTGCATGGTCGTGTTGACTTTTTCCTCGGATACTTCCACACCATACAAATCATATAAGGCCGCGCTGGGGTCGGCGATCAGCGCGAAGGGCGCGTCCTGCTTGCCGACGTATTGCAGCATATTTTCGCGCGGCGACTCGAACACGGCGATGATCTCCAATCCAGCCGCATGAAAAGCCGGATATTGCTCGATCATCTCGTGGACACGCAGATTGCAAATGGCGCAGGCTGCGTTCCGATAAAATGACACTAAAACCGAGTGCCCGCGATAGGCTTGCAGGTCGATAGGGCTGCCAAAAATAGTTTCAGCCTGGAAAGTAGGCGCATTTAATCCAGCCGAGAGCCGGATGGCGCTGGCATGAGTCATGTAATATTCTCCTGGTTTAGAACTTCAATGATGGACGAATCGGGTATAATGCCCGAAGGCACTGGAATTAAAAGTCAGCCTGACTTACTATATAGTAAGCTGGGCTGTCTAAAAAGTCAAGAGGTCAAAATATGCCGCCCACCCATGACGAAATCACCGCACTCCGCAACGAGAGCATCGGGCGTATTTTCCTGCGCTTATACCGCGATTTCCAGGTACGCTGTGCGCCAAAATTAGCGGCGCGGGGGCATGACAGCTTGTCCGAAGCGCACCTGAATGTGCTCATTCACCTGGATTCGGGGGGCACGCGCATCGTCATGCTGGCGGAACGGGCGAACATGACCAAACAGTCGATGGGTGATTTGATCCGCGACTTAGAAGGGCAGGGTTATGTCGAGCGATCCGAAGACCCCAGCGACAAACGCGCCTCGATTATCCAGTTTACCGAGCGCGGACGACAATTCCTGGTGGATGCCTATGAAATCAAACTGGAAATGGAAGCCGAATACAGCGCGATTCTGGGCAAAGAAAATATGGAGCAGTTTTTCTCGCTGGCCTGGAAGCTGCTGGAACACGCGACTGACGAACCTTTATCATAATGTGAGGATACGATGACTGAACACTACGACGAAATTGTGCAGGGCTTAATTGACGCCGCCCACGACGACAACCAATTGGTACGCAGCGCGGCGGTGCGGGCGTTGGGGCGGGCGAAAGCTGCCGACGCAATCCCCATTTTGATTCTCTCACTGCGCGATAAGGCCGGATTTGTTTATGATTTCGCTATGTCGGCGCTGGCGGGCATGGATGATCCGTCGATCATTTCAGCGATGATGGAACGGCTGACCGACAATGATCCCGAAGTCCGGCGCGCTGCCGCCACGATTCTGGGCGCGCGCAAACATGCCGAGGCCGTCCCCGGATTGATCGCCGCGCTCAATGATGAAGTGCTGGAAGTGGGTCATGCCGCCGCGACTGCATTGGGCGAGATTGGCGACACTTCCGCCGTAGTGCCGCTGGCCGCCGTGCTGGAAAGCCCGCATACGGATTGGGCGATGTGCATCAACGCGGCGCAGGCGTTGGGCAAGTTGGGCGATGCCTCGGCGGTTCCGGCGATGGTCGGCATTTTTCACCGCCGATGGGAACCTGTGCCGGGGATGAACACCACTCCGCCCGTGCGTAAAAATGTTGTCGAGGCGCTGGTGAAGTTGGGCGATCCGGCTGTCCCCTATTTGCTGACGGCGCTCAAGGACGAGGACATCAAGATACGGCACGGCGCGGTTGAGGCGTTGGGACACCTTGCGGGGCCGAGCGACGAATAATCACCGATATTCTGTAGGGACAAGCCACTGCCTTGTCCGCAGTTGTGACCACCGCCAAGATTGAAAGGTCAACGTGGCAGATAGACGACAGGCAGTTGCCGACAGGATTCGCGACCTTACAACCCGATTTCGCGCGCGGCTGCGGGCGAGTTTCATGCTGCGCTGGGTGCTGGCAAATGTCGTCGGATGGGGCGTCGGCTTGTACCTGACCGCCTGGAGTTTATCGCCACTGACGTTATGTATGGGCGGCGCTGTCGCGGGATTGTGCCTCGGTTGGGCGCAGTGGTGGGCGCTTAAAGTACCTCACCCCCCAGCCCCCTCTCCATACGATGGAGAGGGGGAGCAAAAAATTGAAATTTCTCCGGTTACGGTGGGGCGGGATTGGATTGGGCTGACTGCTGCTGGGGCGTTGGTCGGGGCGCTCCCGGCAGCGGGTGCAGGGATTGTCGTATCGTTGGGTTGGGGACTCGGAATCGCGCTGGTCGGGGCGATTTTCGGCGCGGGGGTCGGATTCGCCCAGTGGTACATTTTGCAGCGGGCGATGAGCCGCGCCGGATGGTGGATCGCGGCCAATGCGGTGGGCGGCGGCTTGTGTGCGCTGCTGACCCTCGCGCCGATTTTACGCGGGCTGCCGATTGGGTTACTGCTGGGAACAGCGCTGTATGGCTATGTCACCGGACGTGTTCTGGTCTGGCTGGAAAAACAGGCGTTAAAAGTTGAAAGTTAAAAGGAAAAAACGCAATCTGATTCAGGATGAGTCGTAGATTGATTCCCCCCAATTATTAGGGTAGTGCGGATTATTTGATTGCCAATATAACATGCGGCGCTATAATACCGCAGCCTAATATCACAGGGAGGGTAATCACCTTGATGAAGCAACTTGTGGTTACGATTGGTTTCCTTTTGCTCCTCATTTCGGTTCCAACTTTCGCCCAGGACTTGCCTCAATTTGAAGCAGCCGACTGTCCAAAAGATGCGCGATTGCCCCCGACCTTCCACTGCGGTTATGTGACCGTGCTGGCAGACCACAGCCACCCCGACGCCGGGACGCTGCGGCTGATGGTCGCTGTCTACCATTCTGATGTCAAAAGTACCCAACCCGACCCGATTATTTATCTGAACGGTGGGCCAGGGGGCAGCAGCATTGACTTTGGGCGCGGAATTATGCGCGTGTTTGGGAACTTTGGTGACCGCGATATTGTCCTGTTTGACCAACGCGGAACCGGCTATTCCGAACCGAACATGACCTGTCCCGAAATCAACCAAGCTTTTGATACGGCGGTTGCACAAAAACGAACGCCAGCCGAAATGCGCGCAGGGACTCTGGAATCTTACATGACCTGCTATAAACGTTTGCTGGCAGAAGGGATCAATTTCGCGGTGATTAACAGCGCCGCCAGCGCCGCTGATGTGCAGGACATCCGTAAAGCACTCGGCTACGATCAGATTAATTTGTATGGCATTTCCTACGGTACGCGGCTGGCGCTTACGGTTATGCGTGACCATCCTGAAAACATCCGCAGTGTCATTCTGGATTCCGTTTATCCACCGAATATTGATAACGAAGCCGATGGCGCAGTCAACACCCAGGCTATTTTTGACAAAGTGTTTGCCGCTTGTGCGGCCAACCCAACCTGTAAGGACAAATATCCTGACCTGGAAACTGTATTTTATGCGGTTGTCGATACCTTGAATGCCCATCCGGTTGAGGTCAAACTGGCGTCGCGCACACTGCAAATGGATGGCTATGGGCTGATAAGCGCGGTATTTAGCTGGTTGTATAACGCGGCGATTATCCCTGATGTACCCCGTCTGATTTATCAACTCCACGACGGCGATACCAGCGGCCTTGTCACGATTGTGGGCTTTATCATGCCGAACCCAGGAATTACTGCCGCTATGAGTTATGCAGTGGAATGCCAGGAAGAATATCCGTTTAACGATGCCTCCCGCTTTGAAACCAGCTTAAATACCCTCAAACCGGCCATGCAATCCTGGATGCAAATGGGACATCAAACCGTCCAGTCGATTTGCGATGTATGGAACGCTGGCACAGGGACGCCTAACCCGGTTGAGAATCAGGCCGTCAAGAGCGATATTCCGACGCTGGTGCTGGAAGGCGAATTCGACCCAATCACGCCGCCCAGTTACGGCCAGCTTGCCGCGCGTACCTTGAGTCACAGTTATCAGATTGAACTCCCGATTACCGGGCACGGCGTGCTGGGCAGCAGTGTTGGCTTATGCGTGCTGGTGGCGGCGAAGGATTTTATCCATGATCCCGCCAAAGCACCTGAGGCGAATTGTCCGGCCAGTATGCCGATCCAGTTTGATTAGTTTATCGAAATGGCGAGGGCATGTCGGTGACATGCCCCTCTGCTGTCAAGATATGCACCTGTTGCACCGCTGTAGGTTCAAAACCTACAGCTACAAAAGGACTTTCAAACCTCTGAAGCGGTTGTAGAGACGTGTTCGAACCGCTTTAGAGGTTTCTAGTTTTTCGGCTAGCATAGGGTTTTGAACCCTATGCGGCTCCAGGGCAAACAAGTTTGTTTGAGAGCCGAAATTTTTACCTCAAACCCCTTAATTTGACAGGAAAGGTGGTTGTTGCCGAAGGCAGACAAATCCTACGCATTTTGGGTGTTTGCTTTTTCAACCGGGAATTGAATTTCGGTTACATCAGCGCGGTTGTCGGGGTCGATGGGCAGGGTGTTGTGCAGATAAATTTCGCGTGATGGGCCGACGATGTGGTAGCCGTTGTCCTCGATCCAGGCCAGAATTGCCTCATACGCCTGGGTGATTGTGCTATGGCTGCCCTCATGAATCGTGGTCGCCATCGTCGCGGCGGGCAGCTCATGGACATGGATTCGTCCACTCTCCGGCACATGGTTGCGCAGGATGAAAACCGCCGCCCCATCCACATCCGAAACTTTGTATTCATCGTCGTACCAGATTGCCAGCGTTTGATCCATATTGGGATTTGCGCCCAGTGCTTCGTAAATTTCGGCGTACAGGGGGCTGATTGCATGGTGGTTAGGCAGGGTCGCCCGTAATTGTGTCGCTCCATGCGCGGCAGAGACATCCCTTGCCTGAGTGTGATTCCAGGCGATGCTGATACGTTCCCTTAAATCGTTTCGAAAGATGAAGGCTAACAGCCGGAATCTTTGACGCAGACGATCAACCTTTGAGACTCAACAATGCTGCTAGGATATAGAGATTCTTCTCTCAAGCCGCCTCGTGGGTTTACCTGGCTTCGGCAATAAAACACCTACAACCCTTGCAATGCCTTTGGGAGATGCAGTTCGGTGCGATAGGCCATATCAATGGTCGCACCGGGCAGAAAATTGCTGCTGACATAGCGCAGTCCGACAGCGCGATCCGGACTAGCAGCGTCCGTCAAGAAAATTTCTTCGCAATAAGCGGCGATATCCTGCACAATCCGCTCGTAACGATAATAGGCCAGCGCGACAGCATTGATCTCGCTTTGACCATACCCCTCATAAAAAAGCGTCTCTTCTTGTTCGGGGGTGCGCTCATCGCCATATTGCCCACCCGCGACAAACATCAGATCGCGTTCTTTCGGCGCTAAAATGATCGTGTCCCAATCCACCACATGCAGCCTACCATCGTCCTCAATCAATAAATTGGCGGCATGAATATCGGCATGGCAGGGCACAAAGGGCGGCGGATCATTTTGCAGTGCTTCACCTAGACGTTGCGCACGCTGTACCAGCCTGCCGATAGTCGGTTTCTGTGTCTTCAATAAAGCGGCTAAGGCTGCCGAAATGGGATCGTCAAACGTGGTTTCCTCAACCTGCGCTTGAAATTGTTTGACAATCCCGCGCCACTGACCGGAATAGGTTTCGCGCGGGATGCGTGCGGCAATTTCCGGCAGCAGAGCAGTCGTGTGCAGCCCCTTAAGCACCTGTCCCAGTTCGATCCAGTGGTCGTCGGTTAACGAGATTTCATAGGCATTGCGCCCGACCACAAAAGGAAAAAGTGTTAGCTGGAAGTTGTCCAAAGGTGTCCACAACGCGCCGGATTGCGTCACGACAGGGGCAATTACCTGCTTGATGCTCTGGTCGTGGAGCAGCTTTGGAATGGCTACCGTGATTTCGTCGAAGTCGCCGCTGCGCAGCTTCACAAAATAAGGCGTGCCATCAGCAGCGTCCGCGCGATACACCGCCGTGTTCCGATCTGCGCCTAACGGCAAAAACGTGATTTCGGCGATATTGAGCTTATAAACCTCACACAAAGCATCAATAATTTTCGCGTCCGGAATATCGGGTTTTTCGAGCATAATTGAAAAGGACTCTATTGTATCATTGTGAACCGATATGAACCTTAGAATAACTTGTGAGGTGCGGTTGTGCAAATGGTATTTCTGAGTGATGCCTCACAAACTGCGCTTGATGAGGGTTTGCATATCCACCGCGAAATGTTCCAGTTCTGACGGATCAAACTCCGCTTGTGAGGCAACACCCCGATACAGATCGAGTGCGATTTGGATCAGCAGGCGATATTCCGGCAGCGACTCCAGCGCCCAGACTCCGGCCTCGTCTTTGGAGTCGACTCGCCCTTCCAGCACGTAGCCATAGATACGGCAGCAGTTTAGCACCGCATACACCGGATTCTCCCCAAGATGCGTGCGGGCATAGTCAAAATCGCTCAGGATCGAATGCAGATAATCGGCGCGGGGAACTTGTGGAAAGACGGAATCAATCGGCTTCCCGGCGAGGCAAATGCCGCGCGCCCGTGTGATGATAATATGCGCGGCAAGATCGGGGTCAGTGGGCGCGGGATCGCCCGACCACAAACCGAATTGTCCGGTCTGAAGTGCCTGAGTCGTTTTTTCGCGCCAGCTCTCGGAAAAGTGAAAATCAAAGGGTGTCGGATACTGCCAGGGATGCAGATATGACGCGCGCAAACATGATATTTCCACCGGACTCGGATCGCCGGAAAGTTTGAGCACGAGTTCAGCCAGCGCGCGCGCCGAATCACCCAACTCAGCGCGGGTGATGACCAGCATATCCAGATCACTGCGTGCCGGATTAAAACAGCCCATCGCCAGCGACCCGTGCAGATAGATGCCGGTCAAATTGTCGCCCAGGATATGGACGATGCCCTCGCGGAAATTTTCAACCTGACGCCGGATCACGTCGGGGCAGTTTGTCCAGCCAAATTGGGTCATATGGGCCTCTATACTGTATTATTTCAATGTCTATTGTAATGGTGCTAACTCAAAAATTTGCAAACTGCACGGTAATCAAGATATAGTTGAAATTAAATTTGTAATTACAAAGGAGGCCGCTGATGGAAAACAAGTTGATTGTGCCGGGACAATCACGAACACTCGCTTCCGTTCTGGGAGTGATGATTGTCGTCTTCGCTGCGCTCACGCTCATAGCTGGGCTGCCACCTGCTGACCAGCGCACCAATTTCGTCCTGGGAATTATTGTACTGATCGCCGTGATCGCCGGTATCGGTTTGCTGGGATGGCACTTCCTCCTGCGGCCTCTTCCCGCCAATATCCAGGTTGTGGCGCAGCCCTTGCTCACTGCACGCACTCGCCAGATTATCGCCCTGATCCTGACACTGGGCGTACTCAGCATCGGCATCGCCGGGGTCTGGGATGAAATCTGGCATGTCAAATATGGCATTCCCTTCGGTCAGGACTTTTTCTGGCGGCCTCATCTGATGTTGTATTTTGGCCTGTCTACGCTGGCGATTGTCGGTGGCTGGAGTTGGTGGACACTGATGACGCGCGGCAAAGGGACGCTGCAACAGCGCTTCCGCGCCAATCCGTTGATGGGTATCACCTTCCTCGGCGGCCTGTTCACGGTGTATGCTGTCGGCGCAGACCCCATCTGGCACAAATTTTACGGCACTGACCTCGCCCCCTGGTCGCTGCCGCATTTATTGATCCTGATGCTGGTGTTCTGGATGAGCCTGCTGGCGATTGCTTACCACAAAACATTGATGCCGCAGCGGGATTGGCGTCTCAAATTCAATTTTCACTGGCGCGATATTTTGATCGTCTTCGTGATGGTCGGTGGTCTGCTCGACTTTATGCTCATTTTCACCATTCAATGGTATGGAGCCAGCAGCGGCGCTAAACAAATGGCGCAGGTGATGAGTTATCCAGTCTGGATGCTGGCGGTATTTATCACCTTTTTGGTGACACTATTTGGTGTCACTGTCCTGCACGCGACTCGTCAAATCGGCAGCGCCACGCTGGTCGGTGTGCTGACGTTTGCGATTCGGCTGCTGCTGGATACCGGTTTGAGCGGTGTGCGCAGTGGTATCCCGCCGCTGTGGTTGATTCTGCCGATGATGGTGGCGCTCGATATTTGGTATGCGCTTGCGATCCGCCGCACGCAGAAACCGCCGGTTTACTGGACGACGGCTATTGTGCTCGCCGCAGTGTTTGCCATCGTTTGCGTGCCGATTACGTCGGTGGTATTCCCATTCCTGCCGCTGACGCCCTTGAATATAGTCGGGATGGTTGTCGCCAGTCTGGTCGTAGCAGCAGGCGGGGTATGGTTAGGGCAGTTTGTAGGCGGGATGAGTGCCTATGGTGGAGCCGAGGCCGCTCCAGCCGCCGCATCCCAAACCACTGCTGTTCCGCGTAGCTGGTCGAGTGCGCTGCTGTATGTCGCGTTCCTGGCCTTCGTGGTCATTTTCGTCGCGACAGCCACGCCACCGGTTTAATACCAATCCTCTATCTTAATTCCCCCTCGCCATGTGTGGAGAGGGGGCTAGGGGGTGAGGTTTTGACCGAACAATCACCCCCGATAATAATCACAATCGATCCCGAATTATTCCGCTGGGGCTACCTTCACCAGATCGCCCGACACATAACCCGTTTGTCCCTTGTAATCAATCTGATACCAGCCGTCCTGCTGACCGCGTATGACGAATGCTTCATGCGGATGCACGACGCCGATAGCCGCTTGATCTGCGCCCTGCGCACCCGGTTGGGCGCGGACATTCACGTCGTCGGTGACGCTCAGGCTTTGCGGCACACTGGGCGCTTCGGCGGGCGGCGTATAATCCTCGCGCAGCAAATCGCGGATGTTGGCCTCGGTGGTGTCGTATGCGCCCTCGCCGATATGCTGGTAGCGCAGGTGTCCATTTTTGTCGATCAGATACATCACCGGCCAATAACGGTTGGCGTAGGCATCCCAGGTATGGCGGTCATTGTCCTGTGCCACCGGATAGCGGATGTCCAGCGTCACCAGCGCCGCCCGTAAATTATCCAGGTCAGCCTCGTAACTGAATTCCGGGTAATGGTTGCCGATGACGACCAAACCTTGATCCGCGTAGGTGTCATACCATGACCGCACATAGGGCAGGGTATTGACGCAGTTGTAGCATTCGAATGTCCACATTTCCAGCAGCACCACTTTCCCGCCCAGGCTTTTGAGCGGCAGCGCTTGATCGGTATTCAACCAGATGGTGTTATTGAGTTCCGGCGCAGCCCCATAATCGGGCAGGTTCGACATGTAATTTGCCTCCGTTGGGACAGGTGTGAGTGCGGCGGGCGTGGTCACAGTCTGTGCAGCGACGATGGGCAGTCCGACCAGCCGCACCGTGATGATGCCCGCAATCAGCAGCGCGCCTATACTCCATAGCAAACGTTTCATGGATGACTCCTCCGTCGAAATTGAAACGATGCCCCTTTTTAGCACGCGGATATTACGAGGGTCTAACGCAAACGCGGCGCACCCCGAAGAGGCCGCCGCGCTGAGTGGCTTGTCTGATTACACAATTGTAGGGGTTTATGACCGACTGCGGATAAACCCCTACATTAATTTGTGCTGCTGTTTAGCGCCCGTATGGGTCGCGCCGTGTCGGGCGCGGGCTGCGTACCGGGATCGGAATAGGTACGGGAATGCGCTTAGGCGGCTGTGGATTAATCAGGCGATCGAGTTCTTCTAACAACCCGCGCAAACGGGTTCCCAGGCTGTCCGGTTCGTTACGCTTTTGATTCGCCACGACGATGACCTTTCTCGAACTCCCCACCCGGAAAACCGAATGGTACATCAAAGTGGGAAATAAAAAATCCCATGAGGACGATTATATGACATTGCATGGTGGTGGAAAAGGGGGGTAGGTCAGATTGGTACTTTTGGACCTAAAGGGACTCGAACCCTTGACCTCTTCAATGCCATTGAAGCGCTCTCCCAACTGAGCTATAGGCCCCTAGGGGAGGCATTGTAGCCGCTTCACTTTTTAATGTCAATACTTAAAGGATACAACCCTTTTTTGATTTTGAATACCACATTGCACACAATTCTCAGCTAATTTTTAGACTATTTTTACACAAATCGTTCGCGCTCCCTCAATCACAGGTTCATTTTGACTTATTTTTAGAGGTATCCTGCGCAAAATAGTTGTTCAGGCTGGTTTGGTCGAGAGGCAATTATAACCATATCTCGACGCCTTTATGGGCACGCACGTCATTTTCTAATGCTTTGGGCAGCACTTCGCGGAACACACCTGCGCCTGTATTGTAGCGCTGTGTCGTTTTCTTAATGCTGCCGCTGGAAATTGTTCCGCCCGTTACGCGGTGAAGATGAATTTCCCAGCCCCGGCCATTGATTAAAGCGAGCGTGGGATCGGGGTTGGGGATAGTCACGTTATAGAATTCACTATAGTTGGACGCCGCGCCCTGATCGTAACTGGTTTTTTTGTTGCCCACGTAAGTAATCGTGGCTGGGAATACCGTGTTGTCGTCCGACAAAAGCAACTGCAAACGGGAACCGGTAATTATATTTTCGTTTTGGGCATCGCGCGCCAGCTTATAGAACAGGTCATCGGCAATATGTGGGGCGAGTGGATTCGCAGCATTATTCTGTAGCATTGTGTCCATTTCGGCGTTGCTGAGCTGCGCACTCCTTTGTTTGTCCAGCAGATAAATCAGCGTGGCCGCATCCTGGCTCATGCCCAGCAGTGCAATAACCCGCTGCGTGGTCATGCCTAGATTGCCCATGATCTCGGTGAGTTCGTAAATCTCATCGGTTGTGACCGCAGCATTATTTAGGAGAGTGATGAATCCGGGTGTGTCGGCGCTGCACTTTGCGACTAATGCCGGGATGCGCGTCGATTTGGCGATCAGGGCTGTCAGGCGCGCGCCAGGAACAGCGCCGGTTACAAAGGCGGTGATGTGCGCAAGCTGGAAGTTCTCAATCAACTTAATAAACGGTTTGTCGGTCATTTGCTGATAAAGGGTCGTCGCGCCTGCCCCCAATGCTTTAAAGGTCATCTTGAAGGTTTCTTTGTTGTCTGGAAAATGATCCATAATCAGTAACTTGGCAGGCGCGAGGGCAAGCATAGGCTTAAGCTGTGTGCCGAGAACATCCCACAGTTCGTATACATCCGCGCTATCTCCATCAAGCGCTTTATAGGTTTTTGCCGTCGTCGCCGCATCCAGATGGTCAATGATACGCTTAAGGATGACGATTGAACCCCCTTTGACCATCGCGACCATTCCCGCAGGCTCCATTGCCGATACCAATCCTCCCAACTGTCCGCCAAAGGTATCAAACAACAGTTGGAACGGGCCAACGCCGAGCGCCGTATAAAGGGTCTGGGTGTCTTTTGCGCTCACGCCAGCCCCGACCCATTTGGCGATGAGCGTGGCAATTTCCTTTTGAGTCGCGCCTTTTTTTAGGGCTGCGTTTGCTTTCGCCCCTTCCGCGCGCAAACCTTCATTGACTTTGGCGGCTGCCGCGTCATCAACTGCTTTGTGGGCTGCGGTTCGATCTGTAATCGAGGACTTTCCGGGTTTTGAACCTCTTTTACTGCTGCTTTTATCCGGCTCCGCAGCATTGTAAGTCCAATTATTTTTCGCCCACTTCGATTTTATTGCGGTAAGGTCGGTGTCTGCGGCTTTCGCCGTTTTCTTGATTTCAACCAGTCGTGCTTTGGAGTCGCTGTCGATGTCGGCGGCTTCGCTGGCATAGCGGTCATCGGCTACCTGCGCCCCCTGGGCATAAGCCCAATCCGCCATCGCCGTGTCGTAGTTCAAACTGGCGGCATATTCGAGATAGGCTTTTGCGCCTTGAATATTGCCCGCTTTCGCCAGCGCCCATTCCAGGGCTGCTTGTTGCCCCTTGTGGGTCAACATCATGCCCATCAGGGTAAACAGATCGGCGTTGTTGTTCGCTTTTGTCAGGGCGAAGCGCGTCTGAATTTCGGTAGCGCCGTTCTCCAAAAAATACAGGGTATGGGTGAGGCGTACCATTTCCGCGCGTTTGATGCCGTAGTCTTCCAGCACGCCAATAATTTTTAAATACTTAAAATCCTTGAGCAGGGTGGCATAGCCATCTGCCAGTTCAACATTCTGATTTGCCAAATCGAGAGATATTGCGCCGATGGTGTGCCAGGGTTCACCGTCACGTTGAACCGAAGGCGCAACCAATTGTCTCACCAGATGGTTGCCATACGTCCGCTGCATCTGGAGCAGGAGGGAAGGGGTCAATAATTGGCGGTGGCTGAGGGCTTGTTGGATAGATGTCGATGGACTGTCGCTGGGAATCGAGTCACGGGTGGCCTTGTTAACGTCCGGGGCTGGCTTCTGCGCATGATCTTTCATCGGAAAACCTTAGGGATTATGGGACGCCATCGAGGTTCAGTCATTGTAGCACTTAATTGAAATTGTAATGGACGCCGTGATCTCGAAAAGCCTTAAGAAAGTGCGCCCACAGCTCACCAATGTCTTGAATTTTTTATACCTCAAACCGTTTTCTAACCGTCTCTCCCTCAAAATCGAAACAAATGTTCGAACAAATGTTCCACTTTTATCAGAACATCAGTGCTAAATTAAGAGTCGTTAGTCTTCAGGCTCTGGTCTTTAGCTCAAAACCTAAAGACTCATTGCTATCGACTATCGACTTTTACAACCGTCACGGGGTAGTAGTCCAATCGCGCTTACGGGCGAACAATTGGGGAGGCTAGTGGCGTTTATGGCTGTCCGCGTCTGCACCACGAAATCAACCGCGTGTGGCCGTGAAGAGACAGGCCGATCAGTGCCCAGTTACGAGTCACCAGTTTCCAGTCTAAGAACCAGCCGTTACATCGTGTTTCGGCTGGTAACTGGCAACGGGTAGCTGGAAACTAAAGGAGCAACTATGCACGAAACTCACACAACTCTCAAAACCTTAGACGCCGGAGAAGGGCGCGTGGGCGGCTACCTCGTGATTTGGGGCAGCAGCGAGCAGCGCGACTTGCAGGGCGAATACTTTACACCGGAAACTGACCTGGGGCTGGATTGGTATGAGCAGCGCCCGGTTTTGTATCATCATGGCTTGGATGGCAGTCTCAAGGCCGCCGTGATCGGTGTGATTGACACCCTCAGGCCAGACAGCACCGGCCTCTGGGCAGAAGCGCAGCTCGATTTACGCCAGCGCTACGTGCGCACGATTCAAAAATTGGTCGAACGCGGCATCCTGGGCTGGTCGTCGGGCAGCCTGCCGCATCTGGTCGATGTCGAGGACGATGGGCGTATCAAACGCTGGCCTATCGTCGAGGGCAGCCTGACCCCCGCGCCCGCCGAACCGCGCCGCACCGATGTCCGCACCCTCAAGAGCGCATACGATGCGCTGGGACTGGATACCGAACGGCTTCATCTCAGTACCGAGTACAAAGTACAGAGTACAGAGGAAGAAAAATCGCATAACGGCGACAATAACCACCTGTTTTCACTCAGTACCCAGCACCCAGAACTCAGCACTATAAAAGGAGACTCTATGCAGAACGAAACCCTGCTGAATGAAACCGAAAAACCTGCCCGCAAACGCCTGCCCGTCGCCAGCAAAGACGATGCCCTGAAGGCCCACATCAGCGTCAGCAGTCCCTACGATAACCTGGACGCGATGGACTTGCTGCACGGTTATGTCCTGCTGCGCTCGGCCAAAGGTTTCCAGGGCGTGACCGAACGCTACTCGAATGCGCTGGCACATAAAATCAGCAAAGCCGGTTTGACTGCCCTCAAATCCGACGAATTGACTTACAGCACTCAGGTCGGATTCGGCGACGAGTGGGTTCCTGATTTGTGGAGCGCCCAAATCTGGAACAAGGCACGGCTGGAAAATGTGATCCTGCCTTTATTCAGAAGTATCGAAATGCCCTCGAATCCCTTCGAGCTTCCAATTGAGGGAACGGATCCGACGGTTTATTTCGTGCCGGAAACTAAAAATGAGACCGACCAGACCCTTGCGGGAAGCGGCAATCCCATCCCGGACAGCAAAGTCGGGTCAGGCAAAGTGACGCTGGACGCCAAAAAGCTGGCGCTGCGCGTCGGCTTCAGCGCCGAACTGGTCGAGGATGCGATTGTGCCGGTGCTGAACATCTACCGCGAACAGGCTATGCGCGCCATCACCGACAGCATCGACTATGTGCTGCTCAATGGCGACACCGAAC
>JBDTNB010000109.1:0-24028 GCA_039933955.1 Chloroflexota bacterium
GCGGCATGTCCACCGCTGCCGACTTCCAGGTTAATTTCCGGCTTAGGGATGCCCAGGTCACTGAAAAATACCGCCGACATATTGTCGTCATAGTGCTGTCCGGTATGCACCAGAATTTCGGTATGGCGCTTGCGGATGGCTTTGGATACCGGCGCGGTCTGGATAAATTCCGGGCGTGCGCCGACGATGGTCATGATTTTCACGAGTATCTCCTCAAAAGCGTGTCAATGTAATGCTGTTCACTCTATCGTGAGCAAATAAATTACGCCTATCAAAATAAGACTTATTGCCTGCTTAATTTGACACTAGGCAGCAACTTGGCTTATTCTGCTTGTAACATGTGTTTTGTTTGATGAATTGCTAAATATTTAATTCAGTAAGTAGTAATAGCATGTCACGAAAAATACTTCTATTGTTTGCGGTTATTCTGGTGATAATCTTTGTGAGTCTTGGCACATGGAAACAGGCAAATTCGTGGGAGTTTCCACCTTCAACTACAACACCTGATCCCGTCACTACTTATGATCCCTCTACTTATAATCTACCCAATACCATTGCGGGATACAGGATATTAACCGTTCAAACCTCTAAAAACACAGCTTGTATGACGCCAGATGTGTTACGCCTTACTGTTCAACCTATCAATGCTATGGTTGGAAATCCACTCGCTAGCGAAGAAAACACTAATCTTCGAGCAGAATTAGAAAAACTCAAGCTCGATGTCGAGTGGGAACTCCAATATGTAACAGAAGGACCCTATGATTTAGAAAAGTTTGTTAGTGGTAACGCAACTTGGAATGAAACTATGACCACAGTCGGGTGTCAGCAGAGTGGCCCCGCAATCATTATTACAAGCACACCTGATCCCTTCGCCTCTTATGCTCCTGCTACCTATGGCATACCTGACTCGATTGCTGGATATGAAGTTTTAGCGGTTAAAACGTTGGAAAACACAGCCTGCATGATGCCTGATACTATGCTACTGCTTTTGCAATCAGATAAAGAAAATGTTGATGCCTTTTTGGAGAGCGCAAATCCCCAAACAATACTTGAAGCGTTAAAAAATTTGGGGTTGAAGGTCGCCATCGAACTTGAATATATGGGGCCCGATACCTGGGATAAAGAGCAGTTCATATCCAATACCGATGAGTGGAATAGAACCATGAAAAGTGGTGGGTGTTTATTAGGGGGGCCAGCCGTTGCAATCACCCCACCTTCACAATAATCGTTTAGGGCGGATCGTTTTGCCGCTGATCGTTGCCCTCGTCATCGTCGCCGTATTCGGCCTAGTCGGAGTGTACGCGGCAAATCAGCGCAGCACCGCCCCCGATCCATTTGCGCCTTACGATCCTGCCACATTCGGCATCCCAGATATTGTCGCCGGATACCGCATACTTGCTATTACAACACCGGATAACACCGCTTGTATGATGCCCAATGAGATGCGGGTGTTGATTCAGGCTGTCGATCCGATGCCCGACAATCCGATGGTTGATCGTAACGGCGGCGATATTATCTTTGAGGTCAAAAAGCTGCATCCCGATATTGATTGGGGTTTGGAATACATCATGCCTGTGCCGTTTGACCGTAACCAATTTGTCGCCTCGATGCAGTCATGGATTAAAGCGGGCTGCGTTAAATTGGGCGGGCCACAATTTACCGATATGCCCAGCGCCACACCGTAAGGGACGAGCGTTGATGAAATCATTCGGTGAAGGTTTCAAAGCGGGCACGACATGTCATGTCGTGCCCCTACAATTTCTATCGACAGTTCAATTGCTTTTGCTGGTAGCTGGTGACTGGCAACTATTTCTTGGCCTTCATTTCGTCGATGAGCGCGACATCTTTGCCGGACTGCACGAAATCGAGCGCGAGACGCAGCGTTTCCAACCCGTCCTGACCGGTGACGGTAGGCGCACGGCTATCGCGCACGGCGGCGACAAAATCGCTCAACTCGGCGGCCAACGGTTCATGGCGCTGGATGCGGATACCGAGCACATTGCCTTCGCTCACACCGCGCAGGATACTCAAGGTGTCCCATTGGCTGGGCGCGACTTCGTTCTCGTAGAAAAAGAGTTCCTGCGAGAGCAAGTTGCAATCGAACATGCCGCGTGATCCGGTCACTTGCAAACGGCGGATTTTGGTCGGCGTAATCCAATTCACGTCAAGCACGCCCACCGCGCCACTTTTGAAGCGCAGCACGCCGTTGAACATGTCTTCACGATCTGAGTTAATGGTTTGCAAGGTCTCGCCATAGACACGGGTAATGGGTTCGTCCATCAAATGACGCATCAGGTCAATGTCGTGCGAGGCCAGGTCGATAATCACCCCGGCATCCTGGATGCGCGGCGGATATGGCCCCAGACGTTGGGCGTGTATTTTATAAACTTTGCCGACCATGCCTTCACGCAAGCGGCGGCGCAGTTCCATCACGGCGGGGTTAAAGCGTTCGATATGACCTACCGCCAGCACCACGCCTTTTTTCTTGGCGAGCGCCACCAATTTTTCAGCTTGATCGAGGGTGCTGGTGATGGGTTTTTCCATCAGCACATGCAGGCCGCGTTCGATCAACTTTGTACCGACATCAAAATGCAGGCTGGTCGGAACGGCGCAGGAAATCAGATCGGGTTTTTGCTCTTCCAGCAATTTTTCCCAATCGGTATAAAAGGGCACATTCAGGCGGCTGCCCACTTTGGTGGCGTTCTGCAAACTTTGGTCAACCACGCCGACCAGTTGAATCCCTTCCATTTCACGGTAGACGCGGGCATGATTCTGACCGATGCTGCCCACGCCGATAACGGCTGCTTTTAACATGCTGCGTTCACCTCTTGGACGATGTAGGCGCGTTCTTCTTCAGTCAAGGCCGGGTGTACAGGCAGGCTGAAAACCTGGGCAGTCGCTTTTTCGGTCTCCGGCAGGACGACATTGCTGTAACCGTCCATCTGCTGGAACACGGGCTGTCTGTGGATCGGCAGCGGATAATATACGCGCACACCAACGCCTTTTTCATTCAGGTGTTTGGTCACGGCATCGCGGTCAACGCCATCCGGCACACGCACGGTATATTGATGATAAACATGGGTATTTCCCGGCACAACCGTTGGCGTTTTCACGCTCTCAATTTTCTCGTTGAAGTATTCAGCATTGTGGATACGGGCTTCTGTCCAACCGGGCAGGCGTCCAAGCTGTACCATACCGATGGCGGCGGCCATGTCGGTCAGGCGGAAGTTGTAGCCGACGACTTCGTGATAATACTGGGTGTTCATGCCCTGGGCACGGATCATACGCAGTTTGCGGGCGATTTCGTCATCGTTGGTCAGCACCATGCCGCCTTCGGTGGTGGTCATGTTTTTGGTGGGGTAGAAGCTGAAAGACGCCGTTCCCCATGTGCCCACGCGCCGCTCGCCGATAGCCGCACCGTGCGCCTGGGCGGCGTCTTCCAGCAGCACCAGATTGTGCTTTTTGCAGATGGCCTCAAATTTCGCCATGTCCGCCGGTTGACCGTACAGATGCACCGGCATAATCGCTTTGGTCTTGGGCGTAATCGCGGCTTCGGCGGCTTCCGGGGACAGGCAGAAAGTGTCCGGGTCGATGTCGGCGAAAACCGCGCGTGCGCCCACACTCAAAATGCAGGAGGCGGTGGCGAAAAAGCTGAACGACGGGATAATCACTTCGTCGCCCAGGCCGATGCCGTGCGCCATCATCGCGGACATGAGCGCTGTCGTGCCGTTGCTGGTGGCAATGCCATGCTTTGCGCCCTGATAAGCCGCGAAGGCTTTTTCAAATTCGGCCACTTTTGGCCCTTGCGAGAGTTGGCCGCTGCTCAAAACATCGACAACAGCCTGTTTTTCTTCTTCCCCGATGAAGGGTTTTGCGATTGGAATTTGCATCATAGTTCTTTCCTTATGTGTGGGATGGATTCAATTGCTTACGCAACGTAGAAAACAAATGAGCTTCCCGACTCGCGTAAATGGCTGCGATGATCCAACACGCGAGCAGGACGAAAAAAATCATACTGCCAGGACGATAGGCGTCTAGCTCGTAGACCAACGAAAGGGCGATAATTGCGCCCGTCCACTGACCGAAGAAGCGTGTTCGATCTGACCAGATTAGCAAAATGGGCAGGATCAACACCAGAGAATAATAGCGCAGCGAATGTGGATAGATGAGGACACCTAACAACAGGGTAAGGGCGATTCCCCAACCGGCTTTATCAGTGCCCAGGCGATAAACGACCACAACGGTGATAGCCGTCAGAATCAGTGCGCCAACCAGGAACGGCGGATAGGTAAAAGGCGATATGCCGCTGACATCCACCTGACCCAGACGCAGGAGCGTCGCCAAAAGTGATTGGTTGAAAGGCATGGTCAGCATGTAGCTGTTCAAGTTGGCAACCGGATTCTCGGTGAAATAGCTGATAAAGGTAGGCAGCCCAAAAACCAGTATCGAGACCAGGGCGGCGACGGCAGCGCTGACGACCATCACGCCCAACACTTTCCATTGGCGACGGATGAGGACAACCAGCAGCAGAATGCCGACAAAAGGTTTGACGAACGCGGCGGCTACGATCCAGATTCCGGCACGCGGGCGTTCGCGATCTCGCCAGTACAGCAGAATGAAAAACAGCATCAGGAAGTTGGTTTGCCCAGCATAAATCGTGTCGATAACCGGGTGCAACCCGGCGACGAGCGCCCCGACGAACAATAATCCGATCCAGCCGCTTTTCGGCAAAAACAAGTTCCGCAGTATGACAATATCCACAACCAGCAGCACCAGATGGACGATTTGCCATAGGGTAAAAGCCGTTTCCATATCGAACCAACCCAGCGGCAGCATATACAGCATGGTGGGCGGTGGATACCAGAAATAAAGCTGGCTGAGGAATAAGTCGGTGTTGGGGGCATATTGGGCGGCTAACTGGTGAACCAGTTCGGCCTGATAGAAGTTCATACCCTGTGCAGCAGCGCGGGCGTGCAACCAGAACCATTTTAAGTCCCATTCCGGCTTGACGGTGATGTTTGATACCACGATTTGAAGGCTGATGAGCACAAACAACAGCACCATCGTCAGCATCAGGCCGATCCAGGCCGAACGCCATGTTAGCGAGAGGGTCTCCCGGTAGTGCATTCCGATCAGGACGAGTGGAATCGGCAGCGCTGGCAGCCACCAGTTCGCTAGAAAATCGCCGCTCGCCGCTCCCAATAATCCGAATGCCAAACCCACTGCTGCCAGAATCACCAGCATGGTTATCACAACGAGGATGGATTGACGGATTCGTAAATCGGTTATCATGGGGGAAACCTGACCTTAGCCTTGTGCGGCTTCTGCTTGCGTGGCGACCCGCTTGCCGGAGGCGGTGACGTAGCCGATGATGCGCGCCGGATTGCCAACGACCAGGGCATAATCCGGCACATCTTTTGTGACAACACTACCGGAACCAATCATTGCCCAGCGCCCTATAGTGATGCCGCAGACGATGGTCGAATTTGCGCCGATGGCCGCACCGGCTTTCACGAGGGTTTCGCTCAACACCCAATCGTCAGCGGCTTTTAAGGACATATCGGGATTGACCGCGCGTGGGAACATATCATTCGTGAAGCACACATGCGGGCCGACGAATACGCCGTCCTCAATTGTGACTCCATGAAAAACAGAAACGTAATTCTGGATTTTGACGCGGCTGCCGATTTTGACTCCGGCATCCACGAAAACACCGCGACCAATCACGCATTCGGAACCGATGTTGGCGTCGCGGCGGATATGCACCAGATGCCAGATTTTGCTGTCTTCACCGATGATCGCTCCGGCTTCGACTTCAGCGGTGGGATGGATGAAAACCACTATTGCTCCTCCTAAATGTTCCATTTGACGGTACACCGGTTGCGCTTGCAGAACCCTAAAGAATTCATCTTACGCCTTTTTACATAATTCATAATTGTTAGTTAAACATACCTTATCTTCGTGCAAGGAGTGGTTTTAGGTTTGAGCAAGGCGCTGGTTCTAAAGTCCTATCAAAGTTCATTAATTGGGCACGTTTGGTAGGCGATCCGAAATACGAAACAGCCATCCATTGTCTTATTTGCCCCAGGAAAGACAGGGAATTATGTCGGAGGCTAACTTGAAAATCTCATTGATTATACCTGCATATAATGAAGCAGAAGGTGTCTCGCAAACAGCGACAGCCGTTCGCAACCTCCTGGCATACATGCGTAAAACCCACGATGTTGAACTCGTGTTTGTTAATGACGGCAGCAAAGACCATACCGCCAAACTGCTGCAAGCGGAATTCAAAGATGATGCCCAGGTGCGCGTGATTTCGCACGAAGTGAATAAGGGCCTCGGCGCAGCGATGCGTACTGGTTTCGCCAGCGCTAAAGGCGACATCATTATCAGCACCGACTTTGACGGAACCTATCCGCTAAATACCATCCCGCAGATGCTGGCGCGTTTGCTGGTCGATAATGTGGACATCGTGACGGCCTCACCTTACCATCCCAACGGACATGTCGAAGGTGTGCCGCGCTACCGTTTGATGTTCAGCTTTGGTGCGTCGCTGCTGTATCGTCTGCTGGTGAGCTGGAAAATCCATACCTGGACGGCACTGTACCGCGCGTATCGCCGCCCGGTGATCGAGAACATCAAGTTTGAAAGCAACGACTTCCTGGCGGGGACTGAACTGCTGGTGAAAGCCATGCGCGCCGGTTACAGCGTCTCAGAATTCCCAACCACGCTGCATGTACGCACCTTCGGCCAATCGAGCATCAAGATTGCCCGCGTGACCAAAGCGCACCTGAAGTTCCAACTGCGCCTGCTCAAGTCGATGATTACCGGTCAGGATCGGCAGGCACAGCCCGGTACACTGGTCAAAGGGAACTCGTAAATGTCACCATTCGTTTTCATCGCGTTTAGCACCATTTTCGGCATCGGCGGACAGTTAATGCTGAAACAGGGTATGGGCCGCATGGGTGGAACCGTCGGGATGAAGAATCTCATCCTGAAAATGGTGACCTCGCCCTGGGTGGTGGGTGGATTGATCGTTTACGCGCTGGGTGTAGTGAACTGGCTGCTGGCGCTGTCGCACCTGGAACTGAGCTATGCCTATCCCTTCGCCAGCCTGAGCTACATCGGCATCATCATTGGCTCATACTTCATCTTTAAAGAACGCATCACCATGATGCGCATCGCAGGCATCGCCGTGATTATCGCGGGTGTGCTGATTACCAGCCTGAGCTAAAAACCGGACTTTTCAACACGAAATGTGATGGGCAAACCGATATGAGTTTGCCCACTTTTTTGTGCGCAAAAATAAACTGAAATTTTTTGCAGCAAAGCACTTACATTAAAAATAGTACCCTCGGACAATCGAAAAGCTGCCGCCTTTCTGTGGTCTATAGACACAAATCTATACTATAGTTTAAAGATGCATCAGCGCCGAAAGCAGGGATAAAAGGATTTGAATTTGAACACACCAAACACGAATCAACGCAATATCGCCATCGTTGGCGGCGGCATTATGGGGGTAGCGCTGGCCTATAAATTGGTGCAGCACGGCATGAAAGTCACGGTCTACGAACGCGGCGACAACCTGGGCGGTCTGGCGGCCTTCATGCCCTACGACGGCGTTCGCATGGATCGCTTCTATCACACCATCCTCAGCAGCGATATGTCGATGCAAAATCTGATGAAAGAAAGCGGCGTAGACGATAAGCTGCACTTCACCGAAACCAAGCAGGGTTTTTACGACAACGGCAAGATATATCCGTTTAATACCCCCATCGAGCTGATGACCTTCCCGCCGCTGAATATTATCCAGCGTTTCCGGCTGGGCTTACAGGTGATCTACGCCCAATTTGAAAAAGACTGGGAAAAGATTGATGATATTCCCGTCGAAAAGTGGCTGGTCAAAGTCAGCGGGCGCGGCGTATTCAACAAAGTGTGGAAGCCGCTGCTGCGCGCCAAATTTGATACGCTTTCCGGCGAGGTTCCGGCGACGTACATCTGGTCGCGTCTGCGGCGGATGATGGGCACGCGCGAAGGTGTGCAGTCCAAAGAGATGATGTGCTACCTGGAAAACGGTTATTACACGCTGATCGAAGCGCTGGCGAAAAAGGCCGAAGGCTTGGGCGTCACCTTCCACCTGAAAGCGCCGATTGAAGAAATCGTCATCGAGGATGGGCGTGCAGTCGGTGTGAAAGTTGGCGGTAATGTCGAGCGCTACGATGCCGTCATCAGCACATTGGCCTCGCCCATCCTGGAAAAACTTATCCCCAGCGCGCCGCAGAAATTCCGTAACATGCTCGCTAAACAGGAATATCTGGGCGTGTTGTGCCCGCTGCTGATCCTGAAAAAGCAGTTGCTTCCGTACTATGTATTGAACATCACCGACGACTCGATCCCGTTCACGGCAGTGGTCGAGACCACCAATCTGATTAACCCCGATCATGTGAAGGGTTATCATCTGGTGTACCTGCCCAAATATCTTGCGCCCGACAACGACATGGCGAACTGGCCGGACGATAAAGTCAAAACCGAGTGGATGAAACATTTCAAGCATATGTTCCCGGATTTTGACGAGAGCAATATTGTCGAGTTCATCGTGCAGAAAGCGCGTTATGTCGAGCCGATCCGCCCGATGGGGACACGCGGCGACATCCCGACCATCAAAGCGCCGGTAGATCGCCTGTATATGGGCAACACGGTCATGATTTACCCGGAACTCGGTAATGGCGAGGCCGTCACGCGCTATGCATTGAAAGTTGCCGATCAAGTGCTGGCCGATGCGCCGACATGGGAATCTGCGCCTGTCACCGCCGGGATGTAAAAATCAAAATGAGATTTTCGTAGGGGTAAGGCGCGCCTTGTTAAACAAATTTGTCTGAGGTCGCCCGCTGAGGGTTCAAAACCCTCAGCTAACTGAAAAGCTGGAAACCTCTGAAGAGGTTGATGAGTTGTGTTGCAACCTCTTCAGAGGTTTAAAAATCTTTTTCTAGCCTAAGGTTTTGAACCTTAGGCGGCGCAACCGGCGCTTAACTTGGTACACATGGGACAAGGCGCGCCTCGTCCCTACAAACACGCTTTCTGAATATAAGCCGCTCTATTTTTGAACTAAAGAGGAAAGCATTATGACAACCAACACCACCGTACAAACGGGTAGTCCTGCCAGCGCAGCCCTGCCGCGTAATCGCGTGGACACCATCGGCTTGATTTTGCTGCTGCTGGTCGGCGCATTTTTGCTGGTCTATCATCTCGACCAGTATCCCCCGCCCTGGTATGACGAGGGATCGCACCTGCACGTCGCCAAAAATTTCGCGCTCAACGGCGTGTATGCCGATTTCAGCAGCGAAGGCAACCGGCCTTTTGGCCCTGCTGTCGGCGTCGGGCCAACCGTTTTGCTGCCGATTGCGCTGCTGTTCAAAGTTGGTGGGGTTAGCATTCCGCTCGCGCGCACGGTGATCGTGGTGTACGGCGTGCTGGCGTTGGCAGCCTTGTATTTCCTCACCGCGAGGTTGGTGAATCCGCGCGCGGCGCTGGTGGCGTTGGCGTTAGTGCTGCTGTCGCCCGCCGTCGATTTTGTGTATAACGCGCGCACAGTTTTAGGCGAAATTCCGGGGCTGTTTTTCATCGTCACCGGATTGCTGTTGTGGCTGAAACCGGGCAAACACAGCATCCAGAATTTGCTGCTGGTCGGCCTGTTGATGGGGCTGGCCTGCATCACCAAAAATCAATATGCGCTGTTCACGCTGCCGAGTTTACTTTTCGCCTGGTTCGCCGATTTGCTGTGGTATAAGCGCCAGGGTTGGAAGCATTTTGTCATTCCAGGGATTGTCGCGGGTGTGCTGTTCTTCGCCTGGACGTTCATCGTGATTTTGCTGCTCGGTCAAACCGGCGGCAGCTTCTCACAAAATCTGGCTGACCTTCGTTCGGCCAGCGCCGGAGCGTTCTTCCTGTTCAAACCGTCGGCGATTGAATCGGCGCTGCGTTTCCTGGTGGATGGCTCGCTGTACGGCGGCCTCGCCATCCCGGTGCTGATTTATGGGGTGGTCATCAGCCTGCGCCGTGACGAACAGGGACAGCAGTTCGGGACGATCATGATTTTCATCATCCTCGGCCTGGGCTTGTTCGTGACATCGCTGGCATGGCCGCGCTACGCTTTCGCACCGGTTGCACTGCTGGGGATTTTTATCGTGCGCCTGTTCAGCGATTTGACCAATGGGCTTAAGCCGGATTGGAAAGGTGTGCGCGCGGCACTGCGCGGCGATTCGCTGTCTACAAGTGCGCTGGGTACAGTGCTGGTGACGGGTTTGCTGGTCGTGATGCTGGTACTGCCACTGTATACCCAGGTGCATAACGTGATGAGCGAGGGCCGACGCGATGCCTATGACACCGCTGCCTACGTGAACGCCAATATTCCGCAGGATCAGATTGTCGAAACCTGGGAACAGGAACTCGGCGTTTTGAGTGACCGCAAATTCCATTTCCCGCCGCAAATCGCGCTGGCGAAATCGGTGGCAGCGCAGTGGTTTGGCGATGCGCCCGTGAGCGAAAGTTACGACTTCCGCACCGAAACCGACGCGGCCTATGTGATCGTCGGGCCGTTCGCCAAATACACCAACGTTTATCCGGCAGATCGGCTGGCGGATTACACCCTCGTCCAGACCATCGGCAACTACGATATTTATCAGCGTAAGGCTGCCTCATAACCTTCGCTAATTTTCAAGTCGGGGCGCGGCAATCGCTTTGCTCGTGCCCTGACGACCCACATTTTCCGCGCAGGTCGATCCGTTTTCGTGGCAATTGCGCCGCCCTCCATCCTGGGATAAGCTCACAATATTATTCGCACACAAGGAGTATTCCGCGCATGAGTACACCATTTGAAACGCGCTATATAGCCGCTGAAGACCGCTACGAACATATGCCGTATATCCGCTCTGGGCGCAGCGGTCTCAAGCTCCCGGCGATTGCGCTGGGTTTATGGCACAACTTCGGCGGTGTGGACAAAGTTGAAAATTCCCGCTCCATGCTGCGCCGCGCTTTTGACCTGGGCATCACCCATTTTGACCTCGCCAACAATTATGGCCCGCCTTATGGCTCGGCGGAAGAAACCTTCGGCGGCATTTTCGCGAAAGATTTCCGCCCCTATCGTGATGAGTTAATCATCTCGACCAAAGCCGGTTTCGATATGTGGCAGGGGCCATACGGCGAATGGGGATCACGCAAATATCTGATCGCCAGTCTTGACCAGAGTTTGAAGCGCACGGGTCTGGAATATGTCGATATTTTTTATCACCACCGCCCCGACCCGGAAACCCCGCTCGAAGAAACCATGACGGCTCTGGATCATATTGTGCGCCAGGGGAAAGCCTTATACGTGGGCATTTCCAATTACACTGCCGAACAAACCCGGCAGGCGGCGCAAATTTTACGCAGTTTGGGCACACCCTGCCTGATTAATCAGGTCGTCTACAGCATGTTCAACCGTTGGGTAGAACCGGAACTGCTGGACGCCGCCCACGAAGAAGGACTCGGCCTGATTTTCTTCTCACCGTTGGCGCAGGGGATGCTGACGGATCGCTATCTGCAAGGCATCCCGGCAGATTCGCGCGCGGGCAAACCGGGCGCGCGCTTCCTGAAGCCCAATAATGTGACCGACGAAAAACTCGCCGTCGTCGCGCGGCTGAACGACATCGCCCAGGGACGCGGGCAAACGCTGGCGCAGATGGCGCTGGCCTGGGTTATGCGCCATCCGGTCTCGACCTCAGCGTTGATTGGCACGAGCACCGTTAAACAGGTCGAGGACTGCGCCGCAGCGGTCAACAACCTCTCCTTCACCGATGCTGAATTACAAACTATCGAGTCGGTTCTGGCGGGATAAAACGCCGGTTATTGATTTCACTCCAGCAGCAAAATACGCAGCCAGCTTGGGGGCAGGTCGAGCGTCACCACGCCGCCCTCAAGCTGGAAGGTTTCATCCGCATTCAGGCGATCCCGCAGCACCCTACCGTTCAACCCGGTCAGGCGAATCGGTACTTTTTGATCGGCAGCATTCACAGCGATCAGCACCGTTTGCGCGTCCGCGTGCCGGGAAAACGCCAACTGCTGATGCGAAATAAAACGTTCCTCATAATCGCCATAGCGCAAGGCGGGCAATTCCTGGCGGACTCGGATTAAGCGCCGAATCGCGTCCACTAAATCAGGATGCGGAAAATGTTGGGTATCCCGGCCTAGATCAATGGCTGGTCTCAAGGCGCGGTCACTATACGCTGTCCGTTTGCCGCTGATGCCCCATTCGCTGCCGTAATAGATCGACGGCACTCCCGGCATGGTCATCAGCAATCCGTACAAGGGGTACAGATGGGCGGGGTTGGTGAGGCTGCTCGCCACCCGATTGACATCGTGATTGTCGGCAAAATTATACAGCCGCAAATCCCGATACAACCCGCCCTGACCGAATTGACGTTTCAGCGAATGGGCGATTTCAAAGTAATTGCAGTCCACATGGCTGGAATACAAACCTTTGTAGCACTCGTAGTTGGTGGTCGCATCCAGCAAATCAGCGTTCGCCCACTGGCGATAATCCCCATGCACGACTTCGCCCACCAGCCAGAAATCGGGTTTCAAGGAACGGCAGTGAGCAGCCAATGGGCGCAAAAAATCCGAGTCGAATTGATCGGCGGCGTCCAGGCGCAGACCGTCAATATCAAACTCGGTGATCCAAAAGGTGAGGGCATCCCATAAATGCTGGCGTACCTGGGGATGGGCAATATTGAGTTTCACCAGATCATAATGCCCCGCCCAACCTTCATAACTGAATAAATCACCATAAGGGCTGCGCTGGTCAAAGTTGAGGTTGTAAAACCAATCCCGATAGGGCGATTGCTGACCCTTATCTTGCAGATCACGAAACGCCCAAAAATCGCGCCCGACATGATTCAAAACGCCGTCGAGGATGATGCGAATGCCCCGGTCTTTCAGCGCCCGGACGAGCGCTTTTAAAGTCTGGTTATCGCCTAAACGCCGATCCACCTTGAAATAATCAACCGTGTCGTAACCGTGTGCGCTCGACTCGAACACCGGCCCCAGATAAAGGGCATTGATACCCATCCCTTGAAGATGGTCAATCCAGGGATAGAGTTGGTCTAAGCGCGGTATTGGCGGCGCTGCAAAATCGTTGCGGGCGGGCGCACCGCATAATCCAAGTGGATAAATATGGTAGAAAACCGCGTCCTGTATCCAATGTTGATTCATCATTGATCTCCTTGTGTATACCGTTCGGTATAATCAAAAGGCAAAAAAACTCACGAAAAAATGCCGTGCATGAACTCATGTGCCAACCGGTACACGAGTTCTTCATCATCTAAGCGAATATGATCCTGGAAGGAAAGCCCGATATAGGTATCAATAACGCCTTTCAGGGTGACGGCATAGCGCCGGTGTCTGCCGCGCATATTGCCGTGATCCTGGCTGGCTTCCAAAAACATCGTTTCAATATTCTGGAGCAAAGGGCGCAGCACGGTCAGAATAATCGGATAGCACTCGCTCGAAGGCGGCGCAAACCACAATGCCAAAATCATACGGTAAAAGGTCGGCTGCTGCTCGGCAAATTGAAAAAATGCCTTGATGGTATCCGTGATTGATTGGGTGACATTTCCCTCATAGGTTGTCACCTGGGCGATATGCGTCAAAAGCGGCGCAGACCGTTCCTCGACGATGGCCTCTAACAAACCGCGCTTGCTGTGAAAATAATGATACAGCGTGGGTTTGGTGACACCGGCGGCCTCAACAATATCCTGGACGCCAACCGCTTCATAACCCTGCGCGGCAAACATACGGAGCGCAATTTGCATAATTTTGGCGCGGTTATCTGACATGACCATCCTGAACTATTGTGACAGCGGCATTATACCGTTCGGTATAGAGCCTGTCAAACGATCAGGAAAATCCGATCCTCACCTTTTCATCTCAGGCTCTTTGCGCTACGCTTTTGGCTAGGATCAAGACCATTGCTGATCCCCAACCCATGTAACGGAGTTACACTTATGGAGATTGCTTGGCAGAAGATTCTGCCGGTGATTGTGTCGATCATCATCATTATCACTATCGCTGTCGTGCGCGAGTATTCCAAAACGCTGGCGGCTATCGCCTCGACCATGCCCATCAATATTCCGCTGGGCATGTGGATTATCGCGGCGGGCGGAGATGGCGATAAAGCCGTGATGCAGCAGTTCACCGGGGCGCTGTTCATCAACATCTGGCCGACGATTGGCTTTTTGCTGGTGGTGTGGTTGGCGGCGCGCGCCGGATGGAACCTCGTGCCGATGATTGCTGCGGGTTATATCGCCTGGGGGATTGGCCTGGGCGCAATTTTATTGGTGCGACAAATAGCAGGAATTTAAAAAAAGGTTTCTCGTTATTGGTGAATAGTCTTTAGTTTTAAGTTTAGGACTATCGCTTTTACCCTGGCTTTCTGTCTTATTCCCCTTCGCCATGAGGGAGAAGGGGTTAGGGGATGAGGGTTCCGAGCGAAAGTCCTGAAGTTTTGAATGCAGGTTGCATTGTTTTCCTCATGAAAATCAGGCATGTGGAAATGACTACAATTATCTTTCGACTATCGACTTAGCGAAGCGTAGCTAATGGTTAACGACTTAAAACTAACAACCAGGAATTTACACAATGATTCAACGGATACAACAACTCCCACAAGGACAGCGGCGGATCGCCTTCTGGGGCATCATGATCGTCGGCATATTGGTGCTGGTACTGGTCACAATCTGGCTGATCTTCGGGTCGATCAATTCGCAGGATGACCGCGACTCGGTCTCGCTGGTTACCGGAATCACGGTCAAAGCCTATGCCAAACTTCCCGACGATGATTCTTACCCAGCCGCCGTCGTCAGCAAGCCCGATGGGACGGTACTTACGGGCAGTTATAAAACGGGCGTACTCTGGTCGCTGGCGGCGGACGGCACGGTCACGGAAATCCCCGGTACGCGCGACGGCGTTGGCGCGGTGTCTGGCCTCGCGGTCACGCCGGATGGCACAGTTTATATTGTCGATCAGGATGACGCCGACCCACGTACCAGCGGCGGCAGTGTCAAAAAATTAGCGCCGGATGGAACCCTGACGCCCTTCGCCGGGATTGCCGACGGGCGCGGTTTTGTATCGCCGGATGATGTGACGGTTGATCCGGCAGGCAATGTGTATGTCAGTGACCGGGGACGCGATGAAGTCTGGCGTTTTAACCCGGATGGCACGGGCGGAATAGCGTGGTGGAAGTCGCCCGCCATCACGGGCGCGAAAGAATATGCGCCCACCGGTTTGGCCTACGACGCCGCGCACGATTCGATCCTCATCACCGACAGTTCCAATAACATCATTTATCGCGTATCGCTGGATGGAACCAAGACCGATACGGTTTATGCGCATGGAGACCGCCCGAATGCGCCGGTTTTTGATGGCATCACGGCGACACCGGACGGAACCATTTACGTCGCGGCGCTGTCGCAGGATGGCATCGCGCGTGTAGATGGTGATGATCTGGCCTATATTGCCGGACTCTTTCGCGGGCCGAGCGATGTCGATTACAGCCCGTCAGCCAACGCGCTGTATGTGACCAATTTTGATTCGGGTGCGCTGGTTGTGCCCGGATTGACGCCGCGCCTGCCCTTCACGATTGATGTGGTGAATTTGCTTAAGCCTGCGTAGAAAAGTGACACAAAATTAATGAGTGCAAATAAACGGCTCAAAATATTAGGGGTTTTTGCCCATCCAGACGATGAAGTATTCTGCGCGGGTGGGACATTTGCCCGTTATGCCGCCGAAGGTGCAGACGTGATGGTCGTTTCGGCGACAACGGGCGATGCGGGGCAAATCCGCGACGCGCGAATCGCGACTCGCCGCACATTGGGGACGGTGCGCGCCCGCGAACTGCAAGCGTCCTGCGGCAAACTGGGTGTGCAGCACTGCCTATGCCTGGATTATGGCGACGGCACACTGCGCGAGATGGACATCAACATTCTGATCGAGCATGTCACCCAGATTATCCGCGATTTTCAACCGGATGTGGTGATTACGTTTGGCGAAGATGGCGCGTATGGACACCCAGATCATATCGCGATCAGCATCGCAGCAACTCAGGCCTGCCGGTTGGCGGGAATGCCCGATCAATTTGCACATCAACTGGCGGATGGCCTGAATCCCCATGCGCCTGCGCGGTTGTATCACAGCCACTTCCCGCGCAGCCGGATGCTCATGGCGGATCGGCTGGCGCAGTGGCTCACCGAAATCCAAAATAATTTCGCCGGAAGCCCGGACTTCGCCCGCGCATTACTCTTGTTCGCCGAAGAAACCACTTTGCTCAATTACAGCAGTGACCATATCGCTGTGAATTGGTATCCCGCCGGATTTTTCATCATTGAGCAGGGTGAAATCGCCAAGCACCTGTATCTGATTTTGTCAGGCCGCGCCCAGGCCGTCGTCGAAGATGCCGACGGAACCCAGGAAGTCGTCAACGAAATGGGGCCGGGGCAATTTTTTGGCGAACGCGCACTGGCATCAGGCGAGCGGCGTATGGCGCATGTCGTCGCTGCCGAAAATACCACCTGTCTGGCGTTTTCGTCGGAAAGTCCGCTGGCTTTTCTGGGACGCGGCGCAGAGGCACGGATTACAGGCGACGAAAGCGCTTCGATGGACGACATGAACGCGCACAACAACCCGGTGACGACCTGCATTGATGTGAGTGATTATGTCGAGCAAAAAGTGGCGGCAATGGCGGCGCACCGCACCCAATACCCGATTACGCCCGATATGTTCCCCATGTCGATGCTGCGCGACATGCTGGGACGGGAGCATTTTGTCCGCGTGCTGCCGCCCCGCGAAACCGAGACCACACTGATTTAGATCATAGGGGGAGATCAATGGGTGTAATCGCCGCACATACCGGGGATGAACTGTTGGCTTTTCGTCCAGGCATTGCGCCAACCATTCTGCCCGATTACCCCGATTTGCCGATTATTTTTTCGTGTGTGGTCGCGCGGCATCAGGGCAAAGCGTTGTTCGTGTTCAATGCGTGGCGCAAAGGTTGGGAACTCCCCGCCGGACTGATCGAATCCGGCGAAACCCCTTACGAGGCCGCCCTGCGCGAGTTGAAAGAAGAATCGGGGCAGGTCACGGCATCACTCACCTTCGCCGGGATGTGCCTGCTGCGGCTGCGACGCGGCGGACTCGAACTCGGCACGATTTACACGGCTGAACTGGATAGCCTTCAGATGTTTCAGATGAACGATGAGGTGTCCCAGATTATGTTCTGGGATTTGGTGCAACCGGTAGAGGGCTATGTCGATGAAATCTCGCAGGAATTGTGCAGGCTCGTTTGACTAGCGCCAATATGGTGCAAGAACTCAACACTATTAAAGTAGCTATTCGGGCAGGCATCATTCAATTTAGTGATGTGAATTGCTATCTCATAAAAACGACTGCTGGCTACATCCTGATTGACACGGGAATTTCAAATAAGCGCACTGAGATTGAAAAAGCACTTGAAAGTGCGGGTTGTCTACCCGGAAATCTTAAGCTCATCATCCTAACGCATGGCGATTTTGACCATATGGGTAACGCAGCTTACATTCGGGAAAAATATCAGGCTCCGATAGCCATGCACCTTAGTGATGCAGGAATGGTCGAGTATGGCGATATGAGTTGGAATAGAAAAGCCAACTCTGTCCTCTCAACCGCTTTCAGATATGCGCCATTTTTCTTTAGCGCTTTTTTATGCTTCAGTAAGTCAAGCAAACTGGAGCGGTTTAAGCCGGACTTTACCGTTGACGAGGGCTATGGTTTCTCTGAATATGGGTTTGATGCTAAAGTGATTCATATTCCAGGACACTCGATGGGATCAATAGGCATTCTCACGCCTGAAAATGATCTGTTTTGCGGTGATTTATTTGTCAATCGAGGCAAACCCATCCTCAATCACCTAATGGACGATTTAGCTGCTGCACAAAAGAGTGTTGAAAAGTTGAGCATTTTAAAAATAAATACAATATATCCGGCACATGGCAGGCCGTTTCCATTCGGGCTATTTATAAACTAACAACCAATCACCAACAACTGGATACTAAAATCATGCGTAAACTCCGTTACCAACTCGTAGACGTATTCACCAGCGAACGCTTCGGCGGCAATCAACTGGCCGTGTTCACCAACGGGCGCGGCCTCGAAGCCGATTTGATGCAGCGCATCGCCAAAGAACTGAATTTGTCGGAAATCACGTTTGTGCTGCCGCCCGAAGACCCGGCCAACGATTACCACATCCGCATCTTCACGCCCGCCATCGAACTGCCTATGGCCGGACATCCCACCGTCGGCACAGCCTTTGTCCTGGCGCGCGAACATCTGGTGAGTATCACCGCCGAACAAACCCTGATCCGCCTGGAAGAACAGGTCGGCGTGATTCCAGTGGAATTTGATTTTCAGGAGGATGGCCGTCTGCTCGTCAGCATGGAGCAGCCGCTCCCAACCTATGGCCCGGAATTTACGGATCGCGCGACGATTGCGGATATGCTCTCGCTCGACGAATCGGCGCTGGATGATTACCCGATTCAGGTGATTTCCTGCGGCGTGCCTTTTTTGTTCGTCCCGGTCAAAAATCTGGAAGCCATGCACGCGATTAAGCTCCGCGTGGACATTTGGGAACGCGCCGTCAAAGACCATGCCGAGCAGCATGTGTTCGCCTTCACACGTCAGGTCGAAAAAGAAGGTTCAACCGTGCATTCGCGCATGTTCGCCCCGGCGATGGGCATCGCCGAAGACCCGGCAACCGGCGCCGCCAGCGGGCCATTAGGCTGCTACCTCGTCAAACATGGAATCGTCACCGTGAACCCGGCAATCATTATCAGCGAACAGGGCATGGAAATGGGCAGGCCGAGTTTCATACACATTCAGATCGACCAGACCGACGGCAAAATCAGCCGTGTCAGCGTCGGCGGCCAATCGGTCTACATCGGCGAAGGCGCGCTGGAAATTTAATCTCGCATCATTCGTGAATGTCTCCTAAACGAGAGAAGTACATTCAGAATTTGTCTTGTGTAGGGACAAGGCACTGCCTTGTCGGCGCTCCTTTTGAACAAATGCCAATTGAGAACACATACACATTCATCCATCAACGGAGGTCTATCCATGACTGTAATCCAGCATAATCCTGAGCAGCTCTACCCACAGTATCAAGCCTACAGCCACGCGATTGAAGTCACCCGCAATTCGCGCCTGCTGCTGATTAGCGGACTCAACGGTTATCTCCACGACGGCAAAACCATGCCGGAAAGTTTTACCGATCAGGCGGAGACCATCTGGGGATACATCGGCGTCATTTTAGAGTCGGCCAATATGAATTACGGGAATCTGGTTTCACTGCGAACCTATCTGGCAAGCCCGGAATATGATTCGGAAAATGTGCGCTTGCGGAAAAAATATCTGGGGGAACATCAGGTGGCCTCAACCGTTGTTTGCGCCCAACTGCTCGATCCCTATTGGAAGCTGGAAATCGAGGCGATGGCGGCGGAATAGGTTTGACGGCGAACACCTGTTCGTGTTATGATGGCGTTGCGTTACAGGACGCAGCCAGTTCACGGGCAGGGATTGTCCCACCTGATTGCCGACAATTGAATTCACCATGCGAACGACCTTACGCCCCAGATGTGAACAACGGGCAGCTATGAAAGGTGTTCAGCATGACCAAAACCCTCCCTCAGAATCCGAATCTCGACTACGACAGGAAACAGGCTAAAGCACTGTTCAAGGCGTATCAAGCCGGAGACGCCGCAGCCAGCGAACGGGTGCGCGTGGCGCATCCCCGCCTGGAAAATGTGCCCCAGAAATCCATCCCGACGGACGAATTTAAACTCAGCGACGCCCAATTGGTAATCGCCCGCGAATATGGCTTTTCCAGTTGGCCGAAACTCAAGCAGCATATCGAAGCGCTGCAGGCTGGCCTGAACACGACGATCCAGCAGTTTGCGGATGCGGTTCAGCACGAAAATGTCGCCCAGGTACGGGCGCTGCTCAAAACTACGCCTGCGCTGGCAAAATATATCAACGATCCGGTGATGAATTTTGATGCGCCCGCCATTGTCATCGCCGCCGGACGCAACAACCGCGAACTGGTGGACACGCTCATTGAAAATGGCGCGGATGTGAACGCGAAAAGTGCATGGTGGGCGGGGGCATACGGCACACTGCATAATGCTGACCCGGAAATGGTCGCCTATCTCATCGGGCGCGGTGCAACAGTAGATATACACGCGGCAGTCGCACAGGGTATGACCGATATACTCGAAAAGCTGCTGACGGCTGATCCTGAATTGGTGGATGCTAAAGGGCCGGACGGTCAGCGTCCGCTGCATTTTGCGCGTTCAACCGCCATGATCGACTTTTTGCTGGATCATGGCGCGGACATCAACGCCCGCTGCGTCGATCACTGTGGGACGGCTGCCCAGTATAGGGTCGCCGAGCATCCCGATCTCGCCCGTCACCTGCTCCAACGCGGCGCACAACCCGATATTTTTATGGTCTGTGCGTTAGGTGACACAACGCTCGTGAAAACCCTGCTGGATGCTGACGCTGAAGTCGTCAACAAGCGCATCGGTGACGCAGATTATCCGCCGGTTCCGCCCGCGCCCGGAGGGCACATTTACACCTACAATTTGGGCAGCAACCGATCCCCACATCAAATTGCCCAGAAATTTGGGCAGGATGCGGTTTATCAACTGCTGCTGGAACATAGTTCACTAACACGCCGTTTTGTCGCCGCCTGCGAACGCGCCGACCTTGAAACCATGCAGTCGATTTTGCGGGATACGCCCGACATCGCCAAAAGCCTCTCCGACGGCGACCAACGCCTGCTGGTGGATGCCGCCGGGGCGAACCATGCTGCTGGCGTCAAAGTGCTGCTTGAAATTGGTTTTGATCCGCACGCCGCTAACCGAGAAGGGATGACCGCTCTGCACAGCGCTGCCTTTCACGGTTTCGCACCGCTTGTGAAACTGCTGTTGCAATATGATCCGCAGCTTGACCGGAAAAACAATTACGGCGGGACGCCCCTCAGCACGGCGGTATACGGCGTCACTCATAGCTGGCGGCATGACAGCGATTTCCCGGCGACGATTGAGGCGCTCATCGCTGCCGGATCAAAAGTCGAACCTGAATGGATTCCATCCGGCAACGCGGCTATCGACGCTATCCTGCGGCGTGCGCTGGATGGGCAGAAGAAATAAGGCTAAACTGTCAAGTAATTTTCGTGGCTCATGTTCAAAACAAGTGATTTTGCAGAGGGCTTGTCACCGACAAGCCCCTACAAAGACCCATTTTCGCCCGATCTGAACATGAGCCTTTATCTTTCCTCTCTGCGTGCTCAGTGTCTCGGTGGTTCAATTCGCATTTTCAGAACTGTTGACGACCCTCGTGGACTGTGCTACACTCTTGACCATTGACAAGATATGCGGAAGTTTGAGTTGACGATGGGCGTTGTACGTATTCGCGCTCTCCATACCATACCGGTAACTGGAGTGCGCTCTCATCTGGAAAGCAGCAGCATCACCCTCTAGCATTCATGCGGGTTTCCTCACGCAATTGAAAACAAAGGGTCACGGGCACACTTCAGTCCGTGACCTTTTTATTTCCGGTCACGGGTTCGAAAAAGCCTCGTGGCCGTCACCAGAAACGGCTGTGGGCATCATCACACAGCCGTTTTTGATTGCAGTGAGGGTAGAAAGATGGCACATAAAAATAAGCGCGATCAACCGCGCCCTGCCGGGTGGGAACCGGTGGCCGATTGGTACGATAGCTGGATGGGCGCGGACGGTGGCGACCATCACCGTGAAGTGGCGATTCCTGCCGTGCTCAAATTGGCTGAAATTCAACCGGGCGAAAAGATTCTGGATGTCGGCGCGGGACAAGGCGTGCTTGCGCCCAGCATCACAAAATTGGGGGCAACCTATACGGGCGTGGATGTCAGCGAACGATTGCTCCATCGCGCGCGGGATCGGCATGGTCAGCACGAGCGCTTTATCCTGGCTGATGCGCGCCGCTTATCCGACAACCCTGCTTTTCACGCGGGTGAATTCGATACCGCGATTTTCCTGCTCAGTATCCAGGATATGCAGCCGTTGGAGCCGGTTTTGCAATCGGCGAGTTGGGCGCTCAAACCGGGCGGGCGAATAGTAATTTTGATGACCCATCCCTGCTTCCGCATCCCGCGACAGAGCGGCTGGAATTGGGATGGTGAACGCAAGCTGCGCTACCGGCGCGTTGACCATTATTTGACGCCCCTGTCCGTCCCGATGAAAGCCTATCCCGGTCAGCCGCGCGGAGTCACGCTCAGTTTTCACCGCCCGCTGGAACAGTATGTCAACGGCCTCGCCGACTGCGGCCTGCTGGTCGATTGGATGCAGGAAATCCCGACGCATAAAAAAGCCGAATCGCGGGCGGACAATCGCGCCAACCAGGAAATTCCGTTGTTTATGGCCTTGCGCGCCCGCAAATTGGCGCGTAGCGGCTGATGGACGCATCGGTTAAAATTCATAGGTGAAGTTACAAAGCGTTGAATGTTGCAGGACACTATAAGTAGAGTTAGGCACGTATTTGTAGGGACGAGATATATCTCGTCCGGTTTTGTAATCCCAAAGCTATAACGAACCAAACACGAATCGCTAACTGCTAATTGCTAAAAGCTAACCGCTAAAATTAGGAGCCAAAAAGTGAAAGATTTAATCAAAAAATTGGTCGAAGCCTGGGGGCCATCGGGTTACGAGCATCATGTCCGCAAAATCATCCAGGATGAAGTCGCCGATTTAGCCGACGAAATCACCGTTGATCCGCTGGGCAATCTGATTTGCCGCGTCGGCGAGGGCGGGCCGAAGGTGATGGTTGCCACGCATATGGACGAAATCGGCCTGATGGCGACCTTTGTCGAGAAGAAAACCGGCTACCTGCGCTTTTCGCAAATTGGCGGGCTGAACACCACGACCCTCAACGGCAACCGCGTCCGCTTCGAGGATGGCACAGTAGGCGTGATCGCCGCGCACGATCCCTGGACAGCCCAGACTGAACTGGAAGATTTTTATATCGATGTGAGCGACGGCAACGGTAATACGCTGGTTCAACCCGGCAGTCCGGCGGCCTTCTTCCGTCCGATGGAAGAACGCGGCACGCGCCTGATCGCCAAGTCGATGGATGACCGCATCGCCTGCGCCATCGCCATCGAAACCATGCGTAACCTGAAAAAAACCAAGAAGAAAAAGCTGCCCAACGAAGTCTATTTCGCCTTCACCGTTCAGGAAGAAGTTGGTTTGCGCGGGGCACGTCCGGCGGCTTATAACATTGACCCTGATGTGGGTGTCGCGCTCGACGTGACCAACACCGGTGATATGCTGAAAAATGCGAAAATGGCCGTCACATTGGGCGGCGGGGCAGCCATCAAGATTCATGATCCCGGTTTAGTTGTCCCGCCCGCTGTCCGTGATTGGATGGTCAACCGCGCCGAAGCCGATGGCATTCCTTATCAACTCGAACTGCTCCCCGGCGGCACAACCGACGCATCCGGCATTCAAGCGGCACGCGCGGGCGTACCCAGCGGTTGCATCTCGATTCCCTGCCGCTACGTGCATACCAACAGCGAGACGGTGGACATCCGCGATGTTGAGGCGTGTGTGGCGCTGCTGACCGGCCTGTTGAGCAATCCCGCGCCGTTCGGGAAATAATATGACTCAACATCCGCACCATTTTGAAACGCAGATCACGCGCCAGTTGGATTATCTGCTGTATCTGCCGAAAGACTACGGGATCAGCGAGACCCAGGCCAAACTGTGGCCGCTGATACTATTCCTGCACGGTATGGGTGAACGCGGGGACGATCTGGAATTGGTCAAAAAGCATGGCATCGCCCGTATTGTGGACGAGCATCTTGATTTCCCGTTCATCGCGGTTTCGCCGCAGTGCCCGATTACCTCCTGGTGGGCTTTCGAAACCGAGGCGTTGA
>JBDTNB010000110.1:0-23891 GCA_039933955.1 Chloroflexota bacterium
CTGACCGAACTGCTCCCCAATTATCTGCCCATCGACAACGTGACCCTCGCGCCGGAAGCCTGGGTCTTATATTGGTTCGCCGTCGCTATCCTGGTTGCTGGGGTAATTTTTTACAGTTATCGCCAGCAAAAAGTCGAATGAAATTTCTCAGGTAGGATTTTAAAAGGGCGATCCACCGGATCGCCCCTACAGTGTAATTGGCTCTTTGCGATTACGCTTCGACGGTAGATTAAATCTACTGCCGGACTTTTTCCGCCTTACCCAACACGACCTTCCCCGTCTGACCATTGACCAGCGCCGTCCGCACATCATGATCGACCTCGACCAGCGTCGCCACCCACACCGGCAGCAGCGCCAGCCGGAAGCTCATTTGCTGGATATTGGTGAACACGCTGATGCTGATATTGCCGTCATCCGACAACTCACGGTTGCTGAATTTTTCGCGCATTTTCGACGCAATCCGCCCACGCGCTTCTAAAGCTGCCGCGTCCACATCCATCGTGTATAACCCTGCCGGATATTTCGCCAGCAGTTCCGGCTCATAGGCCGCCATACCGCGCAAATCGTAATCGCCAAGCTGTGCTGTGAGCGCGATGGGCGGCGACTTGACCGCACACACCGGGACATCATAAACCGCATCACTGAAATTGGTCTGCAAATAGGGCTGCTTGACCCGCGCTCGATCCGGCGTGGGTTGCATATCCACGCGCGTGCGGTTGATGTTCAACATGGCGTCGAATACCCAGAATGGCAGATAAAATCCCTCAACTGTCGCACGAGCGACTTCATTGCTGTTAAACCAGCCTTTGATGCGCTGATCCAACCCTTTCAAACGTTCTTTGATATGCTGACCGGCATCCTCGCGCGAAACGGCGAAGGGAATCAACCCGTCGGGCTGCTCGAACGAATCGAGCGCATCCTGCTCAATCACCTGGTTGGAATGGCAGAAAGGGCAGCGCGTCGAAAGTTTATCGGCGGCGATAGTGCGTTCCGCGCCACATTCTTTGCAATGCAGCAGCCGTTCGCCGATCACCCAGCGTACAGGTTGTGCTTTGCGTTCCAGCAGCGCCGCGAACAACAATTCGCCGTTCGCTTCGCCGCGCTGCGGTTGCTTGGCGGAATACCCGCAAAACGCGCACTCCACCCGTCCCGTTTTTTCGGTCAGATCGCCGCCGCAGTTGGGGCAGCGCAGCGTGGTTATTCCAGCGCTCACTGGCCCATCAGCCTGCCGTAGACTTGGAGCCGCATCACGATAGGCGTGTGCGGCCTGTTCGGGAGTCAGGCGTCCATTCAGCACCAGCATCATGCGCGTGGCTTCCGGGTTGCCGCCATCATAAGCCAGCACGCTGCTCAGATGATCGCGTTTGAGCGCTTCATCGTCCGTCGTTTGGGCGATCCACAAATGGGCTTCCAGGAAATCCGGCTGAATTTCAATCGCTTCTTGGAAGGCATGGATAGCCGCCGCTTTATCGCCCGCAAATAGATAATCATGCCCGGTGTAAAACAGCGAAATCGCCCTGGCATTAATCGAATCGGGGTCTGCAATTGTGACATTGGGACGCGGCCCTTTGGCATGGACTTCGGCAATTTTTTGGTCGAGTCCGGTTCCAGCCTGATAACCGCAGTGCGTACAATGCACGCCCGCGCCGCCGAAATCAACTGTCATGCGCTCGTTACATTTGGGACAGGTCAGCTTGATGCCCATCACGTTCCTCCTGAATACTTTTCAGTATAAACGGGAGGACACGCGCTGGATGCTTAAAGCCCGCAAATTGGGGGATTTTTCGGTTCTTGAGGACAAAATAACGAACCGCCAAGAACGCAGAGAAATGCGATTGTAAATTCTCTCTGTGCTCTCGGTGGTTAAATTGTCTTTTGATTTCTGGGTTACTAGACCGGCCCCTGCACAAATTTATCCACCGCCGCGCGGCTGGGCAGCGCCGGGATCGCCCCAAGCTGCATCGTCGCCAGCGCCCCAACCGCGTTGGCGAAGCGGGCAATCGCGGGCAGATGCGACATGTGCTCGCCCCAATGTTCCAGAATGCCCACCAGCATCCCGGCGACGAATCCGTCACCCGCGCCGGTGGTGTCCAGCGTGCGCACGCTGAAACCGGGCATCTGGATTTTGTCTTTGCGGGTGTGCAGCGTTGCGCCTTTAGAACCGTGCGTCACGGCTATCACCTGCGTTTCTTCGCGCCACAGTGGGGTAATATCGTCACCACCGGTCAGGAATTCCAGTTCTTCATCACTGATTTTGACAATATGAGCGTAATTCATTCCGACCATCATGCCTGTGCGGGCGGCCTCAGCGCTCGGCCATAAGGACATCCGTAGATTCGGATCATAGGAAATGAGCATCCCGCGTGAAATGGCACTTTGTGCGGTCATTAGGGTAGCGGTGCGCACCGGATCGTCAATCAAAGTGATCGATCCGAAGTGGAAAATTTTTTGATCGACCAGCACTTCTAAGGCCACTTCATCGGCTTTGAGCAGCATGTCGGCGCTGGGATTGCGGTAAAACACAAAACTGCGTTCGCCCTCAGCGGTCAGCGAGACAAATGCCAGTGGCGTCCGCGCGGCTTGCGAAAAACGCAGCCCGCGCACGTCGACACCTTCGGAACTGAGCACATCAGCCAGATAATGCCCGAATGGATCATCGCCGACCTGCCCCAAAAACGCCGCTTCCTGTCCCAACCGCGACACGGCTACCGCCACGTTGGCGGGCGCGCCGCCGGGGGCTTTCTGGAAGCTGGACGCCTCGCCCACGCTGACGCCGTGTTCCAGCGCTACAAAATCGATCAGGAGTTCACCCATGCAGACAACACTCATCGTTGAACCTTTAACCGTTAAAAGCAGCGGTTAGCAATTAGAAAAACGGGACGAAATATTGACCGTTGTATAGCCCGCCCGATGTTTTTACGGCGTCGATTCGGGCACAGGCGCAGTTAGCGGCGTATAGGTCAGCGATTCCAGGATGGCGAGCAAAGTTGGTTCAAAACCCGGAATTTCCCCCGGTGCGCTGGTGGCCGTCGCAAAAATATAATTCCCGCCGCCCAGATCAACTGCAATGACAATCGCCTGCCCATCTGTACCAGAACCTTCGATGCGGGCTGCCGGATGACTCCCAACAGTTAATTCGGTTGATTTATTGAAGGTCACACCGCTGGTCGAAAGCGACTCGGCGAAAAATCCGAGTACGTCATTCGGCGTGGCGTCCGCTTTGAGTCCCTGGATCGCGCTGACAGGTGTGCCAAACAAACGCGCCTGAAATTGCCCTGGCGCGGGCGTCGCAGCATCCAAAGCGGACTGACTGTTACCAATGGACACCTGACCCAACAAATCCTGTGTTACCCATTTGTCAGGATAATTCAGGCTGATCGTCCCATCGCCAGATTTAAAACTCTGTGTGAGCGGTAAGGCTGCCGCTGGCCCCGCCGCGCCGCTGCAAGCCGCCATTATCCATCCAAGTGCTAACAGGCTTATCGCCCGAATCATATATCCCATGTGCATCATTTTCCTCCAAAGCTTAAATCAAGCGTGCCGCCAACGCCTCACCCCCCGCGAGACCTGATAAAGTCGCGCCCTCAACCCGTGCCTCGCCAAATGCATCGCCCGCGAAGACCAACGGCGCGATCCCCGTCGCCATCAAAAAGCGTTCCGGGTGCAAAACCGTCGGCAGCGCATACCGCCAACGTTTAAGCTGTGCTTCAATAATACTCGTGCCTGACGCCAGAAAGGGATACAAAGCTTCTCGGAGTGTCTCCAATGCCTGATCTTCCGGCACATCCCACAACTCACGGCTGTATTCCGGCGCGGCGTGTACGGTGATGATCGTCGCGTCCGGCGAAATTCCTTTGCGATGATTATCGGCGATCCAGCTAATTGCCTCTTTAGGGCGTTGCAGTGCCCCCGGTTCTGGCAAATTGACTGCGCTGCGCGCACCGCTCACATGGAACATACCTGCCACACACGGCGCATAGTCGATCCGCTGCAAGGCTTCCCGGTCAGCGTGCGCCAGTGGATCACCATCCACGCCCGACACCAGCAGCGCCAATGACTGCGGGACAGGCGGCGTCAGCAGCAGCCCACGACTGGCATAATTTGCACCCGATTCGGTGCGGATTTCCCAGCCGTCCGGTTTCGGAACCAGCGCCGACACTTTGGCATTCACATCAATTTGTAGTGGCTGCGGACGATTTTTCAACTCTGCCGCCAGATACTTCGCCAGGGCATTCATCCCCCCGTGAACGGCGTAACGTGGATGCCCATCGGAACCCTGGTGTCCAATACTGCCATCGCTGAAACCGTCTCCCCACTTATAAACCACGCCCACCGCTAACCAGCGCTCCACCCAATCGGCAAATTCAGGCGCGCGCACGGTGAAAAATTGCGCGCCATGATCGGCACGCCCAGCGCCAATCCGCCGCGTTGCCAACCGCCCGCCCACGCTCGATCCTTTGTCCACCAGCGTCACGGTTAAGTCATGAGCTATCAAAACATGCGCCGCCATCAAGCCCGCGAGTCCTGCGCCCACAATCACTGCATCGGTCTTAGTCATACATTCCGCTATCGCTAAAAATTATCTCTATCCACATTGAGTCTACACAAACCGACACCTGCCGCCAATCACCCCGTTACATCCACCGCCGCCAACATCAGCACATCGCCCCAGGGCAGTGCATCACCCCCGCCGTCTTCAAACAGACGCAGCCGTTCCTCATTTGCCCACTGATAAACCACCAGTTCCAGGTGATAATATCCAGGCTGCACACTGCTCGGAATATCGAGGCAGGGCTTCAGCGCCAGCGACTCGCCAGCGGCGGGCGACCCCAATCCGGCATCCGATTGGGCGACCAGCGTCGTCCCCGTGATGTCAATCAGATGCAGGCCAGCGGAATAGGCTCCATCCAACGGCGCGAGGGTTTTCAATCCCAGGTCAACGCACAACGAGTCGCCCGCTTTCACACTGAATCGTTCGCGCGCGCTCGGCCCGGATTCATAACGTACCCTGTCGCCAAAACGATATTGCAAATCGCCAGTTTCGCCCTGGTCGAAACGATAAAAAATCATATTCACAAGGCTGGAACGATAAGCCGCATGGCGTCCCGCATCCAGCGCCGCGACGATATGCCAGGTTTTGGCGGTATTTACCGGCAGTGCCACCCACACCGACTGCACTTTATCAAACAAGCTGACCAGTTTCATGATTTCGTCATAATGATGCAGCCGCCACGACAAATCCAGCGACACGCCCTGCCGGATTTTCAACTGCCTGTCGTAATAGGCTACCGGACTGTAAGGCGCAATATCGGTAATCGTCGGATCGAGCGGATTGCGCGCTGCGATCATCGCCCGAATCGTGGGTTCCCAGGGTGGCTTCTCCGGCCATAATTCCGGGTAAATCGTGAGCTGCGTCTGCGCGATCCACAAAACCAACACAACGACCAAAGCGGCTTGTAGAGACACGATATATCGCGTCCTTTTTATGCCGATAGATTCAAATAATTTTGGAAATCCCACCCAGCGCAATCCATAGGCCAGCAGCAGCGCCCCGGCGGGCAGCATGGCAATCGCATAGCGCACCTGATAAACCGGCGCGACCCAGGCATTCAACGCCAGCAGCACAATTGGCGTGAGCAGCAGCCACAACACCAGCAGCAGCACGGCACTCCCATACTGGCGCAAACGCGGAATCGCCCGCCCCAGAATGAATGGGGCAACAATTAAGTCCCAACTACCGCTTGTCAGAATCAAAACCAGCGCTGCCACCGCCGACCAATCGCTCGGCACTGGAATCGCCAGCGGCCCATTGGGATTCGCCCGCATCTGATTCAAAAATATCGGCAGCCAGGGCAAATACAACACTAATCCCAAAATATAGGGAATTGGAACACTCCATAAGGACACGACAGATCGTGTTTTTGTGCGGTAGGGGTAAGTCACGACCAGATGAATCAAATGCGTCAGGATGACCAGCGCCCCGGCATAATGCGTATACATCAGCGCCGCCATCAGCACACCATAAGCCAGCGTCCGCAGCCGCGCGGGACGTTCCCGCCACAGCAAATAGGCCCAGGTCGCCGATGCCCCCAACGCCAGCAGCAGTGTATACATACGGGCTTCGCGGGTGTAATACACAAAAAAACTGGCCGTCCCCAGGATGACCAGCGTAATGAGTCCGGTTTGCGAATCAAACAATTTTTTAGCGACGGCATAGGTTGCGCCCAGGCCAATCATGCCGAACATCGTCGAGAGCAGCCGCAGCGAATATACTGATTCGCCTGCAACCCGTACCCAGCCGTCCAGAAGCAAAAAATACAGCGGCGGATGCACATCGCCGCGTACCCGCGCCAACATATCGCCCAGATAGGACGAATGCACCGCCCACACCGTCCAGCCTTCGTCATTCCACAGACTGTCGCGGGTTAAGCCACTGCTGGCAATCCAGAAAGACGCCAAAAGCAACAGTGTCGCTAAAATGATGTACCATGCTGAGCGGTGCAGGCTCAAGTGACGCTTTGCCCCTACAGGAGATAATCCGGTCATATACAGAACTAACGAGCGTCCGCTTTACCACTCGGCTGGTGAGGCCGCTTATATAACCACCAGTAGGTTTCAGCCGGATACACCGGTTCGAGGTCTTTCGTCCAGATGAAATCCGAGTCAAATACGGAACGGCGCAATCCACTGTCTACTTCCGCTGCTTTGACAATTTCAGACTTGCGCGCGTCATCCGGCATCGCATCCAGCAATTCTTGCACGATGGTGCGGCGCACGGCTTCCAGCAGATAACCATTGTCACCGGTGCGCGGCGATTCTTTGGCTTCACGCAGGTAGGTCAGGATGTCGCGCATCCGCGCCTCAGCCTCGCGGGTTAACTTTTTCTCAAAATGGCTCGTCCATTCGCGCCGGACAGTCTGCATTTCCGCCTCAGCTTGTTCCAATATTGACAATTGCTCCGGTGTCAAACGGCTTGCAAGCGCCCGCAGTCGGTGGAGACGCAGCAGCACCGCCCCGACAGTCAGACTGGGCATATTCATCCCGACCCGGCCATACAATTCGTCTTCATACACATAAGGCACAAGCGCGGCGGCCATTGTCTGGAGTTCCTTCAAGTCACGCTCAACCGAAAAATTTTGTTCGGACATAATCAGACACTCCCTTTGCTGTTCTTGAATCCCGCATTCATCATACTGCTGTGATGCGTGAATTACATTAGACTCAACGTGAACAGAGTGTAACGCACAGCCTCAAAATGACACACCCCTCGCAGTGAGGGGTGTGTCAGGGAAGAAGAAAACGGGATGAGAGCGTCCTAGACGTTTTGCGGATGCAGCGCCGTAAAAAAGACTGGATTCATCAGCACACGGCGCACCGGGCATTTCCCGGCGATCTCGACCAACCGCGCACGTTGTTCATCGTTCAATTCCGGGGCGTGGATGACCACCTGTTCGCGGATTTCATGGACAAATTGGGCATCGCCGGTATAAGTCGGGTAATTCACCGCGCTGAAGCGTTCCATCTCCAGGTTCACTTCAACTTTATCGATAGGCCATTTCTTGCGCGCCGCGTACAATTCTACCGTGATGACCATGCAGCTTCCCAGCGCACTCAGCAGCATTTCGGTTGGCGACGGCGCGCTGTCCAGACCGCCATCTTCCACCGGTTCATCGACGTACCAGGTGTGCTTGGGGGTTTTTGCGACAGTGCGTAGCCCTTCGTCCGTCGAAACCTGTACTGCGGCCATGAATGAATACTCCTTGAGGCATTTACGTTATACTAATGCTTGGACAATGTTTAGGCAGCCAATCTTACCTAAGCACGCCCAAATATGTCTAGGCTGATTCCGCTGATTGAATGGGCTTTCTCCGATGCCAGATACAACATCGCATCGGCGATTTCTTCCGGTTGCACCCATTTGCTGAAATCGGCGTTGGGCATTCCTTCGCGGTTTTGCGGTGTATCAATTGTGCTGGGGACGATCCCGTTAACCGTGATATTGCTGCTGCGCAGTTCGGAGGCCATGCTTTCCAGAACCCGTTGGGCAGCGGCTTTGGAGGCAGAATAAGCCGCCGATTTCGCCGTGCCCTTGTAGGCATTTTTCGACAGAATCGCGATGATGCGACCCGGAATTTGTTTCTCGACCATATGCCGCGCCACCCGCCCGCCCGTCACGAACACCGACTGGGCGTTCAGCACCATCATTTTATTCCACACATCGAGCGCCGATTCGTGAACTGCTTGCCCTGAGGCGAAACCACCGACAGTGTGCGCCAGCACATCAATATGCCCATATTTTTCCTCGACCATTTTCACCAGTGCATCCACGCTGGCCTCGTCGGTTACATCGGCGACACCCGCTGTCCCGCCCAATTCCTGAACGATTTCGGCCAAATCAGATTCTTTGCGCCCCACCAGCACCAACGTCGCGCCCTGTTCGCCGAACTTGCGCGCTACCGCCTGCCCAATATTCCCATTCGCACCCGTCACCACGACAACTTTGCCACTAAATTCGACTGCCATCGAATATTGCTCCTTTAATTTTTTGAAGGAAATGCTAACTTTTGGACTCGCGACCTCAGCAATTCATTACGTCCAAATCGTTTGTCTCGATTTTGTCAGCCAGGCTTGAAGAATATACACCAAATGCAGCTACTTGCGTTTCAGGGCAATTATCGCCTATATTATGCACAAATGATCTATGCAAGGAGTTCGCGCATGGTTGACTCATTAGCCGCCAAAACAATTCCTAATTTATCCAATCTGGGCAATGTCGTCCCGGAAGGCTACACCTATTACGAAAAAATCGTCAAACCCGGAGAAGGTCTGAGCTTGCCAACCGCTTACCTCAAATGGTATGACCTCTATCCAGAAGATGCGCCCATCACCCCGAAACAGGATGCTGAAACCCGCGCATTCCTGGCAGAACAAGTCAAAAAGCTGAATTTTGAAGGCGACCTGGGCTTTGTAATTCTGCATCGAGCTGGTAAATATCTGCTGCTATTGCTCACAACCTGGCGCAACACCAACGAAATGTGGGAGTCAGTTTATTTCAAAGAGGCGGACAGTGCCGATGGTTATGTAACTGTGCCCCACGAGGGTATCAATAAGGGGACGTACTGCGTGTGGGAATTGGGCGCGGTCTGGCACGAACGCCATGCCTGGGTACGTTTTCTGTCATCCAAACGCGATGACGCAGCCAAACTCGACTATCTCAACTCGCACTTTTCAGGCCGGGTCTGAATCAGGGCAGAGTTGCACCAGCAGCCCGTCGCTCCATTTGTATTTCGTATCGAACAATACGCTCACTGGAGCGACGATTTCCGGTTGCGCGGTGGCGTCAATGATCTGCGCCGTACCTTGATAAACCTGGCCTTCAACCCAGAACGTCACTGCTGGATTGTGTTGAATATTTTGTGCCCATTGGGTCTGTTCGCGGTGCTCGGCGCACAGGTAATAGCAGCCTTCGTGCGCCACGAACCAGATTTCAATTTCGCGCGGCTGACCGCTTTTGCGGCCTATCGTCGTCAGATACAAAAATTCAGATTTGTATTCAAATTTCCCGGTCATAAGGTTCAATACCGAAATCAGTTTCGCAGAAATATAACGCCGGAGAATTTAGCCCCTCTCCCTTGAATTCGGGGGAGAGGCTGCCGAAGGCGTGGGGTGAGGCGGTTTAGCGGTTACCCGCGTCCGAGGTACTGCCCATCACGGGTATCAACTTCAATCGAGTCGCCCACATTGATGAACAGTGGGGTCTGCACGGTTAATCCGGTTTCAGTAGTGACTTTCTTGGTCACGCTGCCCGCCGTATCGCCTGCAACCGCCATTTCGGAGTCCGCCACTGTATAGGATACCTTCGTCGGCAGCACATAGTCGATGGGCGCGCCTTCGTAAATCCGCAGTTCCAAATCCATGTTCTCTTTCAGATACAGCGCATCATTGCCGAACAAGGTCACGCTGGCCTCGTACTGCTCAAAGGTTTCCTTGTTCATGAAATTCAGGAAATCTCCGTCGCGATACAGAAATTGGACATCTTCGTTTTCGACAAACAGGTTGTCCAATTTTTCTTCGATGCCGAAGACCTTCGTCAACGTCTGCCCGGATTTGAGATTCATCAACGTGGTCTTCATCGAGGCCGTACCACGTCCTGGTTTGTTATACTCGGTTCCCGTAACCCGGAAAAGATTGTTATCAAGCTTCAGGGTTACACCCTTTTTGAGATCACCTGCTGAAATCATATCTAAGTTTCCTTACACTTCTCATTTTCTATGGACTGGTTAATTCCATTATACCAGAATGATCCCACGCTTCCAGACCTCGACTGCCGGATCACCCACACGGGTTACATAGCGATATGCACCCCAATCTACCCACGACGCGCCATAGGTCTGTAACCGCGCTTGAATAGTCGCATTGCACGCTGCGATCAGGGCTTCAGCTTCAGCATTGTTCCACGCAAATCGTGGATTCAGCCCGCGCCACAACAGCCCCAGTTGATCCAGCGGAAAGTTCAGCGTACTTGCGCCAACCTCCGCGCCTGGGATATTCAGCGAATAATGCAGCGTGCGCTCGATCACTTTGCGCAAACCAGCCTCATCAAAAACCGGCGGTGACTGCCGGTACATCGCCGGATCGCTCAACCAGCGGCAGCGCACACCATACCCGGATCGCCGGATCGCCCCGTCAATTTCCAGGTCGTCTTCCCACACATCCTTTTGTACTTTTTGCCGAATCACCGCGCACATCCCGAAGGGTGTCATACTCATTTTGCCCCAGAAGGCTTGCACATGATCCAGCCGGATTTTCCAGGGGAACCAGAAATCGCGTCCAAACGCCGTGTTCATCACCTCGATAATCTGTCGGGGAATGTCCGTGCCGGGAACATGATAATGTTGATGATAGGTGTACGGGCTGACGGCAGCAGGCAATCCGTTTTTCGCGTATAACTTGCTGATGTGTTCCAGATACGCCAGCAAACCCGCACCCCAAACAGCATCCTGTGCGGGCATCAACAAATACCCTGGAAACTCCAACATACCACATACTTCCAGCGCAAAATCAATCCGCGCCCAGCGATCCGTCGCCGCATAACGCTGCCAATTTTCGGGCGCATCCCAGCCGAGAAGTTGTGGTGTATTAGGTGTTTGTCCTGCCCAGAACGGCGGATTGGTGATGACTGCGACCATCCGCAGATGCGGAAACTGACTTTCAAAAATGTCCAGGCTTTCAACCGTGCGCCGCCCATCACAGATGAACAGCACAACGTCCTGGGTTCCAAGTTGGGCGAGGCGTGATTTCAGGTTGTAATCAAGAACGATCTGTTCACGATGGTTTGTGTTAGCAGGGCGCGGCTGGTACATGAATTCCGCATCTATATAGCGCACGCCTTTCAAGGCTGCCGCAGCCTGCGCCGCCAACCTGATCTGCTCCACAATGGCTATCCTGGCGGCGATTTGAACGCGAAATCAATGTAGGTCTTGCTGGAATTCGGCAGCCTGCCGGTATCCAGTATGGCGACTTCAGCGACTGCCATCAGTTTGGCGATGCGCTCATCAAAACTCAGCACTTGCAGCGGCGGGAAAATCGCGCTGAAGGTGTTGTCATTGTGCGCGTGCAAATCGCTGATCGAGAGTCCCGCCTGTTCCACAATTGCCAGCGCCCGATCCCGATTCACCGCCGCGTAAATTTCACCTGTATCGCCAGCGACAGAGGTTTCAGCCGGTTCATGCAGCAGCGCCCGCAAATCTTTCAACGCCGCTTTATAACCTTCCGCCATCCCGCGATAAAAGGTGCGATTGGGGTCTGCAACCCGCAGCTTCTCGATAGCCAAACTCGCCTCGATAACCCGCGAATCCCACTTGGCTTCCAACCCTTGCAGCGCTGCGATGATTTCTTCGATGCTCACATCTGCTTCCGGCTCACTCATTTTTCAAACCCTTTCTCAGGGCTTAATCACAATCAAATTGGCTTCTGTAGCGACGAGATTGACCGCTCTTTGGTCATCTCGTCCGCTCTTATATTTCTCCCCTCCCTGAATTCGGGGAGGGGCTGGGGAAGGGGTTTAGGAATTCAGGTTCTCAATCGCACTCCGCCCGATAATTTCCAACGCCGTATCACCCGACGGGGGCTGCATCAAACCCGCGCGCGTATCGCGGAAATAGCGTTCGAGCGGAAGATCGCGTGTCAGACTCGTCCCACCCGCGATTTGCAGCGCTTTATCGGTCACGCTGTTGGCTGTTTCCACCGCCAGATGTTTGGCCGCTACGATGCGCGGATACAACCCTTTGCTGCGTTCGTCGCCCGTCCACTGCCCTGTGACCTCAAACAGCAGCGACTGCGCCGCCTGCAATGCCAAATCAATTTCGCCGATTTGTCGTTGAATTTTAGGCAGCGTCGCAATCGGTTTACCTAGCGCTGTCGGCACACGCTCTAACGCAAATTGAATGACCGCGTTGCGCGCACCAATCGCCGACCCTAGATAAACCGCCGCCATAATCATCGGGAACCAGGCATTCGGCGTTTTATCGTCGCGCTTGCCTCGTTCGACCAGATAATCCGCCGGAACATGCACATCCTTGAAACGCACATCATTGCTTTCACTGGCGCGCAGGCTTAGGCTGTCTCCCCAGGTTTCAATCCATCCGATTCCCGCCGAATCTCCCGGCACGACGATCACACCCGGCTCGTCGCCCACCGACAGCCGCACTAAAATGTGAGTCAAATGTTTGCCGCCGGTTGTCCAGGTTTTCTGCCCGTTGATGAGCCAACCACCATCCGGCGCTGGTGTAGCGGTAGTCTCAAATTGTCCCCCGCGTGATGGACTGCCTAATGTCGGTTCGCTGGCCGCCGTGTTGAACATCCCGCCGTTCGCCGCGACTCTGCACCAATAGTCAAATTTAGCCTCTTCCCAGGGGCGATTTTCCGACAGGTTGCCGAACATATGCAGTTGCATCCCGGCGACCATCGCGCTTGAGGCACTCCCCTGCGCGATTTCCAACTGCGCCGCGACACAATCCCGCAGCGGCAAACCCTGTCCGCCATAGGCGCGTGGAATGCTGATGCCCAGATAACCGGACTCTTTCAACGCCTGCACGTCTTCAACCGGCATTTTGCCAATCTGATCGGCTTCGTTGGCGCGCGTCGCAAAATCCCGCGCAAGCTGTTTGGCGGTATCAATAATAGAGGCTTCCGTATTTTCAATCTGCATCGCTAGACTTTAACTCGCTACTTATGAAACAAATTCACTGCCATAACAAATACAACTTTTCCCTCAAAAATTCCTCTATTACTCCCCCTCTCCGTACACGGGGAGGGGCTAGGGGGTGAGGGGCTACATTATTTCACATACGCAATCGCGAAGCCATCATAGCCCTTGCTGCCGACGGTCTGGATCGCCGTCAAGTTGACGCGCGAGTCCTTCGCAACATGCTCATTGAAATGCCGCACACCCTGCACGCTGGAATCCTGGCTGTTCGCGTCAATAACATTGCCATCGCGCACCACATTATCCACGATAATCACCGTGCCGGGACGCGACAGCTTGAGTGCCCATTGGAAATAATCCCAATTGCTGGGCTTGTCGGCGTCAATAAAAATCAGGTCAAACGGGCCAAGTCCTTCTTCGGCAACCTTCGGCAGCAGATCAATCGCCCTGCCAATCCGCACCTCAATCGTCTGATCCAATCCCGCGCGGGTGATATTTTTGCGCGCGACTTCCGCATGTTTTGGCTCAAATTCCAGCGTGATGAGCTTTCCCCCCGGAGGCAGCGCCTGCGCCATCCAGATCGTGCTGTATGCGCCCAGCGTGCCGATTTCCAGAATCTTTTTTGCGCCCAGTGCTTGCACCAGAATCGATAAAAATTTCCCCTGATTCGGCGCGACATGGATGGCGGGCAGCCCCGCATCAACCGAGGCTTTTAATGCACCATCCAACGTTTCGTCCGGCTGCACGAATAAATCGGTGATGTAGTTATCAACGGCAGTCCATTGTTCTTTGGACATATTCACTCCTCAATGGTTACGATGTCTGGCGAGGAGTGTACCGCTTCTGCGTCAGATTCGCCTATGGCCGTGCTTGACAATAGCCTGAAAAACAGGTGGGAACAGGTAAATGTAATATTTGTAATGTTCACGAAACTGGATACTGGACAATCAGCCAGGGATAATACGGCTCAGGCTCGGCACGAATCCCTTGCATCTCATCTTCGGCAATCCAATCATAGACTTTTTTCGCGTCCGTATAGCTGTCAATTAGCCCATACAAGTTTGGATGGATTCCAAATAATTCGTGCATATCCTTCTCAATCCCGCTGCACAGCCACGAGCATCCGATATTGCCATAGCTGTAACTCAGCACTTCAAAACCGAGCACCGTTCCGCCCTGTGGCAAGGGTTGATGTTCTTTGAGGACGTAATTGACTCCGTAAATCGCGTCCTTATACACCTGCTGGTTCGTATCGAATACAGTTTGCTGATTGTTAATCAGAAAGCCGTCCACCAGGCCTTTGGGCAGCGCAATGCCGATCAAAAAATAATCGCCGTTGTCGGGTAAAAACGCAGCCACAAATTCACGTCCAATGTCCAGCGAATACAGCGCACCGGGGTCTCGCCTACACCATTGTGCAAAAGTATCGAACTTATCGCTGGGTATGCCAAAATCAGAAATGTCTTTTTGATATTTCTCGGTGTTCCAGCCCCACACGATCTCAAGCTGCGGGCTAACACACCCCGACAGGCTAATCACCCGTTCCGGCATAAGGTTGGATTTCCAGAAATCTTGACTTGAATATTTCACTACAAAATACCCACCCGCAACATAATCGCTCAAATCAATGTCCATTGTCTTGCACTTTCACTTATACCCTCTTGCCTGCGTCTCAAACGCATCAGCATACTTCCCGCCCAGGTGCATCAAATCGTCATGGCTGCCACATTCGATAATCTCGCCGCCGTCGATCACAAAAATTTTATCGGCGTTGCGCACCGTCGAGAAGCGATGCGAGATGATAATCAGCGACTTGCCCTGAGAAAAATCATAAAGACGCTGGAAGATTTCGTATTCGGCCTTCGCATCAATCGCTGAGGTCGGTTCATCCAGCACCAGCACCCCCGCATCACGGAAGAATGCCCGTCCCAGCGCGATCCGCTGCCACTGCCCGTCCGATGGATTCGTGCCGCCCTCGAACGATTTATCCAACACCTGCTCCAACTGGTGTTCGTATTCGTCAATGAACACCTTCGCGTCTGCCTTGAAAATCGCGTTTTCCAGCAGCGTCGCGTCGTCCATCTGATCGACTTTGCCCAGGCCGATGTTCGTCCGTACCGAGAACTGCCCGTAGCGAATAAAATCCTGGAACAAAATCCCGATTTGGTTGTACCAGCTATCGGTGTCCAACTCGCGCAGATCAACCCCGTTAATCAGGATTTGGCCGCCCGTTACATCGTAGAAGCGGCTCAACAATTTGATGATGGTCGTCTTGCCCGCACCGTTCACCCCCACCAGCGCGATATGCTCCCCCGGTTCGATTACCATATTGAAATTTTTCAGCACCGGCTTTTCAGCATTCGGATAGGTAAAATCGACATTTTTGAACACGATCAAAGGCGGCTTTTTAGTCGTTTCCATCTGGACTGTCCCCGGCGTGATCGCGTTTTCTAAGTCCATGAACTTGAACAAATCGACTAGATACAATCCGTCCTCGTAATGGTCGCTCAGGCTGCGGAACAAATTGTTGACCGATTCCGACAAACGTCCCAGCGACGAGGTGTAAAACGTCAGCAAACCCAGCGTAATCTGCCCATTGAGCGTGGCGAAAATCGCGATGATCCAGAAGGCCATCGTCCCCAATGTCGATAAATTCCCGACCAGCGATTCCAGCAGCGTCCGCCGCAAGGTATCTTTGCGTTCCTTGTCGGTGAAGCGGTTGTAAATCTCGGAAACAACATCCAGCAAATAATGGCGACTGCGGAAAATACGCAGTTCCATCAGCGAATTTTCGCGCGTGAGCAAATCCGACGAGCGGAAGAAGCGCCGCCGGTCTGTTGCGTTCGCGCCCCAGATCGCCCACGAACCTTCCCGTAATTTCAGGTTGACGATCAGGCTTGGCAGTGTGGTCAGTAGGACTAATAAAAACGCAGGCAGCGAAAAGGTCAGAATAATCAAAATGCTCGATATGATTTTCACGACATCACCCAGCATGTAAATCGAGCGCGACAAAAACGCCGCCGGTTTCCAGGTATACGTGTCCTTCGCCTTCTGGATGACATCGTTACTGGCGGCATTTTCATAGTGATACATATCCAGTTCGGACGCTTTACGTAGAAAACTCAGCGTGAGTTCCCGCGAAATGTTGAAAAAGCTGACTTTTTCGGCGTAGGCGATGCCGATCCACAGCGTGCGTTCCAGTATATTCATCACGACGACCACCACGATGAACTGCATGAGCGCCGTGAGTCCCCGGTCTGCCACTGGCAAACCCAGCAAACGCACAATTTCGTCGATGACCTTGCTGTCGAGATAGCTGGTGACAAATGGGGTAATCGACACCACCATTAGCAGCACAAACAGCAGCGGCAGCGCAAACGGGCTGGATGTGAATCCCCAGCACAGCATCCGCCATACCGCGCGGCCTACTTCACTGATGCCCGGTTTGACTTCCTCTTTTTTCGGCTCGTCAGTTTCGGACACAAAGCCTCCGATTGATGCTCATCGCTGCTTTTGTAGCGCTATATTGCGCTATGAGATTGTTTAATGTAAGGGGCTTCAAAAGCTCAGAATGGCTCAGATAATTTAGCATATTTGTGTTCGAATAGGCAAACAAAAACACTGAGATTCTAACCATTTTCAAATTGACGAATAAGAACATCTGATCTACAATATAAATTGATGAGTATATCTTCATTTCTGTCTTTTATGCTGGGGTTTGCGCTGTTTCATAGCGAGTATAGCGGCAGCACACCTCATTTTCTGCCAACGGCGACGACGACAACACCGACATAAAAAACGGCAGTGGCATTAGCACAAATCTTGCCACTGTCACTGCCGCCATATTTTGAAATGATCTATCGAGCGCAAGTGCCGAGCATATTTTTACTCATAACTCATCACTCATTACTTTTTAACTACTACCCTGACCTTACCCGGCCCATGCACGCCCAGGATCATCTGCATTTCGATGTCCGCCGTGCGGCTGGGGCCAGTGTTGAAGCAAATATTGGCGGTCTTCCACATCAAGTCCAGGTTATTGGAACGCTGCTGTGCGACCCAATCTTCCAGGCGCGGCAGCAGTTGGTCGATGGTGATGACTGCAATAAACATCGGCGCGATCACCGTCGGCAAACGGCCTTTTCCCGGCGCGGTGCTGAACACCATCGTCCCGGTGGCCGCAATCGCTGCGTCTACGCCCGCCAACCCGACCTGCGCACTGCGGATGCTCTCGATGGTTGCCTCGCGGAACTCGTCGTGCATTTCCGGGTAAGTGATCTCAATTCCGGCCTCGCGGATGGCAGCTTCCAGGCCGTCTACCGGGATATATTTGAAATCCCACGCCAGGATGTGAGTCGTCTGGTTGGTTTTCAGCAAATCGAGGACGCAAGCCCGCGCACCTTCATCGCCCTCCACCGGGAACACCTGCCCCATCACCCGGTCTAGCTCGAACGAAAACCGTTTGAGCAACCCATCCGGTGTGGTATCGTCCAGCGGCGCAACCGGCAAATATTGTTTCGGACGCGGCGGCGCATCCGGGAACGGCTGCCGTGCCGCACGCAGTTTGTTGAGAATTTGGTCACGAGAGGATGTCATAATGGTCAACCTTCAAACATCTCAAAAAATGGACATAAGGACAGAATTTACAACTTACGAATCGAGCTTGGTCGCCGCCGCTGCCGCCGCTACAAAATTGCGGTGGCTTTTATTCGCAGTCCGAAACTGTTTTTGTCTTTCACTTTGTACTCTGCACTTTGCGCTTTATTTAGCGTCGTTTCAGCACATACATCCGGGGATACAACCCGCCCAACGCGACCCGCAGATTTTGCTCCAAATCCCACAGCGGCGAGTCTTCGAGCAGCGATTCCATCAGCCGGACTTCATGCGAGAGCAATATACAGCGTGCGCCCGGTTTGGCGACCCGCGCTGCCTCACGCAGCAATTCAGGATACAGTTCCAGGTTATCATCGTGTGACCCGACCAGATGACCGAAAGGCAAATCGCCGCAAATCGCATCCACACTCTTGTCCGCCAGCGGCAGCGAACGCACATCGCCCAACCGTAGCTGCACGCGGTCAGCCAACCCCGCAGCCTCGACATTCCGGCGGGCACACTCCAATGCAGCGCTGTCCGTATCATAGCCAATAGCAGTTTGAGCCGTTTCCTGTGCCAGTCGCTCGATCAGCAGCGTCCCCGACCCGCAGGTGAGATTCAAAAACACATCGTCGGGTTTGGGCTGCGTCAAAAAGCCCATCACATTGGCTACCGCTGCGTTCAATGCCCCTTCCCGGTTGCATACCCGCCAGGATCGCGTTGCCAACGGGCGCGGCGATATGCGAATCAGCGATTCCCACGAGTTTTCATCGCCGGGAGGATGACGCAGCCGTATCAACAAATCGCCTTCATCGGAAACAGCACGCAGCCCAGTTTTCGCGGCTAGTTCGTCCTTAATCCGTTTCATGACCGAAGATTCCGAACCCGCCGCGCTGATATACAAGGTCTCGTAAGCCTCTTTAGGCGCGAGTTCGCGCACCGCCTCGATTTGCGCGACCAGTGCCTTAAAGTGCTGATCGCCCAGGAAGGCTTTCGGGCGTGGGATCGGATACTGCCGCACTAGATAAACCGCCTGCACCATTTTCAACTTCAGCAGTTGGAACAGGTTGCCCACATAGGTGAAACGCAAAACACCCGGTTTATCTGACGCCTCGATCCACTCCACACGGTTTTCAAACAGCGTGCGAATTTCGCGGCGGGCAATTTTTTCCAACCCTTCCGCCACATCCGCCTCGCACAGATGCATCGGAATCTCCTCAAAGTTGGATTGAGGCGCGGGTTCTGGACGCCGCTTTCCGGCGCTTTCTCCCCCTCTCTGTACACGGGGAGGGCTGCCGAAGGCGTGGGGGGAAGGGTTACGCTTTATTTGAAAAACTCCCATTTCTGGCGGACGAGAAAATACGTCAGCCCCATGAACACCAGCGAGAACACGATTCCGCTCACCGACTGCGCGTCCAGATTTTGCATTATATTATACGCATAACCCAGCAGCATCCCGTAGAAGGCCAACTTGAACCAGAACCACGTTCCCACGCCGCATATGACGCCGAAAACGGCCCAAATCAGCGGCAGCCACGAACCTTGCCGCGCATGAGCATAAATGAAATAGCCATTGATGAAGACGAAGAAAACCAGCCAGGTACTGAGCAAAAAACCGCGATCTGGCTTGAGCGACAGTGGCTCCGAGGAAAAATAACCATCTTCTTTGCGCTGCATCAATCAAAACCTGATATTTTTGTAGGGAGTTTGTCGGCTGACAAACCCCCATAACGATCTCACATTATTCGTAGCGCAGGACGTTCAGTGGCTTCTCGCCAGATGCGCCCCAGGCAGTGGTCGCCGCTGCAATCAGTGCGACCAGGATACACAGCAGCATCAACAACAGCGCCGTCCCATACGGGATCACACTCGCCAGACCGCCGCTGAAACTGAGTAAAATCAGCAGCATCAACACGCCCAGCCCGACACCGATCAAACCGCCGATCAAACCCATCAGACCATTTTCCAGCAGGAGCATACCCAACACCCGTTCCCGCTGCAAGCCGACGGCCTTCATCACCGCAATTTCACGGCGGCGTTCCATCGTGGTCAGGGCAACCGAGTTGGCGATTACGACGCCGCCCACAATCAAACCCAGCAGCGCCACCATTGTCGGGAAAGCGGTGAAAGTTCCCAGCAAACCTGTCAGCAGCTTGGCGAACACGCTGGTTTCCACCACAAATGTCCCTGGCGCACGGCTCAGGGCGCGGCGCACATCCGGGATGTGCTTTTCATCGACATTCGCCAACACCTGGACACTGCTGGGCTGAACACTGTCGGGCAGTCCAGCCAACGGAACCAGCGTGCCGTTTCCGCCCGCGATGCTGCTTATTGTCGGGCGCTGGGAGATGCCGATCAATTCAAGCGTGACTTTCTGCGAAGCATCGCCAAAATCGTAAGTCAACTTGTCGCCAACCTTCAAGCCAGCATCGGTCAACCAGGAGTAATTTCCCATCACAATCACCGGTTTACCGGCATCATCGGCGGTGAAATTGCGCCCTTCGACAATTGGATTGGGTGGGGCTAAATTCACATCGCGTCCTGTCATACTGCCCAGTGAGCCAAGTTCCGATTCGCCAACATTCATATCGCCTATATCGCCACCAAAGGCTTCGACGGTTTTTTTGGTGGTCGAATTCTGCCCGATGCGCGCCTTGATTTGGTCGCGTGTTAGCACTGTCCCATCCGGTTCTTCAACCGAAATCAGATTGCCGCTGTAGTTCTGCAACACCTGATAATTCTGTACGCCATCCGTCGAATCCAGTGCAGTTGTTACGGCTGGCAGCGCACCGCGATTGATGAGCGCGATGATGACATTCCCGCCGTTCACCGGGTCAAGCGCCGTCGACAGCAGGTTGTTAATTGAGTCGGCAAACAGGGTTATCAGGCTCAGAGAAAACACACCCACGACCAGCGCCAGCAGCGTGGTTGCGCCGCGTGCCCTGCCCGCCAACATCTGCCGCAGCGAGATTTTCAAATCCACGATGCCCAGTGACGGGAAGAAACGCCCGATTATCCAGATCAGGAAAGACAGCAGCAGGATCAGGAAACCCGCCGCAAAGAATGCACCAATCGTCACCCCCAACGAGAGCGCGAAATTGCCCAGAATGGTGTAGGCGACAACACTCAGAGCCGCGATAATCACCACCAGCGCCAGCAGCGTCCGCAGCCAACCGGCGCGCGGGATAATATTATCGTTCGGGCGCAGCACCACACCAGGGCGCACCTGACCGGCAGCCAGCGTGGGCAAAAAGCCGAAAATCGTGGTTACGAGCGTGCCGACAATCAGGCCATTCACAACTGGCAAGAGCGCGATACGGAACGGAAGCTGCTGCGCAACAACGCTTTCAGCCACACCCTTGATGAGAAAAGTAGTCACCCAGCCCAGGACAATACCGGCGATGCTGCCGATGACGCCCATGATAAAGGCTTCGACCAGAAACAACATCGTCACCTGTCCGGCCTGCAAACCGATGGTCTTGAGGACAGCGATCTCAACCGTGCGCCGCCGGACGATCACCTGCATCGTATTGATGATGCCGATACTGCCCAGCAGCAGCGATACCAACCCGACCACCGTCACCACCTGATTAATTCGGTCAGAAAGTTCCTGGTTGCCCACTTTCAAATCATCAACGGTTGTCGTGGTGAAAAAGGGGAATGCCTGCTTGAATGCCCGATTAATTGCCGGTGTTTGCGCCGGATCGGACAACTTCAGATACAGCTTGTCAGTTTGGGGTGTGAGGCCGTCGAAATACTGGATGGCATCGCGATCCAGATAATAAAATCCGAATATTGCCATGAATAATCCCGAACCGGGATCGGTCACTTCGGACTCCGTAGGCACGAGACCACGCACCGTAAAATCGGTATCTGAGCCGTTGATACGCAGGACATCCCCCACCTTCGTGCCCAGATTCGTCGCGACTTTCTGATCAAGCACGATGTCTGTCGGTGACTGAATCAGATCAGCCAGCGGCTTGCCCTCCACCGATTGAACGGTGTCATAAAATGGATAAACCTTCGGGTCAATCAGCACAGGCGAAAGCTGCCCAATATAATTGCCCGAAGCGGTTACGGTAAGGCTCGTCCCGATGCCACCTGTGAAAACAGCCGTGAAATCGCCGATGCTCCAGGGATAGGTCATTTGAATCTGACCGGGATAATTGGCGTCGATCCAGGCTTGGATTTTCGCAATACCGGTTTCACCGACATGATACTGGCTAAATCCGCCGTCCCCGAAAAAGCTGGATTGCTTCTGTTCCTCCAGGATACCATCGTTGATGGCCTGCTGCGTTTGCGCTGAGGGGTCATTTCCATCAAATGAGGGATTGAGCGCGACCTGAATATCGCCGCGATTGGTTTGCTGCAAATTGCCGGTGAGCGTATCACCGATCATAATGGCGACGGTCTGCAAACTGACAACGGCTGCAACCCCGGCAGCAATGCACAACAGCGCGAAAAATGTGCGCTGACCATTGACGCGCAGGTCATTCAGAGAGTGCCGGAAGTAGAAGTTGAGTTTTTCAATCATGTCGCCCTCCCTATTGCAGCTTCACAGCGGACAATTCGCCCGTCGCGCGTTTTTCTTTGAGCACTTTGACGGCAGCCATCTGCGCGCTGGACTGCGGATCAACATCCGAAGCGAGGCGGCCATCAACCAGTGTTACCAGGCGGTCAAGCTGCGAGGCGACATCCATGCTGTGCGTTACGATGATGACGGTGGTGTTCATGTTTTGCTGGACATCACGCAGGGCATTCATAACCGTCGCGCTGGATTCGGTGTCCAGGCTGCCGGTGGGTTCGTCGCAGAGCAGGAGCGCCGGGGCATTGGCTAAAGCACGGGCAATGGCAACTCGCTGCTGCTGTCCGCCGGAAAGCTGTGTTGGGCGATGCTTCAGGCGATCTCCCATGCCCAACAAATCAAGCAGTTCTTTGGCCCGCTTATTGGCGTCAAATTTACGCTGGGGCGCAAACTGAACCGGCAGTGCCACATTTTCCAGCGCTGTCAGAGTCGGAATCAAGTTAAAAAACTGGAAAACAAAGCCGATTTTCTCGTTGCGGACGCGGGTCAGCGCCCGCTCGTTGAGGTTGGTAATGTCGGTGCCATCAATGAAAACCTTGCCCGATGTCGGTGAATCCAGCCCGCCGATCAGACCCAACAGTGTCGATTTACCGCTGCCAGATGGCCCGATAATCCCCATGAATTCGCCGCGTTGGACAGCCAATGTGACACCGCGTAAAGCCTGCACGGTGACTTCGCCGACTTTCAGGTCTTTTTTCAAATCTTCTGTTCGCAGCACGAATGGACTTGCGCTCATTTTCTTATATCCCCAATCTATGATGTACGGGTGGTAGCTGGAATTATCGAAGGAAATACTTACGGCATGAATTATGCATGTATACGCACTGGCGGCGGATAAGTCGCAGACGGCGCACGTTTCCAACCTATGTATAGGGTAACGTGGACAGCGAAAAAAGAGATGTAGAACAGGTCATATTTCTGGTCACGTATTCTGTGGCGCCACCATTCACAGCCGTATGACTAAGGTCATGGACACGGTTGAGTCTTGACGCGGCGGACAGCATGGATATAATCCAAACTAATTCAAATATGGCTCCGTAGCTCAATTGGCAGAGCAATTGACTCTTAATCAACAGGTTCTGGGTTCGAGTCCCAGCGGGGTCACTCTTCTCTCAAATGCAAAACCTAACGAGACACAACTCGAACATATTATCAAATGCGACCAAATACCTGTCGGCTAGATACCTACTAGTAAATATTCCGAGTCGTCCTCGTAGATAGAATCGCTATCAGAGTAATTTACGAGCATTTGGGTCGTACACTTTCATCATTTTCCGGTTGGAGCGGGTAAGAAAGTAACTGTGAAGGTGGGGGCAGCAGTCGGTTCAATTGTTGAAACGCTTGTGGCAGGCAAGATAGAAAGTAGCGGGCCAATTTGCCATTCCCAAACATCTCCAGTATGACCATCAATGGCAATCGCTTTATACCATCACATCTCTGCTCCAAAATCGTAATAACCAATGGTGCGAGTCATAAAGAGAACTCGGCAATACTGAGTTGATAAGG
>JBDTNB010000111.1:0-23858 GCA_039933955.1 Chloroflexota bacterium
AATTCGCGCGGCGAACAGGGCGATGTGTTTGATTTCGTCGGACGGCATCTGCTGTCATTAGGTGCATGGAACAACCGTGACGCGACGCAGTTTATGGAGGTAGTGCGCTTTCTAGCGCAACGTGCTGGAATCACCCTAGAAGAAACCGCTCAGTTCAAGAAGTCGCCAGCGTGGGCGGAACGGCAGCTTGTGCAGCGTCTGCATGACACACTCTTGAATACCCCTGCTGCGCTCACCTATGTCACCGAGAAGCGCGGTTGGCAATTGACCACCATCAAGGCAGCAAAGCTGGGATTTATGCCGCAGGATAAGCGTCCGCTGCTAGCGGATTTGAACCTGTCGGACAATATGCGAACGGTGATTCAGAAATTCCCACCCAACATGATCGTCTATATTCATGCCGAACAGGGACGACTGATGTATCTCAGTGGACGCAGCATTGAAGGCAAGAAACACTACAATCCACCCCATGAAATCATCGGCGAACGCCAACCATACTACAATCACTTTTACAGTTCACAGGCAGAACAGGTCGTCATCGTCGAAGGACAGGCCGACGCGCTTACTTTTGCGGAATGGAACATTCCAGCAGTTGCCATTGGTGGGATGCAGGCAGCGGATGATTTGCTGAACCGATTGAAAGTGCATTCGCGCCTGTTCGTTGCGCTGGACAACACGGATGATGCCCGCGCCAAAAGCCGCAGCCTTGCCCTGACGCTGAAGGGCGAAACCTATCTGCCATCACTGCCAGTCGACGTGAAAGATGTGAACGAGTGGTTGCAAAAAGGGGCAGCAGCGGAGGACGCACTGGCGCTGCTCAACAAAGCTGAAAGCTGGCTGGCAGTTGAAGTGCAGCATGTCGCTGCATTAGAAGGGTTGGCACGGCAGGATGCGATCCGTGCGCTGTTCACCCATGCCGCCGGATTGGAAGATTTTTCGCTGGCTGAATTTAAGTCGATGATGGCGAAGATTGGAGTGAAGGGACAGACATTCAATGAAATGCTCAAAGCCGCACAGTCACAGCAAAGCGAACAGCAGGAAGGAGATGAGATGCCCGAAGTCTTAAACGACAGCATTCCGATTCTGGCTCCAGCACTGGGTTTCCGACACGACGTAGCAATGGTCACGGTGTCGATCATCGAGCGCATTAAGGGGAACAAACTGAATACTCAACCCTACCTCGTGACCAGTACGCGGGAACTGCGCCGTCTTTCTGACGAGCAAATTATCTCCATCAACAACCAGGAGATTGCGCTCAAAGTCATTCCTGAAGGCTGCGAATTCCTGATGCGCTGGCGCTACAGCGACATGCGGCGCTTTTTAGAAGGCGAAACCATCGCGCCGGGTGAAGTTTTCAATGCCATTCATCAGCTCTTTACGACCTATGTGGATTTTCGTTCAGATGTGGAAAGCCGCATTCTGACGTTGTGGACGATAGCCACTTACTTCTATACCATGTTTCCCGCCTTTCCCTATCTGACATTAAATGGACCTAAGAACAGCGGCAAAAGTACCGTCATGCGTGTTTTGCAGCCGCTGGCGTTCAACATGATCACGACTTCCGATCCTACCGGACCCTCCATGTTCCGGCTGATTCATCAAACAAGCTGCACCGTCGGCATTGACGAAGCCGAACGCTACCATAATCCCAAAGACCCTGGAATGCAGCAAATCCGTCAGCTTCTCAACAGTGGCTACAAACAGGGAATGCCTGCCATTCGTCTGATCGGTGAGGACATGAAGCCACAGGCATTTGATGTCTATTCACCCAAGATTCTGGCGGCAATTGCTGGATTAGAAGACATCCTCGCCAGCCGCTGCATAGCCATCCCCATGCGCCGCACGGATAAAAAGATGCCTTCATTCCCACCCGATTTCGATGGCGCGCCGCTGCGTCATCAACTCTATGTGCTGGCGCTGACCCATTTTCAGCCGATTTATCGAAACTATTTTGAGCGTCCTGAACTCCATACCCTGCATAATCGTTCTGGTGAACTCTGGTCGCCGCTGGTTGCGCTGGCAGCCTTCTTTGAGGAACAGGGTCAGATCAAAGGTCTGCTTGAAGCAATTGCCGCTGCTGCCGAAAGCGATGAGCAGATGAGTGAAGGTAAAGCGCTCAGTGATCGCGAGGAAGCGGTGCTGCAAGCCCTCGAAGTGTTGACACGCGGGCAAACCGAAGTCATGTGGATAAAGTCAGCGATACTGCGGGAGCAAGTGGCGAAACTGCTGGGACAGCCGGTGGAAAAACTCGGTGACACCCAGTGGATTGGACATATCCTGAAGCGACTGCATTTGCTTGACGATGCACGCCGTAAGCGTGGCATGGATGGCATGACCTATGCGGTTCAACCCGCCGAAGTGGTCGACATGATGCGCCGCTACGATGTAGCAGTGCTGCCAGAATCGGATTAAAACCCTTCATACCTTACATACCCTACATGCCTTTCTCAGTCACTATGAAGGGTATGTAGGGTTTTGCTTAACTCAACGACTTTTAGTTTTGTGACAACCAATTGAGCGATATTGAAGCGGTGACATGCGAAATCACTTGACGACGTTGCTATCTGCTAATTCATAACCGTGACATGTCCCCGATTGCCATCTACACGGAGACGTTGTCCGGTCTTGAGTCTAGTCGTCGCCTGATGGACACCTACAACAGCAGGGATACCATATTCTCTGGCAACAATCGAGCCATGTGTCATCATCCCTCCAATTTCCATTACCAGACCCCCTGCCGTTAGAAACAGCGGTGTCCAGCCCGGATCGGTCGAGGGGCAGACGAGAATCTCACCCGGCTCCACCCGTGCGCCATGGGGGTCGAAAATCACACGAGCGATGCCTTCGACAACGCCTGACGATACAGCATCGCCTGTCAAATCATGCTCACTGTCGGTTACTTCACCGATACCCTCATAGTAGGCTTCTCCGGTGCTGAGGAGGACACGCGGCATTTGTTTGCGCATTTGTTCTCGTTCGAAGGCGGCACGATTGACACTTATAGTCGATTTTAAGGCAGCAATATCGCCACCCGCAGCCCGCTTTAGGATTTCCAACGGCACGAAGAAGATGTCGTCGGCGCACTCGAGCGCTCCCTGTTTCACAAGTTCCTGTCCGTAGCCCAGCAATGCCGTACGATAGAGACCATAGAGACGGGCGATGTAAGACAGCGGCAGCTCACGCAGTCCACCAAGCGTTCGCATTCGATGGATGGTAGCTCGCAGCAGCCAGGCACGCAGTCTGCCAAAGGGTAGTTGGCGGGCGCGCTCCACATAGTCATGGGCAAGCTGTTCGGCTTGCTCTGCCCCTCTCTGGAAAACAACATCCGGTGCGAACAGCAGGTCTTCTAACTCCAGATAACTCAGCAGAGTGTGCATTATGGGTGTGGGATCATCGCGCCAGCGGGGGTGTCCGAGATCAATTTCTGCCATACCGCGCATCCCATATTCTTGCAAAAACGCATCTAATGTCTGCTGCACAGTGATCGGTAGTTGGTGCTGGCGATAGGCTTCGACCAGCGTTTCAACAGGTTGTGCACGAATCATGGTCAGCGCATCAGCATCGGCACGAATGCGCTGTGCTGCCGCCCACAGTTTCAAATTCATTTCCATGGTCACATTACCGGGCAAACCACGCATCAGTTGCAGTGCCACACCGGGTGGCTCGCCCAGCCAGTCGCTGAGCCAGTTCCCTACCAGCGGCAGAGCCGCTGAGAGAACTGGTACAGCCGAAGCCATAATTTTGATTGAGATACGATTGGCATTGGGCAGATCGTCTTCCATCACTTGCAAGCACTGCGCTAGACTGTTCGCTTTCTGGATATGCTGTTGAACCTCGCGCATATATTGTTCCGCATCCGCTATAGCCTGCGGACGCACCTGATCGGGTCTGATGAGCGCAACGACCACGCGACGCAAGATAGGCAGCAGCGCAAGGAACAGTTTTGCCATCCCTCCTGGGGTGAGTATTTGCCGCGTTGGGATACGCCCTTCTTCAATCAGACGCAGCAGCGTATGCCGTGCGCCGGGTTCGGTATCTGCGAGCAAAGAAAGCCCCAGCTTCCGCAGGCGTGAATCACTCATAATGCTGGTGAAATCAAGGAATAGGCGTCCCCCTGTCTCAGGTAGGAGTTCCTGCATCGGACTTTGAATGCGCAGCATTTTGGTCACGCCGCCAAACAGCAGACGCAGGGCATCGATTCCCAATGGTGTCAGCGGATCACTGACTCCCTGTATCGCATTGAAATTGACATAAATACGAGTTTCCTTATTCATCCGATCTGTCTGTGGCAGTGGGTAGAGTGAGGTAATCGGGCGGGATTGGAGTAGATACAACTGCTGGTTCGCCCACGCCCACTCAATATCCTGCGGCGAACCGAAATGTGCTGCCACCTGCTGCGCCATCTGTGCCAGTTGAATAATTTGCTCGTCAGGGAGGGACTGCTTAGCACTGTCATCGCGCCGGGTGTGTTCCGTCCCGCCGCCACTACGAGGGATAATCGCCATCGCTTTAGCGCCCAGCTTGCGTTCGGTGATCATCCATGTCTGCGAATTGACAGCATAGTGATCCGGCTCAACCTGTCCAGAGACAATGGCCTCACCCAATCCGAAACTGGCATCTATCACCATCTCATCACGGCGACCTGTCAGCGGATTGGCAGTAAACACGACGCCGGACGATTCGGAAGCGACCATCGTCTGGATAACTACTGCAAGCGCGACATCCTTAGGCAGGATGTGATTGCGTGTGCGGTAAGCTATCGCCCGCGCCGTCCACAGGCTGCCCCAACACTGCTTGACCGCCTTGAGTACAGCCTCCTCGCCCATGATATTCAGATAGGTATCCTGCTGTCCGGCGAACGCCAATCCCGGTAAATCCTCAGCGGTAGCGGAGGAGCGTACCGCGACGGCAGCCTGAGGCTTATCGAGGGCGTTGTAAGCAGAATTGATCTCAATGGCAATATCAGCAGGCATTACCCCTTGCTCAAAAAGAGCACTGATTTCATTGGAGGTGTGTTCGAGGGCTGATAAATCATCGGCTGAGAGATAACTGGCAAGGGTGAGAATGCGCGATTGAAGTTGGTTCACTTCCACGAATGCACGGTAGGCTTCGGTTGAGATAATAAAACCTGTTGGAACAGCAAAGCCAGCACGCACCAGTTCAACAAGGTTAACGCCCTTACCACCTGCACGGGCAAGGGTGACATCTGAGGACGAAAAGGGAACAATATACTTAGACACTGGAAATCCCTATCACTTAATGTGTAACGGAGTGTCAGACGACGAAGTTGGTTCGTTGGAGACAGTGACGCTCTCCAACGACGGCTGCCGCAATTCTGTTTTCATATGAGGCGGCCACAACCCGAAGCCAATAAATCGGGCGGGGAGTGCTGTCAGCCAGGGCATCTTCAACAGTAGGCGCGCCAGGGGTAGAGGAACCACCATTGAGTCACTGCCAGATTTTATGGCTCTCGCTAACGCCACTCTTTGGAGAAGCGATTGGAATGCCTGAGCGACACGGGTCGGCAGTTCCCGCTGGCGCTGCACACTAGCGAAATCTTTTTCACGAATGGGTAGACCTGCTGCCAGTTTCCCACCAAGTACATTTGAGGCGACTACCGCGTCTGATATAGCGTAGTTGATTCCTATGCCACCTGCCGGAGACATCACATGCGCGGCATCGCCGATGAGCAGCAGACCGGGTTTGTACCAGCGTTTCAGGCGGCTCGACTCAACCGACAGGACTGAAACTTGCTTCCATTCTTGTAACTCATCAAACCGATCTGCGAGTTCCGTAACGGTTTTCGCCAGTGCTTGTCGGAACGGCTCCAGTCCAGCCGAGCGCAGTTGTTGGTAGCCGCCTTTGGGGATGACACAACCCACCTGCCAGTAATCAAACCGATCAATGAAGATCAAAAACAAACCGTTCCCGATACGAGCATCCAGACTCTCGATAGTATCGTTCTCTCCGCGTGTGAGGCGGAACCAGAGGACATCAATGGGCGGTGAGGTCTTTATCGGCTCAAATCCTGCCAGTTTGCGAAGCCGCGAGAAGCGACCATCAGCGCCAACGGTCAAGGCTGCCTGGATTTCGTGCCAGCCATCTGAAGACCGATATTGGACACCGCGCACTGCACCTTCCTCTTCGAGCAATTCATCAACCTGTGCGCCCATGATGAGGGTAAAATTTGGATAATGTTTTGCTTCTTCGGTGATGAATTCTAGAAATCGCGATTGGGCAATTACGGTGATGTAGGGGAACTTTGTCTTGCCAAAGGCCAGCTTGAGCCTGAATGTGCCTGCGCGAGTTTGCAAACCAAAGGTGCTGAGGCTGGTATGACGAAGTTTCAGTAAACGTTCGGCGAGTCCAATCTCATCCAGAATTTCCATCACCGAGGGATGAATTGTATCCCCGCGAAAATCACGCTCAAAATCCAAATGCGCTTCTAATAACGTGACCGCGACTCCCTGACGCGCTAACAGTAGCCCCAGGATCGCGCCAGCAGGTCCACCACCGACAATACAACAGGTCGTTTCCACAATCTGCTTTACTCCGGTTGAGTGTCCAGTATCTGTTATCTGCTTCGACTGTAAATTATCTTGTTCCATCTCATCACCTCAGACCCTTTATCTGAACCATGTTTCATTGCAGGTAGGCAATGATCCCCCACAGCAGGACCCCGAAGGTCATGACTTGCAAAATCGCGCGGAGAGTCTGCCAGCGTTCGAAGCGGTTGAAAACCGCCACGAGTGCCGCTTCATCTTGGGCATACTGTCGCTGACTGAACATGGTGGGTGCTGCCTGTGTTGTGACGAGCGTGTGAAGAAGCGATAGCACAGCGGCAATATAGATTGGCAGTGCCTGTGTGGAACTGATGCCTTGAGAGAATGCCACAATCGCAGCGGCAATTGTCAACAGTGCCGCTCCGATCCCAATAAAGGCATACCAGAGGATGCCATTGCCGAGATCGCTTGCTTTAGCGTAGACGGAGTAAGCTGCCACACCGATTCGGTGCCGCGCGGGTAACTGTTTAATGGATTGGTCGAGGCTGGCTCCCGCCAGAATGCCATTGAGGGCAGTTCCAGCCACTAGGAGGAGCAAAGAGAGGTCAGACATAGGGGCGAATTCCTTTCTTCAGCTTAACGTTGCTAATGTTTAATTAATTAACCAATCAGTCAAAACTAAGGCAAAAAAATTTAAGTTGGGAGTAGACCGTGTAATGTCATGGTCACTACTCCATCCACAATTTGTTCGTGCGTATATTGCAGGGCAAGCGGGTCTTGCATGAACTGGCGGCGTATGACCATCGCCATGAGACTTCCTCCAAAGAGCTGCACCATAAGCGCAGGATCAGCGGAACGTATTTCACCACTTTTCATTTTTGCTGCCATATAGTGTTCTAGAAAACCGACGACTTCACCCATCGCTGAGAATCCCACCGAAGCTACATTAGGATTGTAAAGAACTTCGGCGATAAAAATGCGTGCCAACCGCACATATTGCTCACTTTCGACAATGCTCAATATCTGGTGTGCCACCCAGCGCAGCATCGCTTCTGGAGGTAAGTCCGGCACATTTTCCGGCAACGAACGCATCAAACGCAGCGGAGAATGCTCCTCAAAAATCGCTTTGAGCAAATCCTCCTTGCTGGTAAAATAGTGGTAAATGAGACCGGGTGTAATACCCGCCGCTTGAGCGACATCTTTATTCGTTGCTCGTTCAAAGCCTTTCTCGGAAAAGACCTGGACTGCCGCATCAATAATTTGTACTCGTCGATCTTCGACCACTTTTGGCGTGCGCGCCATGTACTAAACTGCCTTTTGCCGCTAATTCCTAATTGACTGATTAATCAATAATTTACTCTGGATTCCAGGAGAAGTCAAGCGGCTCATCCAAGTAATAGATTTAGGAGATAAGGGTTCAGTGAGCAACGTTAGCGAGAAGGAGGTGCGCGCAAAGTTCCCCGCAGATCGACTTTATCAAGGGCATCAGCAGGGAATACGAGCGTGCAAGTTATGAGATTGTTTTAGGAAGTGGTTCACGCAGGAATTGATAAAGCCCTGCTCCAATCACGGCACCTAAGATAGGCGCGAGCCAGTACACCCATTGATATTCCCAATGACCAGCAATCAAGGCTGGACCGAATGAGCGTGCTGGATTCATGGACGCGCCGCTGATAGGTCCGCCCCACATTGCATCCAACGCTACTGTAAAACCAATAGCCAGTGCAGCAGGCGCACCAAGGGCTTTCGTATCGGTTGCAACCGAGATAATCACAAACATCAAGACAGCGGTGAGCAAAACCTCAAGCCCGAAGGATTGCAGTGCCGAACCGGACGGTACAGTTGCACCCATCAGGGCGATGTCGCCCAATAAAAAGTGCAGGGTGAGCGCTCCCAGCACAGCACCCATTATTTGAGCAACCAGATAATACACCACTTCGCGCCAGGGAAAGTGACGGGTCACAGCGAAAGCGATAGTGACGGCTGGATTAAAGTGTGCGCCAGAAATATGCCCGGTCGCAGCAATCATGACCGTGATAATCAGCCCGAAGGTCAGCGCGATGCCGACATGGGTCAATTGCCCGGTCTGGGTATTCACCATGATCGCGCCACAGCCTGCGGTTACTAATCCGAATGTGCCGACGAGTTCAGCAGCCGAGCGACGGATAAGGTCTCTATTCACATTTAATCCTTTCACCCTTTAACCCGCGCCATCGTGGAGCATTTGAGCAAAAGGATGTGGCATTCCACCCGATTCGGGTGTCGCTTCAATCGCTGTCGCCGTGCGTTCAATGTCATATAGTACACGGATAAATTCCACTTTCAAATCACGCCCGCTGGCGGTCAACACCACATAGCAAGCGCGCGGATCGTGATCCTTTGGTTTACCAACACTACCTGCATTGACAATCTGCCGTCCACTCGGCAGTACCTTGTGATAAGGCAAATGGGTGTGTCCGCAGACGAGGACATCAGCTTTGGCAGCATCCATGATGCGTTCAAAATAGGCATTGGGACGATCCTCAAAGAGATATTCGTTGACTTTGCGTGGGCTGCCATGCACGAGCAGCACCTGTAAATCGTCTAACTGTATGGCAATGTGCGCTGGAAGATTCCGCAGGAACGCCTTGTTCTCCGCCGTCGTATGGGCATTCGTCCAGGCAATCGAGAATTCGCCCCGTTTGCGGTCAATATCGGTCTTGTAGGCACAGCCACAGTCGTCGCTGTCATTCCCTACTCCCTGATCATAATTGCCCATCAACGTTGGAATGCCATGTTCGCGGATAAACTCGACGACTTCATTGGGGAATGTTCCGTAGCCGACCAGATCGCCCAGGCAGTACAGGTCATTCAATCTCCGCGCCTGCATATCTTGAAAGACAGCTTCGAGCGCAGGCAGATTGCTGTGAATATCGCCAAAGAGGGTAACGGATGTCAATTTAGCACTCGCTTTCGCCAGATGTAGTAGGAAGGGTCGAAAGGAAAAATTCGATGCGGGACTTTAATCGCCGCGCCGTTTGGTCGAATAGCGCTGCACGTTCTTCATCGTCTTCAATGGCAACCGGATCAGGAAAGCTCCAGTGCATCGGCATCTCTGAACCGGGGAAAGTCGGGCAGATTTCACGCGCTTTGTCGCAGACAGTAATCACATAATCGAACGAGTGTCCTTCGACAGCGCTCAAGGGGCGTGACTGCTGCTGACTGATGTCGATACCGAATGTGTCCATCGTGCGGATGGCATCCGGGTGAACTGTCGTAGGGTGACTGCCTGCGCTGAGTGCGTCGACATAGCCCTGACTCAAATGGCGCAGCAGCCCTTCTGCCATCTGCGAACGGGCACTGTTATGGGTGCAGACGAATAGAACCCGCTGATGTTGTAGTTGTGCAACGTCAATCATGGGCAGGTTCATTCCCATCGCCGGATGCAGTGCCATGCCTGCTTCTAAATACATCTGGCGCAGACGATTGAGATCAAGGCTGTAGTAAACATCCCGTCCATCAGCCTCGCTGCGTCGGGTAGTTACCAGCGCGTCGTCCCGCATCTTCTTCAGATGGTATGAAACCAGATTCATCGGCTGCTGAAGCTGTGCCACCAGTTCGTTCACCTGAAGATCGCTTGCCGTGAGTGCCTTTAGGAGACCCCAACGCAGATCATTTGCCAGTAGTTTGATGAATTCTGGCGGTTGAACAGTCTCCATTAGACGACCTCTAATTCAGCGATCCAGCTTTGGACCCTGGCTGCAATCTGATCGCGGACTTCGCGGAACTTTGCCAGCCTTTCCTCGTCTGCACCTTCTACTGCTGCGGGATCATCAAAGGGCCAATGGAGCTTTTTTCCACCCTGCGCCCAGAGTGCCTGGGGGCAGTTCTTGTCGGCATCGGAACAAACAGTAATGAGATAGTGGAAAAACATGCGCCCCATGTATTCTCTGGTCGATTTGGAATGCTGTCCTCGAATATCAATCCCGACTTCATCCATCACGCGAAGGGTATAAGGATTGATGCCTTTGGGTTCAAGTCCAGCACTGTGAACCTCAAACTGTTCCCCGGCGTAGCGGCGGAGGAGTGCTTCCCCCATCTGCGAGCGAGCGGAATTCCCGGTACACAGAAACAGAACACGCTGCTTAGTCATTTCAACCTCGCATTTACTTCAATATAAATTGTATCAAATTTTATTGAAGTATATCTGTGACTGTAAATGGTGTCAACTCGACAACTCGAAACTTGTGTGTGATTCCGATGAAATCGAATTAGGGGCTTGACAAACAACACGCTTTATCGTAAAAATACGATTATGGAAACAAAAGAAGCAGTCAAATCCTATGACCTGACCGTTGATGAAGAGCGTCTGATGCGGATGATGAAGGCGCTGGGTCATCCTGCACGAATGCAGATTTTCCGCTACCTGAGCGAGAATCCGCAGTGTATCACGGGCGATATTGTCGAGGTGCTGCCGCTGGCACAGGCCACTGTCTCACAGCATCTAAAAGTGCTGCGAGATGCCGGACTGATTTGTGGGACATTGGAAGGACCAGCAACCTGCTACTGCCTGTGCGACGAAACGGTTGACTGGTTCAAAGCACAGGTTGGAACACTGTTCTAAGGCGGAACCTGCCTCTCTTTTTTGCTTTCTTTATCGTATTTTTACGATAAAGAGTTGATAACGAAGCTGTCGGTTGTGCCGGATATTTTCAGTTGATATATCGCATGATTGCGATAGAAGGAGATTTTTCATGGAAACACAAACGCTTCCTATCGCGGTCATTGGCGCGGGTCCAGTGGGATTAGCCGCTGCCGCACATCTCATCGAACGCGGTGAAACACCCATTGTCTTTGAAGCCGGAGATGCTATTGGCGCGAATATGCGTCACTGGGGCCATGTGCGTATGTTCTCCCCCTGGGAATTCACCGTTGACCGTGCGATGGTACGCTTGCTGGAAGTACATGGCTGGCAAATGCCTCCAGCAAAGGAGCTTCCGACAGGCGGGGATTTAGTGGAACGTTACCTCGTACCCTTCAGCGAACTGCCAGAAGTACAAGACTTTATTCATTTGAATGCCCAGGTCATCGCCGTGAGCCGTCGCAACATTGACAAAATGAAAGACAAGGGACGTGAGGATGCCCCTTTCATTTTGCATGTGGTGTACGGGGACGGCAGCGAAGCCTTGATCGAAGCCCGTGCCGTGATTGATGCTTCAGGGACGTGGCATAAACCCAACCCACTTGGCTCTGGGGGTCTGCCTGCCGTTGGTGAAAAGCGTCATGCAGGGCACATCTTCTATGGCATCCCGGATGTCCTTAGCAACCACCGCGAACGTTATGCGAATAAGCGGGTGCTGGTCGTGGGCAGTGGACACTCGGCCATCAATGCCCTGCTGGAACTGGCGCAGCTCAAACAGGATTTCTCACAGACCGAGATTTTCTGGGCAATGCGCGGCACGAATCTGCAACAGGTTTATGGCGGTGGGGAAGACGATGCGTTGCCTGCGCGCGGACGGTTGGGGACGCGCATTCAAGCGCATGTCGATACAGGCGTTATTCAAATTGTGTCCCCCTTCCGCGTGCGTGAAATTACGGCGGTTGTGGACGGCATCAACATCATCGGTGAAACACCGGATGGGCTGCAAACTGTGCAGGTGGATGAGATCATTGCTACCACTGGTGCGCGCCCCGACCTTGACATGCTGCGCGAACTGCGGCTCGAACTCGACCCGGCGTTGGAGAGTACCCGCGAACTGGGTCCGATGATTGACCCAAATATCCACAGTTGCGGCACGGTGCGCCCGCATGGGGAAGCAGAATTGCGTCACCCCGAAAAGAATTTCTACGTCGTTGGCATGAAGAGTTATGGACGCGCCCCAACTTTCCTGCTGGCAACGGGCTACGAACAGGTGCGTTCCGTCGTAGCAGCACTGGTGGGAGACTGGGAAGCTGCCCGCGATGTGCAGCTTAATCTGCCGGAGACGGGGGTTTGCAGTAGCGATCTGGCAGGCGAGGGAGCAGCTTGCTGCGGTACAACCAGCAGCGAACCAGCACTGCTTTCCATAGCCAATATTCCAGTGAACAACGGTCTACTACGACCTGTATCATTGCAGGCGAATGGCAGTTTGCTGCAACCTGTCACCTTACAAACAGCGACACGCGATTGTGACTGTGATGATACCTGCTGTGGGGATGGCGTCAAGTCAACCACCTGCGGCTGTGAGACGAGTTGCTGCTCGTAATCGTTGTACTTTGAACATCGAAAGGGTTTGCGATTCTGTAAATCGCAAACCCTCTTTTCTTGTAACGGAAACTACTTAACCGGGTTCGCAGCCAATGCTAAAACGCTCCACGCCAACCAAACATTACTACGGCTGGTATATCACCATCACGCTTGCGCTCACCGAGACGATCTCGTGGGGCATTATTTATTACGCCTTTTCGGTGTTCTTGTCGCCAATGGAAGTGGACCTGGGCTGGTCACGCGCTGAATTGACCGGCGGTTTCTCGCTGGCGCTACTGGTGATGGGGGCGATGGCATTTCCGGTAGGAGCCTGGATTGACCGTCATGGTCCACGTTTCATTATGACTGCCGGTTCTATCGGCGCAGCACTGCTCGTCATTGCCTGGTCGCAAGTCACGAGTTTGTCTGCGTTTTACCTGATCTGGGCGGGCTTGGGGGTCTGCGCAGCAACGGTTCTCTATGAACCTGCATTTGCAGTCATTGCCCGGTGGTTTCACCAGCGGCGCAGCACCGCGCTGGCAGTCGTCACCTTTGCGGCGGGACTGGCAAGTACCATTTTTCTACCGCTTTCGGATGCGCTGCTGCGTGGCTTTGGCTGGCGGACGGCAATCCTCATTCTGGGACTGTTCCTTGCCATCATGACAATCCCGCTTCATGCCCTTATGCTGCGCCGTCGCCCCGAAGATCTTGGTTTACTGCCCGATGGAACGATCAAGACAGCAACGGAAACTGTTTTTGTTCCTCGTGGGATCTCTCTCCATACCGCACTGCATGGACGCGCTTTCTGGCTGCTGACACTGGGCTTCGGACTCGCCTCCCTGTCGGCGGCAGCCATCCGTGTACATTTTATCCCCTTGCTGATTGGAGCCGGACTCAACTCCAGCACTGCTGCTTTTGCGGCGGGTACGATTGGGATTATGCAGGTGGTGGGGCGCATCATCTTTGCGCCGCTCGATCACCGCTTCTCAAGCCGCGTGATTGTAATTGGGGTTTTTGGGCTGCAAGCCCTGGCGTTGACACTGCTGCTCATGGGACAGTCCCCATTCCTCATTGGATTGTTTATCATCGTGTTTGGAGCAGCGCAGGGTGCAGTGACCCTTGCTCGACCCTCGATCCTTGCGGAGCTTTATGGCACCTCCCACTATGGACGTATCTCCAGCGTGATGGCAGTTTTCCTCACACTCACGAGTACCACAGCGCCGTTGGGTGCAAGTCTGCTCTATGATCATTTTGACAGTTATCAACCGGTGTTGTGGATCGTCTTTATACTCGCATTAGCGGCAACGACGGTCGTTTTTCTGGCAAAGCAATATGTGCCACAGTCGCCAGTGAGTTTTATCGTTGAGGGACAAACAGTTGCTCAATCCAACCTTGAGCGATAATAATCTACAGTAGTCCGTTAGCTAAAGTTCAAAAATGAAGATCTCTAGCCACATAGACTAGAAGTGTAAAAACACCTGCCAGAATTCCACTTGTAGCATAGGCTATGGCATAGATTGCCCCGCGTTCCATATCACCAACCACCATAATTGACATAAGCAATGGTACAAATGCTAACACTATGGCTGGAATAGCAAACACGATCATTGCAGCAATACGAGTCGGGTGTGTAGTGGTCATTGTGTTCCCCTTATTTGAATGATTATTTGGTCAATTTATCTTTAAGAGTAGTCGTATATCTCGAAACGCTATTCAGCAAAAGCGTGAGGTTAATTTCCAAACCGGGGTAATCGAGGCACTGCCCTTCCCGGATAGCATGTTTGATGTTGTTCTCAGCAGTGCTATGTTTCACCATCTGCCCGACGATCTCCAGCGACGCGGCCTGGCTGAAATATTTCGCGTCCTCCAACGGGGAGGTCGTCTGCTCATCGTCGATATTAAACGTCCAACCAGTTTTGTGCAGCGCATGACCCTGATGACACTCCTTCATGGTGGGAAAATCAGTGATGTTCACGAACTTTTGCCACTCATGGAAAAGGCTGGGTATGTAGGAACTCAGATCGGGAATATGCAGTGGCGCTCTATGGGCTTCATTCAGGGTCAACGGACGGCATAGTGGCTAAACTAGACCGCCAGACTTAGAATCAATGCATGTCGATTAAGTAACCAACGGTGTTTTATGCAGCGTGCTCAACTTTATCCCATGATTCAAGCTCTACTGGCAGCGGTACTCTTTGGCGCGAGTGCTCCACTGGCGAAATTGCTGCTGGGAGAAGTGGAACCCATTTCCCTGGCTGCATTCTTATATCTGGGCAGTGGTATCGGGGTGCTGCTGTTTAAAGGGATCAGGCACAGTGGTACGCCAGAAGCCGAAAGCGAGGCGCAAATTAAACGCTCTGACTGGGGATGGCTAGCAGGATCGGTCTTTGCGGGCGGTGTTGCTGCCCCAATTGTTCTTTTGTTCAGCCTCCGCAGTACGCCCGCCGCAACCGCATCCCTGCTGCTCAATTTTGAAGGTGTCGCCACCTCATTGATTGCTGCGCTTTTCTTCAAAGAATCCCTGAACCGCACGGCTGTTTGGGCGATCCTGTGTGTGACGACTGCCAGCATCCTGCTTTCGTGGGATGTAAGCGGTCAATGGGGTCTCTCTCTGGGTGCGTTAGGTATTTTGAGCGCCTGTGTCCTGTGGGGCGTTGACAACAACTTGACTCGCAACATTTCAGCCAAAGACCCCCTATCAATTGTACTGGTGAAGGGCTTGGGAGCAGGTTCATTCTCGCTCCTTCTGACCCTGCTCCTGGGTAATTCACTCCCTCGCCTAACCATCATGCTGGGGGCAATGCTGCTGGGCAGTATCAGCTATGGGTTGAGCATCGTGTTATTCATCCGTGCGATGCGTGGGTTAGGCGCGGCACGAACCAGTGCGCTGTTTGGCATTGCGCCATTGGCTGGCGTTTTGTTGTCGTTTCTCTTGTTCCGCGAAACACCTAATACCTTATTCATTATTGCACTGCCCCTGATGATTGTGGCAGCTTTACTCCTATTTAGAGAAAAGCACAATCATAAACATGTGCATGAGGCAGTAACCCATGAACACCGTCACCGTCACGACGATGGACATCATAATCATGATCATCCAGAGATGATGTCGCGCAGCCTGACCCATTCCCATGTCCATACGCATGAGCCGATAGAGCATGAACATCCGCATGTGCCAGACATCCACCATCGCCATATCCACCAGTCTGAATGAGCGTGCTTTCTCCTACCTACCCCTGTTGCGATCAATGCGATTATAGTAAACGAGGGGCTAATTCTATAAGCGGCAGATGACTACAGGTCAACGCAGCGATTGAGCAACATTGAATAGCCAAAAGACAATGCTCAGTCTTAAAACGCGCCAAATGACGCATACGTCCTTCATGAGAGAAGATTACGATATGAGAGGATGAATAAAAACTAGCCAAAGGAAGGGAGAGTGTCGATGAATACTGCTCCTCAAAAACCAGACACCACGAACGATCATCAGGATGGCGCTGAGAGTACAGCGCATCACCACTATCACAGTGATCACCCTGACCATGACGATCATGCCGCAGCGCATCAGGCGAAGCCAAAAAGCCTGGATACTGGCGCACCCTCAACAGCAAAACATGAAGCGCATCAAGACCACGCAAACCACTCTGGCGACACCTCTGAAAAAATGGATCACGACGCTCATGCGGGTCATGGAGTGATGCACGAAGGTCACACGACCATGATGCGGAACCGCTTCTTTGTCTCGCTGCCGCTGACCCTGGTTGTGCTGCTGTATTCACCCATGATTCAGAACTGGTTCCACTTCTCGATGCCAACCTTTCCAGGGAGCGCATTCATTGCACCGGTACTCGGCAGCATCATCTTTTTCTATGGCGGGCTGCCTTTCCTGAGTATGGCACGCCAGGAACTTGCCCTACGTCAACCGGGGATGATGACCCTCATCTCACTGGCGATTACGACAGCGTATCTTTACAGCCTCGGACTTTTCTTCTTCCCGCCAACGGATGCAATGGGAGTGCAGCCCGGTGTGATGATGGACTTCTTCTGGGAACTGGCGACACTCATCACCGTTATGCTGCTCGGTCATTGGATTGAACTGCGGAGTGTCAGTCAAGCACAGGGCGCACTTAAGGAATTAGCGAAGCTCTTGCCAGATACCGCCGAACGCATTTTGCCATCCGGTGAAACGGAAACGATTGAGGCGAGCCAACTCCGAGCGGGAGATCGTGTTCTGACCCGTCCTGGTGCAAGTATTCCGGCGGATGGCGTGGTGGTCGAAGGGGAAAGCAGCGTCAACGAGGCGATGATTACGGGTGAAAGTATGCCCGTTCATAAGCATCCCGGCGATACAGTAATCGGCGGGACGGTCAATACCTCCGGTTCGCTGCGTGTCGAAATTCAACAGGTAGGGGAACAGACCGCGCTGGCTGGGATTATGCGTCTGGTCGAGGAGGCCCAAAAGAGCCAATCCCGCGCGCAAACGCTAGCACAGCGCGCAGCATTTTATCTGACGATCATCGCCATCGGCGCTGGAATTTTAACAATGATCGGCTGGTTAGTCTTCACCGGCAGCCTTTCAAATGCAGTGCGGAATACCGTGACGGTGCTGGTGATTGCCTGCCCGCACGCCTTGGGTTTAGCCGTGCCACTGGTCGTAGCGATTTCAACCACGCTTTCAGCACGCAATGGATTGTTGGTGCGTAAACGGATGGCTTTAGAAACTGCTAAAGACCTGAACTACATCATCTTCGACAAGACAGGCACATTGACAAAAGGGGAACAGGGTGTCGTGGACTTTGCCGCGAATGATTTGAGTCGTGAGGAAGCACTGGGTATTGCTGCCGGGATTGAAGGCGACAGCGAACATATCGTTGCCGAGGCCATTCGTAAGTACGCGCAAGAAGGGAAAGTCTCTCCTGCCGCGGTCAGCAATTTCGAGAGCCTTGCCGGGCGCGGTGTAAAAGCCAGCGTGAACGGCACACCCTATTACATTGGCGGCCCGCGTTTACTCGAACAACAGGGGCTAAGTGTGCCAACCGCGCTGGAAGCGGCTCAACAAAAAGCTGAGAGTTCCGGTCAAGCGGTCATCTATCTGGCAAATCAGACTGAAATTGTGGCGCTGTTCGCGATTGCCGATGTGATACGCGAGGAAAGTCGAGAAGCAATCAAACAGTTGCATGACCTGGGGTTGAAGGTAGCGATGCTGACCGGCGACAGCGAAGCGGTGGCGCAAGCAGTGGCAAAAGAATTGAACATCGACACCTATTTCGCTCAGGTGCTGCCTGAACATAAAGCCGACAAGGTGCGTGAGTTGCAGCAGGGTGGCAATAAGGTGGCGATGGTCGGCGACGGTGTGAATGACGCTCCCGCACTCGTGACAGCCGATGTGGGCATTGCGATTGGTGCGGGAACGGATGTCGCAATTGAGAGTGCCGGGATCATTCTGGTGCGCTCGAACCCGTTGGACATCGTAAAGATCATCCGTCTCAGCCGGGCAACCTATCGCAAGATGATCCAAAATCTTGTCTGGGCGACAGGCTATAACGTCGTGGCGATCCCATTGGCAATGGGCATCCTCGCCCCCATTGGGATTACGCTTGACCCGGCGATAGGGGCTGTGTTTATGGCGGTCAGTACCGTCGTCGTCTCCATTAACGCCCAACTGATGCGCGGGCTGGATTTGTCAAAGGCATAGTATCCCGGAGGTAGAGAGCAAGGAAGCCCTGCACTCTACCTCTATCCATCCCAGAAGGAATTAAATAAGGAATGAACATTCAGACAGTTCTACGGCTGCTCATCAATTCACACCAACTGCGCGGACGTGATCGCTGGACGCATCCCCAGCTTGAAGCCTATCAGACACATGCGCTTGAAGACTTACGCACTTTTGTTTACCAACGCTCCCCCTTTTATCAGCGTTTTCATAAGGGATTATTTGATCGCCCCCTGCATGAGCTTCCGATACTCACTAAGAAGATCATGATGGAGCATTTTGACGAATTGGTAACGGACCGCACCATCCGTTTAGCCGACATCCGTAAGCAGATGGAGCAAGCATCCGACCTCCCTTATTTGGGCAGTTATTGGGTCAATGCCACCTCTGGCAGCACCGGAAGTCCGGGTATTTTTCTGTTCAACCAGTATGAATGGGCGATGGTGCTGACTTCCTTTGCGCGGGGTTACGACTGGGCAGGTAGCCACGTCAATTTGCTGCATCAGCAAAAGATAGCCGTTGTCTCGTCTGTAACCCCATGGCATATGTCTGCTCTCGTGGGCACAATGCTGCGCAGTCCCTGGGTCTCTACGCTGCGCTTGTCGGCGCTTGAGCCTATTGAAAGCATCCTCAATCAACTCAATGAAAGGCAGCCTGAAATATTAGTGGCTTCTGCCTCAATGGCGCGCATTTTGGCTGTCGAACAGCTCGATAAACGTCTTCAGATAGCCCCACATACCATCTTTACAAGTTCTGAAGTATTGACGGATGAAACACGGAGACTGATTGAAGCAGCATGGGGCAAGCGGTTATTTAATCAATATGCCGCTACCGAAACAGCGGGTATTGCTGCTGAATGCCAACAGCACAATGGAATGCACCTCTATGAAGACCTAATGATTGTCGAAAATGTGGATGCCCAGAACCAACCCGTCCCGCTAGGTGTATATGGAGATAAACTGCTGGTCACGGTGTTGTTTAACCGCACACAGCCGCTGATTCGCTATGAACTCGATGATAGTATGCGTTTTGCGGACAAAGATTGCCCCTGTGGTCGTCCGTATAGGCTGGTAGACAATGTTCAAGGACGAACTGAGGATACACTTCACTTTCCTTCAGGGGCGGCAGGACAGGTGGCAATCCATCCAAATCTTTTTCACGAGGTCATGGAGGGTGTTTCAACAGGCGAATGGCAGATCATTCATCGGGATGATGGATTACATGTATTGCTTGATGACACGCAGAAAACAACGATTGCTGATCAGGAGCTTGTAGAGAGATTAGGTAGAGCATTAGCTAAACAGTGGGTTATTGTGCCTCAAATTTATGTAGAGCATGTGGCAGCCATACCGCGCACTCCAAATGGAAAAATGCTCCTCATAAAATCTGAAAACACATCGACTATCGTACCTTTCCCTCCCAAAAGGCTGGGCAAGCCTGTGGAACCTCATCCGCAAAAAGAAATCCGAGAGGTGTCATCCTTCAAATGGATCGCTGCGGCTCTGGTTTTAGCTGTGTTGTTCACTGCCACCCTTTATTTGCCTCGGGGGACGAACAGAACTGTGATCTCTGCTCAGTTCCCAGATATTCACGGGCTGGGTTTTTCCGCTGATGGGCAGCGACTTTTTGTGCCAGCCCATAACGGATTACTGGTTTACACCGATGGACATTGGGAAACCTCCGATTTACCCTCTAACGACTACATGGGCTATACCCCCACAAACAGCGGTTTTTACAGCAGTGGACATCCCGGCCCTCAGTCTGACTTACCGAATCCTCTTGGACTGATCAGAAGCCGTGAGGGGGCGTCGACCCTGGAGATGCTTGCGTTTGAAGGGGAAAGCGACTTTCATTTATTAGGGGCGGGCTACCAAACTCACACCCTCTACGCGCTGAATGGTCATCCCAATTCACGCTTATCGCGCGGGTTGTACTACACTTTAGATGATGGACAAACTTGGGAGCAAAGCAATATGCAAGGCGGGGGTGGCAGTCCGTTACAGATTGCCGTGCATCCGACAGAAGCGGGGACACTCGCCATTGCGACGGAGGATGGGGTGTTTTTATCAATGGACTATGGAAACACTTTCGCCCTCACTGGCGAAGCTGCCCACATCACGGCAGCGGTATTTAACCCGAATGGGGAAACATTGTTGATGGGTTTTCAAACGATAACCAGCTATGACCTGGCGAGTGGTCAAATGGAGGCAATCCAAGGTCCAAATATTGAGGAAGGTGACACTATCAGCTATATTGCCGTGAACCAAGTCACTGGAGAAATTGCAGTAGCCACTTTTGACAAAAATATCTATCTGTCACAGGGGAACCTGCCATCATGGCAGCGGATTGTCACTCTGGGTGTAGGACAAAACGGATGAGCGCGTTCAAGGTTTTCAGCATCCTTTCTAATATTGCGATATTGATGTCTGTCCTGCTGACTCTGAGCGCGTGTGGCAGCACTTCACCCGCTGCCATCCTACCCTTGGCAGGGGATCGCCCGACGTTTATCTACTTTTTCAGCAATAATTGACCGCCTTGAGCGCAAATGATGCCTATCGTGAATGGGCTTGAAGCAGAATTTGAGGGCAGGGTTCAATTTGTGTATCTGAATGCTGAAGATGGTGGAAATGGACAGCGGGCTTTTACAGCGATGAGTCTGCCGGGTCATCCAAGCTATCTTATTTTTGCAGCCGATGGCAGCGAGATTTACCGCGCCTTTGGGTCCGTTGAGGCTGATAATCTGTGAATAGCCATCAACAGTAGTTTGAACAGTTCGAGAGGGACAAATACCCCTTAGTTTTGGAGACAATCGATGTGTATGTTTTGTGCAGCCATACCGATGTCTGTCTCTGTCGGTGCTGCGTTGGCAGGAAAGCAGCGGGAAAAACTTCATCAGGCGCAGATAGGCGGCAAAACATTATCGTCGATTCACCGCCTGCCGGTTGGCAAAACAACGCTGGCAGTCACAGGTGGGCTGCTGGTTTGCTCAGCGGTCTATCACCTCGTCATTATGCCACACACCGGAGCGGTAGTCTGAGAGTCCGTTTAAAGGTCAGTTATTGCTGACCGAATCACAATACGCCATTTAGCGCGTCCTTCGCATCGGGTATTGGTTTATCGTTACATTGTGAAGCTACTGTTATTGAGGAGTGTAGAATGGTTGAAACAACCTTTCAACAGATTGAATTACCAATCACAGGCATGACCTGTGCGAGCTGCGTGCGTACCGTCGAGCGCGCCCTTCAGAAGCAGCCGGGCATACTCTCGGTGAGCGTGAACCTGGCGACGGAAAAAGCATCAGTCAGTTATGTGCCGGGTGCAGTGCGGCGTGGCGATCTGGTGAAAGCTGTCGAAGCAGCCGGTTACGGGGTTCTTGATTTCTCCAACGCCGAAGCCCCGGAAGATGCGGAGCGTGCAGCGCGGCAGGCAGAGATTGACCGTCAGCAGCGCATGGTATTAATTGGCGCAGCCTTCACCGCTCCCCTGTTCGTTTTGAGCATGGCACGCGACCTTTACATGTCGAGCCTGACGAGTTCCATGAACATGAGTGGTGGCATGACCGGGGCGAATCCAGCCTTAAACTGGTTGCTGTGGTCAGGCTGGCCGTTTATATTCGGGCTGCTGGCAACTCCAGTGCAGATTATTGTCGGGCGGCAATACATAGTGGGAGCCTACAAAGCCGCACGTAACCGTTCTACCAACATGGATACGCTGATCGCAATGGGGTCAATGGCGGCTTATCTCTACAGCATTGTTGTGTTGGTCGGGATCGTGTTAGGTGTCTCCGATGCAGTAGGTGGTCATGTCTATTTTGAGACGGCTGCCGTCATCCTGACGCTGATTACGCTGGGTAAGCTCCTAGAAGCTCGCGCCAAAGGGCGTACCAGTGAAGCTATCAAAAAGCTGATGGGACTTGCGCCAAAGACAGCAACGCTGCTGCGCGAGGGTCAGGAAATTGAAGTTCCAGCGGACGATCTGATGATCGGCGATATTTTACTGGTGCGTCCCGGTGAGCGCATTCCGGTGGATGGCGTGGTGATTGAGGGGCGCTCCTCGGTGGACGAGTCCATGCTGACGGGTGAAAGCCTGCCAGTCAATAAAGGAGTGGGCACTGAAGTCATCGGCGCGACCGTCAACAAACAGGGACGGCTCGTAATTGAGGCGCAAAAAGTCGGCGCGCAAACGGCACTGGCGCAGATTGTCCGGTTGGTCGAGCAGGCACAGGGATCAAAAGCGCCGATCCAACGTATTGCAGACACGGTATCGGGGGTCTTCGTCCCAGTTGTTTTGGGGCTGGCGGCGCTCACATTTCTCGGCTGGCTGCTGATCGGACAGGTTGGCTTTGTCACGGCGATGGTTCACACCGTTGCGGTATTGGTCATTGCCTGCCCCTGCGCGTTGGGTCTGGCAACCCCGACGGCGATTATGGTCGGCAGCGGACGGGGCGCTGAGATGGGTGTCCTGTTCAAAAACAGTGAGGCGTTGGAAAATGCCAAACGTATTGGAGTCGTGGCACTGGACAAGACCGGTACAATCACCCGCGGTGAACCCGGTGTGACCGATATTGTTGCCTTGAACGGATTTGATGCGGCTGAACTGCTCCGCCTTGCCGCCGTTGCCGAGCGTGGCAGCGAACACCCGCTGGGTCAGGCAGTGGTCAGAGCAGCGCAGGATCGAGGCATCATACTGACACAACCTCAAACCTTTGAAGCGGAGTCCGGGCGTGGAATTCGCGCGGTGGTGGACGGCAAAACTATCCTGGTGGGCAGCCCACGTTTCATCCGGGAACAGGCAGCTACACTCGAAGCGCCCCAGACGCAAATTGAAACCCTACAGGCACAGGCGCGGACAGTGGTACTGGTGGTGGTTGAAGGAACGCTCGCCGGTCTAATTGGTATTGCCGATACGGTTAAAGCAGGTTCGCGTGAGGCAGTTGCTATGCTGCGAGCGCTAGGACTGGATGTCGTGATGATCACGGGCGATAACGAGAGAACTGCTCAGGCGATTGCTCGTGAGGTAGGTATCGAGCGGGTTCTTGCGGAAGTGCTGCCTGAGCAAAAAGTCGAGGCGGTCAAACAGTTGCAAGCCGAGGGTCAAGGCAATAAGAGGCGGCTGGTAGCGATGGTCGGCGACGGCATCAACGATGCTCCCGCACTGGCACAGGCTGACGTAGGCATCGCCATTGGTACAGGCACGGACATCGCGATGGAAGCGTCGGATGTTACCCTGGTCAGCGGCGACCTGCGTGGGGTTGCACGAGCAGTCAGTCTCAGCCGGGCAACGATGCGGACGATCTATCAGAACCTGTTTTGGGCGCTCATCTACAACATCATCCTCATTCCGGTTGCGATGGCGGGTGCGCTTGTACCCATGCTGGCTGCTGCGGCTATGGCTTTTTCTTCCGTCTTCGTTGTCAGCAACAGTCTCCGCTTGAGAA
>JBDTNB010000112.1:0-23588 GCA_039933955.1 Chloroflexota bacterium
TGACTTCCGCTTTACTTAAAACATGTCCGCCCCTCAGCCACTTCGTAGAGAGGGGAGCAAAACGGAATTCCGATGCGGAAGCAAACACCGGCTGTAGATTGAGGGTTGTTATGTTCACGGGATTGGAAAATGGATTGGGGCTGGATGTCGTGTTGTGGATTCAGACGCATGGGAGTCCGCTCCTGGATTTTGTAGCACAAGCGATTCATGTCCTCGGCTCACCGGCGTGGTATCTGTTTTTGCTGCTGCCGCTGCTGCTGCGCGGACTCAAACGCCAGCGCGCCTATCAATGGGTTTTCACGCTGGTAGTCGCGATTTTACTCACCGATATTTTCAAACTCGCTTTTCATGCACCGCGCCCGTATCAGGTTGCGCCCGATTTGGTGCGGATGCTAGTGATTCAAAGTTCGAATTATGGGCTGCCGAGCGGTCATGTCGCCGGGGCGCTGGCGATGAGCGGGTTGGCGGTGGTCTGGGGCGGGCGGCGCTGGATGTGGGTGCTGGTGGCGTGGACACTGTTGGTTGGCTGGGCGCAGATGTACGCGGGCGTGCATTATCCGCAGGATGTAATCGCCGGGGTAATCGTGGGCACGTCTGCATTATGGATTTCCCTTCGCTTATTTGACCGGTTTATTATGTGGTGGGATCGGATTCCGCAGGTGGCACGGGCGGCGGGGATCGTGTTCGGGTTGGTGGTGGTGTTTAATCTGCCGGGGATTTAGTCGAGAGATGCCAGTTACAATTTTCCAGTTGCCAGTAAAAGCAAATCACAGGAAAATGTCGCCCCTTTTGGCGACATTTTGTTTTCACTTGCCCGTTTAAATTCGGTTTACAGAGGGGGTATATCGTGTGGCTGTAAGCTTATTCGACACAGCGACAGGATGATAGATGAGCGAGCCTTTGGGGTACAAAATCGAACCGTTCAGCAGCAACCGGCAAATGGTGGCTGTTTCCTCGACGGTTGCTAGAGAGAAGAATACGATTCATTTAATCACTGAGGTAGACATCACAGCGCCGCGAAAACTGATTACCGAGCATCGCGAACGGACGGGCGAACGAGTGTCACTCACCGCTTATATCGTGACCTGTCTGGCGCGGGCGCTGGCCGATTTCCCCCGGTTCAATTCCTTCCGCAAAGGAGCGCAATTGGTGGTGTTCGAGGATGTGACGATCAGCGTCGCTTTTGAGCGCGAGATTGATGGAGAGAGCATCCCTGAACCAATTGCTATTCAAGCGATCAACCGAAAAACTTTTCGCGAGGTCAATGATGAATTGCGAGCCTTCCAGAATCGATCCGGTGAGCGCATCGGAACCGCGATGGGCACGGATTGGATTCGCTTCATCCCCGGCTTTTTGCTGCGGACTTTCACGCGGTTAGCGTATGGCAACATTCATGTCTGGCAGCGGTTCGGCGTCGTCGGGGTCACGGCTGTCGGGATGTTTGGCTCCGGGCCACTTTGGACTGTGCCGCTCACGAGTGCAACCCTCACAGCCGCTGTTGGTTCGATTGCGAAACGTTCAACGCTGGTTGACGGTAGTTTGCAGGAACGCGAGCATCTGTGCATCACCTTCTCATTCGACCACGACATCATTGATGGCGCTCCGGCTGCACGCTTTACCAGACGCTTTGCGGAAATCCTGTCGAGCGGGGATGAGTTGCGTAATTTGATTGTCTGATAAAACCACAGGCATCCCCTCCCCTACTGTTTTTATAAAAATCGAAAGAGGTGACCGGGGTCACCTCTTCTCTTGAAAATTGAGCGAGTGGTTGTTAGATAACAACTACCGAAATCAAGATTATCTGAGGTGCAACCGCTCCAACCACCAACAAAGCTAAAACTGCCAGTAAAGCTAATTTGTATTTCATCGTTTTGCTCCTTAATAGGGTTGTTTGTGTAGTGCAGCGTAACTATAAATAAATATTTTTAGGGAGTCAAATTTCTGTCCAAAGTCGATCCCATTTAAAGTTCAAGACAATCGCATCCCCGTTTAAACCCATCCAATTGAATCTTCGCTAGACTATGCCGATACATTAGAGGTAGCGATTCGCAATTTCGAACGCCTTTTATTTAGCAGATTTGGTTGATTATCAGGCGGAGAAAAAGCTCTTTTGGAAATTCCTCAACGAGTTTTGAACAAGTCGCAGACTATGCCCGTTATAGGGGATAGAAAGGAGCGACAAGCGTGCAGAACCTCAGTGAACCAGAGCTATTGAAGTTGGCGCAGTGCGGCGACCATGACGCTTTTGCAGAACTGCAAATGCGCCTGGAATCCCCGATGCGGCGCTTTATCTGGCGGCTGATTGGCACGCAGGACGCAGAAGACGACATTGTGCAAGACTCGTTCATCGCGTTATACCTGAACCTGGATCGCATTCAACCCGTCGAAAACCTGCGCCCGTACCTGTTTCGAATCGTGCGCAATCGTTGTTACGATGTACTGCGGCGTAAAGGACGGTTTGAACAAATGTCGCTGGACGAGGAGCCTGTGGAAACATGGGTATCGCTACACGAAGCACCGATGACGGGTTCGCAGCCGGAGGAAGTGACTCACTGGCTGCTTATCCAAATGGAAGTGCAACAGGCCATGGAACGTCTGCCGGAGTTGCAGCGGCAAACGCTGATCCTGTACTCGGAAGAAAGCCTGTCGTACCAGGAGATCGCGGAAGCGATGAATTGCAGCATCGGCACAGTGAAATCGAGACTGTTTTACGCAAAGAAGACACTGCGCCAACTGATTAGCCCGGAAACGTTAGCGCTATTAGAAGCCGAGTTCCAATCAGGAGAAGTCGCATGAAACATTATTTGACCGATCATCAAATTGTCCTTGACCGATGCGCAGCCATCCAGAGGACAGCGGATATGCACCGGCTGGCGCAAATCGCGCAGATGAACCGCCCCGGACTAGCGGTGCGCCTGCTGGTGGGGTTGGGCGAATTCATGATCGAAAGCGGTATGCGCATGAAAACGCGGCACGAAGCGGATATGCAAATGCATCTCTATGATGCTCAAAACGCGAAATTTAAAGTTATTGGTTATTAGCGGTTAGTAATGGTTCGAACCAAACTAAGAACCTTAAAGATACAGGATATCGGTAGGCGAGGATTTATATAAGCCCGCCTATACGGAAAATAGAGGAGAAAATTGTGGACAACGACATTCGGCGAGACATTCGCCAACTTCTGCCAGCGTTAAAGTCGCTGGCGAGTTCAACAGACCGCGCCATCACGATGCAGGCGTATGGCTCAATGGGCAATATGGCCGTGAAAAGTTACCGTAACCTGCATGGACGGCTGGTGCAAATGCTGCCGGAAGATGGCTATATCAGCGATGCACTGGCGCTTGATGTGAACGACGAGTCGAAAGACGCGGACAAAGTGGCGCAGGTCAATCTGGCGGCCAATCAGTTGGTGGAATACCTGGAAGCCCAGGTGCGTGTGGAGCCTCCAGCGCGCCCTGGTTTCAGACCACCGCGTCCGCCCCGTGCGCCGGGTATGCCAGACATGCCGGATATGCCAGACATGCCTGATATGCCAGAACCACCGGAACCTCCTAACTTTGAAGACTTCAAAGACCTGGGCCGAACACTCCGGGATCGTATCTTGATTTCGACGCAGGATGCGCTACGTAAAGCCGTGAGCAATATTGACATCAACATTGATATGGACACCGAAGATTGGGGCGACTGGAGCGAGAAACGCAAGCGCAAACACGAGGATGAGCGAGGTCAGCGGCATGGGCGCAAGCGCCGGATCATCATCACCTCGCCCGATGGCGATTTGAGCGATGCGGATTTACAGGAAGTCGATTTGAGCGGGCAGGAACTTTCCGGCAAGAACTTCGCCTCATCGAATTTGCAGGAAGCCAAGCTCAACCAGACCATCCTGCGCGGGGCGAACTTCGCCGACGCGAATTTGCAGGATGCGGAGATGGTCGGCGCGGATTTAGAAGGCGCAAATCTGGCCGACGCGAATTTGCAGGATGCCAACCTAAACCAGGCCAACCTACGCGGGGCACATTTGCAGGATGCCAATTTCCAGGATGCCCAATTGGTGGGCGTGGATATGGAAGGGGCTAACGCCTCCAGCGCGAACTTCCAGGAAGCGATTATAAAGCAGGCCAACCTGCGCGGCGCAACCCTGAACGATTGCAATTTCGAAGAAGCCGTGCTGGCGGCCTCTGACCTGGAAGGCGCAAATCTGGCGAGTGCCAACTTCCACGATGCGCACTTACAGGATGTGCATATGCGTGGGGCGAACCTGTCTGATTGCAATTTCGAGGATGCGGATCTGTCGCGGGCAGATTTGGAGGTTGCCAACCTATCCTCGGCAGATTTGCGCGATGTGAAATTGATGCAAGCCAAAATGCGCGAGGCCAACCTCAGCGATGCGAACTGCCGCGATGCCGATTTCTCCGACGCAGATTTGAGCGGGGCGAACCTATCGAGCGCCAACTTCCGCGATGCACGGATGGTCAACGCCGACATGAAAGACGCGATTTTGCATGATGCTTCGTTCCGTGACGCTAATCTGAATGGTGCAATCCTCCCGGATGGCACAACCTACGAACGGGGTATGGATTTGTCGCGGTTCGGCGTGCGCGATATGCCCCGGCGGTAAAACAAAAGCGGAATTAAACCGCCAAGCACGCAGCAAGAATAGAGATGATAAGGACGCGACGGATCGCGTCCTTATCATTTTATGTGGGTCTATCTGATTGGGATGAGAGTCTTTATACTATCCCCGGATCATTATTGTTAAGGGAAAATAGATGACGCAGACGACAAGCCTGACGCGGAATCCAGAGTTCGTAAAATTGTGGGTCGGACAGACGATTTCGGTGTTCGGGTCGGAGATTACCAATCTGGCGCTGCCACTGACGGCGGTGTTGATTTTGCAGGCGACTCCGGGGCAGATGGGTGTCCTGGGCGCAATGGGAATGCTGCCCTTCTTGCTGGTCGGGTTGTTCGCGGGGGTGTGGGCAGACCGGGTACGCCGCCGCCCGATACTGATGGCGGCTGACTTCGGACGCTTTTTGCTGTTGGGGTCGATTCCGGTGGCGCTGTTGGCGGGTATCCTGACCATCGAGTATTTATATGTGGTGACCTTTCTGATTGGCGTCCTGACGGTATTTTTCGATGTGTCGTATCAGGCGTTTTTGCCCGCGCTGGTGGGGCGGGAACATCTGGTAGAAGGCAACAGCAAACTTGAAATCAGCAGCTCGGCGGCGCAAATTGTCGGGCCGGGAATTGCGGGAGCGCTTATTCAAGCACTCACTGCGCCGGTTGCGATCATTTTCGATGCGGTGTCGTTTCTGTTCTCGGCGATTTCACTGCGGCTAATCCGCGATGTGGAAGAGGAAATCCATAAAGACGAACGTCCAGCCAACATCTGGCGGGAAATCCGTGAGGGATTGGGCGTGATCTTCGGCAACCGATTGCTGTGGTCAATTGCGGGCTGCACAGGCACGGGGAACCTATTTAACAGCATATGGAACGCGATTTTTGTACTGTATCTGACACGCGACTTGAACATGCCTCCCGCCATACTGGGTCTCATCTTCGCGGCGGGCGCGCCGGGGGCACTGCTGGGTGCGTTATTCGCCAGCCGGGTCGCCAAACGAGTCGGTCTGGGGCGGACGATTGTTGGCTCGGCACTGTTGATCCAGGTGATGTGCCTGCCGGTGCTGTTTTCTGGCAACCTAGCGATTGTGGTCGCCTTACTGATTATCGCTGGGTTGGGACGCGGTTTCGGCAATGTGGTTTACAACGTGAATCAGGTGAGCCTGCGGCAGGCGATCACACCCAACCGCTTGCTGGGTCGCATGAATGCGAGTATGCGCTTTTTGGTGTGGGGCACGATCCCGATTGGGTCGCTCATCGGCGGCGCATTGGGCGAGGCTATCGGTTTGCGCCCGACGATTTTCGTAGGCGTGATCGGCGGGTTTGTGTCGGTGGCCTGGGTGTTCTTCTCACCCGTGCGGAAATTACAAGATCAACCGGCGGCGGTGGAGGAGTGATCTTTTGCCTGGGGCATGTTAGATACGCCTCTACATTTCACACATACTCAGCAAGTTGAATAGGTATTTTTCATCATTTTTTCACCTTCTGTTCGGGTAAAGCGGGTCAGAATTTGATATGATGACGGGTGTAAACAAGCGCATCTGTTGCGTCAGCCAATTCTGAGGATAAATAATCTCATGCCCGTCTCAATTGATCCTGCATTTTCGGTATATAAGCTGGTTAACAAACTGCAAAATCAGAACACTATCCTGCGTCACCGGCAAACAATGTCCGAAGTGAGCTACGAAATCGAGAATTCCACGCTGGTTGACGAAGCACGCACGCGGGTGTTCGCCGGATTCCAGCGGATGAGCAAGTTTGTGCCGCAGATTGCGCGCTATACGGAGATGGCGGCTCAGGCAGAATCCATTTATGTGTTCGGCGTGATGGACGTAGAATTACCGAGCATCCCCAACATCACCTATGTACCCTTAGCGCCGTCCGACCAATTGTCAAAAGAATGGTTCCTGGTATCGTATGGTCGGGATTATGCCAGTGCATTGGCGACGGAAGAAATCACTCACATTGATGATCCCGACCAGCAGCGGCAGTTCAACGGGGTATGGACGTTCAACCTGTCGCTGGTGAGTATCCTGGAAGAATGGCTGACGAACACCGTTGATGCGCGGACACTGGGCTTAACCAGCGAAACGATGAACCATGAGCGACGGCTGAAACTCATCGGGCGTAATTTGAGCCGGTTAATTGCACGTTCGCAGCGCACGAAGCCGACGATCCAGGCTGAACTGGATACCACAATCAAAACCGAGGTTGAACCGCCATTGAAGCAAAAATAGGGATTCACCTACCCCGCTGGGACGGTGGCATGGGCATAGTAGAGGCGCAGTTCGCGATAAATGGGGACGTTGAAGGGCGTGTCGAATGGGCCTTCCAGCTTGAAATATTTCGCCAGCAAAATGACCGAGGCGTCGTCATAGGGTTCGACGAAAAAGGCATGATCGACACTGTGCGACAGGGCGTTGGCATAGGCGGCGGTGAGATCAGCGGGCGGCAGGACAAATACCGTCAGGCCATCGGTCAGATAATTGGCGAGGCCGGATAAATACACCTGACCGGGTGTATTGGCCTCGATGACGTGAATCTGCGTCCCCCAGGGAAAATCGGCTGACCGGAAAATCGCGTCTTCACTGTCGAACGTCTGGCGTAACTGCTCGTTGTAGCGCGCCAGATGTGGCCCGAAAAAATAGGTGATCTGACCGATGCACAGCACCGCCGTCACCAGCATGACAACCCCGGTTCGCCAGCGCGATTTCTGCGGCCATAAGAGCACAGTTAAGGTTCGAATCCCGACAGCAGCCAGCAGCGCCAACGCTGGAAATACCACTACATAACGGGCATAAATGGCCGATTCGGTGAGCAGCATGTTGCCCATCGAGGCCAACACGACCCACCCCACCAGAATCACCCCCGGCGTGCGCCAGTAGGCCAGCAGCGCCAGCACCCCGATCAGCACAAATGGAACCACATAGGGCAGAAGCATGGCCTGTTCGCCACCATAATAGAGTGCGATTTCCGGCTGGTATACATAGACCAGAAAGGGAATCAGCAGATGTTCTTCGAGCGTTTGCGGCTTGCCTAACTGTTCCACACGCATCCAGTAGGAGCCGCCCACGCCGACGGTCTGGAAGCGGGCATCAAACGGCTGTTTGGTAGCGATCAGGGTGCTGTAGACCGGGAGGGCAATGAGCGCGGCGGTCACGAAGAATGTGATGAGTGAAGAAAAGTGCTGAGTGCTGGGTACTGAGTGCTGAGGTGAAGATAGGTTTTTAGTTTCCAGTTGCCCGTTGCCCATTAAAGACAAGTTATTACCGGGCGGCTGGGGCTTGGGATTTGAATCCGATTCAGAAAAGAAGCGGGGTTTGACAAGCATGAACCAAGACAGCGAAAGCAGGATAAGCAGCGGAAAGAGCAAACGTCCGCCTTCGTAAAAATATTGCGTGAGACCGAGGGCAGCGCCAGCGAAAGCGAAATCGGCAGGGCGATGATATTTGAAGCCACGCACCAGAAAGGTCAATGCCAGTGTTCCGAACAGTGGATCTGCAATGTTATTCAAGCCGATGCGGCTAAATTGAATATGCGGCGGAAAAACGGCTAATAACAGAGCGGCTAACAGGGCGGTCTTGTAATCAAAAAATTCACGGGCGAGAAAGTAGAGTCCGGGAATACCCAATGTCCCGACAACGGCGCTGAGAAGACGCAGTCCTTCCAAATTGCGTCCCAGCAAACCGACGCCCCAAGCCTGCACATAAGGATACAACCAGGTGAAGGCAGTCACGCTGTTAAAGGGAGTCAGCAAGGGGATGGTATTGTTGGGGACACGGACATTCATCACGGCTGTCGAGAAATGGATTTCATCGATGAAATGGTGGACGGCTCCGCCCAGATTGATGGTGCGCAGGGCGAAGGCCAGCAGCGTAATGGCAATGAGCAAGAGCTGATAGCGGTTCGGTATAAAAATCTTCAATTGGGGTTGCGGCAGTTGGCGCGGAAAGCGCAGCTTTACTCCGGCGAATCCCAGAGTCAGGCCGACAAGACCGAATATAAAAAGTATAAATTGAATATGGATAGAAACACTTTGCAGAAATGCGATATTCAGAAATTGACCGTTGATCTCGATCAGGACGGCCAGGGCGGCAAGACCGATGAATGTCAGAAAAGCATCGGGATGCGAGGATTCCGCAACTGCTTCAACGGGCGCGGGACTCGTGGTGACGGCTTTCGGGGCGCGGATTTTGGCACGGTTGAAATAGATGGCCGTCCACAATTCGAGACCGCCCGCGACCAAAAAGTACGTAGCTTTGTCAAGCAAGTTCGTCATCGGCATGGGGCGAAAAAAGTAGGCGCTGCTACAGAACATGAGGAATGCGGCAGCCGTCAACAGACGCGGTACAAGGCTAATATCCATACCCATACGACGCGCCGCGAGGATTATGCCAAGCACCATCAGACCCAGAAAGGCGCTGACCGGCGGCAGCACCAACAGGAATAAAAACAAGAGCACGAGTCCACACATCAACGCGAGCAATAATAATATCCGCAAAAAACTGTGGTCGGGCGGTGCATTCCTCAACAGCGGTTATCCATCACGGCACACGCCGCACATAAAACAAGACGTACTGACGCTGCGGGGCTACATTGTACGGGCTGAAGAACGGGCCTTCCAGAGCCGATTTGAAGGTAGCTTGCAGCAGTTCCAGGGTGTCGATGTCTTCGGTCTCAAAGAAAAAAGCTTGATCGACGTTGCGCGGCAGGTTGGACACCCACTTGCGGGTGAGGTTGGCGCTGATGTCGCTGTCGGTTGGCAGGTCGTCGCGGAAAAAATAAGCGAACTTGAGGCCATAGCCGACATCAAATTTGCCGAGTCCGATGATGTGTACCTGAGTGTTGGGCGGAAAATCCAGCGAACGATAGACCGCATCCTCGATGTCGTGGTTGGGACGTGTCTCGCGGAATTCGGCGTCAAAATTTGCGAGGTGCGGGCCGAAATAGTAGGCAAGTTGATAGACGGCGAGGAGGAAAAGGATAGTAATGATTAAAAGGAAGGGACGAGGGATAAGGGATGAGGGACAAGTAAAAGAAAAATGCTGAGTGCTGGGTACTGAGTGCTGAGTTGAAGACGAGTTTTCAGTTAAAGGAACCTCACCCCCCGCCCCGTCTCCATGCGATGGTGAGGGGGAGAAAGAAAAGCATGAAAAACGCTTTGGGAGCCAATCGAGGGTGGCGCAGAGGCCGAGGGCGATGATGAGTGCCAGCGCTGGAAAGACGACCACATAATGGGTGCTGGAACTGCTGACGAGCAGAAGGCTGTTGCCCAATGAGACGGCAAGTATCCACAACAGCAGGAGCAGATTCCCAGCCGAACGGCTGTAGCGCAACACAATCAGCAGGCCAATGACAAAAAACGGTACGAGCAGCGGCAAAATCAGCGCGGTGTGCCCGCCGTAGTAGCGCGTCGCGTCGGGGAGCAGCGCGTAGACCCGGATCGAGGGCGAGAGATGATTCACGAGATAATTCAGGCCGCCCGCGAACGGCGATGTGTTGAAGGTGTTCCAGAAATTGGTGTCGAGGCCAGAGGCGTCCATGCGCCCGGTGAGCGGTTTGTGGATGGCGAACAAAGTGTAATAGACCGGCGCGGCTAGGAGAAGGGTACAGAGTATGGTGTAGCCTATTTTTCGTAGGGGCACGACATGTCGTGCCCCTACCGTCTCATCGGGGCGGACAAACAGATAGACGGTGATGAACCAGATGGCGGCGAGGGGAATATAGAGCAGGCGTCCACCCTCGAAAAAATATTGCGTGAGGCCAAGAAAAATCCCGGCGAGGGCGTAATCCAGGCGGCGCTGATACTTCAGGCCACGCGCGAGAAAGGCCAGCGCCAGCGTCCCTATAAGCGGATCGGCAATCTGGTTGAGAGCAATGCGGCTGAAGTGAATATGCGGCGGAAAAACGGCTAACAAAAAAGCGGCGACCAGTGCTGTTTTGCGATTAAAAAGTGTGACAGCCAAGAGATACAAGGCTGGAATATTGAGCGCGCCAACCAGGGCGCTCACGGCGCGGATGGCTTCCATATTGCGGCCAAACACCGCGACAAAATTGGCTTGTAGATAGGGAAACAGCCAGGTATAGGGCGAGATGTTGTCCATCGGCGTGAGGATCAAAACCGGGTCAGGCTTCCAGAAGTTGGTCATGCCGGACACGAAATTCATCTCATCGACGAGGGTATGGATGGCTGCGCCGTTGTGCCAGAGGCGCAGCAGCAGGGCGAAGAGGAAGAGGGTGATGAGCAACGAGTGACGAGTAATGAGGGAAGACAAGTGCTGAGTGCTGGGTACTGAGTGCTGAGTTGAAGGCGAAAGTGATTCCTGCTGACTAGTTGGCGCACGATGAAAGATGGAGAGCAAAGGTTTTTCAGCAAAGGCGTAAATCAGGCAGGCGATGGCGATGCAGAAGAGCAGAATTTGCAGGTGCGCTGACATGGCAGAGAGCCATGTAAGGCCGAGAAACCCACCGCTGACCTCAGAATCGAGCGCGAGAATGAGCGCGGCGGCGATGACCCAACGCCAGCGAACCGGCGAATGCTGAGTAGATGGTTTTTGCATGGACACCTACGATCAGGTTTCAGGCGAGAATTGGTGAACGTGTTGAAAATGGGAATCGGTTTTTCGATATTGTGTCATGGTGATGACGGGACATAATACAGGATATATTGTTCATCGGCTGGAATATCGGCATAGGGGCTGGGTTCACCGGTTGAATAGTGGAAACGGTGGCTGATGCGATCCAGAACTGCCGCATCATCGGGGACGACAAAAAACGCCTGATTAGCCATGTGTGATAGCTGCGACAGGTAATCTTCGGTAAAGTCGTCCTGCCCTAAAATATCCAGCGAGATATGCGACTTTTTGCCGATAAAATACTCACTCGTCCACGACACCTGATCTTTGTAATAATTATCGACTTCCGGCCAATCGGTGATGATGTGTACCTGCGTGCCGGACGGAAGCTGCGACGCGCGCAGAACAACATCGTCCAGATCGCGTCCGGGGCGTAATTGGCGGAAATAGACTTCATACTGGGGCAGATGCGTTCCGAAGTAATAATTGACCTGCGCGATAGAAAATACTCCGACCAGCAGCCCCATCGCCAGGACGGGCAAACGACCCTCGCGCGGCCAGATTAACGGCAAAAGATAGCGGATACCCACCGCGACCAATATCGTCAGCACCGGGAACAGCCCCAGATAACGCGCCACCATGCCGTTGTCGCGCACTAAGGCGCTGCCCAGCACTGCCAGCACAATCCACAAGGCCAGCAGCAGCATCCCCGGCTTGAGGATGCGCCAGATCATGTAAACGAAACCCAGCAAAAACGGGATGACCATATACCACAGCAGCAGCGGTTGGCTGCCGCCATAATACAGATAGGCAAAACGCCAGTCGGGATCGTGGACGAAAGCCAAAAACGGTTGGATGATATGGCGGATGACCGGTTCTCCGGGTGTGGTAAAAAACGCCCAGCCGATGAAGTTATCGTTTAAGCGTTCGCCAAACGGTCTGCCCTGCGCTTCTAAGGTCAGATAAAACGGCAGGGCGACCAGCAGCGCAATCAGCAGCGACATCAGCGCATAACGGCGGTTAAAATCCCGCCGCCAGAAAACGGCCAACGCGACAAACCAGGCTATTGCCAGCGGTGGATACAGGAGCCGTCCGCCCTCGTAAAAATACTGCGACAGCCCCAGAAAAATCCCGCCCAGGACAAAATAGACACGGCGATTCGTCCGCACCGCCCAGGAAAGACAGCCAAAAATCAAGACCGCCAGCAGCGGATCGGCAATGTTAATCAGGCTGAAGCGGCTGAAATGGACAAATGCCGGAAACACGGCCAGCAGCAAAGTCGCCATGAGCGCGGTTTTGCGATCAAACCAGGCACGCGCCAACGCATATTGCAGCGGAATGGTCAGGGTTCCGAAGAGCGCACCGATCACGCGCAAACCCGCCCAATTGTGACCGATGAGATTGACGAATTGGGTTTCGACATAGGGGAAAAGCCATGCCCAATTCCAGTGTAGGGGTTTGATGACCGTGAGGATGCGCACATTGGGGTTACTCAGCAGCCGGTTCACGGCGGTCACCGCCTGCAATTCATCGACCTCGAAGCGCGCGGTTTGCCCCAACTGCCAGAAACGCAGTATGGCCGCCAGGGTAGTAATCGCCAGCACCAAAATGATGGTGAGCGCGTTGGAACGGGCATCGAATTTTGCCAGCGCTCCCCGTAAGGTGCGCCATTCCTGAGGGATTTTCGAAACACGAAAGCCGCAAAATCCCGCGCCTAATACAACGAGCGCGATCACGAACATGGCGAATTGGATGTGCTGGGAAACGCTCGCCAGGAAGCCAATTTGCAGCCAACCGGTATTGATTTCGACCAGGGCGGCTAACAGCAGAAGGCTCACCCCGGTCAAAATCCAGTTCATGCGGGTCTGAGATGCCGTTTTTTCCGCCAAAGTGGGGAGCGGCAGCAGGCTGTCAGCATAGCCCCGCGCCAACCAGAGCGCCAAACCCAGGGCAATCGCGCCAGCAAACATCCAGACGAAGGCTGTATTCACAACCTCGTCGGGCATTTCGGCACGAAAATTCAAGGCGCTGCCGACCATGAAAACAAGCGCCAGCATCCCAAACCCAGCCACCAACATGCGTCGCATTTCAGGCCGCGCGAGGGGTTGGGGCACGCTGGCAGCGGCGTTGTAAGTTGGCAAGACAATGCCGATTCTTGCCCACAGATTATGCAGCAGACCGCCCCAGGTATTATCTGTATAACGGACGGCAAGCTGCACACTAATCAGCAGCATGACCAGCAGCACCAGCGTGGACAGCGGATAAGGGAGCAGCATCAAAAGCAGTGCGGCGAGAACGGCTATCCCGGTAAAGGCCAGCCAGCGCACCGGGTTAGCATTTTCGATCATAGGCTTTCTCAGTACCCTTCAGATAGGGCGCATAAAACAGGATTAAACGCTGACTGGGTAAAAAGTCGTCGTAAGGCGTGAGTTGGGCTTCGCGCAGGAAGAAATTGGTGCGCAGTTTATCCAACGTCCTGAAATCGGTGCGTTCAATGAAGAAAGCGTGATCGACACGGCAGCGCAGTTCGCCAATATATTCGTCGGTAAAGTCGTCTGGTGTCAGCGTATCGAGATACAAGTCGTCACGGCGTAATCCGAGCAGGCCAATCGACTCGATCTGCGTGACCAAATTGGCACTGATAATGTGGACGTTCGTGCCCGATGGAAAATCCATTGATCGCAGGGCGGCATCGTAACCGTCCGGGCTGGCTTTGGCAGCGCGGAACGTGATGTTATAGGCGGGCAGATGGTCGTTGAAAAAATAATTCACCTGCACGAAGGCCAATCCAACCGCCGCAATCGCAATCAGCACCGCCGCGCGCCGCGCATTGCGAATCAGCAGCGGGACGGTATAGCGTAAACCCACCGCGCAGGCCAACGCCAACGCTGGAAACACCATGACATAGCGCGGCGATCCGGCGCTGTCCACCATCAAGCTGTTGCCAAGCGAGGTGCTCAAAAGCCACATGAGCAGGAGCAGCATCCCCGGCGAACGCCAGCGCCAGACGGCATAAAATACGCCAAATAAAAAGATGGGGATCAAGGCGGGCAGTATGAAGGCATTTTCGTCAGCGTAAAACAAGGTGTTATCGACCTGATTGACATACACCTGGAAAGCCGGAAGTAAATGCCATTGGATATGCTCATTCAACTTTACCGGGTCGGATAGACTGCTCCAATAGGTCGAGCCAAGTCCTGAATTGTTATTGACCATACGCGCGAACAACGGTCTTTGAAGCACGATCAACGTATAGTAAATCGGTGCGGCGACAATGACGAGCGCAACGAAAGCAACCAGCAAATTTCGCCAACGATCCCCGCCCATCAACCGTACCCGCGTTCCCAGGTTGTAGAGCGGAGGTGTATTCCGTTGGCGAAGGGCGAATATGAGACAAGCGGCGACCCAGGCGATGGCGAGCGGGGTATACAACAAGCGCCCGCCTTCATGGAAATAATGGGTCAAACCGAGCATCGCACCGCCAATGGCGAAATCTGTCCGGCGGCCACGCAGCAGCCCACGCCCGATAAAAGCAAAGGCTAGTGTCCCGAACACCGGGCTGGCGCTTTCTGAAATCCCGATACGGCTGAACTGAATGTGTACCGGGAGTACCGCCAAAAAGAGGGCCGCCAGCAGGGCGGTCTTGCGGTCAAACAGGGTTCGCGCCAGGAAATACAGCGCGATAACGCCTAACACGCCCATGATCCCGCTTGCCGCCCGTAATCCCGCCAGCGTTTTACCAAAGATGTCGATGGTGTGCAACTGGAGATAGGGGTACATATAAGGGAAAGCCGCGATGCTGCTGAAGGGCGCGAGGATTTTTATCGTCGGGACAGCACGCAGATAATGGGTCGCGCCGATGAACGATTCTTCGTCGATCAGGAAGCGCATGGTGTCGTTGAGCAAGTAAAAACGAGCGAAGATCGCGACGAGGATAATCGTCGTCAGCACGGCGTAATGGGATATTCGTGGAAAAATGCGCCGAGATGTGTGTACTGTGGGCTGAGTCAGCTCAGGATTTTGAGTATCAAGTTCAAGGGTTGTTGATGGCGGGTCTGCTGGCTGTTCGTCCATGAGGCGGTTGTAGAAGGCCAAAGCCACAACCCGGACGAAATTGACGAGTGTGATGATGACCCAGAAATATTGATTGACCGCCAGCGCAAAGGCCAGATCAAGAAAAATTGTACCACCTAGCGATGCCAGTACATAGACAATACTGAGCGCGGCGACAAGCCAGATGACATTGCGGCGGTTGAATTCCAGGGTTGGACGTGGCAGCTTGACCTGCGGCGGGACGAACGCCCAAAAAACCAGCACATCGCCCAGGCGCACCATCACGAATACGATGGCATTAATAATGTCATTGGCCCAGGGTAGGAACACACCAAAGCTGACGATAAAAGTCGCCACATTTGAGACGACCACCAACAGCATCCCCAGGAAAAGCAGACGCCATTTGAGGGGCGGGAGGCGCAGCAAGGGCTGCCAACCGGATAATCCCATGACGACCATCGAGATGCCTAGAATCAGCAGCCAGAATTGGGTGTCGGTATTGATGCCCTGGGTTGCGCTGGCTTTGCCGTTAATTACGGATAGGAAAAGTAAAACGGCGACGCCGAGGCCGGCGATCCATTTGTTCACATGGGCAAAGACGTGGATTTGCAGGGCGGGCAGCGTCGGCAGGGCTATGTTGGGACGGGCAAAAAAGATGGAGATGCCGAGCGCGATGCCGCCAGCCAGCATATATTTGACGGGTTCATCAATCGCGGTACGGTTGATGCGGGCGATTTGAAAAGCCTGCGAACACAGTATCATCAACCCTAATGAGGCAAAAGCACTCAAGGCGGCAATGCGGAAGCGGTAAAAAACCAGGATCGCGACCAGCGATTTCCAGAAGGTATTGGCGGAGCGATAAACCACCCCAGCCGCCAAAGCGGGCGTCAGAATGATGCGGCGGGCGTCGGCTGGCGCGCTGGCAACCGCCAGAATGACTCCACCAATCACCACCGCGATAAATATCGGTGCAGCCAGCGGCGATTCACCATTTTGCAGGCTTATCAACAGTACGGCGACTAGAACCGTCAGCACCATAAAGGCCAGGATACGAAATGGGGAGGCGGGCACGACCTGTCGTGCCCCTACTAATGGTTTTTCGAGTTCATGGGTGAGTGAAGGCCGCGTGACAAGGCGGGATAGCGCCAGAATCACCGCACCTGCTAGCATCAGCACAAACAGCGGCACAGCCAACGGTGACTCCGCATTTTGCAGGACGATCAGCACGAGCGCGACCAGAACGGTCAGGATGATGAAGGTCAAGGTGCGGCGTGGGGAAGCGGGGCGTATCTGGGAAGGCACGACAGGTCGCGGCGGCGTCCCTAACCCTACCGAAGCCGACTCGATAGCCATTGGCCCATTAGGTTCATCTGTGACCAGCGCAGAGCGAGTGGCGAGGCGGGCGCGGGCAAACAGCGCTGTCACCAAACCGGTGATTGCCGCGACAATACCTGCGACGACCAGCCAGCGGGCGCGGGGTTCAGGCAGCGGGTTGTGGGTTGATGTATCGGCCATGTTGGTCAAGTCTGGCGTTGCTCGAACGCCGGTATGTTTATATGCACAGACTTCGCAAATCCTCTCTCAGCCTACCACAGCTTCAGATTGTGTACCAAAAATATTTGGATTGAATTCTTAAACATTCATTTAGATATGCTCTGAAGGCAGCGGAATGCTCAAAAAAATCGGAAAAGTGTAATTTTTCGGATTGCGCGAATCAGGGTTTCGATCTACAGTTGCGGCGGGGCAGATTAGTGAACAAGGTCGATATGCCAAAGAAAGTACAGCCGCCCGCCGAAACCCTGACGGCGGCGGAACATTATCAGCGCGCGCTGGACGCGGTGAACCGGGGCAGCAACCGTAAAGCCATCACAGAACTCACTCAGGCGATTAAGTTGAATCCAACTTATACCGATGCGTATAATTTGCGCGGTCTGGCACGGCGCAACGAGGGCAAGCTGCATCTGGCGGTTGCCGATTTCAATATGGCGATCAAGCAGGATGCAAACAGCGCCATAACCTATTCTAACCGGGGCTTTGTCCACCTGGAATTAGGCGATGCTGCTGCCGCAGTGGACGATTACACCCAGGCCATCAAGCTGAAAACGCCGCTGCTCGAATCGGCTTATTTTCACCGGGGCGCGGCCCATTTTGAACTGGGCGAATATGCGCCCGCCATGCAGGATTTCACGAAAGCCATCAAACTCAACCCGGATTATGCCGAAGCCTATCATGCACGCGGGGATTTACACCGTCTCCTGCTGGAAACGGACGAGGCTTTGGAAGATTACAGTAAATCGGTTAAAATTGCACCTGAAGCACCCATTGCTTATATCCGGCGGGCAGAGGTGCTGCGGGCACAGGGGGAATATGACGCAGCGATTGCCGATTATACGCGCGTAATCAGCCTGGAACCCGCCGTGCCTGACCTATACGTTGAACGCGGGCAGTTGTATGACCTGAAGGGCAGCAGCATGTTAGCCATTCAGGATTATTTACACTATGTTGAAATGGGCGGATCACGCACCAATAAACCAGTATTATGGGTCAGCCGACGCATTTTTCACCTGCGCCTGGAACGTGATTTGAAGCCCGAAAAATATCGCACGCGGCGCTGGTTCGATGCTTAAGATTTATAGTGATTTTTATACTTATTTCACAACTTCTTTAGCGCGCCAAAGCCAGTTTTGTTGTAAAGTATAGAGAGTACCTTAGTACCATAAGGTTTTGGGGGCAAATAACATGACGGTTGAAGTTAGCTGGCACGAAGAAGGCCGCGTCATCTACCAACGTTTTCAGGGCGCGTTGGAATTGGCGGATGTTGAAACAGTTGAAGTAGCACTGCGGCAGCGGTCAGAAGAGGGTCTACCCCCTGTTCATGTAATCGTGGATGTGCGCCAGGTCACGGAATTTCCAGTCAGTTTTGATGAACTCAATCGCTTGAAAATTGCCGCTGGTATCCCCGGTTGGATGGTCGTGATCGGGTTACACCCTGTCGTGCGTTCTATGGCGCGGATGATGTCGTGGATACGTGGTGTCCAGTATCACCCGGTTTCCACGCTCGAAGACGGATTGAATTTTCTGGCGCGGCAAGATTCATCGCTCAATTACCTGACTCCCGAAACACAGTAAGTTACATCCCCTTTCCTCACGATTCACAACCCGCTGCGACAATCACCGTCAGCGGGTTTTTGTTTCCATATGTCGGAAGCAGATGCCCTGTACAAATTTTCCGCAATGTTTACTTAATGTTTCTGCGAAATGAAGCCCATTGCGTGAAAAACGTAAATGGGGATATGAATAATCATTAGAAATATTGATGGTGACTCAATAGTCCGGTAAATGTTGCTGACTATGAGGCACGACCTGTCGGGTCTGTGTCCCTACCAAACGGGGATAAAAAGGACGAAATATATTTCGTCCTTTTTATCCTATTATCGAATTTAATTTCAACGGTCAATATATTGTCCCGCCTAGCCGTCGCTGCCCATCCCCATGCCGCTGCTATCGTCGCCGGGTTCAAGGGTAACTGCCGGTTCGGACGTGGTCGCGGGGGCGATGATTTCAGGCGAGTCCTCCGTTACAGCGGGCAGCAGCATCTCCACGTCCTCCGTCATTTCGACATCCAGGGTCGCAGCAGGTTCAACCGTCACTGCCGGGGACTCCGTCGCGGTTGGTTCGGTGGTCGCGGCGGGTTCTTCGGTCAAAGCGGGCGGCGACTGATTGCTAGCGTAAGTCGGCAGTACATCGTAGCGAATCAGATAATTAAACACGCCCAACACGGCTGTCGCCAGCCACAGCAAAATCGTCAGCCTCATCAAGGGTTTGGCGTTCAAAAACCAGTATTTGCGGAGTTGGTCTTTGCTTTCGCCCAGTGCCTTGCCACGCGCCACCAGCATATCTTCGCGCAGCATCCGATAGATAACGTAAGTCGCGAGGACTTGGGCGGCCAAACCCAGAATGCCGTGTATGGTCGGCAGCAAATAACGCGGATTTCCGGGCTGGTCGGTGATATTGCCGAGCACATCAAAACGGTAAGCCACGATCATCAGAAAAATAATGAGCAGCCAATTGAAGACGGTAATGGTTATCATGGTCGCGCGGTGATGAGGGCGGTGTTTGCCCCGTTTGGCGAACACAAATCCGGCGATGATCCCTGGCACGATTAATAAAACATAGGCCAGCAGTGTCAGGTCGGCAAGCAGGCTCGCGCCCGTGCCGAGGAAACCTTGTGGCTGTAAATAATCCATGTTCGCTCCATATGGTAGGCATTGGGTTATGGTACTAGCATAGCAAAGCCGTGCTTGTGGCGCGACTCGTATCTGTTGTACGGTTGGCAAGCGAGAATTGGATTTTAAAAAGTTATTGCAGAGTTATGAAAAGTTGTAAAAAATCAGGGGTATGTCAAGTATAAATCTGAGGACTGAATCCGATACAAAGGGTAACGGCTGTCGCGATGTCATCAACGAGTACAGGTTCAAGTATCCCAATTTTTCTGACGAAACGATCTTCAGAAACCGATTTTATCTGAAAGGCATTTGCAGCCGAATCATTAACCAACCCATTTGCCGGTGTGACTGGTAAATAAATCATCCAAAAATCATTTTGGAATTTTGGCTGCCAACACTAATGGGAACAACAATCTGCAATCGATGCCGAGAAGCAGCAGTTACGTTTAAGATGACAGCAGGGCGTGTCTTCTGAATTTCGTCACCGACGGTTGGATCAAAATTAACCGACCAGATTTCGCCACGTCCAGCCTTTAAGCGAGGGCTAGTTGTCGTCAAAATCAGCCTCACTATAAGCATCGAATAACTCTACATCCTCGTCCTGAGAACGCTGTAGAGATGCTATAACAATTTTATTTCGTTCTTCAAATGGCAGCCGCATCAGTTCACGAGCCGTGTAGTTTTTCGGTGCTGACGATTGCTCGATACGACGGACAAACTCCAGCACCTGTTCCTGTTTTTCAGCATCCAAACGATTGATTGACTTGATGAGTTCACGTTTGATTGAGGACATAGATGTTACCCCATTCATTTTATGATTAAAGATAACTGATCTATGCCCCTAATGCGACTCGCTTATGGTGCGACGACCATAAGCGAGTCGATGTCGCCGTCGAGCGTGATGAGTGTGGTGGAGACCCAACCGCTGTGCGAGGATAGATAAACCCAGGCGTTGTCGGGCGTGCGGGCTAAGGCCGTAATTGCGCCGGACGCACCGGTCACGCGCGTGCCATTTTTGGAAGGATAGGAGCGCACATTGATATTGGCGGATTTGGTCGTTCCGGTCACGGTAGTTAAGGCTGGATGGGCATCATCGGGCAGGCCAAATAAAACCCCTTGTACACCGATTCCGGCATCGGATACCACCGGATAACCGCTAAAACTGACTGTGACGGATGCGCTGGCAGGATCAAAAATCGAGGTTTGTTGGGTGTCAAAGTTGTAGAGCAGCACAAGACCGTTCATGAAAATAAAAGTGTCGGTATCGACATCGCTGGATTTACTCTCGCCCGACGCGGGATTAAAGACGGCGACCTTGCCCGTTTTGCCATTAAAATCGGCATGATAAACCAGCAGATCGCCCGCGAAGCCGAATGCGCCGCCGTACTGTGGGTTATAGCCAAACTGCGCGGTCTTGGTCTGGAAAATTTGCTCGCCGCTGTCCAGATTAAACACCGTGAGTTCGCCGATGCCTGAATCGGTGAGTTGGCGAGTGACCGCGCCATATTTGCCGCTGGCGCTGATCGTTCCGGCGGCCATACGCGCAGAATACAACTCGGTGATGGATTTACCGCTGTCGAGATCATAAGCCAGCCAATTTTTGAATTCGTTGGTGATGGCGCTCAGCCGTTTGCCATCGGCGCTGAATTCCGGGTAGGCGGCTACTGGATAATCAATCTGACCGGATTTTTCACCTTTATCGAGGTCATAGAGCCAGATACCGAGTACATTAGCGACAGCAGCAGTATGCCCATCGGGGCTTTCGGCGATGACCATATTGGCGTAGGGAAAGTGCAAATCCTTCGCCAGGAAAACCGGATCAAGGGTCAGATCGGCAGGTTGGTAAAAAGCCTGTTTTTCTTTCAGGATGTAAAAATAACCGGTTCCATAACGGCGGGCGACGGGCTGCACACCCAGCGGAAAACGTCCGACTTCTTCCAGGCCAGGAAGTTGATACACCCGCGCGGATTGGCTGTTAATCAGGCTGACATGCAGCAGTTGATCGCCCTGGACGAAAGTCGCTGAGGCAGTTGAGCCTAAATCGAGCAGGGTTTCGCCTTCGCGAGTCACCAGTTTGCCGTTATAGCCCTGCCCCGGCAGCTTTTCGCCGATGACGAGATACTGCCCGTCGGGGCTGATGGCCTGAATGGGTGCGGAATAGACCGCGATGGGAACCAGCTTGGCGGCATTTTCGGCGGATAATCCGGAGTCTTGAGCGGCTATACTCCCCGAAACCAGCGCAACGATCAATAGCGTCAGTAATTTTCCAACCTGTCGCAGCATAAGTAATCCCCCTGTGGCGAATGCGAGTCTAACTGTACTGTACCGCGAAAGACATTATGGAAGGATAAAGAAAGAGCGCAATCATCCGGTTCCGACCTATAATGATTGGGAAATAAAGATAGGCTCGTTTGAAGACGGCTCCCGGAGCAATAATTCATGGTCAGTCTGCGCGGGCGATTATTTTATGTGACGATGAAGCTGTTTTTCAGAGGGATACTGCCTACAGGATTGTCACTGAAAACCTATCGCAAAATTTCCAACCAGCCGTTTTTCGAACCCATGCCGCGTGGCATCAGCCGGACAATTGGCTCCGTCGCGGGTGTTCCCGGCGAGTGGATCACGCCATCCAATGCAGCGGCCACTGGTATCCTTTTATATCTGCATGGCGGCGGTTACGTGCTCAAAACGCCGCGTGTCCACCGGGTATTGGTCGGGCGGCTGGCAAGAGCGGCGGGGGTCACGGCCTTTATGCCCGATTACCGGCTTGCGCCAGAACATCCTTTTCCGGCTGCGCTGGATGATGCAGTCGCCGTGTATCGGGAACTCATTCGAACCCGAAATCCCGCCGATATTATCCTCACCGGGGATTCTGGAGGCGGCGGTTTGGCGGCAGCACTGCTGTTGAAACTGCGGGATTCGGGTGATCCGCTCCCGGCGGCGGCCTGCCTGATTTCCGCGATGCTGGACTGTACATTTGTGAGTGCGGCGCGCGCTGACGCCCAGAAACGTGATCCGTTCCTGCGCCTGCCGGATGTGGCTATGATGGCAAAAGATTATTATGGCGACCATGATCCGAGCGACCCGTTAATCTCACCCGTATTTGCCGATTTTCACGGGCTGCCGCCGCTGCTGGTTCACGCCTCGCAAGATGAAATCCTGTGCCCTGAAGCTGTCAGGTATGCGGAATATGCAAAATCTGCGGGTGTAGACGTAACACTCAAAATATGGGAAGGCATGATTCACGCATTCCCGTTATTTGCCGGGTTCGTCCCAGAAGGCAAAACCGCCATCACTGAAATCGGCGCGTTCTTTCGCCAACATCTCAGGGGCGAAGTTGTTTAAGCATTTCCCCTAAACGCTAGCGGTCAAAATAAGTTTCGATGTAATTGACGACATCGCGGAACGAAATGATGCCTAAGGCGATACCCTGGTCATCAACAATCGGGACGTGGCGGTAACGATGGATTGCCATCAAGTGCAGGGCGTGGGCAATCGGTACATCGGCACGCAGCACATCGGGATTGGGCGTCATGAATTCATCCACTGTATGCGCGTCCAAATCCGTGACCAACGTAGCAACTTTCGCCAGCACGTCGCTTTCGGTGAAGATGCCGACTGGCCGCTGCTGAATATCAACCACCAACAGCGCGCCGATATTCGAATCCTGCATAATCCGGATGGCTTCGCCGAGGGTCGCATCGGCATTGATGGTGATGAGCATCCGTCCCCGGTGCAGGCTCGCCAGCGGGTCAGTCCCCAGCCCCGTGTGCAGTTCGGATTTGGCGGCGGCGATTCCCGGCGACAGGTTTTTTTCCATGTCATCCAGGTAAGCTTCGTCCAGGCCAACGGCGATCATCTCATTGGTGTCGGTGGAGCGGACGGAGGTTTCGTCGGCTTCTACTTCCCAGGTGTAATCGTTGTGGTAGAGGGCGCGTAAATCCTTGACCGGCTGCTTCTCCTGGGCGGTCTGAATCTGGGCGATCAACTGCTCCTCGTAAGTCGGTTTGTCGGCGGCATAAATCACGCCAAAGGGAACCGGAAAATCGGGATAATCCATTTGCGTGAGAAGATACGCTAAATTACGATCCGTCTGGTCATGGACGAGCAAATC
>JBDTNB010000113.1:0-23533 GCA_039933955.1 Chloroflexota bacterium
CCGGCGCGAGGGTCACGTTGTCGATGGGCAGATAATTGGGGAGCAGTTCGGTCAGCGCGCCAAACACGCCAATTGCGATCAGTAGTACCCCAGATGCGCGGTTGAGCAGAGTGTGGTGAAGTGTCAGCCAGCCGACCAGACGCCGTTGCAATGGCAGCGCAATCAATGGCAGCAGCAGCAGCGGCCAACCGAATCCCAGACCAAATGCCAGGAAAAAGAGCAGTCCGTTGGCGAGTTCGGCAGCATTGCCCGCGCCCAAGGCGAAGGCGCTCAAAATCAACGGCCCGGTGCAGGGCAGGGTCATCGGGCCGAAAAACAACCCATAGACATAGGCCGTGATATACGGATTACGCAGCACCGGAGCCTGGGCAGTTGCAAGGCGGGCGAATGGATTCCGATCCAAAAGCAGCAGCACCCCGGAAATAATCACGATGCCGTATATGATAGGCAGTAAAATACTCAGCGCATCGCCGAAGGACTTTTCCAGAACATACAGCACCAATCCAATCAGGGTCATCATGGTCAAAATGCCCGCCAGCACCAGAACGCCGAACCAACCCGTCGCACGCCGCGAACGTTGACTGTCGGCGCTGCCTGTGCTCTGCGCTAAAAATGCGATCAACCCCGGATATAACGGCAGCAGACAAGCATTCGTCAGGATGGCAGCGTTTCCCAGGCTGAAAGCGCGAATCAACTCATCCATTTATGCGGCTCCGCTGGCGGCTTTTAACTCAGCGACAATTTCGTCGGTGGTGGGCGTGCCGGTTTCTATAGCGGATACAGAACCATCGGGTTTGACGATGAAATGCGGCGTCGAAGGTGGCGTGACGACAGTGCGTCCGAAGGTATCCACCATGCCCTGGGTGAGGTCGTCAGTCGCAACGGCGAATGCCCAATGCCAGCCTTGCTCGTCAACATAGCTTGCCAGGGTCGCGTTATCTACATTTTCAGCTACACTGAATGATATGAATACATATTGATCGCTGTTGAGCGCCACCCGTGCGGCTTCGACGTTGGGCAGTTGATGGCGGCAGTTGGTACACCAGGTTGCCATCGGCTCTACCCATATAGTTTTCCCGGTGTAGTCGGCCAGGGTGAAGGTTTCGCCGGTCTGTGCATTTACTATGGGTAAGGTGAACCACGCAGGGCTGTTGGAAATGGCTGAATTTTGTGCCGCGCCGCTCGCCATGCTTTCTGCTGTCGGGGTGGCATCTTGTTGGGCGGCCTGAGTCGGGGCAGGTGTGTTGGTGGTGGCAGCAGGCGAACAGGCCGCCACGCCAAGAGCGCAAACGAGCGCAAGCAATATCAAAAAGAGTTTTGTCCGGGGCATTTCATAAATCCTTGTATGTTCAACTTCTGGGGACGCTGTTGATCCAATAATTTCACTTTTCCAGTGTAGTCTCGGTTTGGCTGAATAATATTACGAAAACCTTATGTCCCCTTGAGATCAGGATAAAAATTAGCACTTTTCCGGTACACAAATCGCAACCAAGTTTGGGGGTATATCACTGTGACGGAGACACGTTCCGGGTATAGCAAAGAATGGCTGGCTGACCATCAAGCGCTGTGCTACCGCTTTTATGACCTGACGATTCAAACCATCGACGGATGGTCGGCGGATTTGACGGCGGAATTCGCGGAGTGGCCGCTCGACCAATCGTGGCGGTTGCTGCTCGACATCCGCCTGCGCGGGAGCATCATCAGCACTTATGCCCTGCGCAAAGCGCGTGACATCGCCCGGATGCGCCCGGAATTACCCGGCAGATTGTCGGTGCTGGTCGCCAGCCGTTTAGCTGCCGACATTATCACCATCGCCATCCGTGCGACCAACAACACCTACCGCCGCCGCTCGGTATTCGTCAACGAAGCACTGGCGCTGCACTGGCTGCTCGAAGAAAATAAGGTGCATTTGCGTTAGGGTGCTGTTAGCCCCATTGGGCTATTTTGGGACTGTTGGCTACAATCCCTTTCGTTGCGAAATTTGTTAACAAGGTACATGTAATGCGCCGAACGCTGTTTATCATCGCCAGTATCGTGGTGAGCGCCGTGTTTTTATATCTTGCGCTCCGTAACGTCCCCATCAGCGACATCCTTACCCGCCTTAAAGAAGCGAATATATTCTGGATCGGCGTCGCGTTTGTATTGCACGCGCTCGGCCAATGGACGCGGGCAGTGCGCTGGTCGGGTCTGCTGGATTTCAAACTGCCTTCGATGCGGGCATTCCACATTATCAACATTGGCTTTTTGCTGAATCAACTGCCGCTGCGCGCGGGAGAATTTGCCCGTATGGTGCTGGCAACACGTTCCAAAGTGCCGCTGATGACGGCGGCCACCAGCGTGGTTTTAGAGCGCATGATGGATACGCTGCTGGTGGTGATTTTGCTGGTCGTCACCGTGTCACGGTTGCCCAGCGCCCCGCCGGAAGTTACGACGACTGTGAAAATATTTGGGATTGCGGTTGTGGTGGCTTTCGCGGTGCTGGTCTTGTTCGCGCGTTTCCCGGCCCTCGGTCATCGGGTAGTAGGAATCGTCGAAGGCATACTGCCCTTCCTTAAACGCTTCAATTTGACGCGCTTGCTCGATCATGTGCTGGACGGTTTGAAGCCACTCACCCATTGGCGCAGCGCTTTGCACGCGATTGTCTGGTCGTTGATTGCCTGGGCGATTTCGACAGCCACGGTCTACGCGCTGATTTTGTCGCTGGGAATCAACAACATCATTCTCGTGCCGGGGAATAATGGGGTGGATACCTTGTCGCTGTCGATCCTGGGATTGTGTCTGGCAGCGCTGAGTATCGCTATCCCGGTCAGTGTGGCCTCGATAGGTATCTTTGAATCGGCTGTACAAATTGCGGGGCGGGCAGTCGGTCTCTCTGGCACACCCGCTCTGGATGCGACGGCACTGTCGCTGGGCTTTTTGTTTCATGGCGTCAATATTTTCGGCTATGCCATCTGGGGTGTCATCGGCCTGCTCGTGACGGGCATCTCGTTGGGCGATGTGATGAATGCCCAGAAACCCGACTCGGAAATCGCCGAACCAACCCTATAAACTGGAAAATTTCTTATGCCATATGCAGATATTGCCACCGGAGCGCGCCTGTTTTACGAAGATCGTGGGACGGGCGAACCGATCATCCTGGTACACGGGTTCATCGGCAGCGCGGCGGAACATTTCCCACGTGTGATGGATTGGCTGGAACCCAATTATCTTGTTCTCGGCCTGACACTGCGCGGTTACGGCTATTCGACACCCAAGCCGCGTGATTTCCCGCTGCGCTTTTATCACCGCGATGCGGCAGATGTGCTGGCTTTCATGGATGCGCTGAAGATTGAAAAAGCCCATGTTCTGGGTTATTCAGATGGAGGCGAAACAGTTTTAGTCGCCGCTGGGACACAGCCTGAACGCTTCAAGTCGGTGATGACCATCGGCGCGATTGGCTCGTTTGGGCCGGAGATGCGCCCACTGGTGCAGCGTGTTTATCCTGGCGATTGGATTACGGATGAAGAAATGGCGTTTCACGGCATCGCCAACCGCGCCCAATTCACATTGGGATGGGTCAATGCCATGAAAGCCTATATCGACGTGGGCGGCGACATCAGCCTGGGACTTGCGTCCAAGATCACCTGTCCGCTGCTGCTGATGCTGGGTGAAAGTGATACTTTAAACCCCGTCGCCTACGGGCAAAAATTGGTGGATGCCGCGCCGCAAGGACGCCTCGAAGTTTTCAAATGCGGCCACGCCATCCACGACGAGGATTGGGATAATTTTCAGCGAGTCATAAGTGATTTTTTGAAAGCAATTCCGTAGGGGTTTATCACCGACAGGCCCCTACGCCAAATTTTTGATCGTATCCGGCAGGCTGAAGAGACCATCGGCCTTGGCCGGGAAATCCACGACCTGCACAACCGAATCCAGATTGATCGTGCCGTAAATATGCGGATATTCTTCGTCGGCGGTGGCTTCGTACTCGCCAGTTTTGGGGTTGATGGGCGGCTCAAATTTGTAGGGCGAGGTGAGCTTGTCGGTGTCGATGCACAGCAGCACCAGTTCAGCATTTTGTGAACGGTAATGTTTATTCGCCACCTTGACGACCTGCGCCGCCGTTGAGCAGTGAATGAAACCCTGGGTTTGCAGCGATTCCGCCGTCTGATAACCAACGGTTTGCGCGGTTTCCCATTGGGCGCGCGGGGTGAGGTGCAAAATAATCGGCATCAGAATTGTTCTCCTGGGTGTGAAATCGCGCCGGTTTCTAAAAAGTGGCGCAGTTCGTCGGTACGATAAGCGATAAGGTCTGCCGCGCGTTCGCGGATGCGCGGGTTGTGTAAATTCCCTGCCAGCCAGCGGCAGGACGCCAGATGACGCGCGGCGATAAAGGTTTCCAGATAGGCGCGGTCTGAGTCCGGCAGATGGCGGACACCGGTATAGCCGTCCCAAAAGGCATCGTAAATATCGGCAAAATTGAGTTCACCGCGCGTTTGCGTCAGCAGCGGCGCGAGGTCATAGAGATAATAGCCCCAACCGCAGTCGTCGAAGTCAATCGCGTATAAATTATCGCCCTGAAACAAAAAATTTTTCGCGATGAAATCAGCGTGAATCAAGCCAAACTTATCGGACTGCTGGCCGAGTTCGTCCATGACCGCGCCGACCCGCGCATCAACCTGGGCGAATACTGCACGCTGATCGGCGGTGAAAATGGCCGCCCCCACACCGGGATTATAAGGCGAGTTTTCGCCGAACAACCCTTCCCAATCCAGGGTGGGACGGATGAAATGCGTGGGCGGTTTGTACGTGGCTGAGAACTCGTGGAGCCGCCCCAGGAAAACACCTGCCGCGTGAATTTTTTCCAGGTTGATTTGTTCCCATGAGAGCGTTTGCCCATCAATCCACTCAAATAAAGTGCAGGTCACGGGTTTGTCCATGCCTTCCAATGGAACATGGGTGAGCAGCGAACCATCCGCCAGCGCAACCGGGACGTTGGTATGCAGGCGCGTTTGGCGGTTGATGTCGCGCAGCCATTCGAGTTCGGATCGAATCCAATCTGTTTTTTTGGGGCCAGGGCGGTTGATCCGCAGGGCATAGTGCTTGCCTTCATCGGTCTCAACGAGAAAGGTGGCGTTGTTGACGTAAATTACCGGCTGCAAGTGCGCATCGGCTAACCTGTAAGCCGGGAGGGCAGCGCGGGCAGCATGGGTAAAACAGGCAAGCTGCCCATCATAATCGAGTGTTTCAAATAAACCCAAAAGGTTGTCCTTCGATGAATGCGACAGGAGGGTTCACACCTGAGCGAACCCCTCTCACGTTAAAAATCAGTCCCGTTCGTACTGGTTGCGGCGGCTGCCGTCAAAAATGACCTTGATTCATGCAGCACTTCTTAAAACCGTTTTCCAGAACCGCAGGGGCAGGGATCGTTGCGCCCCAGTTTTTCGAGCAGTTCTTTGTCGCCATGTATGATACGCAGGCCGCGTTTGACCTGGGTTTCGGATGGGAAGCCCTTGCGGCGCTTGCTCATAACCTCAAAACCCATGCTCGTTTTCAAATTCGGTATCGTGTCGCATGATACACCTCCATTGTACAGTTCAGAAATTGTGTGTAAAGGACAGGGCCGAACCATGTCCTTGCGGATGATGGCTTACTTTTCCGCCGCGATGATATGGTCGCGGATGTACAAAAAGCTGCGGTAGCGCCGTTCGCTGATTGCGCCTTTTACCACCGCCTGCTTGATGGCGCATCCCGGTTCGGTCTCGTGGCGGCAGTCCAGGCCGAAGCGACATGACCCGACGAAGGACTGCATCTCTTTGAAAAACAGCGCCATATCGTCCTCATCGACATCCCAGAAACCGAACGTTTTGATTCCGGGGGTATCGACCACACTGCCACCGAATTCCAACGGAAACATTTCCAGCCCGGTGGTGGTGTGCCGCCCTTTATCGAGTTGCAGGTTGATCTCGTTGACGCGCAAACCGAGTCCTGGCTGGACGGCATTGAGCACGGTGGTTTTGCCGACGCCCGACATGCCGACGAAGGCCGATATTTTTCCGGCGAGTGCTTCGCGGAAGGCTTCGATTCCGGTTCCATCGGCGGCGCTGGTCAGCAGCACCGGATAGCCGATGTGGCGGTAATCTTCGACAACCTGCATGAGTTCGTCGGTATCGCGGTCTTTGAGCGCGTCCATTTTGGTGATGCAAATCAGCGCCGGAATCTCGCAGGCTTCGATTCCCGCCAGATAACGATCCAACATGCCCCATTTCGGTTTGGGCTGGGCAGCGGCGATGACCGGAATCACCTGATCGACATTGGCGACCACGACCTGTTCCAGCGGTTTGGGGCCAGGGGCGCGGCGTGTGAGTTGATTGGTGCGCGGCAGCACTTCGGTAATCATGCCTGTGCCATCACCAGCGTCGGTGAAGCAGACGCGATCCCCGACGGCTACCGGATCAACGGACGTGATGTCGCGGACTGCCTGGACACTTTGATGCGGCACGGACGAACGATCCGCCGTCGGCATCATCAACACTTTACGGAGGCGGTTGGAAATCGAGCAGGGGATGATGCGACCATCCACATGCACGAAATACGTACCGGTGCTTTTTTTATAGACGATTCCGGTGTTACCGGATGTATTCAGATTCAAATCGTAAGACAAGGTTGAGATTCCTCGTGTGAGTCTTCAAATGGGCGTGAGAAAAATCGGAAACCGCTGATGGTCATGTGTAGCGCAAGCATGGCAATGCTCCTTTCACTCAAAAGTTAGACAGCAAGAAATTCCTGCTGCCGAGTAAAAGCAAAATGCAACGATCCACATTAGCGTCAGCCGTGAGGAATCAAAAAGCCTCGGAGCAGGTGTGAGCTACGCTCAAGCCGAAGCCGTTAAATTGTCAGCACAAAAGGGGACAGTTTAGCGGGGTTGCGGCGCGCTCATGAAGTTGATGTTGTTGGAATTGCTGGCAGTCATGGCACGCCTCCTTAACTTATCGAATGAATGTGCCGACTGTAGCACAGATCGAAGCGGGAAGTCAAGATTCCTGTAATGATGCAACAAAAAACCCCAGCGATTGGCTGAGGTTTTAAGCAGAGCGGGCGGCGAGATTCGAACTCGCGACATCTTCCTTGGCAAGGAAGCATTCTACCGCTGAATTACGCCCGCATATCTGCGGTGAGTAGAAAACATTATAGCGACCTGTTTTGGCGTTGGCAAGAGTTAATTTTTTTCAGCCGCCAATTCCAATCGTTCGGTCAGGTCACGCACGCCGATGCCTTGCAGCGATGGCACAGCAATATGGGCATCTGTCACCAGCACATCGCCGATGCCGACGACCCAGAATTTCCCGGCGCGTCCTGCCGCCACGCCCGCTTCCGAATCCTCAAAAACGATGGCTTGCGCCGCCGTCACGCCCAACCTTGCTGCCGCCCAGATGAAAATATCGGGCGCGGGTTTGTGGCGGGCGACGGTGGTTCCATCGCCAATGGTGTCGAACAGGTCGTATAAACCGAGGGTTTTCAAGACTCGCTTGGCGTTGGCGCTGGACGATCCCAGGCCGATTTTCAAGTCCGCCGCGCGGCCTTCTTCGATCAGTTCACGAATGCCGGGGTAGGTGTCCGCCGGGGTAAATTGACCGAGCAGCTCCAGAAAGTAGGTGTTTTTGCGATCCAAAAATTCCTGGGCGATGTCTTCGTCAATCGGGCGACCACCGAGGAACACATCCAGGCATCCGCGACGGGGCAAACCCATCATGCGCGTATAGACGGTACGGCTGAAGGGAATACTTTCGTCTTGCGATAGGCGTTCCCAGGAGGCATAATGCGGCGCGTTGGTATCCGCGATCACACCATCCAGGTCGAAAATGAGGGCGCGAAGGTCTATGGTCATATGCGATTTCGTTGTATTACTCTGTTGGCGGGTTGAATCAACGCTATAATACCACACCATGACACTCAATAAACCAACTACCTTCTTCCTAATTTTCGTACTGATTTTTTTGACATTTGCCTGTGACCCGTTGGCGCAGCAGCCCACGCCGGAAACGCTGATTATCACCGCCGTGCCCAGCGAAACGCCCGCGCCGACAGCCACCGTTTTTGTCACCTTCACCCCCGTGCCGACGTTTACGCCTGTCGTCACGGCGACGCCGACACCGGTTCCCTGCGACGAAGATGGTGGGCAAATCATCACCATTGACCCGTTCCGCAGCACGGTTGCCGGGGAAAACCTGCGCTATAACGTGTATATCCCGCCGTGTTATGCTAAAACGCAAAAGCGTTACCCGTATGTGATTTTGCTGCATGGTGCGAGCAACACCGAAAAACAGTGGGATAAATTGGGCATCATGGCGGCGCTTGACCAGGGTTTACGGTTGGGTGCGCTCCCGCCCATGATCCTGGTTATGCCCTACACCGGTTCGATTGCTAACGACAATACCTTCCCGCCTGACCCGTCTTATGAAACCGTGATTCTGGATGAATTGATGCCTGCCGTCGAACGAGATTTTTGCACCTGGAGTGACCGGGCGCATAAGGCGATTGGTGGCATTTCGCGCGGTGGATTCTGGGCGTTCAGCATCGCCCTGCGCCACCCGGATATTTTTGGCATCATCGGTGGTCACAGTGCGGCTTTCACAGATGATCCAGCAGAAGTGCCGCCCGCGTTCAATCCGTTGGAATTGGCGCTCAATTCGGCGCTGCTGCCGGGGGCCAACCTGCGCATGTATCTAGACAACGGCGCGAATGATCTGGCAGGCGTGAATCAGGAATTGTTTTCCAGCCGCTTGAGCGCGCGTGCTATCCCGCATACTTATGTGGTGAATCCAGTGGGCGAACACAACGATGCCTATTGGTCGGCGCATGTGTCGGAATATCTGGCGTTTTATGGCCGCGATTGGCCGCGCGATACGACGGCGCTGCCGAGTTGCTTGCAGCCGAGTCCGTGAGATAAAATACAATAAATCAGGATATTTCAGGGCACGACATGTCGTGCCCCTACCATAAGCCCCCAAACTGCTTATTTTAGCCGCTGCCAGCCGGGGCTGTTGCTTCCGGGGTGGTTTCTACTCCGGGCACGGGCGCTTGACACTCTGCCAGATTGTCGGCGATGGCGGTCACTGCCTCATCGTCACCCTGGTCTTGCGCCAGTCCATAACCTTTTTGCAGGAAGGGAATTGCGGCGGGGCAGTCCCCCATCGCGATTTTTGCGCGTCCCATCCACAGGTAATGGCGCGGCCAAGTCGTGCCCAGGTCAATGGCTTTTTGCAACGATTCAACAGCCTGGGAATACTGTTCCAAGCTGATTTGCACCCGTCCTAATAATGCCTGACACAATATTTTTTCTGGCGCTGCCTGCACACATCGCGATAAATAATCCGATGCCTGACCGAAATTACCCATGCCGCTGTAATAATAATTGCCCAGCGCGTACAGCACACTTGCATTTTCGGGGTTCAACTCAACTGTATCTTGCAACAGGCCAATCGCCGATTCGTAATCCGGGATCATGCTCTGTGCCAGATCAACTGCCAGATAAGGCATGTTCGGCGCGAGGTCATAGGCTTGTTGGAAGTAGCCGTTGGCCGCTGTCGGATCATATTCGATATACGTCGCGACCATCCCCCGCACACGGTTCACTTCGAAGCTGTCAGGATTGGCATCGAGTGCGCGCGTGATGGTCTCTTTCGCCAGATCAAATTCTTTTTCATCGTAATAGGCTTCCGCGAGGAAAGCCATCGCCCGTCCGCTCTTGGGGTCGATTTCGAGCGCCCGTAACGCGCTGGCAATGGCCTCACCGTAGCGCCCATTCCAATCGAGCGCCATCGCCCGGATTGCCCAGGCATCCGACGAAAATGGATTGGCTGTGACAGTATGTTCGGCGGCGTCCAGTGCATCTTTTGTTTTGTCTTCTTGCAGCAGGCCGAAAGCGATGCGATAGAAGGCCGTCACGTCATTGGGCGCGCCGGACACCGCTGCCTGATAATCCTGCACGGCGGACTCGATACGGCCTTCTTTCCAGTTGCCATCAGCGCGCGCCAAGCGTTCCGATGGGTCTTGGGTCGGCAAAGCAGTTGGGGCGGCGGCAGTTGCCATGCTGTTCTCGGCACTGTTTACAATGTTATAAATCGCCTGATGAACCGGCGGCCCGATCACGTCGCGGTTCTGATAAATCTGAATGCCAACATAGGCCACAATCGGCGTCAGAATCCACAACCACAACCAGCGCAGGGAAATTGGGCTGCGTCTCTGACCGCGTGTATAGCGTTTGGGCGTCCGTAAATACATACGTTAGCCTCCGAGTCCACCTAACGGCGTGGGCGGGATTTCAGTCGCGGGTTGTAGGGTTGGCAGGGCTTGCCCACTGTATTGCGGACAGCGGTCTATGGTAAGCTGCAACCCTTTTTGAATATCAGCGATGATGGCCTCGTTGCCTGAGACCCCCAATTTGTTGGTTACAATGTCACTGGATTGATTCAGGTCGTGCCATGCTTTATCGCAGTGTTCATTTTTGCCGTCGGCCAGATAGTAATGCGCCAATCCACGCAGGTAGTAACACTGAATTTCAGTCGAGCCAAGCGATTCACATTTATTGAAGTTATCAATTGCGCCTTCATAGTTTCGGCGGCTGTAATTGACCATGCCAAGTTGGCGGAAGGCTTCTTTGTAGCTGGGGTTGACCTGGATGGCATCGTCACAGTAGCCTTCAGCCTGTCGCGCCTCACCAACCTTGAAATACAATTCGCACATGCGCAGCATAGCTTTGGCGCTGTGGGGATCAATCGTCAGGATTTTCTCGTAGGTGGCAACGGCATCTTCAGTCATATTGCCAACACCATACTGTCCTGCGAGTTCAAAATAGGGGCCAACCAGATTAGGATTGATGTTCACGGCGTCTTCAAGCTGGCTAATGGCTTCGTCGCGCAGGCCGACATAAATAAGCGAAATTGCGTAGCTGCGGTGGGCATCGGCATCCATCGTGTCCAGCTTGACGGCTTCTTCGCCGTTATCTAAGCCTTGTTGGTAGCGCCCGATGTTGGTGTACCCAACCGCCAACGCCGAATATATCGGCGCAAAAGTTGGATCAATTTCCCGCCCCTGTAAGGCAATTGGGATGGCTGAAGCTGAATCCCCTGTCCAGATCAAAGCTTTGGCCTTTAGCGCGTAACCCCGCACGTCCTGGGGGCCAGCGTTGATGGCCTGATCGCCAAGCGGCAGCGCCATTTCGGCATCGCTGAGAGGTCGTCCTGCGGCTGCATCGGCATCCCGATCCAGTTCGAGGAGCATCCGCCCGTATTCGTAAAGGTAATTCACGTTATTGGGCTGCTGGCTTTCGGCCTGCTTAAAAGCGGCTGCTGCTGCTTCGACCTTACCTTGCGCGTAAAGGTCATAACCCTGCTGTGCCCAGGTGCTGGCGAAAGCGGTGGGCGTGGGAGCCATGCCGACCACATCCAGCGCCGCTAATTGCAACCGGTCAAATTGACTGGATACGAAAACCAGGAAGCCGCCCAGCACAAGTCCATACATAAAGATAAAGCGAGTTCCCGTGCGCCGACGGCGGCGGGTGCTGAAAAAAGGCTGACTATAGTCTCGTTTAATCTGCATACTGCATCCTGATAAACCGGCATTCATGCTGAACGATAGCTTACACGATTTTCTCTGTCAAGTCGCTATTGTTCACTTACGGGAAGGGTAATCGCATAGGATTAATAGGGCATGAGTACAGGCGGCGACCAATGATTTCTGGGGATGTCACACACGACGGAGAATAAAACAGGGGGCTGACTGCCGTTAGCCCCCTGCCTCGCGCGCACACCCCTACATGGGTACACCCTGTCCCCAGGATGCGGCACGACGTAATGTGTTCGATTTTGATAGTGGAGAGATAATATCTTATTCCACCATATTTACATTCTACAGCAATTTCATTAGATTCAAGCAGGAATTTTTTCCTAAAAATAAAGACACTCATGTGAACGCTTATTCTGGGGAGCGGAAGATTTATTTTTGCTAATTGCTAACCGCAATTGGTTTAATACGCACCCTTACTCATCAAAACTGCTGGGACAGTCTGGAACATGATTTGCAAATCCAGCCAGATTGAGTAGTTACGGATGTAGCGCATGTCCAGGCGTACCCGTTCTTCGTAAGTGAGTTCGCTGCGTCCTGCTACCTGCCACAAACCCGTGATTCCGGGCTTGACCGTGTGCAGGTTTAAGCCCCATTTACCGTAGCGTTCGACTTCTTCCAGCGTAATCATACGCGGCCCGACAATGCTCATCTCGCCGCGCAGGACGTTGAGCAACTGTGGCAGTTCGTCGATGCTGGTCTTGCGCAGGAAGTTGCCGATCCAGGTGATGCGCGGGTCTTTCTTGAGCTTATAGAACTGTTCCCATTCGGCGCGGGCTTCAGGATCACGCGCCAGCAGTTCGTCCAACACTTCCTGTGAATTTACAACCATCGTGCGGAACTTGAAAGCATCGAATACTTTGCCACCCACGCCGACAACGCGCCGCCGGTAGATGATTGGGCCGGGATCGGTCAGTTTCATGGTGACGGCGATGAACAGGAAAATTGGGGACAAGGCGATTAACCCAAGCGTCGCGCCGACATAATCCAGGATCATTTTCATGATGGTATTCGGCCCGGTCAAGCGCACCCGGTTGACGCTGACCATCGGCACTGATCCCACGTCCTGCACCTGTACACCCGTCGTCAAAATTTCATATAAGCCGGATGACAACCACATCGAGACGGTTGCGGAGTTCACATAGCGGCGGAAAAGTTCCAGCATTTTGTCGCGCTGGACACCGCTGGTCGCCACAATCAGGCGTTCAATCCCAAAGCGCCGTACCAGATATTCGGCACGGCTGGTCGAGCCATGCACGACAACCCCAGGAAGAATTTCTTCGCCGGGGGGGAGGTTGTCGTCGAGAAAGCCAATGATATTTACGCCCGCCATCGGCGAAGCAATAAGCTGCTCGGCAATGGCGATGCCTTCCGAATTCGCGCCGACAATATAGGCCGGAGCCATGAAATGTCCGCGCGTCCGCAGGATATAAATTACGCGCCGCGCTGTAAATCGCTCTACGAAAATGAGGAACGCCAGGAATGTCCAGGTAAGCAAAATCCACCCGCGCGCGATCTGCAACGTCGGGTCGAGATAACTGGCAAGAATGAGAGTCATAATCCCGATGGTAGAGGCATTAAAGCCGTTGGTGTATTCCTGATAACCGCCAAATAATGTTGACGGATCATACATACGGAAGGCAATAAATATGATGAGTAGTACCGGGATCAGGATATACACGGTTGACGAATAAAAAGGCGCATTTCCTGAACCACTTTGATCGAAAAACTTTCGTGTTTCATCACCAAAGCGTATCTGATAAGCGATCATAAACGACAGCACAATTATCAATGTGTCGGCGGCTAACAACCCGACCCGTACCGCCCGCAGTTTAGTGTTGCTGTTGCGGCGGATCGAATCGATGACGCCCGATTTTTGGCTCAGGTACAGGTCTTCCAAGGTTGCGTTATCGATCACTTGTGTTCCCATTGAAAATATCGCCTACTTTCCACTACAACGAGGCGGCGGTCAATTTTTGTGTTTGAGTAGTGCTATGTCCTGCGCCCGCAGCTTTGTAGAGCATTTCGAATTGGGCGGCAGCGCTGTCCCAGGTATGATGGTTTTCGACATATGTCCGGCCTGCTGTGCCGATCCGCGTCCGCAAGTCGGCTGAAGCCAGCAAATCCACAATCTGATTGGCAATCGCTTCTGGGCTGTCACCCACCAGGATGTCCTCGCCATTCACCGTTTTGAGCGCCGAGTTGGCCTGTTTCGAACAAACGACAGGCGTTCCCATCGCCATTGCTTCCAGCACTTTGTTCTGGATGCCCACGCCATAGCGGACGGTGCTGATGGCGACGGCGGCTTCCGCCAGATAGGGGCGCATATCGGGCACAGAACCCGTCACGGTCACATGCGGTTGTTCGCCCAATGCCACAACAGCGGGGCTGGGGTCTTTACCTACGATGTACAAATGCGCGTCTGGTTGTTTGGCCCACACCTGCGGCATAATTTTGAGGACTAAATCCTCAACCGCCGCGACATTGGCGTGATAACTCATCTTGCCGGTGAACACCAAGCGCAGCGGATCACGCTGGACGGCCTGCGGTTTGAAATAATCCAGGTCTACACCATTGGGCACAACGGTGATATGTTCGCCATCGCTGCCCAACTCGACCAATGCCTGCCGGTCTGCTTCGCTGGTGACGGTGACTTCTTTGAAGCGCTTTGTTAGCTGCCCCTCAAATTTTTTCGTCCGTCCCAGGTCAAGGGTCGCCATCAATTGGCTTTTCAGGCTGGGCGCATCTTGCAGCACTTTACCGAACAGCAGCGAAATACTGTCCACCGAGTCGAAAACAATCGGTAAATTTCCAAGCGATTCGGCCAGCACTGCACCGCGTAAATGTTCCACATGGGCGGCGTCAAATGTGGTTCTGCTCAGAACGGTTTTCACGGCCTGTTCAAAGGCGGGTGAACGCGAGTAGGCGGCTTGTACCGGAAAATCGCTCAGCAGTGCCAACAGTCCATTGATGAGAGTCTGGCTTTTGCTGTGTGGGACAACGTAAACGGCTTCGCATAACTGCCGCAGTTCGCCCAACGCTTCGCCCTGATCGCCGGGAGGCTTTAAGGCCAGCAGCGTCACTTTGTTGCCCCGCTCCACGAGTGCCCGCAAAATATTGTACGGGCGTACACGGATCAGCGACGGGATATACGGCGAAATGAATAGAATGCGCATAGCCATGATTTATCGGAGACCCTGTTGGGCGGCTGAGTTAAAAGTTAAAAGTTGAAAGTTAAAAGTGGTCATGTGTTACCTTGACGCTTTCGCGAGACCGATGCGATTAACCCGCCGATAATTTTAGAAATTTCGTGTGCCTGAGCAAGAATCTCCTGCCATTCTGACTGGCTCAGATAGCCAATATCGAATGCCACATACAATTGCGAACGAACTTCGCCGCAAGATGCTTTTGCTATTGCCAAAAAACGTTGATAATCCCCTGGATTGCCGCGCTCAAAACCTTCTGCGATATTCGACATGATGGATACACTGGCTCGTTGAATTTGCCCACTCAAGCCAAAATCACGCGCAAACGAATCGCGGCGAGTGGCTTGATAAATAGCTTTTGTGAGTGCTCGCGCTTTTTGCCAAGCGATTAAATCTTCGAAACGTTGTGCGCTTGCCAAGTATCCGATTCTTTCTTTTAACTTTTAACTTTTAACTGATAAACTTCGTCTAACGGCTTGCACGCCTGCCGGTAGTCGTAGGACTGTTCGGCAGTTTTTCTGCCGTTTTCAGTGATTTTAGCATTCAACAGCGAGTCGTTTAGCAGCCGGACAGTGGCGTCGGCGAATCCCTGCGAATCATCAGCGATTAAAATATCCTCGCCATCTTTCACGGCAATACCTTCGCAACCGACGGTGGTGCTGACCATCGGAATACCCTGCGACAGCGCGTTCAAAATTTTCACACGCATTCCACCGCCCGCGCGCAGTGGCACAACCATCATGCTCGAATCCGCCAGATAGGGCAGCGGATCTTCGACATAACCCGTCACTGTCAATGAAGGATCAGTCTGCATCCGCTCGACAATGCTGGCGGGTGGCCGCGCGCCGATGAGCGTACAGCGTACATCCGGGATTTGCTGCTTGATTAGCGGATAAATCTCATCCAGGAACCAGGTGATGCCGTCGATATTGGGCGGCCAATACATTGTCCCGATGTGGACAATATGCGGGCCACTGGGTTTCCGCGCGATTTGCGCCTGCTCGTCGGTATCAATCGCAATCGGGATCACCGGCATTTCGGGACGTGCCCCGGCTTCCACCAACCAGCGCCGGTCTTCTTCTGTTACCGCTGTAACTGCGTCAAAGTTACGGCATAAATTACCTTCGTACTGTTTGAGCAGCCGCCAATCGCGGATCAGGATATATTTCATCGGTTTGGTGAACGGCAGGGTTTCTGATAAACGCTTGTACAGCACCCACAGGGCATTGTGCAGGTCGAGCACTTTGCGGCTGTTGGTAAACGGCAGCGCATACTGCCCCATATTGAGTTGATCGGCATGGACGACATCAAAATGGGTGGTCGCCGCGAGTTCTTTCAAGGTCTGCCGCATCTCGTCGCGTTCATCGCGCAGCATCATCCAGGGCTGACCGGTCAGCAGACTTTGCCCCAGGAAGCGTAAATCGCGTAGCGGTGAGCGGGTGATGGGCACGGTGATAACCCGTTCGCACAGGGTTTCCAGATGGCGGATATATTCCGGTTTATCGCTGTCGCGCACGAACGAGACCAGCGTCACTTTATGTTGGCGCGCCAGATACTTCAGGACATAGTAAGTCTTGACTTTTGGCCCGCTGTCGGGCGGATAGGGGAGCACTTGTGTGAGCAGCAGCACGCGCATCATAAATATCTGAAAATCCTAACCGAATAATGTCGAAAAATTTGACCTGTCATGATTGCCAACCATCTGATCGACTGCGGGTTCCTGACGGGGTGTCTAATTCGCGACGTTGGTGGCGGTCACGCGCCCCTGCCGCACCATGTTCGCGACATGCTGTGCGTGGGCGATGGCCGTTTCGCTGGTCGCCAGTTCGGGATAAACCTGGGCGGTATTCGCTAGATATAATCCTGCGTAGGGTGTCTGTACGGCGGGCATATTTTCCAGCGTTTTGACGTGGTAAACCGGCTCGACATAGCGTGAGCGGCTGACCGCGAAATGGCGAATCTGGCTCTCGTTGAAATCTGGGAAAATGGGCTTTAAATGGCTCAACCACGCTGCCCGGATGTCTTCGTCTGAGACGCCCATCCAATCGTTGTCGGGCGCGGTATAACGCGGTAAATAGACGACGTGATAACCGGCTTTTTCAGGGTGCGGTGTTTCAATAATCGTGGAGAATGGAATTGAAGGGTCGGTCAGATTCAGCGTCCAATAGGGTGAAAGTGACCGATCCAGTACCAGCACCGGGCAAATGAGTCCTAAATATTTGGAGGTGTTCAAGCGGGTAAGATAGGCTTCGTCCGCGCCGGGGATCAACCGCGCAAAATTGGGTGTCGCAATGGCCGCGACGAGCACATCAAATTCCATGTTGCCGGTGTGGGTACGCACCCGTTGAAGCTGACCCCCGCTGATGTCGATCTCGCGCACGCGCACTTGCACTTCAACCTGACCACCTTTTGCCAGATAGCGATCTGCCAGTGCTTTAATCAGCGAATAATGCCCGCGCCGCAGATAACCAACGCTGCTCTGAAGACGTGGCCCACGTCGTATTGCGGACATGCGGTTGAGCCATGCCCAGATGTAAGTAGCGGCAACATCATCATAAACGCCGTCAAATTTGGCTTCCAAAAGCGGACGCCAGATTTGCTCAAAGGCATCGGCGCTGCCGACCTGGAGTAACCAGCGCTTTGCCGGAATAATATCCAGCGCGCGCCAATTACTTTGGCTGCGTGCGCGCAAAATGGTATTGCCCAGCCGCACGCGGTCTCGTAAACTCAACATCGGGAAGGTGAGAAAATCGCGGATGGTCGCCATCGCGTGGATTTGACGTTCGTGGACAAATCCCGTTTGGGCGTTCTGGAACACGAGTTCGCCGCTCATGTCCAGTTGTTTGCATAATTCCAGGACGTGACGATCTGTCGGAAGGATAGCGTGTTGGTAACGAGCAACGCTCAGGCCATCGTCGAACTTTAATTCACCGTTTAGCCCGCCGAGTTCCGAACCTTGCTCCAGAACCGTGACCTGTTCTCCAGCTTCCGCCAGAAAATAGGCCAGCGCAATGCCCATCAAGCCGCCGCCGATAATGCCGACTCGCATCGCTAGACGGCCTTCTTTTGCTCGCTGCGCGCGACAATCAATACGCCGCTGACGATCACAATAAATCCGACTACACGGGGCACAGTAACTTTTTCCTGAAACAGCACCGCGCCGCCAACCAGCACGGCAATATAAGTCAGGCTCAGGAACGGATAGGCGAAGCTCAAATCCGCTTTCATTAGTGCCAGCAGCCATAACAGGGTGCTGACGCCGAAAATGGCGATTCCGACCAGCAGCAGCGGGCTGGTCGCCATGCTGACGAGGGTGTTGAGGGTCAGTTCTAAGGGGCCGAGGCTGTTCATCCCAGCTTTAAGCGTGAGCTGACCGACAGCTCCACAGGCGACGCTGGCGAGTACCAGCCCAATCGATTGCAGATTGGCGCTGCGGGATTCCGAAGCTTTTTGGGTATTGGGTGTGGTTTGGACGGCTGTCATAAGTGCGCGATAAACCTTTGTTGGCTCATTCAATGTGTAGGGGGAGCATAACAAATAACCCTTGCAAACGCCCAACAACTTGCATGATGCGGTTAGCCGCCCCGTCGCATTCGGATAAAAATCACGATGCCCGCGCAAAAGGCCGCCGCAGCGATGAGGCCGCCCAATAAAGTTTGTGAGGCATATTGATCTTCCGTTTGGACGGATGTATCGGTGTCTACAACGACGATGGTTGGGAAGGGCGTCGGCGTCGACTCTAAACTCTGGAAGACGGTTGCTGTTGGAAAGGGTGTCCGCGTAGGCGCGAATACCTGAGTTGCCTCCAATGGGAGGATGCCGGGTAGATGACTGTAATAGACTTTGAGAATGTCCGTGTTCGCTAATTTCTTACCGGTTCGGGGATCGCGTCCGGTTCCACGAATGAACCATGACAGGTGGATATCGTTTTGCGGGCCAAGCACGGCTTTCGGCCATTCCGGGCGCTGATCGTTGCTGTAAAAAATACGCTGCGGTGGGAGCCATAGACCCTGGCGGTAAGCAACGTCGAATAATGCAGCGTTGCTGGTGCTTTGCAGATCGGGCTGGCCGACGGCGAACAAATGGATCGTGCCAATTTTGTCGATAATCAGGTTGTAATCGTCCAGCGTCGTATCGTCCGCAATTTGCGCGACCATGCCGGGGATCGCTTGTGGCGCAGTCCAGGTTTTACCAATATCACTGGAAAGTTGATAATAAATGTTCCGGTCTGCATCCGTGTTATAACGCCACACGACCATCAACGAGCCATCCCGCAGTTCGACGGCTGCAATTTGAATCGGTTTCCGGTCAATCAGGTTGCCGCCGTCGAGGATGATGGGGGGAGACCAGGTCAGGCCGTCGTCATCGGAATAGACGATGCGTACATCCTGTGCATTGCCGCGCCCAATATACCAGTCAAGACCTTCGTCCCAGTCGATATAAATACGTCCGCTTGCACCCTGAAAAATGTCCATGCGGTCAGAGCCAGTCGTCGGCTCAATCGAAATGGGAACCGGATCGCTCCAACTTTGTCCACCATCGGTTGAACGCCGGTAAAAGAGATCGTGGCATAAGATACAGGGGTTCAATTCGGCATTGGTGATCCCTGTTTTGACGCCGGTCTTCAGACGCTCCGATGTGACCAGATGCAGCACATCCTGGTTGTCTGCCATCATGCTCAGATAATAACCGGTGTCATCAATAGCGACAGGCTCTGACCAGGAATGCACATTTTCGGCACTCAGCCCGTAAGCGCTGGCAAACGAATGATAGACCCCACTGCGGAAAGCCAGATGCAGCATCCCATCGCTGGTCAGCGCCAGCGAATTGCGGATCGTCAAACCGCCGGTTCCCGTATACAGGACGTTATTAACCGGTGTCCACTGTCCATCCAGGGAACGCCGTGTGTAGTTGAATACATCTGCTCCTGCCTCGTTGATTTTGGGATCACTGCTGCCGTACCAGCCCACATGCACATTACCCTGGCGGTCGATAGCGATGCTTTGCCACCAACCGTCGCCCAGGAATTGTGGGGACGACCACTGGACTTCACCGTTGGTTTGGCTGAAAACCTGTGTCGGCCAGACCAGAAGTCCGATCCCGGCCAATGCCAGCAGCCACCGAAGTCGTTTTAAGCGAGTTAATGCAGATAATGCAGCACCCATATGGGAATATCTGTTCATTGCTTATCTAACGTCCCGACGCGGAAGGCGAATGATTGGGCAGCAAAGGAACGCCTGGGTTGGAATCGCCAACAGGCAAGTTCGTAGTCGCCGACTCAGGAAGGTTTTGGGTTTGCATATTTTCTTTGGTGATGTAATACAGCGCGGTGGCAAGTCCGGGCAAAATCCACGCCCAGATGGTGTAGTCAATACCTTGCAGGGTTTGCGTATAGGGGAAGGGCGTAATCCAATCGCCCAATGCCATTGTGACAAGCGTACAGAAATAACTCGCGAGGAGACTGATCGCTAACCCTCTCTGGAAGCCGCCGCCCATAAAGGGAATGAGGCGATACATGCGCCAGGTTGACAGGCCAATCGCCCCCCACAATAACATCCAGAGTGAGAATCCGAAAACGCCGGTTTGGGCGATGATGTCAATATAATTATTATGCGACAGTTGGAAAAAGCCGCTGATATTTACGGTAAAGTAAAAGTGATACCCGGCTGGCCCGGTTCCAAACAGAAAATGCCGTCCAGTGAGGCTAAACACGCGCTGCCACGCTTGTGACCGTGTGCCGCCGGATTCCTGGTCTTCCCGCGCGAAATTGGCCTGGATGGCTGAATACTGGAATACGAAATACGCTACCCCAATCAGCAGTACCAGCATAAATAATTTGCGGGAATAGAAAAAAATGACGATCACAAAGCCAACCAGCAGCGGAACCCATCCACTGAGCCAGCTAATCCCCAACGTCATGGTGACATAAAACCAGCCGACAATCGTCAGAAGCAGGCCGATTTGCTGCCAGCGCTTCAGGTCTTTGTTGAACAATAACTGCCCCAGCGCGATGGCTCCCACCCAGGTCGGAAATTGACCTTTTGCATTCAGGGGTTCCGGGACACTGCCCAGCCCAATACGAATCACCATGAAGACAAACCCGACCACGACGAACCACCAGGTAATAAAACGCAGGGTACGCAGATTGCGGACATGGTTGGCGTAAAAAATAAATGTGAGCGGTGAAATGATGAGTACCAGGGCGGTCATGAGCCGGGGCGCAAGTTTGCTATCCAGCAAATAGCGGACGCTGGGTTCGGGGTAGGCGCTGCTCCAGAAGAGCGAAATGATGACTGCGATGCTGAACAACAAAATGGGGATATTGGCTGGCGTAAAGCGGATACTGAAATTCCGCTCGATCACAATCATTTTGAACAGCCAGATAAACAGCCACACATACAGCAGGACAAAGGTAAAAGTGGCCTTTGTGCCGCTGCCGGTGGAGATGCCATCGTTGACCAGCATGGTAATCACCAGCACCAGCACGCTAAAGACCTGCATATTGGTGTAGACGACGGCCAATCCCGCGATGCCGCCAATTGCCAGCATCGGAATCAAACCAGGGATTGGGCTTTTACCCTCGTCGATCCCTATGAACAGGAATGCCGTGACCAACGTCGCAATCAGGCACATCAAAATCAGGGAAATACGCACTGTCTGGTTGTAATGCCTGTCCAGAAAAAAATAGCGCGTTTTCCCGATAATCGCGGCGCGGCTGTAAAGACGAATCATAGCGCGGCTCGTTTCAAGACCATCTCATGTCGAGGTCGGTCTTTTAGTCGTCCTGGGTTTCTTTTCCTGTATTACGGGTTCTCGCGCATAATCCAGAAGCGCCTCACGTTGTTCGCGCAGCAAATCCGGCATGGCGGAATTCTGCCCGTTGGTGTCGATCAGATTAATCGGCTCAGCCGCTTTGTTGGGGATTTGAAGCGGCGAACGCGGCAGTTGGTTCAACAGGCGATCAATTTCACCCTGACGAATCCAGAAACGCATCCCGCGTTTTTCGGCTTTGAGGTGTCCGCCCTTAATCCAGTTTTTGAGTCCCGCCTCGGTTAAACCTAATTGAACCGAAGCTGCCGCCACCGAATACAGCAGTTCGCCTTTTTCGTCGGCAATGACATTCCGGTTGAAACTCATCAGCCCGCCTTTTGAATTGGCCGTTTGCAGTTCGCGGCTCAATTTATCCGGGCTGATCGAGAGTGTGCGCCGGTAGTACGGTTGGTTGTAGCTGCTGGTCACTTGCAGCGCAATCCGGTTGAAGACCAGACCGTAAATTTTGACATTGCGGCCTTGACGCAGGGTTTGCAGTGTTCGCGCCAGCGCTTTTTGGGTCGTCCGCTGTGCATGGATGACGATGACCACACCGTTGCTGTTTTCAGCCATGAATGCGGAGTCCGGGCCACCGATGGTCGGCACAGAGTCCATCACAATCGCTTCGAATTGTTTCGACAGAATGTCGAGCATTTCCGGGAAGCGTGGGCCGCCCACCAGCGCGGCTGGATCGGCAGTTGAACGTCCTGATGGGAGTACGGTCAAATTTTCGTAGCCTGAGTCCAGAAGGGCTTGCGAAAGCTGAACTTCCAAATCTTCATGACTTGCCAGTATGTCGGACAACCCCATTACATTGGGCAGTTGGAATATCTGGTGAGCATCGCCTTTGCGGATGTCACCGTCGATGAGCAGGGTGCGCAGGCCGGTTTGGGCGGTTGTCAGGGCGAGGTTGGCCGCCGTGACCGTTTTACCGTCGCCGGAATCATAGCTGGTAACGGTGACAATGTGTGGTTGGTTGCCGCCTTCAGCCAGCACCAATTTGGCGCGCGTTTGCCGCAGCACTTCACTTTCAATGCTGTCGCGCATGGTGGCGACATACAACGGTAGTTTGCTGCGTGGGATCAACCCCAGCGGGCCAAGCACCTTGATGCCCTGAACAGCTTCCATGCCGTCGATCCATTCCAGACGGTCATCAAAGTATGAGATCAACAAAATGGTCGCTACTGACAGCACCAATCCGCCGATACCCGACAACACTACACTGATGAGCGACCCGGTAATACGGTTGGCGGTTTCTGCGGAGGCCGATTCAAAAATGGTGAGCAGACCGGTTTTATCGGGCAGACCCGCGCTCATATCCGCGTACAATTTTTGCAGTTCACGCAGGCTGGCGAGGGTTTTGGTCTGCTGATCGGTATTCTGCGCCAGTTCAAAGGCTGAGGTCAGTGTCGAACCTTTGGCGACAATATCATTATATTGCCCCTGAAGATTGTTGATTTGCGTAGCGAGGTCTTGCAACTGCTGGCTGCGGAAAGCCTGATCCTGGTTCAAGGTGTTGGACGGGCTGTTCAGAATCATTTCCCGCGCGACAGCATTGGCGATATTCGCCGCCGTGACCGGGTTGCTGTCGCCCACCAGGATTTCCAGCAGCGGCAGGTCTTTAACCGGGCGCACATCCATTTTGTCGTTCAACTGGGCAACGGTTAAGGGCAGGTTTAGTTCCTGGATAACCGGCAGCAGAACCTTGTCACGCCGCACCAACCCTGACTGGACATCCATTAAATCCTGAATCGCGGCGAAGTTCGATACCTGACCGCCGTTCGCTATATTCTGGTCGAATAACACTGTCGTGCTGGCATAAAAAACATCTGGCTGTTTTGAGCGAACAAAATAGCCCACGCCAGCGCCCAATGCAACCGAAATGGCGATCAACCACCACCAGTTCATCAGGA
>JBDTNB010000114.1:0-23377 GCA_039933955.1 Chloroflexota bacterium
CCAGCGGATGCAGTTCGCCGAACGCGCCAATCGCCTTGCCGTTGATGCTCAACTGCGCCGAACGCCCCGGATGCAAACTGGCGTGTTCCGCGCGGCTGTAGGCTGCACCGCCGATGTGCAGCGCTCCCAGCAGCCCATCGACCACACCTTTGAGGTCATAAAAATCAACGTTTTCCTCGGACTCACCCCCCAGCCAATTATTGACCCGGCGCGGCCCAGTCATCAAAAGCCCCAGACGGCGGGGTTCATCCGGCAGCTTTTGACCGTCGTGTTGAAAATACACGTTGCCGACTTCGAATAACTGCTGCCGAACGGTGAAACGCACATTCTCCTGGGCATTTTCCAGCAGGCTGATGAGCAGGGTATGGCGCATGGCCGATTTGTCCGCGACCAGCGGATTTGCCAGTTCAACATAACCGGCGTGTGAAATTTCCCCGCCGTTCGCCATTTTCGACGGCACGAGCAGCGCCTCGCGTTCGGGTGTTGTCAGGCGATAACTGATGGTCTCACGCAGGCCGAGTGTCACCAGAATATCGCGGGCGCGTTCTTCGCGTTCGAGGGCGGTGTTAGCCCACTGCGGCGGCATCATGTCGGCAATAATCGTGTCGGGAATGTTGTCGTAACCGTAGATGCGCGCGATTTCCTCGACCAAATCAGATTGGCCGATGACGCCCGTACCGATGTCCATGCGGAAATCCGGGACGGTGACGTGCAGAATGTCCTTTTTAGCTTTGACCTCGAATTGCAGCCGCTTCAAAATATCGGCAGCGGTATCGACATCGAAATTCATGCCGAGCAAACGCTGAACCTGGGCAATCGGCAAATCGACTTCAACCGTCGGTTCCGGTTTCGGATATTCGTCAATAATGCCCTGGGCGACTTCACCACCGCCCGTTTGCCGCATCAATTCGATGCCGCGTTTGACTCCTAAAAGCGCCTGACTCGGATGCACACCCCGGCTGAAGCGCAATCCGGCGTCGGTTTGCACTTTTTGCGACTGCATGGTGCGCCGTACATTGATGAAATTCCAGTTCGCCGCTTCCAGCAGAACATTTTTGGTGTAATCGGAAATTTCAGTTTCCGCGCCGCCGATGATCCCGCCCAGACTCAGCACACCTTTTTCATCGCACACCAGGATATTATGTGCTTCCAATTCGCGTGTTTGTTCGTCAAGCGTATCCAGCGTTTCGCCCGGTTTCGGCAGCCGCGTGATAATTTTTGGCGCTTTACCACCCACGCGGGCGACCAGTTTGTCATAATCGTAGGCGTGCAGGGGTTGGCCGATCTCGAAGGTGATGTAATTGGTCACATCGACAATGTTGTTGATCGGGCGCTGGCCGACCAATTTGAGACGATGTTGAATCCAACCCGGCGACGGCTTGATTTCGGTGTTTCGCAGCAGCGTCATCGTGAAGCGTTGATTCAATTCCGGCTCGCGGATTTCAACGCTGGCTGCGCCGTCGATTTTCGCGCCGGTTGCGATCACGTTATACGATGGATAGCGCACTTTTTTGCCCAGCAGAGCCGCCACTTCGCGCGCCACGCCGACGATGCTGTAGCAGCGGGCGAGGTTGGGTGTGAATTCCAGCGTCAGAATAATATCGCCCATTACATCCTGGAAGGGTGTACCGGGCTTGAAACTGCCGACATCATCCAGCAGGAGAATCCCCTCATGCTCACCCGACAGGCCGAGTTCCTTTTCGGAGCACACCATGCAGCGATTGGGCACGCCGCGCAGTTTTTTCTCTTTCAGAATCATGCGCTTGAGTTCTTCGCTGTGACCATCCCAGACTTCCGCGCCTTCTTTGGCGAAAGGTGTCCACAACGGCGTTTTGAGCGGCCCCAGTCCTTTATATTCCATTAGATTGGGCGCGCCCGTCACGGTCTGTTCCAGTTCCGCGCCGCCGTAATCGACCATTGCCATCACCAGACGATCTGCGTCGGGGTGCGGTTTCACCTCGCGGATCGCGCCCAGCACAATTTTGTCGCGATCCCACACCAGATGGTCGGATGTCGGCCAGCGCACGCCCGCGACGTGTCCCTGCGGCACGCCAATGTAAGTGATCGCGCCCACTTCCAACCCGGCCAGCGTCAGCCGCTCCGCCAGCAGTTCAATCGGGATGTCGATGTCTACATATTCTCTCAGCCAGGAAATCGGTACTTCCATTGTTTTTAGTCCTTAGTCGATAGTCTTTAGTCGTTAGCTATGAGAGGAATCAGCGGGTTCAGCAATCGGAACGAATACCACCATATTTCAATGGTGAGAGATTCGGAACAACCATTCTCTACAGTCACATCATTGTTCGTTTCAGAATCATTTAATCGTTCCAGAATTATTCCCCCTTTGCACAGATACCCACTGTGTTCAACCTCTCGGCTATTGTGATAAATTGTCGCCTTGTTGCCCCCAAGACTTCCCCGATGTGCGCTAATAGCCGGGATACCATAGGCCGAAACGGTTTCTCCAGGTTTTGCGATCAAAACGACATGCTCAGTACGAAACAACCATACTGCAAAGATGGCGGCGAGTATTATGAATACGATCACGGTTATCAGACAGGTTCGTCGTCGCATGGCATTTACTCTCTGCGTTCTTGGCGTCTTGGCGGTTCAAAATCCCTAGAATTGTTCCAAAAAACGTAGGTCATTCTGCCAGAAGTAGCGGATGTCCTTGATGTCGTGCTTGAGCATCGCCATGCGTTCTGGCCCCATGCCGAAGGCGAACCCACTCCATTTATCGGGATCGTAGCCGCCGTTTTTCAGCACAGTCGGATGCACCATGCCCGATCCGGCGATTTCCAGCCAGCCCGCATATTTGCAGACCTTGCAGCCCTCGCCGCCGCACAGGAAGCATTCGACATCCACTTCCATGCTTGGCTCGGTGAACGGGAAGTATGATGCACGGAAACGCACCCGCGCATCCTGGCCGAACATGCGCCGCGCGAATTCGGTAATCGTCCCCTTGAGGTCGCTCATATGGATGTTGTGACCGATGGCGAGACCTTCCAGTTGATGGAACTGCATTTCGCTGCGGCTCGTGACCTGCTCGTATCTGTAGCACATCCCCGGCAGAATCACGCGGATGGGCTGCGTGCCATTTTCGCCCAGGTCGTGCATGGCGCGGATTTGCCCCGGCGAGGTATGCGTCCGCAAAATCACCCCCGGAGTAGTGGTATAAAACGTGTCCCACATATCACGCGCCGGATGGTGCGGGGGAATATTGAGCAGGGTGAAGTTGGTTTCGTCGTCCTCGACATCCCGGCTGCGATAGACCTGGAAGCCCATGTCGCCCCAGATGCGGTTGAGTTCGCGGAGGGTTTGCGTTGAGGGATGCAGCCCGCCGGTTGGATGGGCGCGGCCCGGCAGGGTCACGTCGATTTGGCCTTCTTCCAGGTCGCGCGCCAGTTCATGTTCGTGAATGACTTCCGCCTGTTGGGCGAAGATTTCCGCAAGTTTGACTTTGAGTTCGTTGGCGCGTTTGCCGAAGTCGGCGCGTTCTTCTTTGGGCAGGCTGCCGATAGTACGCAGCATCGCCGTGATTTGCCCCTTTGCGCCGATATATTTTGCTTCCCACTCATGCAGCGCCGCGCTATCGCTGATCTTTTCAACTTCGGCCAATGCTTCTTGTTGCAAGTTTTCAATCTGATCCATTGTGTCCACCTCTTGGCTTGAACCACAAAACAAAAAACGCCCTCATCCCATAATTGTCAGGGACGAGAGCGTCGAAATCTCCCGCGGTACCACCCTCATTAGCTGCTTAACGCAACTCACTCATCTAGTTCAGTAACGTTGAACCACTACGGAACAGACTACTCAGACTCGCAGCTAGTAACTAGCGACTAAAGACTTTTCACCTGCTCGGCTCAGGAGCGAATTCCACGACGGCAGCCTGTTGGGACTTCCAGCCTGATGATCCCAACTCTCTGGAGGCGCGGAGGTCGTGCATGTTCTCCGTCAGTGCCTTTGCACCTGCATTATGCATCCGAGATATTGGCGCTGTCAAGAGGCGATAGCCATCACACCAAAGCCCGCAGTTCTGCCGTGAGTGCTGCCGATTCTTCGGGTCTGCCATGAAATTGAGCCGGTGTATTTTGATACATCGCGATGCGCCATTCATTTGCTTGCAGGACGGCGACCAGGGACTGGACTGCATTTGTGGCCGGGTTAATGTCGTGCTGACCGGGCGGAACCATCCCGACCACCGCCCGCAGCAGGGCAGTCTCCGCCGACAAAAACCGAACCTCGCGGATGATGCTGACATACGCTGCCGTCGGATGGTCGGCGAAAATGGGTCGCAAATGGCCTTCAATTTCTTGCTGCCCGTTCACAGTGCTGCCGTCGAAGCCAACCAGGTTGCCATTCGGGGCGAACAGGTTGGCAAACGCGCCGGCATCGCGCTGGTTCCAGGCGTCCAGCAGCGCCTCATATAAATCGCTGATAAAAGTCTTGTCCAGATTTGCTGGGGATTTCCAGTCCATAATAACCTGTTTCTCCTTTGTTATCACTTAGGCCGTTTAGGATACATCCTGAATATGGCTTTCAACATAGGATTTCAAATTCGCCAGTACCATTGTGTAACCGCTCCCGGTGCGATTTAACCGCTCTTGCCGTTCCGCGCCGGACAACGCCTCATAACCCGTCTCGCTGACGGTCACGCGCGTCCCGCCATTTTCTTCCGCCAGATCGAAAATTGTATAAGCATTCTCGGCCTGATAATTGGGCTGTGGCGGCCAATGGATGCTGAACTGGCGCGGTGGATCGAGCACCGCAATCGTCGCCTGAATCATGCTGCCAGGGCGGCCAAATTTAATTCCGCCGCCGACTTCCAGCTTGGGAATAATCCAGGTGTCACCCCACCATTGCATAATGGTTTCAGCGTTGGTGATCGCTCCCCAGACACGCTCGCGCGGTGCAGCAATCCAGATGTCGCGTTTGACAACCGTTTCCTCGGCATCCATGTATCGATCCATCCTTTTTATGTGCAACCGCTTAGTTGCATAATAGCACGAGTTTTCTACCCTGGCAAGAGAGTCCATCGAATTGAATCGGCCTGTAGATTTTTATAGGTTTTTACGCCATTTGTGCGGATTGGAACTTTTCAAATCCATCTTCCGTCCTGTATCATGACAAAGTACATGACGGGCAAAAGGATGGCATATGACCTGGAGTTACCGCTGGTACGATAGCGATCAGACCATTTTGGTCTGTGATGTGCGCGAGCGTTGGACGTGGGAAGATGCTCACCAGATTGTGAATCAACAAGCGCAGCTTTTGCAGAGCGTCGCGCATGATGTCCACACGATTTTCTGGCTGCACGGCATTCCGTTGATCCCCGCCGATGGCACGGGTCTGCCGCATCTGCGTAAACTGCTCACCATGCGCCAGCCCAACTCGCAGCTTGTGATTTTCATTGGTATCAACCGTTTTGGCGAAACCCTGGCTGCCATGATGAACAAGGTCTACGGGATGCGTGACCAGATCGCCATGTACCGCTTTGTCTCCTCGATTGAAGAATCCCTCGACGAAATCGCTTTATACCAACGCCAACACGCTTAATTTTTTTAACACACTGTAGGGACACGAGCGCAGCGAACGCCATGTCGTTTTTGATTCACGTTATAATGATGAAAAAGGAGGCTGCCCCATGAATTGGCAGGAAATCCGTGACCAATATCCGCATCGCTGGCTTGTGGTCGAAGCCTTTGACGCCTATACCGAAGGTGCGCAGCGGATAGCCAATAAACTTGAAGTGGTTGGTGAATTTGATGATGACTCAAAAGCCGCCTGGAAAGAATATCTACAATTGCATCACGCCGATAAACGCCGTGAATACTATGTTTTGCATACGGATCGTGTTGAACTGAATATTGGTGTGATGGATGCCTTCCGACGTGTTGTGACCTGACGTTATCCCCAATCACGATTTTACATCGGCCTTTGCTTTCTACTCTTTAATTGGCTCTTGGTTCACTACATTAATCTGTAGAAGAGGATGTATGAAAAGCAAGTTTGCATCAATTGGGATAACTGTATTCATTACTGTTTTAGCAATGACCGTGGTATTAGCAGGGAATAATGTTAAAGAATATTCAGGTCAAAAATGGGAATATGCACAGGCATATTATTTTAAGGAAATAAATTTAGTGTATGTATATATGGGAGATGGCATTGAACTTGCCTCAATTAAAGAAAGTCTATTCGATCTTAAAGGTGATGCATCACAAAATGTGGTCATCTTAAATACATTTGGAGGCTATGGATGGGAACTAATTGAAACTGACAATTCCTTCGATAAAGAAGAAAATGTAGACCTAATAATATATACCTTTAAACGTTTGATTCAATGAAATGGTAGGTTTAGGCAAAGGCGACTAATACCTATCATCTATCTTTTTACTCTGAACTTTGCACTCTGTACTACGCTAAATTCTGCTGCAACCACTCCACAATCAATGTGCCCAAATCAGGCCGGTTCTCGATGAGCGCCGTCCCAAATCCGGCCTTCGAAAATGGCTGAAAAAAGACCGCGCCGGTTGCCGCGCCCTGAATGGCCGAAATTCCGTTAAAGGATGGCGTGTCTTCCTGAGTCGCCGCCAGAAATAGCGGACGCGGGTTATAACGCCCAACTGCGTCGACCAGACCGGACGCATCCGATGGACTCAGCAGCACCAGCGCTTTGCACAAACCTTCGCCTGCACAGCCCAACAAACCCGCATCCGCGCCTTCGCCCGCGCCGATCACGCCCAGATGATCGGGACTTGCCGATTGGCTCAGAGATTGGATCGCCGCTTCCAGGTCTTGAGTCTGGTTATCATCGCGCATCCCCAACACCAACACCGTGAAGCCAGCGGCATGGACAGTTGCCGGGAAGCTGCCCCACGCTGTCCGATCCGGCGCGAACAACACCACCCCCGGTTGGCGCAGCGCCATGCTCATATACAGGTCGCCCACGAGCTGCGTCCCATCGTCCGCCGTGACCTCGACACTCTGTTGGTCGCCGTTGGGAGCGCTGCCAGGGAGTCCCAGCGGCGGCATGGCTGCTCCCGGAGCCAGTGCCGCCGCTGTCGGGTCGCTGATGCCCACAAACGCATCCGGCACATAATCGCCTGGTAACTGCGCCCGAAAGGTCGCGCTGGGTTCAATCGTCGGCCCAGTCAGCGTCGTCGTTGGCGTTACCGTCGCGCCCACATCATCACACGCGCCCAGCAATAAAGTGCAGAGTGCAGAGTACAGAGTGCAAAGGAAGACAAAGCGGACTATAGACATAATCTGCGCTTCAAAATGTCGAATATTATTCGTGAATCGCAAACGGGATTTCAATTGCCCAATTCCTGTTTTTTACTCTGTACTTTGAACTTCTTTTTCCTATTTCGTTTTCGCGACCACAATCATCCGCTCACAGCCATCCCCGAACGGCTCGAAATCGGTGCTGCCATACACATCGCGCACCTCGAAACCCGTCAACGACAGCAGCAGGCGCAGTTCCGCGTAAAAAAAATAGCGCCAGATGACCGGCGCGAAGGTTCGATGTACGATTCCGTCACCATCTACCTCATCATAAATCCAGGTGACGTGCAAAAGCTGCTCGGTGCGATCCAACTGGCTCACCGAATACTGCATCAGCAAATGGCCGGTTTCGGGATCAATAAAAGTTTTGTCCAGAATCAGCGCATCGGTATCCTGCGCCGCGAACGAATCGCCGGGATTGGGTAAATCCAGCACCAGCGCGCCGTCATCATCCAGCAGCGCCCGCATCTGCTTCAAGACTTCCAACTGCTGTTCCTGGGTATGAAAATGCAGCAGACCGTTGTACGTTACCAGCGCCAATTTATATTTTTGGTCAGTCTTGTATTTGAGGATGTCGCCCTGGAAAAATTTCAACTTGTCTTTGAGATGCGGCAGTCCCTCGGCCTTGCGTTTCGCTCGATCCAGCATCGCCGCTTCCATATCAATGCCGTGAATCGTGTGGCCTTCCTGCGCCAGATGCAGCATCACGCGCCCGGTTCCCGCCCCAAACTCAAAAATCGGCGAGCCATATTCGTCGGCTAACGAGCTGTACATTGCCAGATCATCGGTTTTGTCCACATGCTCCGCGTCATAATAACGCGCAATCGTCGCATAAAAACTCATTCAGATTCAGTCCTTAATGACTTGTCTTTTCCCCTCGCCCCTTGTGGGAGAGGGGTAGAGGTGAGGGGATTGTTCCGATTCAAAAATCGCTCCACCGCTTGCAGATGAGCATCACTGGCCCACAAGCGCGGGAAAATATCGCGTTCGAATTGTAAAGCCTGTTCGTAGGGCAGATACATACCAGTCTGCAACAGCGCTTTGATCCCACGTACCGCGTCCGGCGGCGAGGTGGCGATTTGTTCCGCCATGTTCAGCGCGTGCGCCAGGGCATTCCCGGCTTCCACGACCTGATTGACCAACCCGGCTGTCGCCAGTTCCGCGCCCTGCATCACCTTCCCGCTGAGTAGGAATTCCAGCGCCCGACTATAACCCACCAATCGCAGCAACCGCTGACCCGCGCCCCATCCCGGCGTTAAGCCCATCCGGATTTGCACGAAGGCCATGCGCGCACTTGCGTCGGCGATGCGCAGGTCGCAGGCCATCGCCACTTCGCTGCCACCGCCCAGCGCATAACCATTGATTGCCGCGATAACCGGCACAGTCAGCCCTTCGAGTTTCAAAAGCGCGTTGCCCATCAGGGCGATCATATTGCGTGCCTCGGCTTCCGACGGATAGCCGCTGAGTTCAATCAGGTCGCCGCCGCTGCAAAAAGCATCCTGACCCGCGCCCGTGATAATTAAAGCGCGCAGGCTTGGCTCGTGTGCCAGTCCATCCACCGTATCCCGGAAGGCTTGCATCGTTTCCAGGTCGAGCGCGTTGCGCGTTTCCGGGCGGTTGAAGGTCAAAATGGTCACGCCGTCGGCGCGTTTTTCGATGAGCAGTTTGTTCGTCATGGCCTGTAGTGTACAGTCTGGCATCCGTTTTGGGGAGTCTTCGATTGAGACCTCCGCTTACGCAAAAACCGTATATGCGCCTGTTCTGGTGGAAAACGAGGATGATTCGTTCGTTTCTGGTTGTTGGTAACCCATCACGCTGCCGGACTGTGCCGTGATGTGCCGTCGCTATGCCGAATCCCGCCGTGAGATGGTGCAGATGGCGGCCTGAAATAGGATTGCAAAAAATAGAAAACGAGGGACTAATCTAGTCCCTCGCTGTATTTCAAATCGCTAAGGTTGAGGATGATTCGGAAATCACGCCTCAGTGGGGGGTAAGTGGCCTCGCCGCCATTCATAAAAGAAGAGCACGAAGAATACAAGGGCAAGCACTAAAACAGCCGCACCTGCTACCGTAATCCCGGTGGCAACATTGTCCCAGCCATAAGCGGAGAGCAGGTTTCCTCGCAGGGTATTTCCCGTCAACATCGTATTGCGGAGATTTGTGACGGCTGTTAAATCTGTTTGTGCTTTTTCAAGTGCAGTTGCATCACCCGATTTCGTGGCTGCGGCCACTGCTGCTCTCAATTGGCCCTGTACTCCGCCCAATGTGGCATAGGAAGCATCGGGATAGCCCGCCCCCTCGGCGGCCTCCTGCAAGTGCAGTCCAATGAGACCGGCGTAAGCCTGGGCCTGGTTACCAGTCGCGAGCGGTTGCCCAGCATTCTCGACGATGCCAGGTAGCAGCTTTTCTGGATCGGCAAGCTTGTCTGCTGCCGTAAAAGTGATCTGCTGTGACGCCAGTTCGGTGCGGATATTATCCTGGACGAACCGGCCCATCGATATGGCAGCTACTCCCCCTACGAGGGCTGCAATGGCGAGGGCGAACCAGAGTAATACTACTCTTGCCCACATGGCTGCTGAGAGACGAAGATTTAGGTATTTCATGAGGTGCTCCTGTCGGATGGATGAATTCCAGATTACAAACCTGCATTAGCGAGAAAGCTTTATGTTCCGTTCTGACTAATGTCCCTATTATGCCTCTGACGCTTCCGTCGAGATAGTGAATATCTTCATGGAATGAAGTAGCAAAATGTCATATGAATATCGTAAAGTGAGTGATTGGCGGTCAGGAAAGCACGAATCCTTGTGTTGAGGTCGCATAATTTTGGATTGTGGGCTGTCGGGGAAATAAAAGAGTACGCCCCGTCTGTGTCGCGGGGCGTACTCAAAAATTTATTTCAAGAAATTTAGTTGGTGGGCAAGCTTTTTAAGTGGCTTGCTTAGAGTTCTTAATAGGTTTATCTGGCCTTATTTTCTCACCAAACATCCACTTGTGCCATGATATTCATCACCCCATTTGAACGACAAATGTCATGGCTTCGGCTCGATCACGTTCGTTTGCAGCCGGATACAGGGATACAGCGCCACCATCAGCCCATATGACTGCTCATCCGTGCCAACCGGCGCGGGTTGATCTTCATCGCGCACATATTCGCGCACTAGCTCCCGCAGCCGCCGGTAAAATTGCTCGGCTTCTGCCGGGGTCATATACAACGTATTGCGCGAGATCAACAGCGAACGGTAAATCGCTTTCTCGTCGCCTTCTTCCGCCGAAACATCAATCACGTCGCCTTCAACGCTCTGTTGAATGTCTTCTTTGGTATCTTCAAACAGGCCGTTGAGCATCACATTCAGCCCTTCTTTGCCTGCTTGCGCCGTCAAAGAGAACAGGGCTTTGTTCACCCGGTAGCTGTGCGCGGCGGCCTGATACTGCTTCTCCAAAATGCCGGAGACAATCCGCGTATCCACCACTTTAATCAGCGCGCGTTCTTCAAGCTGCTTGATGTGATAATACAACTTCGTCGGCGGCAGATTCAGGTCAGCCGCGATTTGCTTCACGGTACGGGCTGCCGGAGTCATCAATTCAATAATTTGTAAGCGGAGCGGGTCGGCCAGGACTTTTAAGGTTTCTAAATCACTGACGATGAATTCTGCGTCTGGCTTGGGGTGGGGAGGTTCAGTTTTGAGTTCGGACATGATAAAGTTAAGTTTATCCCATGCGCTTGATTTCAAGCGGCACTATTGATCTCATAGCGATTATATACCTGAATGAAAAGGCTTCAAGCCTAAACACATGAGAATATAGTTTGCTTCTGTAAGTATTCCATAAAAAAGGGCGACAGCATCTTTTTTGATCCCTGTCGCCCTATCTTTCGGGAGGCTCAGAACTGTCTGGCAGTGTGTCCATTATTTCACGGCTTTCTGCGCCTTGCGGATTCTCCGACGCATATCCCACAACCGGGAAACGCGGTTGATTTTGGCTTCGCGCAGGTGATCCCGTTGCAAAGCTTTCGCCAGCATATAATTCACGTTGTACATAGGCTTCTCCTTATTGTGTTGACCGGGAAGGGGATTCCCAGGATGAACAGTGTGTTGTCGATTTAAATTCAACATTTAAATAGTTTTCAATGTTCAAGGTAAATTATATTCTGTGGCAGCTTTAAATGTCAATGTGGAATTTAAATATTTTATTTTATTTCAATGTTAAAAACTGTTTAATTTTGCTGGCATTTTAACCGTTTTCCAACCACGTCTCCCTCAAAATCGAAACAAATGTTCGAACAAATGTTTCACTTCTCATCTTATTTCTGTGCTATCCTGTCTTGTGCCTGTGCGCAGCATCCCTCTGGGATCGTGATCTGGAGTCTTTGTATGATGTCCTTTGCTTACCTCTGCTTCTCTGTATCTCTGCGCCTCTGGGATACGCTTTTCACTTTTCGTATTTATGGCAGCACTCGCGAAATTCGCGCAGCGGCGGATCACTCCCCTGTACCCGCCGCACTTGCGCCAACACGGCGGCGCTCCTCGTGCTTCCCACCGATTTTTCGCCCACAAAATTCTCGATGCGGCGGCGCGCCCCGTGCTTCCCGCCCTGCGCTTTAGCGCACTCCGGCGACAGTTGCATCAACCCCGCCAACTTTAATGCGGCTTGTAATATTTAATCGCTAAAAAATCGAAAATGAGTGACTCGTTATTATCTTGGCTCATGTTCAAAACGAGTGATTTCTGTAGGGGACGACCTATGTGTCGTCCCTGCTAAAATACCTTTTTCACTTAATTTGAACATGAGCCATTATCTTTTACTCATCCCTCGTAACTGATTACTTATAACTACCCTGATTGTTAGTTCGATAATTAAGTCGGAAACGTTCCGCTTGATTCCCCCTCTCTACGAAGTGGGGAGGGGGTTAGGGGGAGGGGATATAGGCGAAGAAAATACAACTAGCAATTACGGTATAACTATCTTTTGTCTTTTAATCTGCACTCTGAACTTGCTTACGCGCCCGCCTTCGTCGGAGGTAAGCCTTCCTGCGTCACGCGCGGAGGCAGGATCGCTGTCGGCGTTGGCGTGAGGGTTGCGGTGGGAGTCGGGGTAATCGTAGGAGTGGGCGTGTTGGTGGGGGTGTTGGTCGGCGTCGGTGTATTCGATGGCGTGAGCGTCTGCGTGGGCGTATCACTGGCTGTCGGCGTGACGCTCGGTGTCAGCGTCGGCGTCGGGCTGGGGCCGGCTGTGACCGAAGGCGTCAGCGCCGCAATCGCCGCACCGACATCAACAGCCGAAGTCGGCAGCGGGGTCAGCGTAAATTCTGAGGTCGGTTCAAACCCTGGCCCGGAACTGACCTGTACATCTTTCAGACCAAAGGTGATGTCCACTTTTTGCCCGCGTCCGCCGAAAATCGACTGCGGCTGACCATTCCAGGTGACAACCAGGGCTTCGGCATTGCTAGCCGTTACCGTCACATTGCTTTGTGCCGGATATTCAACTTGAGTACCAGGAATAGCGATGCCAGCATATTTCTCGATCCCGTCCACAGACACCCGCAGCCATGTCCGCTGTGTCAGCCGCATCGTCACCAGCACACCCTGGCCGTTGTAATTCTGCTGGATGCCCAGGATCGGCGTGACCGAAGGTGCTGCGGTATAGGTCGGAACCAGCGTATACGTCGGTGAGGGCGGAAGCTGTCCCAGGAGGTCTAATCCGGCATCTTGTGGGTTGTTTTGCTGGGGCTGGATTACCAATTGCACCACCACAAACGCGATCACCGCGACAGCCGCCAAACCCACAATCAGCATCACAAAAGTGCTGAGGATGCTGCTGCGCCGTCTGCGGCCTTCCAGGTCGGTCACAATCGTGACTTTGGGCAGCGAAGGATTGGTATCGGTAATTTTACGCGCCGCAACCGGAGCCATATTCTGCGTGGTACGTTTGCCGTCGCGCCGCCGGGGAACATCGGCTTCGTGGCGGGCATCTTCGTAATAGGCGACCACGCCGTCTTCATCCAGGCCGAGGAAGCGCGCATAATTGCGGATGAAGCCGCGTATCTGGACGCTTGAGGCCTCGCTGATGTGGAACTCGCCGAGTTCAAATGATTCGAGGATGCGTTGGCGGATACGCAGCGCACGTTCGGCGTCTTCGAGCGTCAGCTCTTTCGCCTCGCGGGTTTCTCGTAAATAGCGGCCTAGTGCCTGTGCATCCATGCGCGAACTCGTTGTTTCCCTTGATTTACATGAACAAAGGGCGTTTGCCCCTTGTTGAACCAACACACGATTATACCGCAGAAACAAAAGACCCCGCACACGGTGACGTACTGATGTACCGGCGGGGTCATTGCGTTAGTTGAACCGCAGTCGATTATTCAGCGGGTGTTTCTGGCGCTGATTCAGGGGCAGCTTCCACCTCAGGCGCAGCATCTTCGACTTCCTGGACGGCAGTTTCGGCTTCGGGCGTGGCTGTACCGGCTTCCGCCGCAGCTTTGCGCTTCGCCAGGAAGGATTGCAGTTCTTCTTCGCGCACGACAAACACCTTGAGGATCGGCGAAATTTCCGATCCCAGGCGCACCGGGATGTCGAACGAGCCAATTTCACGCAGGGCTTGCTGGCTGATGCGGCGGCGGTTGATGTCAATGCCGGTTTGTTTGTGCAGCAGTTCAGCGATGTCGCTAGTTGTGACCGAGCCGAACAGCTTGCCGGTATTGGCCGCGCGCCGTGCGAAGACCAGTTCCACGCCGTCGATCTGGCGGGCGAGGTCGTTCAAACGCCCTTCCAATTCGGCTTTACGGGCTGAGGCGGTCTCACGTAGTTTTTCAGCTTTTTTCAGTTCGTTGGGGGTGGCTTTCGCCGCCAGTTTTTTGGGGATCAGGTAATTGCGCGCGTAGCCGTCGGATACTTCCACGACTTCACCGGCAACACCTTGCTTATAAATGTCCGAGAGCAGCAATACTTTCATGTGCAAATGTCCTTGATAAAATCGGGCATCAGCGCCCGCAAAGTCCGGTGGTTTCTACAGCCATGTGTAGGCCGACCATCACTTTAGAATAGGGAGAAGCCATTATAAACGGGCATATTTCCGCTGCCTAGTGCGAAATTACCGATGGCGATTTATCTAAGAATCTGCTGCCAAGAAGTTGAACGGGTGTCAATACAGGCTGGTCGCTGACCAGCCCCTACCTACCGTCGTTGGGGTGATCTTTAAGCGACATCGGCTCCCCTCTCCATCAAAATGGAGGGGGGTTGGGGGTGAGGTAGTTTTACGCATTGACCTGAAACGTTTGCGGCACACTCCACGCGCCCCACTGCGTGCTGGATACTTTGGCGCGGACACGCCAGTAATAGATGCCATCCCCCAGCGGATTGGTGGTGGCCTTCAAAATCGAACTCCCCAACGTGTCGCTATGATATTCGTTCGATTTGAAATCCGAGTTATTGTCGACTTCGATTTCATAACCCAGCGCCCAATCCACGCCTTCCCAGGTCAGCGTTGGAGTCCGCATTCTGAAAAAATTTCTGACCGGCGCGACCAGCACCGGCAAAATATCCTGGTAGACGATCATGCTGTCGCCCCCCTGACTCGCGAACGGTTGCAGATTGCTGGCGGTGGCTGCGCTGGACGCGATGGTTGGAATGGATGGCTGCGTCCCTGAACCAATCACCGTCACGGTATAAACCCGGCTGGTCGCGCTATCAACTCCAATATCGAGGCTCATTTTGCCGATAGGCAAGGTTCCGATCAGTGTGTCCTTTGTGCCGTCCACCAGCAGCACACTGCCGCCCTTGCCAGAGGTTGGAACCATCGCGATATAAACACGGTTGGTGATCGAATTCACGCTGATGCTGGCGGCGTTCGCCGGGATCAAAAAGGAGTGGATAAAGGTGTTGGAGTCGCCGTCAACGACATCCAATTCGCTGACATAATTGTAATTGGTCACGGCATAAATCTTATTGGTGAAGGTGTTGACAGCCATCCGCACCGGGTTATTGTCCACCGCGATGTCGTCCACCACATCTTTGGTGTTTCCGTTGACCACCGCGATGTGATTTAAACCATAGGCCACGTAAATGCGGTTGGTGATGCTGTTGACCACCACTGGCCCCGGCGCGCTGCCAATGGCTATGGTATCGGTGATGGCGTTGCTGCTGCCGTCGATCACATCCAATTCACCGGTTGTGCCGTTGGTCACGTAGATCAGGTTGCGGCCCGAATCCACTGCGAGACCGTTGGGCGAACCGCTGATTTCAACCTGCGTAATGACCGAGTTATCCGACCCTTTCAGGACAAAAAGCTGATAGGGCGAACTCAAGGTATCGACGGCGTAAAAGCGGTTGGTGATGGTATTGACCGCCATATGAAAGAAGCGCCCGGTCAGTGGCAGGGTTGCAGACAGCGTGTTTGTGCTGCTGTCGATGACATAGATATGGCTGTCGCCACCCACATACACCCGTTGGTTGGTCGGGTTGACCGCGATGCTGAAGGCCGTATCGAGCGGAACCGTCGCCAGCACATTCCCGGCTCCCATAACAACGCCGTTCAGGATCAGCAAGCCCAAAATTATGATGCAAGTCAACAATCGCTTCCCGATGCGCAGCATAAACAGCCTCTCTGTAGACTAGGACGATTAAACCCTTATGAGCAGTTGATTTTTTTAACCATACGCGCCCGACCTTGAAAAGAACTTTCAAAAATTATTTATGCACTACTCATCTAAATGGCTCTCCTTAATTTGAGCGCGGGTTGTATAATCCGCTCCCATGAACCCACCAATCACTCGAACCCCACCCCTGGCCTATCATCAAGTCATCATGCTGGCGCTGATTCTATTCAGCATGGGCATGAGTGCTTTTATCAGCCAACAAACTTTCGAACGCCTGCCCCATCTTGAAGACGAAGTAGCCTATTTGTGGGAAGCCAAACTGCTGGCACGCGGTCAGGCCGTGATGGATGTACCCACACCGCGCCGCGCCTTCTGGCAGCCTTTCGTCGTTGATCTGGGCAACAACCGCTTCGGCAAATACACGCTGGGATGGCCTTTGATGCTCACGCCGGGGGTGCTGATCGGCCAACCCTGGCTGGTGAATGCTTTGCTGTCGGGCATCAGCGTATTTTTGGTTTACCGGTTGGGTATGGAAATTTTTGATCCCGATGTGGCCGTGATCGCCGCCGCGCTGACGGCTTTTTCACCGATGGCGCTGCTCCTCAACGGGACGCTCATGGGGCATACGGCTGCGCTGTTCACGACACTTCTTTTCATGTTCGCCTATTGGCGCATGGAACAAGGCCAGCATCGTTTGCGCTGGGCAGTCATCGCGGGAATTTCGCTGGGTTTTTGCGTCATCAACCGCCCACTGGAAGGCTTGGCGTTATCCGCGTCATTTATCGCCTGGAGCGGTTTGCGGCTGGTGCAAGCTGTCATCCAACGCAAATCTGCCCCTGAAACGCTGCCTGAAACACCTGTGCTTCCAGAAGGGGACGCGACGCCGACTATTCCGCCTGCGTCCGACATTTCTTCAACTATTTGGCTGCGCCTGCGACAATCCTTTGTTCCGCTGATTACACTTGCCATCGTAACCGGCGTGATTTTGCTCGCCATTCCGGTCTACAACTATGCCGCCTCCGGCGACGCGACCAAAAATCTGTATACGCTGGTGTGGAGTTACGATCAGGTCGGCTTTGGCGAGGGCTACGGACGGCACGGGCATACGCTGGAAAAAGGCTTGCGCCAAACCCGCTGGGATTTATCGCTCACCGCCGCCGATATATTCGGCTGGGAGATTGACCCGGTTACCGATCAAAATGGCACAGTCAGTTGGCAGCTTGGCGGGTTGCTGGGCGCGGACGGTAAAGTTAAGCCCGATTTAGAAAAACATTTACTCCTGGACGGCGATTACTGGTCGCCTGTCGGCCTGAGTTGGATTTTGCTGCCCTTCGGCCTGTTTTTAGGTTTCCGGCGCAAATGGTGGCTTTTCGCGATTTGGTTGATCGTTGGTGGTGTCATTTTTATGCAGACCACCACCCTGCCGCCTGCCCAGTTGCAAGACCCTAAATTTTCAATCCTGTGGATGATCGGCGCGGCGCTGTATTTATGCATCCCGTGTTTCTTTTTTCTGCGCGACAAGGTGCGCGATACGCAGGTCGAATGGACGTACTTATTCCTGGCCTTCGCGCTGTTTTTGATCGGCCTGCACATCGCCTATTGGATCGGTTCGCAGCGCTACAGCACCCGTTATTATTATGAGATGCTCGCGCCGCTCGCTATTATCAGCGCCCTGCCGTTGGCCTGGATAGCGCGCCGTTTTAATCGTTGGGTTGTGTACGCCGGAGTCCTGGCGGTATTGGTCGTTACATTGTTTACTTACAGCCTGCCGCGTATCAATGCGCTCTATCGTTTTAATTGGGTCAGCCCGCAGTTGATTGATGCTGTGAATGCCCACCGCGACCCGAACGATCCGCGCCCGGTGCTGGTGCTCATCAAAGGCTCGAATATATTGTGGCGTGCGCTTGGCAGCTTGATGGCCGAGACTAGCCCCTTGCTCGACGGTGACATCGTTGCCGCGATTGACAACACGACTCCCGGTTTCCGCCAGCAAATCCTGGATAAATTCCCTGACCGGCAGGTGATCGAGATGACCGCTGATGGCAATTATTCCTGCTTCGGCGACAAGCTCGAAGGCGAATGTTACGGCGACCCGCCTGCGCCGACGGGATAGAGGATTGACGAAATAATTTGGTAAACGATTCAAAGCGGGCACGACATGTCGTGCCCCTACGAAAACGGGGCTATCGGGACGAAATATATTTATCCGCCTCATTCCCAATTTACACCTTGCCCTTACGACGGTGGGACAACTGCGCGCCATACTTTATCCAGCGCGATCAAGGCGGTCAGGTTCATCAGGCCGTAACCGCGCTGAAAAGCGATGGGCGAACTCCAATCGTGGGCGAAAAACGCCGTCATGTGCGTGCCATCCTGATCCAAACCTTTGCCGGGAAGGGTCGAGGCCACCGCATCAAAATCCCACAGCGGCAGGTTGTAATCGTAGGCAATCTGCCTGATGATCTCGTTATTGATGTTGCTGCCTTCGTGGCGGTCAGCCTTCGTCCCCAGAATCGGGATCACGCCGTTTTCCATGCAAAACTCGACAATTTTCTGAAAATTTTTGCGGGTCGAATCCGGGACGCCGCCGTCATTTGAACCCAGGTGAATAATCAGAACACTGGGATTTTCGAGGCGCATTTCGCAGACCAGCATATCTTCCCCCGGTTGGCATCCACCGCCCGCCCACATCGGATCGAACACCGACCAGGTATGCAGGCCGCGATGGACAGCGCTGTCGCGGCTGAATGACCCGACGTAATAGTTAATCACGCCCTGCAAATAACCATAATCGCCCAGGTTGTAGGGGCCGGTGTCGAAGCGCGTCAGAAAATGCGGGTTTTCGATGGTGCTGTCGCCCAATTTCGATAGCGCGTGTGGGTTGCGCCCCAGCGATTGACCGATGGAATAAATGTTGCGGATATGGTCGATTACGCCTTGCGGCATGACGGCGATGCTGTCCAATGGGATACCGTTCACGTCACTGGGTGGAGGCGGAAGGTCGGCAAGGTTAATCGGTGTCCCACTAAACGTTGGCGCAGCACTGGTCGGCACGGCGGCAATCACCGTCGGTAACTGTCCCGGTTGGATCGGGATGATGAGCGTCTGGCCTTCATAAATCTGGGTCGGATCGGACATGCCGTTGGCGGCTGCGACCCCCTCTGCTGTCAGGCCGAATTGCAAGGCAATCCGGTAGAGCGTGTCGCCCGCCTGCACGGTATAAGTAACACCCTGGTCGGATTGAGAAATGGCGGAAACTAAAGTGTTGGGCTGCGCGTTGTTTCCATCAACCACAGCGGTTGTCGGCGTGGGCAAGGTGGTGACGACAATCGGAGCCGTTGGATTGCTGCCCATCAAATTGATTGGGGTATAGGCAGGGCGCGGCCCACAGCCAACCACGATCATCGTTGCGGCGAGAAAGCCCAGGCCGATAGCCAGTCGATTCCGACGCATTGCTGTTCCTCTGTCGAACGCCTCATTCGTTATAGACCAAGTTGGCTCCTGTGACAATTGGCAAAATCGCAAACCCAAAACATGATTAACCGCCATCCCAGGTGTGTTAGCGATTCAATTTGAGTCTTTGTATTTTCCTGATTATGAACGAACTTAACCTGCTCATCAGTATAAGTTGTGTACAATAGATGTAAGATTCGTTTTCGATTCGGAGCAGCGCCATATGAGCCGCATTTTCATCAATTACCGCCGCCAGGATACCGAAGGTTATGTGGGTCGTTTATTCGATTATCTGGTGCAGCATTTTGAGCGTGACGATATTTTCATGGATGTGGACAGCATCCCCCCCGGCGCGGATTTCGTCAAAGTGCTGGAAGACGCGGTTTCGGTCTGCGATGTGTTCATCGCCATGATTGGCCCGCAGTGGCAGGCCGCCACCAACGAAGCCGGAGAGCGCCGCATCGATCAGTGGAACGATTTTGTGCGCATCGAAATCGCCAGCGCGTTGAAACAAAATAAGCTGGTGATTCCGGTGTTGGTGGGCAGGGCGAAAATGCCTTCCCCCGCTGAATTGCCGGAAGATCTAACTTCATTGTCCCGCCGCAATGCCATCGAACTGAGCCATCAGCGTTTTATGGTTGATGTGGATAAACTGGTCAAGGCGATTAAAGAAGCCGTGCCGCCAACGCCGACCTTCAAGCCGCGCGCCAATTCCGAAACGCTGGGTCGCAAAGAACAGGCGCTCAAGCTTATCCGCGACGATCTGGTCAACGCTTCAGACTCGCCGTTGCACCAATTCCGCGTGGACAACCGTTCTTTCCCGGTGATCGGTGAGGGCAATGCCGACGCGAATCTCATCTTCATCGGGCAAGCGCTGGGTAAGAAAGAAGCTGAACAGGGCAGACCGTTTTGCGGCCCATCGGGTGATGTGCTTGATGAAATGCTCAAGGGCATCAAATTGCGGCGCGACGATGTGTACGTGACCAATCTCGTGCTGGATCGCACACCCGATAACCGCGACCCCAGCGCCGAAGAACTGGCTTTTTATGCCCCCTTCCTGGATCGAATCATCGACGTGATTCAACCCGCCGTGATCGCGACATTGGGACGCTTCGCCATGCAGTATATGTTGAAAAAATTAGACCTGCCGGAAAAGCGTGAGACGATCACCAAGCTGCACGGCAAGCTCATCAAAACGCCCATGCCTTACGGCGACATCCATATCGTGCCGCTGTACCATCCGGCGGTGGTGCTGTACAGCGCCAGCCAGAAAGAAGTCCTGCGTCAGGATTTTGAGAAGCTGAAATTGTTTATTTAGTTTTTACCCCCTCACCCCAACCCCTCTCCCCCGAATTCAAGGGAGAGGGGCTAAGAGTAGGCGGCAGTACACCACGTATTTTCAATACAGGAGTCAATGGATGGAAATCACACGCTGCCGCTGGGTGAACATGGACGAACCCTTATACATCCAATATCACGATGAGGAGTGGGGGAAACCCTGCCACGACGACGGGCGGCTCTACGAAATGCTGATTTTGGAGAGCGCGCAGGCCGGTTTAAGCTGGATCACGGTGCTCAAAAAACGCGAGTCGTATCGCGCGGCGTTTGACCAATTTGATGCTCATAAAGTTGCGCTGTACGACGATGCCAAAGTCGCCGAACTGATGGCGAACCCCGGCATCATCCGCAACCGTCTCAAGATCAGCGCTGCTATCCAGAACGCGCAGGCTTTTCTCAAAGTGCAGCAGGAATTTGGCACGTTCGACAAATACATCTGGGGATTTGTGGGTGGAAAACCGAAAGTGAACGCCTGGAAAGGACTGGGTGATGTGCCGCCGGAAACCGACGAGTCGCGGGCGATGAGCAAGGATTTGCTCAAACGCGGCTTTAAGTTTGTCGGCCCAACCATTTGCTATGCCTTTATGCAGGCTTGCGGCATGGTCAATGACCACACCGTTGATTGTTTCCGGTACAACCTCAAATAATCACATGATCCACTTACAGTCCGTCAGCCTGGAAAAGATTGAGCCGTCGCTGGCCGGGAAATTCCCGTTCAATGTGCCGGTGATTCAATCCCTGCCGACCATCGAATTCACTACTCCGGTGACATTTTTGGTCGGCGAAAACGGTTCCGGTAAATCGACCTTCATGGAAGCGGTTGCCAGCGCGGCGGGTTCGATTGCCGCCGGGAGCGATGACCTGGATCGTGACAGGACGCTGAAATCGGTGAAAGAACTGTCGCGTAAACTCAAACTTGCCTGGACGAAGCGCACGCGCAAAGGGTTGTTCCTGCGCGCCGAGGATTATTTCGGTTATGCCAAGCGGCTGGCGCACATGCGCGAAGAGTTGGAAGCCGATTTAGCCAATGTGGATAAGGAATACGAAGGCCGCTCGGATTACGCCAAAGGGCTGGCACGGATGCCCTTCGCGGGTCAACTCCACGAGATGAAAACCAAATATGAGGGCGATCTGGATGAGCGTTCGCACGGGGAAAGTTTTTTCACCTTTTTTCGAGCGCGTTTCGTGCCGGACGGCCTGTATCTACTCGACGAGCCGGAAGCACCCTTATCCCCGCTGCGCCAACTGGCATTCATCTCGCTGATGAAAGAGATGGTCGAGCAGCACAACGCCCAGTTCATCATCGCCACCCATTCGCCGATTTTGATGGCCTTCCCCGGTGCGGTGATTTTGAATTTTGACCAGCGCCCGGTTGCGCCTGTGAAGTATGATGAGTTGGAACATGTCATCATCACCCGCGACTTCCTCAACAACCCCGAAGCGTTTTTGCGGGAACTCTAATTTGAACCACCGAGACACCGAGTACGCAGAGAAGAGATTCAAAATGATTCGAAAAATACGAGTGTTTTCATTCCTTACTTTTGTTGGTTTATTAATAAGTTGGGGGTTGAGGGATGTTGCGGCATCTGAGGAAAAACAGCAAACCTATATTTCAAGCCTCGCTTGGAGTCCCGATGGAAGTAAGGTCGCAATTGGGTACGCCACGCCTTATTGCGATTCTGATCCTCAATTTTATATCATTCACATTCTTGATCCAGTAACGAGGAATGTGATTCAAAATCTCACCGGAAGCACCTGTAGTATTACCTCTCTCGACTGGAGTCCTGATGGAACCAAAGTTGCTGCCTCCAGTTTGGATGACTGGGGTTTGCGCGTTTGGGATGCACAGACGGGGCAACTAGTTTCTACGATACAAGTAGGTGGGCAAGGTGTATGTTCTGTTAAATGGAAACCTGATGGATTTCAACTCGCCGCCGCTGGGTGCAGTAATGGAACTGCTTTAATTGATCCTAACACGGGCAAGGGAATCGGCTCACCCCCCATCGGAGGAACATCCCTAGCTTGGAGTCCAGATGGGAGCAAATTGGTCAGCGGTAGTGGCTACGAGGGTGCTGTGCGTGTTGCCGATATGAATGCGGATCAGCAAATTATGTACCTAGAAGGGCATACAGCAGGTATCAGTAATGTCTCCTGGAGTCCTGACGGAACATTACTTGTGAGTGCAGGCGGTATAGATGATCCCACTATTCGGATTTGGGATGCTGAGAGCGGGGAAAATACACTTATTTTAGAAGAACATACAGGCGCTATACGTGGAGTAGCGTGGAGTCCAGATAGCACGCGATTAGTAAGTGCCAGCAGTGACGGTACAGTACGTATCTGGGATTTAACTATAGGCCAACTCCTCGAAACCTTTTCGAATACTTATCCGATCTACGCAGTCGATTGGAGTCCAGACGGAACACAGCTTGCCTATGGTGGTTCGTCCCCTCATGGTCAAGAAGCGCAAGTGAAATTTGTCGATGTCAGCGATGATTTTCTGACGCTGACACCCAATGATGCAGAAGCGACTCCTGAATCGTAAGCATGATTGGCTTGGCTAAGTTTCCGTAACAGGTTGGGCGGTTGACGCCGTGCGCGGCGAATACATCTGACTGAGTTGGAAGAGCACGAACATCAGGACGTAAGCAATCATTACGATGGGCGGGATGATTTCCAGGCTGATGTGTTCCGCCAGAATGCCAGCGAATG
>JBDTNB010000115.1:0-23183 GCA_039933955.1 Chloroflexota bacterium
AGGTTTTGGTTTTGTCATCCCTTCTATTATACCCGTTATTCGGATAGGCTCTTAATAGATAACCCCATGCCATACAAAAAGGCTTCTAATGATTCGTGCGAATCACAGCTAAAAATCACCGTGTCGCCGGATTTTACCACCAGCTTTTTTTGAATCTCGATGATGTTGATGTCCCAGCAAAAATCCTGGTTGAGCATCTGCACAGCCGTTTCGATGGAACCCAGGTCACTTACCAGCCGGTTTAAAGTTTGCATGGTGATGATCTCTCTCGATGGGGAAGGTCAGCGTTTCAGGATGGTTTTCGCACCCTGCACAAAAATATCCACATTGTCCAGGTAAAGCATGTCGGTCTCGCGTGCCCGGAAATAATCGATGATGGCGTCCTGAGGCGGCCAAACACTTTCTCCAGACAGTCCGATTTGAATGTCATAATAAATCTGCGCCGCGTCCAGGTGCGCGACAACCTACGTTTTTCCAGGTGACGACTCCATTTTATCCAACGGTTTGCGGAAATCATCCACATACATTATGAAATTGGGATCGTTCCGCCGCATGGAAAAAATATCCAAAACCCACTCGTTGGCTAGATTATCAAAATTCACCTGACGCCAATCCGACGAGTCCATAAATTGATTCAGGAAGGCTTGTTCTTCGGCATCGTCGTCAAAACGTTTCGGGCTGAGTTTGAGCCTGTAACCTTGTTTCGCAGCCAGATCGAATAAGTCGCGCAGGGTAGGGATGACCTCCGATTGGCTAAAAATATAGGCATGGGTTCCCATTTACCCGACCTGAAACGCGCTTTCCGGCACATCAATACCCTTGAAATTCTCGAACGTCAGATGGTCAAAGGACAGACCGAGGCGGGTTTTCACCCGATCAAACAGGGTCGTATAACTTCCAGCTAGTCGCGGCGTATCCTGCAAACTCAATTTTTTAATCAGCGACTCAATCGCCGCCGCCTCGCCCTCGATCTCGACAAAATTGCCGTAGGGCATTTCGTCCAGCACGATTTCCGCGCCGTCGAGTTCGTAAGTCGTGCGGTATTTTTCGTACACCAGATGGGGATGATACCCCAATTTGCCCAGGATGGTTTGCATCGAGTCGAAATCGCTGACCTCGACCTCAATTTCTGTCCGGCTGGTAATGCCGCCCTGCGCCGAGCTGCCTTCTTTGTAGGTCAGTCGGGCGCGGGTGTCCTGGCGCAGTCGCACGACAACCCCGCTGGATGTGAGCGATTTTTCGGCATTTTCGTAGCGCACATTACGCTCGTAGACGCGCGGAGCCGTCAGCGCTGCTTCGACTCGTTCGAGCTGCACCTGCACCCATTCCAGATGCGGGACATAGAGCTTTACTTCAGTTTCGGTGTTGTTTGGCATATTTTTACCTGTTAATGGGTATTGAAGTTTTTCAATTGTATCTTAGAAGCTTACTCAAAATGTCGGTAGGCATACCGTTGATAACATGACTTAAGTTTTATGTTTCAAGTTATCAATTTTTAGAGAAATATCTCTGAGTGTTTTTTCAATCTCGCCTAAGTCGGTATCACCGATTTGCATTGGAGCAATACTGTTAAGAACGTCTATTTTTTGGATATAGGTTAGTGAGTTTTCGAGAAAATCTTCATAATTTACTTTTAATTCAACCACATTATCTCCGAAAGTTTGTGAACGCTCTCCCCACCAATAAAACTCCATACTAAATGGATGAGTATGGTCAATGACAGGGATTTTCAAAGGAAATCTATCGCTAAAATGTAAATCAAGTAGCTTTGGATGGGATCAAATGTGATTTCTACGCCTAAGGCTGCTGCGTCGTTGAGAACTATAATTGCAAGCTCAATGATGTGAGATTTGTGCTCTGAATGCCTTAGGATAGCCCGCAATATAGGCGTTTGAATTGCGCGTTTTGCTCTTATTGCTTCTACAAGAAAATGAGTAGCCGATTCAGAATGTGCACCTAAACGCAGATAATATCTATTATCATAGGCCATATGAGGTGCAACATTACTTTCCTCAAAACCGATTACTAAAACAATATGGTCAGATTTAATAGGAGAATTATCGGAATCAGGAGTTATTGGGTTAATCCAATATTTTCCTGGAGGCTCGGTTTTTCTAATTTGTCGGTCAGCCCAATCTTCCCTAGACTGTTTTCCTACTTTGGAGGTAATACCACCATCAATTTCCCCTTGATTATTTACACCCGCAATGAAAATGCCGCCACCAGAGTTCCACAAAGCAGACGCTGCTACTGATATTTTATTTCCTAGTGCATCGTCATGCGTGAGACTGCTTTTATATTCATACAGATTGGTTTCTGCTTCCGGTATTAGTAGAAGATCGGCTTCTTTCCATTCTTCAATGTATTGGAAGCGAAATCCGCTCATAGTTATTTTCCTTTAGTCCTTTTTGCTTCTTCTACGGACTTTTAGCTTTTGACTTCGCGGATGGCTTCGGGCAGAGTCGCGCCGACCAGATACACCAGCCGCGCGAAAACGCTGCCGGTCAATTCTGGTGCGAGGATCACGCTTTTGTTGAACGTCCCCGCGCCGCGTTCCAGCAGCCACAAGTCGACTCCATGTGGCGGGATATTTTGTTGGTCGCCCAGGTTGTCGAAATGGACTTTTTGCAAAACATCGACGAAAGCGTTGTAGCGTTCGGCGCTCAAGGTAGCAGTCACTGGCTTGTGGTTAAACAACCCGCGATAGACGATCTCCAACAAGGCATCACTTTTGCCGATGCGGCGCAGCGTCGCCACCGAATCGGCAGCGCGGCGGTCATGATAGCGCACCGTAAGCCGGTAAACCGCGCTCACACCGGGGGTTTTGGCGATCTGTCCGGTGCTGGGTAAACCCATCTGGTCAGCGATGGCACGCAACTGGGAGGCGAGTAATTCCATAAAACCTCATCGGTTATTGGTAAAAGAACAAAAAACCAATCACTAACAACTAACCACCTTCAATTTCCAACACGATCTTGCCGAAGACTTCAAAATTTGCCAGCATTTCCTGCGCCTCGCGGACTTTTTCGAGGGGCAATACTGCACCAATCACCGGCGTCAATGTGCCGTCGAAAACCAGATTCATCACGCGGGTGAAATCCTGGTGCGGCCCCATCGTACTGCCGATAATACTCAAATGGCGGAAGAAAATCTGGCGCAGATCAAGCTCGACCACCGGCCCACTGGTTCCACCGACGACCAGAATCCGCCCGCCGATGCGCGCCGAACGCACGCTGTCCATGAAGGTATCCGCGCCAACATTATCGACCACCACGTCGAAGCCGCGCTTGTTGGTAAGCTTATACAGCACCTTCGACCATTCCGGTGTTTCCTGGCGGTTGACGGTCACATCTGCGCCGAGTTCGCGCGCTTTGGCACATTTTTCGGCATTGCTGCCTACTACTGTGACTTTCGCGCCTGCCAGTTTGGCAATCTGGATGCTGGCGCTGTTGACTCCACCGCCCGCGCCGACGATCATCACGGTTTCGCCCGGACGCAAATCGCCGCGCGTAATCAGCGAGTGCCACGCCGTCACGTAGACCAATCCAGCAGCGGCGGCCTCATTGAAGCTGACGTGATCGGGGATTTTCATCAGGTTGCGCTGCGGCTGGACAGTGTATTCCGACGCCACGCCGGGGACGGTTTCACCCAGCAAGTGGATACGTGCCTGATTTTCCAGACCGGTCATCAGGGCAGGGTCGTCAGGATCGACAATCGTCGGGTCGATGCACACGCGGTCTCCAGGTGCAAATTGTGTTACGCCCGCGCCCACTTTATCGACCACGCCTGCGCCATCGGCACAGGTGATGTGCGGCATGTTGAGTTTCAACCCCGGCCAGCCCAGCCGTACCCATAAATCGAGGCGGTTGAGGGCGGCGGCTTTCATCTGAATCCGCACTTCGCCCGCGCCCGGTTCAGGAATCGCTAAATCATTGATGACCTGAACAACATCCAGGTCGCCATGTCCGGTAATTACAGCAGCTTTCATGGATGCAGCCTCTCTGGTTCATCAAATATAATGTTCTCATACACATCGCTTAAGCGGAGAATGCAGAGGTACAACAGTGTCCAGACTGTCGGCATTGAAGAGTATCCACTCATTCTCTTGACGCCTATAGTGTTCAATCCGAACGCAGTCTCCCGCAATCATTGTGTATTCCCGAACAAATTCATGTGTACGATAGTGCTGGAAATTCTTACCCCGGTGAAATGCTTCGGTAGCGGATGAAAGCACTTGGATAATCACATGGTATAGAAACTTATTTAACTTAGTGTCCTTATATTCTGGTGTCTCGCAGACAATTGTGATGTCAGCAAACGTGTTTCGGACATTCATATCATGCCTACCAAGAGGAAATACGCTACAAGCACGTTTCTGTAATTGAGGCTGCAATGCGTTACATACGTTACTTACAATCCGATTATGGTGGTTGCCATAGAACGACACAAGTTCTTGAGTGGTCATATGGTTAATTTCACGCTCCTCAGCGCAGTCCTAATTCGTTGCGGGCGATGACGAGGCGTTGAATCTCGCTCGTGCCCTCGTAAATTTCGGTAATTTTGGCATCGCGGAAGTAGCGTTCGATGGGCAGTTCCTTGCTATAACCCATGCCGCCGTGAATTTGTACCGCCTGATGTGCCACGAACATGGCGGTTTCGCTGGCAAATAATTTTGCCATACTGGCCTCGGTGGTATAGCGTTCGCCGGTCAGCTTACCGCGTTCTTTGGCGAGGACGGCGTTGTAAATCAGTAAGCGGCTGGCCTCGATGCGGGTTTTCATGTCGGCGATTTTGGCCTGGGTCATCTGGAAAGAGCCAATCGGTTCGCCAAACGCCTGCCGTTCGCGGGCGTACTGCACACTGGCCTCGTAAGCGGCTTCGGCGATTCCGAGCGCCTGCGATGCGATGCCGATGCGTCCGGCGTCTAGCACAGTCATGGCGATTTTGAAACCTTCTCCCGGTTGACCCAGCACATTTTCGACAGGGCATTCATAATTGTCATAGACGATTTCGCTGGTGGCGCTGGCGCGGATGCCAAGTTTGGGTTCTTTTTTTCCGCGAATAAACCCTGGTTGGTGAGCATCAATCATGAAGGCTGTCACACCTTTGTGGCCTTTTTCCGGCTCGGTCATGGTGAACAGCACCAGCACATCCGCTACCGGGCCGCTCGTTACCCAACTTTTGCGCCCGTTGATGATGTAATGGGTTCCAGCCTCATTGAGGACGGCGCGGCTTTGCATGGTTCCGGCATCGCTGCCAGACATCGGTTCGGTCAGGCTGTAAGCGCCGATTTTCTCACCTTTGGCAACCGGGACGAGAAATTTTTGCTTCTGTTCTTCGGTTCCGAATTTCATCAGCCCGTGACAGTACAGCGAATTGTTCACGCTGACGATGGTGCTGTGGCTGGCGTCGGCTTTTGCGATTTCAATCATGGTCAACACGTAAGCGAGACTGTCCATGCCTGAACCGCCGTACTGCTCCGGTACTTCGATACCCATCAAACCCATCGCGCCCATTTTTTTGATGGTGGCGAGCGGGAAATCGCCCGATTCATCAAATTCGGCGGCGATGGGAACAATTTCTTTTTGGGCGAAGGTACGGACAGCTAATTGAAGCGCTTCGTGTTCATCGGTCAGATGAATGGTGAGCGCATTATTCTCATATTGAACGGCCATGATATATATCCTTCCAAATAAAATACTTTTATGCTGCGCATTATAACACTGGTCAGGTATAATCTTGCGCGAGATTGTGCGTCTTTGACGTATCCTGTCCGCAGTCAAGGCGTTATCATCTTTATCAGCTTTTCACCTGTTCAAAGGGAGTAACCCACATGGGAAAAATTGCAATTCACGGTTTTGGGCGTATTGGCCGTTCGGCATTGAAGGCCGCGCTCAAGAATAATTGGTTCTCACCCGTTTCGGTCTCGGACATTCGCGACACTCCTACCCTGGCGGCGATCTTCGAAGCCGATTCGAATTATGGTCGCTGGCACGAGCCGGTCAAGGCGACGGATAAAGGCTTTAACATCGGCGGGCGTGACATCCTGTACTTCGATTCGAGCAAGGAAATCCCGGATTGGAAAGCGTTGGATGTTGAACTGGTCATTGACTGCACCGGTAGAGCGACCACGCGCGCGGGCGCTCAGGCACATCTGGATCGCGGTGCGAAACGGGTGCTCATCAGCGCGGCCAGCAAATCGTTGACGGACTGCGATGCAGTGCTGCTGCTGGGTATCAATGCCGACCAATTTGACCCCGACAAGCACAAAATCATCAGCATGGCGAGCTGCACGACCAATGCCCTCGCGCCTGTGGTGAAAATCCTGCTGGAAAATTTCGGCATCGAAGCATCGTTCTTCTCGACGGTGCATTCTTACACTAACACTCAATCGCTGACCGACCAGCCGATGAAAGATCGCCGCGATTCGTGGGCGGCAGCCGAGAATATTATCCCGTCCTCATCGGGCGCAGCAAAAGCGCTCCTGTTCATATGGCCTGACCTGAAAATTACCGGCAAAGCCTATCGTGTGCCGACCCGCACCGGCAGCATCGCGGAAGTCAATGCAGTGTTGGGGCGTAAGGTCACGGCAGATGAAGTCAAAGCGGCTTTCCAGAAAGCGGCAGCGGCGGCCCCACTCAAGGGCATTATGGATGTGCTGACCGAGGAATGGGCGTCGTCACGGATTGTGGGTGATCCGCATTCGTCGATCATCGACCTGCCTCTGATTCAGGTGATGGGCGACAGTCTGGTGTCGGTTGCTACCTGGTATGATAACGAAATGGGTTATGCGACCCGGCTGGCACAGATGGCGGCCTTCCTCACGAAATAAAAGCCTGAACCCCTAACCCCCTTTCCCCGTGTACAGAGAAAGGGGGAGCAAGATTCGCGGTTTGCTATGGGGGCTTAAAATCCGCTTTTAGATTAGTTGTTTTACAGACGGATTATCATAAAGGGTGTTGATGTGACACCAATCAAAATTGACCATCTTGCGGTGGTCGTGAATGACATGGACGCGGCGCTCAACTTCTGGCGGGATGCGCTGGGGTTGAGCGTTTCAGCCACCGAGCATAACGAACATGAAGCCGTAGAGGTCGCGTTTTTACCTGTCGGCGAGTCGCGGGTGGAACTGCTCCAACCGACCAACGATGACAGCGGAATCGCAAAGTATCTGGCGAAGCGCGGGGCAGGGATGCATCACCTGTGCATCGCGGTAGCGGATATTGAGGCGGTGATGCGACAGATCGCGGCGGCGGGCGTGGAGTTGATTAACGAGACACCTCGGACGCGCGAGGATGGAACCCGTTATGCTTTCGTGCATCCCAAAAGCACGGGTGGCGTGATGGTCGAGCTTTACGAATATAAGTCCTGAGTAACGAGTTCTGAGTGCTTAGGAAAGACAAAAAACGGAGTGTCAAAATGATGCTCCGTTTTTGATTCAGCATGGATAAAAGATATAATTACGAATTAGATTAAAGTTGGCGAAGTTGAGAAAATTGCCGCCGTTGTGGCGGGCGGGAAGACCGGGGAGCGCCGCCGAAGGGCGAATTTTGTGGCGCAAAAAACGGCGGGAAACACGGGGAGCGCCACCGGGTGGGCGAGAATGCGGCGACTACAGGGGAGGTATCTGCCGCTGCGAGAATTTCGCCCTTCTCGACAATCGTCGGCGGGAATAGGGGAGGCTGGCGCGGTAATTGAGACTCGTGTGCTGCCGCTATAGTTGCTGAACAGGAAGGTATTAGTGCCGAGGGATGAGTCAAAAACAAAAGCAAAAATCCTTCCAATCAGTTGGATAAATTAATTTTAGAACATCTGGGCTGGTCGGTCAAGCGGGCAGGGTTAGAAGGTGCAAACCGGAGGTTTCAGATTTTGGCGCGAAACCCCTCCCTAAATCCCTCCCCGTGTACGGAGAGGGACTTTGAAGGCAAAAAAAGCGGCGCTATGGATTAAGCGTTCCCTGCACCTGGAAGGCGGTGGCTTCGGGTGCGGCGGGTGGGATCAGGTCAATGCGGAACACTCCGATGGTGTATGTCCCGGCACTGGGCAGGGTGAAACGGCTGTTGAGGGTCGTGGAGGAAACGAGGCTAGCCTGGAACACAACTTTGTTATCCGCCGACAGCACAACGAGGCCGAGATTCAGGTTGCCCGAAAGTCGCGTGAAGGTCAGGTCGAGGGTGTCGCCCGCGTTGCCATCCAATGTGTAGCCGAGGATTTCGCCACCAGTGGGTGTGATGCCGCCCGACATGGCAATCCCTGCTGGAAGCGGGATTTTGGCAACACTTGAGAAGTCTACCGGCGCGAGCCCGGGGAAACCTGTACCGGAAAAGGCGAGCGTAGCAGACGGAGAACTGGAATTTTCACCCGACAACAATGCTGTTGGCGCAACATCTCCCGGCAAAATAATTGTCCCATCGCGTAACGTGCAGCCAACATATAAAGTATATAGGCCAATGTCCTGTGACACATATCCGCGAACTCGTATTGTGTACGATCCACGGGCCGATAATATGGGTGTCGAACCTTCTTCTACCTGACCATCATGTGCGTAGTCAAAAGGACGATTACCGTAGTTACTGGGGTTAGAATATTTGCCGTCCAGCGATGAGAGTTCTATGTTTTCTCCAACTGGGCTTAGTACGAAAAACTCCAAGTCTAACGTGCCGCCAACAGGTTCTAACCGTATATCAAGTGTGTCGCCAGGGGCAAGTTGGATCGTGTAATCTTGCGGATTAGCACCATCGTTAATCAGTTCAGACTCGATTATCGAGCCACATTGCACCGGTGCGGCTTGTTGGGCGAGGGTATTTGCGGCGCTGGTAAGGAAGATAAGGGCAGACAACAGGAAAACGGCGATTGACTTACAATTCATTATTATCCTCTGAGTTAAGTGACATGAAATTCCACATTCTTATTCTGATGGGCAGTCTTCAGAAAGAACGACAAACTCGACGGGTATCCAACCCAGGCGCGTGTTTTTTTGATCACTGATTTGATACCAGGATTGTTCAGTTGTCTCGTCTATTTTTCGCTGTACTTTGATCGGTGAATTTGCCTGGATCGGAGCTTGTAAGTTCGCATTTGGACGTGGCAAGTCGCGAACTACATTCAAATAGGTTGCTCCAACTGTCCGGGAAACAACTGTAGCATCGCAGGGATACCCCGCCGTAGCTATCGCAGTCGGCACAAAAGGCGTGACGGTGGGCGGTTGAGTGGGAGACGGAGACGCTTCAGGTGCATTTGTCGCTGTAGGCAGCGCGTAGGCGGTGGCGGTTTCTGCAATATGGGTATTTTCGGCCAGCAATGCCGCATTCATCGCTTGCTGGGCATCAGCGGTGCGCTGCAACAGTGCTTCGGTGGCTGTCGCGCCAAAGTCGATAACTGGGGTAGCGGTGGATTCTTGGGGGACAGTGAAAGTCGCCGTTGGCGTATCGGTTGGCACAGGGGTGGGTGTGGGGGACAGGGTGACGGTCAACGTCGGCGAGGAGGTTGATGTAGGGGGCAGGGTATCAGTTAGTTTTGGCGAGAGCGTTGGAGTAGTGTCAAGTGCGGTCAAACTGCCGTCATTTCCACGATTGCTCAACAGGAACACGCCCACAATCGCCAGCATCACAATAATTGCTGCAATAGTCAGTACCCTTGTAGGTAGTGTACTCCCACGTAGACTTTGAATCAGACGTGCCATATCGTTATCAAAATCGGGATCATCGCGCACCGAGATGGCATTTTTGAAGGCGAGTTCGCGCAGTGTCGCCGGTAATTTACTCTCCGGTGGCATGGATGCATTCTGCACTAGCACCGGGATTATCATTGTGCCGGGGATTTGCAATCCCGTTTCAACCTCGAATCGCACCCAATCATTGGGATTGTCTAATCGTCGCAGTGAGGGATTGTCTTTTTCTGTCACGTCGAGCCAAGCTGGGCCGATGACAACTAATACCACATTGCAGCGGGCGACGTTGGACTTGATGACGCCGCGAAAGTCTGCTCCATGTGGAATATTGTAGGAATCTTTGAACACATTGGCTTTGCCAAGCGCAGGGGCTAAACGATCATAAATACGTCCGGCGATGGCGCTGCTGTCACTGCGGCGGTAGCTGATGAAGACGGAAGGTTTGTTGGACATGCACAGCCAATCTGAATTAGAGATGCTCTCAAGCCTAATTATATTATCGTTAAAACGAAAACTTAAGAAAGATTTTTCAGCATCGCAAGTCGAACCCCGGCGCGGTATAATAGAACACTTATTCCGAACCACAAGTCAATCGTCTACCTACCCATTCTGAACAGTCTCCTGTTCTATCCTGCTTTACAGGAAACGAACCGATGGCAACTTTCAAAGCTTCCGAAAAAATCCAGAATATCCTCAAAGCCCTGCCGATGAAACCGGGCTGCTACATCATGAAAGATGTGAACGGCAAGATCATCTATGTGGGCAAGGCGAAAAAGCTGCGCAACCGTGTCCGCAGTTACTTCAACGCCAGCGCGGAAAACAACCCCAAGACGATGAGCCTGCGCGAACATATCGTGGACATCGAGATCATCGTCACCGAGACCGAAGTCCAGGCGCTCATCACCGAAGAAACGCTGATTAAGCAGCACATGCCGCATTACAACATCAGCCTGAAGGACGACAAGCGCTACCCGTATATCAAAATTAACTGGCAAGACCCCTTCCCAAAGGTCGAAACCACGCGGCGAATCGTGAAAGATGGCAGCCGTTATTTTGGGCCATACGCGGCGATGTGGGCGGTGCAAAATACGCTGCGCACACTGCGGCGGGCATTCCCGTACCTGTCGTGTGACCGAATCATCAACGGCCAAGATGCGCGCGCCTGCCTGTTTTATGACATCAAATTGTGCAACGCGCCCTGCATCGGGGCGGTCAACCAGGAACAATATCGGCAGATGATCTCTGAACTGATGGATGTGTTGAGCGGCAAATCGGAACCTGTCGTCAAGCGCTTGAACGCCGAGATGAGTCTTGCGGCGGATAGCCTGCAATTTGAACGCGCCGGGACGATCCGCGACCAACTCAAGGCGATTGAATACATCACCAAACGTCATCGAGCGGTCAATCCCGATATGACCGATCATGATGTGATTGCGCTGACGCGCGACAAGGATGATGCGCTGGTGCAAATTTTGTTCATCCGCAACGGCAAACTGGTGGGCAGCGATTCGCGCATGTTGAATAATGCCGAGGGCGAGGCGGATGGCGAAGTCCTGAGTCAATTTATCACCCAATTCTATTCAGACGTGCCGGAAATCCCGCGCGAATTGATCCTGCCGAATGAGGTTTATGAAGCAAAGGTAATCGAGCAGTGGTTGAAGGACAAGCGGCATGGGCAAAAGGTAAGCATCACGGTTCCACAGCGCGGCAATAAACGCGATCTAATCAAAATGGCCGAGGAAAATGCCGAAGAAGCCTTGCGGATGCTGCGGGCGCAGTGGGAAGCCGATACCCATAAGCAGGAAGAAGCCCTCACCGATTTGAAAAATGCGCTCAACCTGCCGACGATGCCCAATCGAATCGAGTGCTACGACATCAGCACCACGCAGGGCACGTCGATTGTCGCCAGCCGGGTGGTGTTTGTGCAGGGTGCGCCTAAAAAGAGCGAATACCGGCGCTTCAATATCAAAACTGTTAGCCACGAAGGATCGGACGATTACCAGTCGATGCGCGAAGCCTTGACGCGGCGTTTCAACCGCTGGAAAGCAGCCCAGGAAGACCCGATTCTGGTCGCACCGGATGGCAAAGATAACGACGAAACCTGGCGCTTGCTGCCGGATTTGCTGATCGTGGACGGCGGCAAAGGCCAGTTGGGCATCGCCGTCGAGGTGTTCCAGGAATTCGATTTACTGGGGAAAGTCCCGCTGGTCTCGCTGGCGAAACAATTTGAAGAATTGTATCTGCCGGGTAATCCCAGTCCGGTGATTTTGCCGCGTCGCAGCCAGGGCTTGTATCTGGTGCAGCGCGTCCGCGACGAGGCGCACCGCTTCGCCATCACCAGCCACCGGGCGCAGCGCTCGAAAGTCGGCATGGTCAGCCAACTCGAAACTGTTCCAGGCGTTGGGCCGAAGAAACGCAAGGCGCTGCTCAAAGCCTTCGACAATTCCATTGACGCCATCCGCGCCGCCAGCCTGGATGAATTGACTGCCGTGGCGGGTATCAATGAGGCGTTGGCGCTGTCGATTAAGGAACTGCTGTAAGCCTTTGCTTATCGTATGAACAGTGGCAAGGAACTGCATCTGTAAATTAAGGGGTACATCAATCGTGAGCGATAGCGTTTTTTGGATATTGGAAGCAAGCATCAATGCCGGTCAATTAGATAACTTAAAAGCCTTAATAAGCGAAATGATTGATGGTACTAAGGACAACGAACCTGGAGCGCTCAATTATGAATGGTTCATTGCCGATGATGGCAAATCGCTGCACATCTACGAGCGCTACACTGACTCCGGGGCAGTTATGATACATCGGAGGAATTTCGGTCAGAAGTACGCAGAGCGGTTTTCGGCTTACCTGACCGTAACCAAAATTACAATGTATGGTAATCCCAGTGACGCGGTTCGTGAAGGTTTCGCAGGCTTTGCTCCCATCTACATGAGTCCATCCGCCGGGTTCACCCGCTAATTCCCAAACTCCAAACAAAGTGAAGCGCTAAAAGTCAGTGGCTGCGGCAAAAAGTTAAAAGTCGGAAAGAAGGTGTAAAAGTCTACATCGAATCCAACGTTTCCTGCGTATGATATGATGACCAGACTGGTTTAGAAGGATTCGATTTCGTGTCTGACATCATCAATCGTATCGCCGCATTCGTCCAATCGATGATTGTGGTGATCGGCTACCCCGGCATTTTTGCCATGCAGTTTATCGAAAATGTATTTCCACCGTTCCCAACCGATACCCTGCTGCCATTTTCGGGCGTGGTCGCGGCGTCCGGACAGTTGAATGTCGCCGTCGTGTGGCTGGTGGCGGTGATCGGCTGCGTGATTGGATCGCTCGTACTATATGCGGTGGGCAAGTGGGCGGATGATCGCGTAGTCCGCAATCTCGTGCGGCGCTATGGGCGCTTCATGGGCATCTCGGAAGACGGCATGACCAAAGCGATGGTCTGGTTCAACCGCTATGGCGCGCCCGTGATTGTTTTCGGGCGGCTTGTGCCGGTGATGCGCAGTGTGATCTCGCTGACCGCCGGGATGTGCCGGATGCCGGTGCTGCCGTTCGCTTTTTACACGACGCTCAGTTCAGCTTTCGCAATGGCTTTCTGGATTGGTGTTGGTTATTTGCTCGGCGAAAATTGGCGTGTGATTTTGACGCTCGTGGATCGCTTCGAGCCGTTTATTTTGTTGGGTCTTGGAATCGTGGTGACGGTAGGCGTGGTGCTGGTGGCACGACGATTAATTCGTGCGCGAACTTTGCTTCAGGAACCCGGCGCAACTGTGGAGTAAATGTGATATAAAATAATGTAATGAGCCACATGCCACAGCGACCACCGGAGTTACCCATTTCCGACGAGGATTGGGCGAAAACACCGCCAAAAGTACAGGCATTTATCCTTTCGCAGATCAAACCCCCTCGACAAGTGCTTCAGCCGCAAAGTATACAATCTTCAAAAAGACGTTCGGCTTTCCGTGTTAGCAGTCTGATGCTCACGATTACTTTGGCCGGTATCGGTGCATTAATTCTCATTTTCGCGCTGGTGTCAGCTACCCAGACCTGCATTTTGCACGGCGGGCAGCTCTATAAAGTGCAGTCCGGCGATACAATGTTTGGGCTTTCGCTTCGCTACGGGGTTCCAGTCAGTACGATAGCGGCTGCAAACGGGATTAGCGATGCCAATTATTTGTATGTCCACCAGGATATTGTCATCCCCAAAACCTACTGTGCGCCATCCTATCTTGTGCAAGGGACACTAACCGCTGAAGCGAAAGTAACCAGCGATTGGTTGACATCAATCCCAACCGCAATGCCAACGACAGATTTAACGAAGACAACCGCAACCCCGACTTCGACGCTTGAACCGATTTACATAACGGCGACTTACATCGTGGAACGGGCGACGCAGACAGAAGCCGCCTACATGACGGCTACTGCGATAACCTGGACTCCCGCGCCAACGGCAGATTTGACGCGCACGACAGCAACACCCACCGTCCCAATTGATCCGCTTTATATAACCGCGACCTATATTGTGGGAAGGGCTACACAGACAGAAGCCGCCTACATGACCGCAACAGTGATGACCTGGACTCCAGCGCCAACGGCAGATTTTACTAGGACAACGGCTACGCCAACCCCGACAATCATACTAATAGATTTACCATCTTAAATCGCTCATTGAAGAAGGCGTTTAAATTTCCTATTCGAATGATACATCAAAGGGATTAAACACTCTCCTTTTTGTAACCAGCGTGCTAAACTACGCCCGCGCAAAGTAAACCGAGGGCGTGAATTCGTGCTGAAATCCCCTGCAAAAAAATTACCCACTTTTCGCCTGATCCTGGCTGCCGCGGCGGTGTGCTGGCTGGCGTGGATGATGTTTGTCGTTCATCTGGACAGGCGCAGCATGTGGATCGACGAGTCCTATAGCTGGCGCATCAGCCGCCTGGGGCCGGTGGCGCTCATCCAGGATACGGCGGGCGATGTGCATCCGCCGCTGTATTACCTGACCTTGTGGGGGTGGATGACCTGGACGGGCAGCGAAGACCTGTTCATGATGCGGCTGACGGCGGCGATTCCGGCGCTGCTGGCGGTGGCGATTGTCATCCGGCTGGGGCGCAAGTGGTTCAACAACAGTTATTGGGCAGGGGCGGCGGCGGGTGTTTTCCTGGCGACCAGCGGCATTTTCATCAATTACGCGCGCGAACTGCGGATGTACGCGCTGATTGTGCTGCTCATCTGCGTCAGTTGGTGGATGCTGGATCGCCTGCTCCACGAAAAGCGGCGCGCGGTCTTGTTGTATGGACTGTCGCTGGCGTTGATGGCCTACACCTTTTATTATGCGGGCTTCGTGGTACTGATTCAATTTATTTTTGTGGCGATTTTTCACCGCAACCGTTTGAAACCAACGCTGCTGGCCGGGGGACTCGCGCTGCTGCTGTTTCTGCCCTGGATTCCGGTGTTCATCGGTCAACTTGGGACAGCGAAGGCGCAGTCCGGCGAGGTTGCAAATGCTCCGATTATCGGCAAGTTTTTAGGGACACGTCCCACTTCTTTCGACGCAATCAACAATTTTGTCGATATGTATACGGCAGGGCAGCCGAGCCTGATTATCGCGATGGTCTCCCTGGCGTTGACTCTGACGTTCGGCGCGAACCCGCGTTTTCGACGCTGGTTGATCGCGATTGCGCTGTGGTTTTTCCTGGTTGTTGTTCTGTTTTTCGCGATCAATATGGTCATCCCGATTTATGGCCTGCGCTACGTGCTGATTGTGATTCCGGCGCTGGCACTGTTGGTTGGGGTTGGCGTGTATCGAATGCCCACGCCCGCCGCGCGTTGGGGTCTGGTCGCGATTGTGGGCGTTACGGGCATCCTGACTCATCCCCACAGCTTCCAGATTGACCGTCCGCCGCAGCGTGAAATTCTACGCACCATTTCCGCGCGATACTTGCCGGGAGACCGCGTATGGTATCTGCCGCCGTTGGGTGCGCGTGGCAGTTATATCGAGACCGATTTGAAGTATCACATGATTTTTGATGCGCCCAATATGTCCACCGATTGGTTCGTGTGGGAAGCACCGCGCGAATTTACTGATCTCGCGACCACGCCGCGCGTATGGGATGCGCGCGCTTATTGGGTTCCGATTCTGGCCGATACCAAAGCCGCGTTGGAAACGGGGCGCACCATTTCCGAAGAATATCAGTACGAAGGCTACACCGTTCATTTATACGAAGCACCCCCAGCCAATGGCACGACGGAAACGTTTGGGGATTTATTTCAACTGCTCCCCGGCCCACTCGATATGACTCAATATCACGCGGGCGATACGGTGGTGGGCAAGGCATGGTGGAAGGCGTTGAAAGCCGCGAATCAGGATTATTCCTACAGTTTAGTTTTGCGCCGTGACGATGGGACAGTCATCGCTCAGGAAGATCATTCGCTGCAAGTGGGCGGGATGCCATCGCCAAGCGGGTTGGATATAGCACTGGGTGGACAAATACTATCTACAAGTGCTTGGCAGCCGGACGCGCCCTATCAACTGGCGACACCACAGTTCACGCTGCCCGCTGACCTGCCGCCGGGTGAGTATGAACTCTGGATGGGTGTGTATTTCTACCAAGACCCGCAACGGTTGGCAGTGACAAGCGCTGATACCGGACTCGTAGACGCGACCAATCAATTAGGCAAAATCGCGGCGTTCACTGTCGAATAACAGGCGATTAATATTGACACTGGTGTTGCCCGCTGATACAACTCTAGCTTACGTTGGTTGAAAGGGGGCGGTGTAAGGCTGTCATGGAACAAAATCCTATTATTGAACTCTTTTTGGCGCTGGGTATTATCATCACCGCCGCCCGTGTCGCCGGGGGTATCGCCCGCTATTTTGACCAGCCGCGTGTACTGGGCGAACTGCTGGTTGGCGTTTTGCTGGGGCCAACCATGCTTAATATTTTGCACGCACCCGCCCTGGGACTCAATGCCACCCATCTCGAAGAAACGATTCACCAGTTCAGCGAATTGGGTGTCTTGTTCCTGATGTTCAAAATTGGGCTGGATGTCCATCTAAAAGAATTATTGGGCGTAGGCAAAGTCGCGGGAATTGCGGGTGTGATTGGCGCTTTGCTGCCCGTCGCCCTGACACTGCCGGTTGTAATTCTGCTGGGGCATAGCTGGCAAGCTGCCCTGTTCGCAGGCGTGACACTGGCGGCAACTTCGGTGAGCATTTCGGCCCAGGTGCTTCTGGAACTGGGGCAGTTGAAAACCATCGAGGGCAATGCCCTGTTAGCCACCGCCTTGATCGATGACGTGGTCGCGATTCTGCTGGTCTCGCTGACCATCGCCATCACCGCTCCGGGGCAGGCCGTGGATGCCGGAGCGCTGCTGCTGATTATTGTGCGGATGGCACTCTACATCGTCATCGCCTTCTTAATTTCCTGGTTTGTAGTACCGCGCCTGATGAACTGGTTGCATAATCGCCCCGAAGCCGCGCAGTCGTATGGGATGCCCGCTTTTGCGATCATCCTGGCGCTGCTGTTTGGCTGGTCGGCGGAGCATTTTGGCGGGGTCGCGCCGATTACCGGGGCATTTCTGGCGGGTATTGGTTTGAGCCGCCTCCCAGAAAAAATCAAGCATCCGATAGGAGATGCGATTTCGAATATCGCCTATGCCTTCCTCGTACCGATCTTTTTCGTCGCCGTCGGCCTCCAGGTGGATTTGAGCCAATTCCAGCTTGCAGCCTTGCCATTGGCGGCGCTGCTGCTGCTGGTCGCCGTCGCCTCAAAAATTATCGGTTCCGGTCTCGGCGCATATTGGGGCGGATTTAACCGCATTCAATCGCTCCGTCTAGGTGTGTCGATGGTGTCACGCGGCGAAGTTGGCCTGATTATCGCCTCGTTGGGGCTGACTCGCGGATTGTTCACGCCGACGGACGAACTGTTTCTCTCACTTTTCTTAGTGATTCTGCTGACGACAGTGCTCACACCAATCCTTGTCCGTATGGTTTTTCGTATGCCCGCCCCTCCGGTAGCTGAAGGAGCTTAACACAATGACGAAACTGGTGATTTTGATTACGTCCCGCCTCGAAGATGGTCATCGTGTCGGCGAAGCGTGGCGAGACGCAGGCGCACCGGGGGTGACGTTCGTGGAAAGCTATGGCCTGCGCCGCTTGCAGGAAGCCTCAAAAGCTCAGGAAGTGCTGCCGGGATTGGTCTCGATGCTGGAAATTTTGCGTCAGGATGAAGAGACCAGCCTGATTGTCCTCACATTAGTGGAAGACGAGGTGGTTGCCGACCAACTGCTGCACATCAGCGAGTCCATCCTGGGTGATTTACTGCTGCCGAATACCGGCATCGCCTTTGTCATCGACATAGCGCGGGCGGTGGGCATCCGCGATCATGGGAAGAGTGAATGAATTTACTCAGTCCGATTTGAATATGTTATAGAGGCCAGCTAAGATGGCTACGATCCCTAGAGGAGCGAAGCACACTCCGAAATTCGGTAAAAGTTCGCTAGATGATGTCGGTATGCCAAAGATTGCAAAAGCAATTAGTCCACAAATCCCCAAGAAAATTAGCTTGATGCCATAACCAATATGGCGACGACGCCGTAAACGATTTTCAGCCCGGTAGAATTGTTCTTGTTCGGCGCTGATGACGTAGCTTTGCCCTAACCGCTCCGGTTGAGTGGGCGGCGCAGGTGGCAAAATATCTTGTGGTGCAACTGATTTGATTTGAGCTAACCACTTGCGCGCGGTTGGATCATCCATTGTTTCCAAAATTTTACGTGCAGCATCGTAATTCTTTTCCTGGACGAGTTCGCGTGCAGCGGCAAGTTTGGTGTTGGACATTAGAAAAACCAATCCCGTTATATGAAATGATAATGTGAGTTAATTTATTCTGGCATGATTTTTGTTCTTTCTGCGTAAAGAATTACTGCTTGAGCTTTATTATTTCACCGTATTCGGATCAATGACATACTGCCACCAATTGAAGGCGATGCCGTCATGGTCGCCGTTGATATGCGGGAAGTGCTGAAACCACCAGCGGTGATGTTCGCGGATGTCGCCGTCCCCCCAATTGGCGCAGGTGACGGTGCGTGCTTCGCCGGACAGATCAGGAAAGTTGTACCAGGTATCGCAGCGACTGGAGACGGGCGTGCGATTGCCCCAATCGTAATCGCGGATGCTGTTGGGCGCGAAATGCACATTGCCACATTCGGCGAGTCCCGGATGAGTCTTGTCATAGCGCGTGAATCGCTCGAATAAATTGGCGTCGCCGCGCGAATTCTCGAATACTTTATATAGCATAGACTCGGCACGGTGGCCGAGGTCTTCCAGCATTTCGCCTACGCCGCGCTCGAAGTTGAATCCCATGATGACGAATTTGCGCGAGGCGTGTTCCGTCCCGGCCAGCGGCGGCGCGTTGCACCAGAACGCCCCCGGCCCGCACATGATCGACTCGTAATAACCGCCGTAGGGATGCCCGAATAACCATACCTCGTCGATTTCGCCGCTGTCCACGCGCCGGATCATGTCAAATTCGCGCACGAGTTCCAGGTAATCTACGCCGTCGGGATCATGAAATTTGCGTGTCTGCCACGCTTCGAGATAACTCTGCTCGGTGTAACGGAAGCCGTCGCGCTTGATGGGGTAGCCGTCGATCACCAGCCGCTCAACGATTTCATAGTTCGCGTAGCCATAACTGATTTTGCGGATGTCGTCGATATAGCCCTGCGCCAGCACATCCGGGTCTTGCCAGTTGAAATACTGTTTGATGGTGCGTCCGCCCTGGGTTTTCAGCACTGGATTATGGGTAATCATCAGCACCTTGCGCGAGATCGGCGCGGGCAGAGATGCGGGATCAGTCTGCGGCGCACCTACCGGGAACGGATTCGCGTCGCGTCCGCGCGCCAACGGATGCTCCTTGCCAGAGTCGGTCAAGCTATTGAACAGTTTGCGGAAAAAGTCAGCCATGAGTGTTTACCAGATCGTATTGATGCCCGAAATTTGAATTTTCCCATCGCGGCTAATCAGAGGCACATTGAGGTGAACCGCCGTCGATGCGATGATGCGATCCGGCATGTCGGGGATTTTTGCGGAATCAATCTGGGACATCGCACGGGCGATTGGCAAATCGACAAAATGTTCGATAAAGATGTTTCGAGTATCATCCAGAGCATTTGCCAATCGCGTAAATGTTTCAGCCGGTATCCTGCCTTTTTCGACAAGATAAACAATCTCAATCAAACTTATTGATGAAATGGCTACTGAATTACTGCTCACCGCAGCATTTTCAATGAATCCTCTTGCGGCACTCGATAAGCGAGGATCATTGTAGATGTACCAGATCACTGCGTGTGTATCAGCGACCCCAACGATCATTTAAATATCCTCGCGTGGGAAATTTCCCCACATTTCCCGCCGCGCCTCGTCAATATCCTCAGCCGAGGGAGCGGGGCCTAAGTCGGCTGCTAATCCTAAGAGCGAACGTCTCGGTTGAGGTTTTTTCGTCTCCTTGTCGATGTCCTTCAGTTCCTCAAGGATACGCTCGACAAGTTCAAATTTCTCCTGCCGAGATAGCTTTTCAGATAAGTTGAGAATTTCCTCGACATAACTGCTGCTCATCGTAATATTCCTATTCACTTTCAACGTTGATTATAGCTGAGTTTAAAACTTCGGATTATCCGTCTTGCAATAAGCGACGGTTTGCAAGTAGTTTTTGAATGAGCTGCTTAATATTGTCGTCAAAGTATGCGTATGGCTGCATGGTGGCTTCTAGTGCAACTGCAACAATGCTGCTCATTTCGGGTCGAATAAATGTGATATTGGTCTGACTCTCAAATGACGGGTGAGGATGCCAGACACTCACAATAGCTGTCATACCGGGCATAATTTCGGTAATCGTGAAGGCTTCAAAACCTAACTGCTTGGCACTCAGATTGATTAATTTGAAAAGAGTCGAAGGTACAATGTCAGTATGAAACCCACCTGCTGTGCGAACAGTATTCACATAGCCAACAATGTTTGAGACCATTGTGTCGGTATACTGAAACGCGACCTCAATTCGCGTCTTGTACTCATCTCGACTACTTGACTGAATGGTGCATTCTAGGTTAGCTGTAAATGGGGAATGTACCATAGATGATGCCTGATTCAGATATTTGATATACCCCGATAAGCCATCCGCAAAGTGATACACACCTTCCCGCGGAGGATTTTCACGTTCATCACGCAAGGTAATGGTGAGATTCGGAACAAGATAGGCGACTTCTCGCGCACGTTCGGCCAGTATTTCATAGTCAAATTCGTTCGGCTCAAAAATAGTGAAGTCCGGCTGTATGGTGATGCAGGTTCCAGTTGACTCATCTTCTGCCAGCGAGCGCACCTGAATCACTTCTGTAACTGGCGTTCCTGCCTCGTACATTTGCCGCCACAAATAGGCATCCCTTGCAACTTCGGCACTACACTCAGCAGCAAGGGCATTTACGACTGTTATGCCAACACCGTGCAAACCGCCTGATACACTGTATTTCTCCGATCTGCGCCCTACAAAAACTTGAGTCATTAATAGCTGTAGCATGTTCTCGCCATGACTGGTTATTTTGACATCCATACCGCGACCATTGTCACGTATCGAAAGCTCATGATTTGGGCGCAGCGTTATCCATATGTGGTCGCAGTGGCCTGCGATGGCTTCGTCAATGGCATTATCAAATACTTCGTGAAACAGGTGGTGAAGGGCGTTTTTATCCGTACCGCCAACATACATGCCGGGGCGTAGACGGATATGTTCGTGCGGTTTTATCTGCCGTATAGATGATTCGTCATAGACAGGTTTATTGTTGGTCATTTCCCCTGATTTTCTACTCGTTTTTCACCTCGCTATTATACCATTTTTGACCCATTTTGAGGCGGGTTTACAGGTAATCTGATCGCGATTTTCACCTCCGTATTCTCGCTTTTTTCAACCGTCAAACTGCCGCTGAGGATGGCGAGGCATGGTACTGTACGGGACAGGATCAATTATCGTCATTTAGAGGCTTTGGAGACGTTTCGTGCCGCTTAATTTTCTCCAGCCGGTGCTGCCGTTCCCACTCCGCGATGGCGGTCATATTTTTGGCTAATTCTTCCGCCTTTCGGCGCGATTCTTCACTGCCATCTAGCGGAGTCGATGAGCGCGCAATATAGTCCGGTGTGAGTCTGATGGCTTCTGGATTCTCGGCATCTCCATACACGATGCGATGAATAATCGTCGGGCTGTAGATGAGTTCCACGCGAAAATTCGTCACGTAGGCGGTTCGTATCGAGCAGGTGATATAGGCATACTTGCCGCGATAGCGTCCGATATAGGTGGACATCTCACCGCCCATACCCCAGAATACATCCGACAAATAAACTTTTTGCCCAGCGTTAAATTTGCGCGTGCCTTTGCGGATTTCTTTACCGTCCGGGTCATAAGGATGCCCGTCCACAATATTGGCCGTAACACCCCAAATGGGTTCAATTTGCGCTTTCGGAAGCAGGATGATTTCTGAATCGTCGCTCATCGCTTGAAGTCCACCCAGCAACATCAACTACGTTCATTATAAAGAGTCCTTTAAGGCTTACAAGGGGTCATTTTAGCGGCAGCTTTACCACTACCTGAACGCCACTTGATTCACCTTTTTCGACGGTCAAACTGCCGCCAATGAGGGCAAGACCTAAAGCGAGATGTCTTTAGAACGATTGAGCAGATGGTAGAGTGCAATCCCTGTGACCGTGCCAAAGGCAATAGGGCTTAAACAGCAAATTAAGGTCTCGGAAATCAATACGCTTTTTACGATTGAGATAATTGTGACGGCAGAGGCGAAAACCGCGACGCTTCCAAGAATAACAGCGAACCACCAATGATGCGCCTTATAGAAAGTACGCCTTAAAATAAGCCATTGCGGTAATCCGATTGCTGCTCCGATGACTATTCCACGAGTTAAAACGCCAAGTAACCATGTTTCCTTGAGCGTAAAATAGTCGTCCATACCGCTCATGATACCGCTCTGAACGGCCAATATTCCCGGAGAGATGGGAGAGCTAATGAGAAATCCGATTCCGGCTGCGATAATCAAAAATGCATTTGCGAAGAGCCAGCGTTTCTTACCGATTTTGTCACGCAAAGCGATTTGCCATTGGGCTAGGCCGATGGATATTCCCATAACAATCAGAGTCACCAACATGAGAACATTGAAAGTAATATCAGTTAAATATGCTGACCAGAATTGATACCATCCAGTATCCCTATGCGCCCAACCAACGCTCGTGATAATCTCCCAAATTGCCAGAGCGGGAATAATTGCTAGGAGGGCAAACATCCAGCCTACAAACGTACTCCAAACCCAACGTTTGACGAAATCAATCCCGGATTGAGGCAAAGAAGCGGGCGTCATGGATTTGTCCTTAAATGGGTATTGTTGTCTGTTATAGTTATACACGCCTTCTTAGAGCCTATCCGAATAACGGGTATAATAGAAGGGATGACAAAACCAAAACCTG
>JBDTNB010000116.1:0-22795 GCA_039933955.1 Chloroflexota bacterium
CAATATTCCCAAACACAACATCAAAACAGCTTTGCGTAACATCAATACCTCCTGAGTGTAACTGAACACAACCCACAAACAACAGAAACGACTTACTGTCGAGAGGCGCTGCGGTTTTGTACCGTCAGCGAGAACCCGACCAAGAGCATTGACGCGACGAGCATCAATGTGGACAGCGCATTAATCTCCGGCGAAACTTTCTGCCGGAGCGACCCATAAACGAACAAAGGCAGTGTATCCGTACCCACGCCGTTGTTGAAAAACGTCACAATATAATCATCCAGCGACAGCGTGAACGCCAGCAGCGCGCCGGAAATGACACCGGGCAAAATCAGCGGGAAAGTCACGCGCCAGAAAGCACGCCATTCGTTCGCGCCCAAGTCACGGGCGGCTTCTTCAAAACGAGGATTCATATCAGCCAGACGCGCCCGTACCACGATGACCACGAACGACATCGAAAACACAACGTGACCGATAATGATGGTTGGGAAACCATAGGACATTTTGCTGCCGGTCAGGCTTTCCCAGAGATCGAAGAAAAACTTGAAAAAGATCGCCAGCGAAACGGCCTGGGTAATTTCCGGGATGACCACCGGCAAGTACAGCACGGCGTCTACAATGCGCTTGCCGCGAAAGTTACCGCGTTCCAGCGCCATCGCCACCATCGTCCCCAATGTGGTCGCGATGAAGGTCGACACCAGACCGATAAACAGCGTATTCTGGAGACCCTTCAACATGCCTTTGGTGAATTCACTCTCGGTGTTGAAGAGGATTTTGTTGTACCACTCAACCCCAAACCCGCCCCAGGAAGAGACCGACGAGCTGTTGTTGAACGAAAAAATCACCAGGACGAGGATCGGTGCCCACAGGAAAAAATAGGCGAAAACCGGATTCAGATTGAATAGAAGCTTGCCAATGCGGCGAACCCGCATGTCCTGGCGAATTTTTCTATAATCAAAATCCACAGCCGCATCAACGGGCGGTTGAATTGCTTGTTGAGCCATTACGCATTCTCCCTGTCGCCGTAACGGAGGTAAATAACCACGCCCACCGTCACCATCATCATTAGAACGACAGACAAGGCTGATCCGCGTGGGTAATTTGCACCAGAACCGCGAATATTCTGTTGGATTAAATTGCTAATCATCAAGCCCTGCGTACCGCCGAGCAAGTCCGGCGTGACGAACGCGCCGATGGTCGGGATGAACACCAGGATAAACCCGGCGATAACCCCCGGCAGCGTCATCGGGAAGACCACACGCCAGAAGGCCTTCCAGTCATTCGCGCCCAAGTCGAAAGCCGCTTCGAGGTAATGGAAATCAAAGCGTTCGACGGCGGCATAAATTGGCAGCACCATAAACGGCAGGTAGCTATATACCAGACCGATGATGACTGCCTCGCGGGTATTGAGCAAATCAAGCGACCCCTGGATTGCGCCTATCGACGACAACAAACCGCTCAAAGGGCCTTCGGGCGCGATGATGGTCTTCAAGGCGTAGGTTCGCACCAGAAAATTTGTCCAGAAAGGCAAAATAATGAGGAACATCGTGAATTGACGGATACGAGGATTTTTGCGCGTTGTGATGAAGAATGACAGCGGATAGCCGATCAACAGGCATACGATTGTCGTCAGCAGCGAAATCCAGATCGAACGCAAAATGATGGGAAAATAGATGGGCCGCGCTTTATAGAAGTCAAATGCGTCGGTGTAATGAGTCAGTGTAAATGGTAGTTGTCCACCCCGGCCATTGGCAGTCGGCGTCAGGAAGCTGATTGCCAACACAATCAGGACTGGCAGCATGAAAAAAATCAGCAGCCATAGGCTCGCGGGGAGCGCAAGCCAGAATCCTCGTTGCTTTTCGCGGGTTTTCAACCGAACGGCAGAAGCCATGCGCATCTTCCCCCAAATGTTATTGATGAACTGAGCAGCGCAAATATTAATCCGCGTTTCGGAATTCGGCAAATACTTCTTAACTGAATCGCGGAAAAGCTTGCGAAACCGAGTCCATGCCCTGTTTAGACATGCATCACGACGGGCGGGAATAGGGTGCAGTGTGCAGGTTCAAGCGCAGGAAGAGGACATGCTCCTTGCCTTTGCCCAGGTTGAGCAGCACCGTATGGCTGTCTTCAAAACCCAAACGGCGATACAAAGCCGCTGCGCGTGGGTTATTGAGCGCCGCGCCAATTTCAGCTTCGTCCGCGCCCAGTTTGATCGCCTGCCGTACCAACGCTTGAATCAACGCCGTACCCAGGCCGCGACGGCGATAGGCTTCGACCACTACCATATCGCTGATTTCGGCACAGGACGGCCACATCAAGACCTGCCCGTAACCGATCACTGCATTATTTTCGCCGGGGATGACCAGACCCAAACCGCGTCCATCAATCTGGCTGCGGGCAGCGCGCTGCACCAGATTGTAAACGGCAGCGAACGAGCGCCCCGGCCAACAATCCGCATACAGACTGTCGGAATCGGTCAAACGCACCGGGCGGAAAGGAATCTTGGGGTTGGGCGCGAGCAGCGCTAAAGGCAGAGGAGTCATAAAACGAAAATATACCCGTATGGCGTCAATTCCCCAATTATGCAGGGAATATTCTCATATTCTGGACTTACAATAAAGATTGTAATCGAAATTATCGCCAGATACAGGAATCTTTTTGTTCGCGTTGCATAAACCGCGAAGCATTTTAGCGTTCGCTTAAGGAGAATTACCATGCGTAAAACACTGTTATTGTTGGTGTTCATGCTTGCCGTTTTTGGCGGTGTAGCATCAGCCCAGGAACTGCCAACCACTTTTTGCGGGAAATTATCAGACGCGGATTGCGGCATCCTGACGGACTCTGGCGCAGCCATGCGCGGCCTGCATTCGGCGGCTTTCAACTTCCAACTGGATGTCAACCTCACCAATGTCCCCGAAAGCAATACGACGGATGTGCATTTTAAGCTGACGGGAAACGGCGCATACGCCATTACTCCCGAAGCCTTGAGCGCACTTATGCTCTCGCCTTCGGAGATGCTGCAAAACATGGATAAAATGCCGCAGATTTTGGAAGACGCAATTAAAGCCATCTCCGCCGATACAACTTTGATTTTGTTCCTGCCCCCGAACCTGCCCGGTAGAAATGAACCGCTCCCGGATAAAGTGGGTTTGAGTCTGCGGATGGTGGATGGGATCGGCTATGCGAACCTGGATAAACTGGCTGGGCTGGACAGCACAGGCGACATGCCACACGGTTGGGTCGGCGTTGATCTGGCGGGCTATTTGCAGCAGTCCATGAATGCCCAGGCAGGCGCAATGTCCGGTCTAAGCGGCATGAATCTGGATACCATGAGCGCGTTGACCGACCCCGATTTCATAAACAGCTACATGACGGTGACACGATCTGACGACACAACTATAGACGGCCAGAACGCGGCAGTATTCAACCAGTCTATTGACCTGGGTGCATTATTCAGCAGCGATACGTTCCAGAAAATGATCCGCGAACAACTGAACTCATCCTCCAGCGTCACGGGCATGGGCGCAAACAATATCGATTCTGTCCTGAGTTTATACTCGACTCTGTTCAAGGGATTCGTCGTCAACGCGACCCAAACCATCGGCCTCGAAGACCATTTTGTGCATCAAATCAATATGACGCTTGATTGGGCGCTGGATTTCAGCGGCATCGCGTCGTCGTTTGGCGATACGGGCAGCACAATCAGTACACCGCCCATCAACATTAGCCTCAATTTGCAGGCGGGTTTGAGCCATTTCAATAATGCGCCGGAAATTACCGCGCCGGATAATGCCGTCATCATGCCGCTGGATAAATTATTCCAGGAAGCGATGGCTGATTTCTAAGGACTGACATACAGAGGGCACGGTGGCACTGCGCCCTACGAAAACCTGATTTATGCTAAGATTCCCCAAGTGTTGATCCAACCTGGGGAATTTTGATGTTCCGAGCCGTAGCCCTTTTGTCGATGCTGGTGTTGGCCGCCTGCGCGGGCGCGAATATACCTACCGCGACACCGCCTGTCCTCGTCCAATTGATCGATTTCTGGAAGCCGGTCAACGGTACGCTCAATCCGGGCGACACGCAGGGTTGGTTATTCGCGGGTAAAGCCAACGACGCCATCCGTTTGCACGCGCTCAGTCCAGCCGGGGACACCGTGCTCATACTGCAATCGGCTGATGGGGTAACGCTCGCCCAAAGCGAAACGATTGAAGTGACACTGCCCGCTGACGGCACATATACCGTTTTAGTCCATTCGGCGGCAGGCGGACAATATGAACTCGGTCTGGGTTATACGGATCGTCCTAATCCGGCGGATTACACACCCACCCCGCTGCCGGTCACGGTTGCCGTTCCCACGCCGACACCACCCTACTATGCGCGCCTCGGCACAAAAATTGAGCCAATCCGCAGCAGCGAAACCCTTTCGGGCGATTTGCAAAGCGCCGACGAGCATCATGTCTACACTTTTGACGGGGTTGCACGTCAGATTGCGAATATCACCTTACGGCGGGTGTCAGGCACACTTGATCCTGTCATCCAGTTATTTGATGTGAACGGGATCGAAATCGCCAGCGACGATGATACTGGCGGCAATTTGTCGGCGTTACTGCGTAATATTCACCTCCCGGCGGATGGTACATACAGCATCGTTGTGAGCGGACATGGTTTCACAGGCAGCTATGAAGTTGGGTTGTCGATCAGCCTGCAAGCCGTGCCGATCACGCCCACTTATATTATTCAACCACCCGCCACCCGCGAAATTGAAATCCTCACGCCGACGATGGCCGCCGCAAACGGCACGGATTTGGAAGATCATATCCCGGTAGTCGCCAACATCGGCCCCGGTGGCGCGAATCGATTCATTGTCCATGCGACGGCGGGCGAAATCATCACGATTGGCGTGAGTCCGGCTGGTTCAGGACTACGCCCGAAAATCGAAGTTTATGATCCCGACGGGGCACAAGTGGCGACAGCAACCGCTGCCAATTCGGAAGCTGACGGGGATGCCTTAGTCTCAGCTTTGGTGACGAGTTCAACCGGCGGTTATCAGGTTTTTGTGACGGGCGAGGACAATAGCAGCGGCAGTTTTGTCGTGTCGTATGGGACAGGTGTATCGCGCCAGGATGTGCGGCGCGGCAACATCACCGTCGATCAAACCGCGAATGGCGATATTGCACGGCGCGGGCTGCGCGATGTATGGAGTCTGTATCTGAATACCGGCGATGTGATTTCAGCGGCGGTCAGCCCCAGCGACGCGGCCTTTGATCCGGTTCTGGAACTCACCGCGCCGGACGGTTCACTCGTTTCGCAGGATGACAACAGCGGCGGCGGACGGGCGTCACTCATCACGTCGGCCCTCGCGCCCGTGAGTGGCTTGTATCACCTGCGCGTGACGGCGGCGGGCGGATTTGGCAGCGGCAGTTACGCAATCGTCTGGCACTATATCAATCTGGCGGCGACGGTCACGCCGCAACCCGGCAGCATTCCGATTCTCACATTTACGGACAGCATCACCCCTGGAACTTATCAATTTTACACCTTCCAGGGCAGCGCCGGACAGCAGGTCGAAATTCGAGTCGTCGCCAAACCGGGCGGCGATTTTGACCCGGTAGCGGCGCTGGTCGGCTTGGATGGGCAGGTGATCGCCGAAGCCGACGATGAAGGCGACGATTTGAATCCGCGCTTTACCACCTTTCTTCCGGCGGATGGAACCTATCGTGTCCGAGTGAATGGCTACCTGACTGGAGGTGATTTCACGCTCACCGTGAAAGCCTTATTTCCAGCCGGATAGCACCAATTTTTCAACATCCCTTGACTCTATTTTAAGGTTAGTCTAAACTACGACCTATACCTACTGAAATATAGTCTTAGGATGTTCTATTATGTCACCAGGATTTACACGACGACGAATGCTTAAATTGGGCGTGGTCGGCAGTACCGGCCTGATCGGGGCGGGGCTGATGGGCAGCGCGGTATTGGGGCAGGATGCGACAGCCGTACCGACGGCTGATTACGGCAGCGATGCCCACGATGGACATAGCGCCGCCAGTGAAATGTTGATGGGCGCGGTTGACCACGAACGCAACGGTTTCGACCCGATGCAAATGCTGGTCGATTGGGAATATGGGACGACCAGCCAACTCCCCGACGGCAGCACCCAGCGCGAATACAAAATGGAAGCGGGCGACCTCGAAATTGAAATCGCGCCCGGAATATTCTTCCCGGCATGGGCGTTTAATGCCCGCGTGCCGGGGCCAGCGCTGCGCTGCACCGAGGGCGACCATCTGCAAGTGCATTTCGCCAATTACGGCGCGCACGCTCACACGATGCATTTTCACGGCTTTCACACCGCCGATATGGACGGCATCCCGCACGTTGGGCGCGGCGAAGTGCTCCCTGGCGAAAATTTCACCTACGAATTCGACGCCGATCCTTTTGGCTGCCACCTGTATCACTGCCACGCCACGCCGCTCAAGCGCCACATCCACAAAGGCATGTACGGCGCGTTCATCATCGACCCCAAAGAAGGCCGTCCCCCAGCGCGCGAATTCATGATGATAATGAACGCCTTTGATACCAATTTTGACGGCGGCAACGAAGTTTATGCGGTCAATACGGTAGGGCACGAATTCATGCGCCGCCCGATCCCGGTCAAAGTGGGCGAATTGATCCGCATCTATCTCATCAACGTGATCGAATTTGACCTCATCAACTCGTTTCATCTGCACGCCAATTTTTTTGATTATTATGACACCGGAACCAACCTTCAGCCCACGCTGAAAACCGTCGATACTATCATGCAGGCACAGGGACAGCGCGGCATCCTGGAATTCCGCTTCCGCTGGCCGGGGAAGTATATGTTCCATGCGCACGTCAGCGAATTTGCCGAACTCGGTTGGATGGGGTTCTTCAACGCCGTTAAACCGGAAGACTACAGCGCCGCCCTTGCTGAAGTTGGCCTCGATGAAGAATGGGATCGTAAAGGCACGCAGGGCAGTAGTTTAGGGAATGCAGGAGGCCAATCATGACCTCAACACTTTCCGAACCGAAACAAATGTCCGGCTGGACATGGCTGCTGGCGTTGATTCCGCTCATTTTGCTGGGGATGGTGCTGTCGTATCTGGTTGTCACAGGCGGCGGCTTGACCGAATTGTCTGGCCCGCCGGTTGAGCATGTGGCGATAGAGCGGATTACGCTGCCGCAGCCTGGGATTATCCAGGTGCAGGTGGTGAACGATGGGCCGGGTGAAATCACGATCCCACAAATACAGGTAGACGACGCTTATTTTGGCTTCACCGCCGAGCCATCCAATACGATCCAACGGTTGGGACAGGCCACCTTCACGATTCACTATCCCTGGGTAGCAGAAGAAACCCATAAGATTCTGTTGATGACCAGCCTGGGTGTCACCTTTGGGGGCGAGGTTGGCGTCGCTGTACAAACGCCTGCGCCTTCAACCGCCCTTTTCTTGCAATTCGGATTGGTCGGGTTATACGTCGGCATCGTGCCCATTTTCCTGGGTGTGTTGTGGTATCCGTTCCTGCGGCGCTTAGGCAACCGCGCTATGAATTTCATCCTGGCGCTGACGGTTGGCCTGCTGGTGTATCTGGCAATCGGAACCTGGCTGGATGCTAACGAATTCGCGCAAGAACTGCCCGCCTTTTGGCAGGGTGTGCCGTTGGTCATTTTTATCGCGCTGCTGTCACTGGGGATTTTGCTGGCGCTGGGCAGCCGCCGCAAAGGTGCAGAGACTACGCCTCTCAGCATTTCCTACCGGATTGCGCTGGGAATTGGGCTGCATAACCTGGGCGAAGGATTAGCAATCGGTGCGGCTTTCGCGCTGGGTGAGGCTGCCCTGGGTACGTTTCTCATTCTGGGTTTCACACTGCACAATATCACCGAAGGGGTGGGCATCACCGCCCCCATTGTGCGCCAGAATCCCGGTCTGAAACATTTCGCGCTGCTGGTTTTACTGGCGGGCGGCCCGGCTATCCTCGGTACATGGGTCGGCGGATTTGCCTTTAACCCAGTGCTGGCGACGATTTTCCTGGCGATTGGTGTCGGCGCGATTTTACAAGTTGTCTGGGAAGTCGGTAAATTGGTCTTCCGCGAAAGTACACGCATGGGCGAATCGGCGATCAATTGGGTGAACCTGGGTGGTCTGGTGGTGGGCATCGCATTAATGTATTTCACAGCATTCCTGGTAAAATTCTAAAGGATATTACATATCGGCTTTCAATTCACCATATCGAGGTCAGCTATGCGGCGCAATGTAATGGTTATCGGATTTTCAATCGTGCTCGTGTATCTGGTCTCGCTGGTGAATGTGGCTGCTGCCCAAACCGCTGTGCCGACCCTAACCCCCTGTGAGGCATTACTCGCGCCAGATCGTCCCCGTTTCAGCGGGCCGAACGCGCCGACCATCCGCATAGTCACACCTGCTGATGGCAGCACGCTTTACGGTGCATCTTTCACGGTGAGCGTGGACATCCAGAATTTCGACATCGCAACCACCGACGGGCGGCACTGGCATTTGTGGGTCAATGGGCAGCTTGCGGGCATGGTCTATCAAAAAGATGTGACAATTGATCTGCAACCCGGAGCCAATCAGATTTGTGCCACCTTAGGCGATATCAACCATGCCGATTTGGGCGAACCTTCCAGCGTCATGGTGACCGTATTCCAGGCTGCCGTCGGAACCCCGACAACACCCCCTTCTGCCCCGGCGGGCACCGGCAAAGCTATTTCAGAGGACATCTCGCCGATTCAAATCGCAGTCATCGCAGTCATCGGGCTGGTAGCGGCTGTCGGCGGTTGGTGGTTAGGATCGCGCCTGCCGAAGACAAAAAAGTGAGTCTGTCAGCAAAAATTTAGCTTCCAAACATCTAAAAATCAGACTTTAGACGTATTGTGATTAATTGAACGAAACGCTAGAATGATATTTGTATCAAAAAATCACAGTCTATAACAAAACATAACAAGGAGAATATCAATGAAACGGTTTCGTCTGATCGCCATCGTCGCCGCGCTGATGCTGTTGGCGTTGGTCGTGCCCGCATTCGCCCATGAAGGTCGCACTGTCGGTGAATATGCCATCGAGTTGGGCTGGCGCGTTGAACCCGCTTATACCAATCTCCTGAATGGCCCGGAGCTTTTTGTTAACGAAGCCGCCGCCGACCCGGAAGCCACGCCGGTCATGAGCGCGGACGGCGATGAAGAACCAGTGGTAGGCGCGCCGGTTGAAGGTCTGGAAGATACGCTTACCCTGGAAGTCAGCTTCGGCGGCAAAAGCAAAGTTCTAAAGCTCTATCAGGTGTGGAATGACCCCGGTCACTACACCGCCGACATGATCCCGACCCAACCCGGTGATTACAGCTTCCATTTGACCGGTAAAATCGGCGAAACAGACATCGACGAAACCTTCACCTCGGCGGATGGTAAATTCGGCTCGGTTGACCCAATCAGCGACATTCAGTTCCCGTAGGCCTTCCTGACTGGCACTATGCAGCTCGAAAAAATGGTAACAATATTGAATGGGGGCGTAGGATATACTTATCTGCGCCCCTATTAATTGAATGAAGGGTTGGTTTATGATGTGGCGGCGTGTATTTATTATCGTTGGGATTTTCGTGGTCGTGCTGATGAGCGCGGGCTTGGCGTCGGCGCACGCCATACCGGTGAAATCTGACCCAGCCCCCAACGCGATTCTCGATAAAGCCCCACAAACCATCACCATCTGGTTCAATGAACCCCTCGAACCGGATTTCAGTAATATCCGCCTGCGTGATAGAGATGGCAATCTGGTCGAAATGCCAGCCCCCAGTACGGTCAGCAGCAGCGACCCCACGCAAATGACACTCACTCCCGGCGACCTGCCCGACGGCTTGTATACCGTCGCATGGCGCAGTGTCTCCGCAGCCGATGGTCATCCCACGTTGGGCAGTTTTGCTTTCATCGTCGGTTCAGCGGCGGGCGGTTTCGGCAGCGCGCTGCAACAGGAAGATACGACGAATGCGACATCCAGTGCAGTCCGCTGGTTGAATCTGCTGACACTTTCGATGACCGTCGGTGGCCTGGGATTCCTGATGTTCACCTGGAGTCCAGCAATAGACGAAGCCCAGCCTGCGATTGAACGGCGTATGGCGCTCCTGACCTGGATTGGTTGGATATTAGTCGGCGTGATGGGGATAGCGCTGCTGCTCCTGCAATATGCAGTTGTAACCGACGCCCTGACACTGACAAATATTGATGTCAAGGTGCTGCAACCCTTGATCGCTGACACTCGCTTCGGTCATTTGTGGTTAGCGCGTATGGCCTTATGGGTCGGCATGGGCTTGTCGCTGCTGTTCGCCCGCACCGATAAATGGTTCAACCCCATCGCGCTGGTCTTAGGCTTCGGCATCCTGCTCACCAACAGTCTGTTCAGTCATGGCAACGGCACACAGGATACACTGGCCGCCGTCGGCGCAGATTGGCTGCACCTGACGGCAACGGCCTTGTGGGTCGGTGGTCTGTTCCAATTCGTCAACATAATCGGCCCGGTACGCAAGACCTTTACCCCCTCCGCCCCGGTGCTGAACCGGCTCGTCGGTTATTTCACCAATTTTGCGCGCGTGTCGGTAGCGTCGTTGATTGTGACCGGCTTGTACTCGGCGTGGCTGGAAGTTGGCTCAGTAGAAGGGCTGCTGACCACATTTTATGGTCAGGTTTTGCTCATCAAAATTTTGCTCATCATTCCGGTGATCGGGCTGGCTGCCGTGAATCTGTTCTATACCCATCGCGGATTAGCTGCCGGAAACGAAATCTGGGGGAAGCGGCTGCGCGGTTTAGTTGGCGCAGAAATCGTACTGACCATCGGCATATTGGCGGCAGTAGGCGTCCTGACCTCAAGCGTTCCGGCGCGCACCTCACTCACGTTGAGCGCAGCGGCGGCGGCCCAAACCGTTCAACCTGCGCCTATCACCGAAACGGTGAGCACCAACGACATCAACGCCCAGTTGACAATTGCCCCCGGTTGGGTGGGCGACAACACCTTCACCCTGACCCTCACCGATAGCAGCGGCAAACCTGTCACCGATTCTACGCTGATCCGCATGAAATTTGACAGCCAGACGCAAAATCTTGGCGAGAGTGAACTGCGCCCAACCGCCCAATCCGAAGGTGTATACACGATTTCCGGCTCAAACCTGAGTGTCGCGGGTGACTGGCGCATCCGCATCACCGTCGCGCGCCCCGATCAATATGATGCGCTGTTCGACTTCAAACCAACAATGACTTTGCAACCGCTGCCTGCCCAACCCGCGCCGATTGATCCCAGCGCGCCGCTGCCCTACCGGACTCTGGCGTTATTGGCGGCGGGTATCCTGGCGCTGGTGATTGGCGGCTTTTTCCTGGGCGAAAATCGCTTCCGTCCGCCACGCGCAGCCAGCATTTTGGCGGTTGGATTACTTCTGGTCGGCGGCGCATTTTTGGTCAGCGGCGTGGGAGCCATGTCGGGGACAGTATCCGCCAGCGCTGCTTTTGAACCATCCGACGACGCGCCCATCAAAATGGCGATTTCGTCCGAGCAGCAAAATCCACTGCCCTATCTCATCACCCAGGGCGGCGAACTACTGCAATCCAACGCTGACGAGACCTATACTCATGTGCCGCTCGATGCTCACATCCGCGATGTCTATGCCGATGTGAACGAGACTCTATGGGCATCCACCGACACCGGCTTTTACGAGCATAAAGATGGCACATGGACAAAGATTTCTGATTTGTCGTCGAGCCGGACAGTGCTGACTCACGGTTATTATTTCGCGCTTGAAAATGGCGGCATCACCCGTGTTCCGGCGGGCGGTGGCAACCTGGAAAAACCACGCCAACTGAAAGTTCCGCTGCCCGACCAACCGGCTGCCGATCTGGTCATGCTGGGCAACCACACCCATATCATCCAGAATGGCGGGCAAATTTTCCAGACCAATGACCTGGGGTTGAGTTGGAAATCGCTGGATGCGCCGCTGCCCGTCGGCTCGATTGAAACCGATGCGGACGGCAATTTGCTGGCGGTCTCCGAAGACGGCGTGCGAACCTGGAATTATCAGAGCGAAAATTGGGGGCCACCCTTGTGGATGCCGGGACTGCCCAGCCCACAAAATATCAATCCTCTACTGCGGATTTTTGACGGGAAGCAGTACGCGGTCATCGACGGTCAGCTTTATATCCGCGCGCCGAAGGGTTGGGAAACCGTGCCACTGCCCGGTGCGGATGGGGCATATCTGACCGATCTGAAAAATGATGTCGCCCTGACCGACCTGAAATTCCAGTATCCGACAACATTGTGGGCGCTGGATGCGAAAGGCAGGCGCTTGTGGACGACCACCGACGGCACACAATGGCGGCTGATTCCAATCCAAGTTTCATAAACCGCTGCTTTCCATAAACTGTCGCCCGACCCGTTCCAGCAGTCCAGGCGCGATCAATTTGATCCAGGGCAGTGTCCAACCGGGCAAACCGCGCACGGGTTGTAAGACCTGCCGCTTGCGTCGATAAGTTGCGTCGGCGATGAGTTTTGCGCTGGCTTCGGGCGACATCTGCTGCGCGTCTTTCAATTGTTCAGCAATGCCGCCCGACGAGTCGCCTTTCGCGTCCAGCATCCGGCCTGCGAAGCCGGTATCGACAAACCCCAGATAGAGCATAGTCACACTTACGCCATCACTGACCAATTCTGGGCGTAAAGCTTCAAAAAAACCTTCCATCGCGTGTTTGCTGGCGACATAGCCGGTGTTCCCCGGCGCGATAATTTTGTCGGCCATGCTGGAAATACAGGCGATTCGTCCGAGCGTTTTTTTCAGATACGGCAGCGCATAATAAGTGCAGTACATCGCGCCCAGAAAATTGACTTTCATGATGCGCTCGATCAGATCAGGGTTTTCGAGGTCGGCAAAACGCGCCCACATGGTGATCCCGGCATTGTTGACCAGCGTATGCACACGGCCATATTCCGCAGCAGCCTGCTGGACAAAGGCTTCGCACTGTTTTTGTTCACTCACATCACATTGAATCGCCAGCGCCCGTCCACCTAACATGCGACATTTTTCAGCAACGATTTCCAGTTCATCCAGCCGCCGCGCGCCCAACGCTAACCATGCCCCTTGTGCCGCCAGTTCATAAGCCAGCGCCGCGCCAATCCCGCTCGAAGCGCCAGTAATGAGGGTGACGTTTTGATGATAAGGTGCAGCAGACATGGCAATTCCCCCGATAATTTAAACAGCCGCGAAAACTTCTTTACGCATCAATCCTCTCTTAACAGCGTATCCTATTTGTAGCACCTATTTTCGGAGAAAACTCATGAAACCTGTTCAACACCCATTCAAACCGGCCTTTATTGGCCTGTTTATCATCTTAATCGTTAATGGATTGCTGATGTTCAGCATAGCTTCCGCCCAAACCACAGACCCGACACCTGCGCCCGCTCACTGGACATATGAGGGCGACGAAGGCCCGGATGCCTGGGGAAATCTGGATGCCAATTATGCTTTATGCGGGACAGGACGCGCCCAGTCACCTATCGACGTTTCCGGCGCAGAGGCGATTGGTTTACAGGATATTCAGTTCAACTATCAACCGTCGGCACTGAATATTTTCAACAATGGTCATACGATTCAGGCCAACTATGATGCGGGCAGTTCCATCGTCTATAACGAAACGGAATACCAGCTTATTCAATTTCATTTCCATCATCCCAGCGAACATACCATCGACGGCAAAGCCTTCGATATGGAGCTGCACCTCGTCCACCGCGATGCAAACGGCAACTTAGCAGTCGTCGGTATCCTGCTGCAAAAAGGTGACGCTGATAACGCAGCTTTAGCGCCGGTTTTCGACCATCTGCCCGCCCAAGCAGGTGATCCACAGGATGTTGGCGTCAAAATTGATGCATCGGCATTCTTGCCCAACAGCCACTTGTTTTATACGTATGCCGGTTCGCTGACCACGCCGCCCTGTTCACAAGGTGTGCGCTGGCTGCTGTTGGAAACACCCGTGACCATTTCCGACGCACAGTTTGAAGCCTTCGCATCGTTATTCGAGATGAACGTTCGTCCCGTCCAGCCGCTCAACAACCGCGACCTGCTGGAAGACAATACAGCAGGCAGTTAGCAGAAACGGTTTAAGCAATAAAAAAGCCGCCCAAAACATAATGGGCGGCTTTTTTTATTAGCTGTAGGACTTTCGCTTTTACCCTGGCTTTCTGTCTTGTTCCCCTTCGCCCTGAGGGAGAAGGGGTTAGGGGATGAGGGTTCCGAGCGAAAGTCCTGAGCTGATGAAAATTATTCGGGTCGCATCGCCGTTATCAGCATTACCACAAACCCGCTTTGATGAGATACCGTCGCATTTCAACTTGACCTAAAATATTCATTTCCAGTAGACGAGCCGTTACACGACCAGAGGGCGTTTTTCCGATAATAAAACCATCTGTTATTTCAAAATGATCGTCCCATAGCTGACTGCGTGGATTATAAAGAGGCGTGAGTTGCCGTGTATCCGTATCATAAGATGCAATATCGCTACTTTTATTGGTATTACAACTCACACAAGCCCAGGCAAGATTTTCTATGCTTTTGGAACCGAGATGTCTACGAACAGGAATGATGTGGTCAGCGTGGAAGCGAGTAATACCATACAATTCGGGTAGGTAACAATATTCACAACGTCCACCTGCCCTTTCGCGTATTTGCTGTCGAATTTTTTGCGAAACACGGTTCATTTTTGAGTCAATGAATAGGCTGCTTTGGCTTTGAGCAAAGACATAATTCGTTCTAGCTCGACGATTTGCTGTAATTCACCTTTTTCCGCCGCCGTCAAATCCCCTTCATTGTTACGGTCTAGCAAATCATCAATGCGATCTTGCTCGTCCTCAGACAATTGAAATGTGAGGATTTCTTCCGGCGTCATTTTGGCGACGATCTCATCCAAAAACTTATCGAATGTTGTCGGCATCTGTGCAACAGCCATAGCCTACCTCTTTCCCACTGATTTCAATTTATTATAAGCTATCCGGCATCAAATGTCTGCTATTCGCTGCGCAGGGCGCGGCTTGTGACGAGCTTGCCCAGCCGCCACGCCGGATACACACCCGCCGCCAACGATGCCACCACCGCCACTAAAAATGCCTGGGCAAATTCGGCTGGCGACAAATAAAGCTGCATCGTCCAGCCGAACGAGCGCACATTAATCACATAAATCAACACCAACGCCAACGCGAATCCAATTGGCAGCGCCATCGCCCCGGCTGTCATGCCCATGAGACCGGTTTGGATCAGTGTATATTCCCATAATTGGCGCGGTGTCATGCCCACCGCCCGCATCACGCCGTACTGCCGCGTCTGCTCCAATTGTAGGGACATCAACGCACTTAACACGCCGATGAAGGCCACTACGGTTGCCAAAATTTGCAGCGCCACCGTAATCGAAAACGCCCGCTCAAACACTGTGAACACCCCGGCGCGTAAATCGCCATAGCTCTGCACACGCAAATCATATCCAGCCAGAGTATCGGTTTGCAGCGTGTCGATAATCGTGCGCTCATCAATTCCCGGATTGAGAAATAAGGCGATATTCGTGATGTAACGGTCATCCCAAAATTGGCGGTAGGTTTTGTCGCCCATCAGGACGACACCCTGATCGGTTGAATAATCGTAAAATACACCCGCGATGGTGAAGGTCTGCGCGCCTTTGTCGGTCAGCAAAGTCAGCGTATTTTTCTCCTGCGTGATGCCGCGTCGGAAGGCGAACGGTTCACTCACCACGATCTGTCCGCTTTCCAGTGACGCCCAATAATCGCCGTTCGGGGCATTATTCCAGGCGAACGTCCGCTTGCGGGCGGGGTCAATACTAATCGCATCCAAATTCACGGGCGGAAGATCAGGATAATCTGGCGCGCTGACGTTGACTTCGCGCACAGTCGATGCTGACGCCACGCCATCTACCGCCAACAATTTATCGACGAGCGCGGGATCAGTATTGGCCTGGGCGCTGGTCACGGCGAGCAGCATCGGCGAGATATAAATATCCGCGCTCAGGGTGGTACTCAGCCAATCGGAAACCGTGTTGCGAAAGCTGCCGATCATCACGCTCACGCCGACAATCACGCTCACGGCAATCGTCAGCGCGGCGACAGCAATCGAGGTGCGGCTGAGAGAACGAGTCACAGCACGCGGAGCCATCCGCCCCAAAACACCAAATATGCGGGTGGTGATCGGCGTGGCGAGGTTCATTAATCCGTACAATACAACGGGCGTGAATAAAGCGCTGCCGACAACCACGCAAAACAATGCTGTAAAACTGAGATACAAATTGGTCGTGGGCAGCTTCAATAAGATGAATCCCAGCCCATTGAGAAACAGCCCGCCGACGGTCATGACGGGCAGCAAGCGGCGCGCGCGGCCTTCATAATCTGAGCGACGCAGCGTACCCGCAGGCGGTGTATTGGTCGCATCCAGCGAGGGGATAAACGCGGCGGCGAGGCTGGCGAACAGGCCGATTCCCGCGCCTTTGAGCAGCGTGAAGGTGCTGACGGTCACGCGCTGCACACTGACCGTAAAATACAGGTCGCTGATGGTCTGGGAAACCAACCCCACCGAGGCGCGTCCAAAAATGATCCCCAGCGCCAAACCCAGAATCGTACCGATCACACCCAGCAAGGCCGCTTCACCCAGAATGAGCGTGAAAATCTGGTCGCGGGTCGCGCCCAACGCCCGCAGCACGCCGATCATCGGGCGGCGCTGGACAACGCTGAAGGTGACGGTGTTGTAAATCAAGAACACGCCCACCACCAGCGCCAGCAAACTCAAGGCTTGCAGGTTGAGTTCAAAGGCGGCGGTCATTTGATTCAAGGCGCTGTTTTCAGCGTTGGGCGTGGTCAATTTTGCGCCCGCTGGCAGCAGCGCTTCGAGCGGTTTCGTGTCATATCCGGGCGGCAAAATCAGGTCAATGCGGCTGATGCCCTGTACACCAGTGATTTCCTGGGCGGTGGCTATATCCGCCAGCAAAAGGTTATCGAGTGCCTGGGCGCTCACGCTGTCCGATGGTTGCAGCAAACCGACCACGCGCACTGTTGACTGTTTATCACCGGTTTCCAAAGCGAGCATGTCACCCGCTTTAACCCCAAACCGATCCGCCAAAGTCTGACTCATGAGCACGGTGTTGGGCAGGGCGATAAAAGCGTTGATCGCGTCCCCGGCGTTGACGTTCGCGCCCGACCCCGCAACCTGCGCCGGAGATAAATAGCTGCGGAACGGCGGCTCGGCAAATGGGTCAACACCCAGCAATCGCAGCGGTTGATCGCCCAATTTTACGGCGCGCACATATTGGTCGATGACGGGCGCACTGAGTTCCAAACCCAGATCGAGGCGGATTTTGGTGTAAAAATCCGTCGGCAAACCGGCTGGCCCGCCGATAATCTGATGGGTTGCTTTGCCCGTCACGCTCTCCGAACTCAGGGCAAAAGCGCGGCTGGATGAACCGTTAGCGATGTCGATGGCGATGACCATCGCGACACCCAGCGCCACACCGACCACAAATAACAGACTTTGCAGCACACGGCGGCTGATGTAGCGCCGCGCCAGCCGTAATATCACAGGTGACAAGCGAAAATCCTCAAATTGTGAAATAAGTCGCAATTCAAGTTCATCATAATGCAAACCGGGGCGCGTTGTCTACCAGTATTCATCACCCGGCCACCTGACAACAAAAAAACCTCGTCCCGTTAGAGACAAGGCTTTCTGATCGATTCACGCTGCGATTAGTCGCCGACAGCCGGGGCAGAAGCCAATTCGAGTGGCGGTTCTTCTGCTGGGGATTCTTCTTTGGTACGTGACGGCAAAACAATCAGCACGAAAACCACCGACACAGCCATGATAACCGAGCCAATAATCATGGCGTGGGTCATGCCATCAACAAAGGCTTTATTCGCCGTATTGATGATGATGTCGCCGATTGCTTTCGGCACGCGCGCATCGGTTGCGACAGCGTGGGCAGCCTGAATACTGCTGGAAATAGCATCCATCGCCTCTTTGGGAAGCGCCGGAATTGCTGTTTTCAGGCTCTGCACACCGCTGATATAGGCATTGTTCATGAACGTTCCCAACACGGCGACGCCTAAAGCAGTTCCCAATTCGCGGGTCGTGTCATTCATGGCCGAGCCGACACCCGATTTATTAGCGGGGATGGCGCTCATGATCGAGTTGGTGGCCGGAGCCATCGCCAAGCCCAGGCCAGCGGCGAGAATAATCTGGCCGATAGCAATCGAGATATATGGAGTATTTGCCTGATAGGTGCTGCCCATGTAAAACAGGCTGAAAGCCGCAACGCCGATACCAATAGCAACCGTCAGCTTGATGCCGATGCGTTTGCTGACCGGGGCTGACAATGGTGCGACCAGGATCAAACCGAACGCAATCGGGAGTGTCCCCAATCCAGCTTGCAACGTGTCATAGCCCAGGATGGTTTGCATGTACTGGCTGAGAAAGAACAGCGAACCCGCCATGCTGAACAACACCAACGCCAGCGCTACACTTGCACCACTGAACGACAGGTTTTTGAACAGGTACAGCGGCATCATGGGTTCGGACGCGCGCCGTTCCACCCACACAAAAATCGCCAGCAGGACGAAGGCGAGGCCGAATATCGCCAGCACACTGGGATCGCCCCAGCCTTTTGAACCGGCTTCAATGATGCCGTAAATCAGCGCGAACAAACCCGTGCTGGAGAAGATCACGCCGGGGATGTCAAGCGCGGGCACACTTTCATCACGCGATTCGGCCAGAAAACGCTGCCCGCCGATCAAGGCAATCGCGATCACCGGCAAATTGATGAGGAACAGGATGTGCCAGGAATAGATTTTCAGGAGCGCACCACCCAACAGCGGGCCGATGGCGATACCCAGACCAAAAATAGCTGACCAGATGGCAATCGCCTGTGCCCGTTCTTTCGTCGGGAAGCTGACGTTAATGATCGACAAGGTGGAAGGCATAATGAATGCGCCCGCGATGCCCAGAAAACCGCGTGTCAGAATGAGTGCCGCTGTGCTGGTCGAGAACACCGCCGACAGCGAACCAATTGCAAACATCACCAGGCCGATTTGCAATGCTTTCTTGCGTCCAATACGGTCACTGATTGACCCCATCGTCAGCAGCAGGGCGGCGAACACCAGGGTGTAGGCATCGACAATCCACTGTAAATCGCTAATGCTGGCATTGAGATCGCGCGAGAGTGAAGGCAGCGCGATGTTGAGAATGGTATTGTCGAGGCTGACAACCAGCAGCGAGATACCGATAAAAATCAGACCCTTCCAACGGGTTGCATAACCCGGCATTGCCTGAAACCCAGATGTCACAGTTTGAACTCCAATTCATTTGTTATCTTTTGAACAGTAAGGGGGAATCTATGGAATATCAAGCCGTGTTAATTAAGGTTTGTTCATTTTTGAACAATCTTCAGGAATTGTTCAGAACTGGAGGATAAGACTGCAAATCAGCGCAGGATAAAACCACCTGCCAGTGGATCGCTGGGGTCAATCACAAACGTATGCTGGCCGGTGATATACGCCGTGCCGGAAACTTCGGGGAAAATAGCCGGGAATCCATTCACCCAGGTCGTCGCCACAACCCTCCCGGTGAAGGCTGTCGAAATCAGGCTTTCAATCGTAATCAGTTGACCAGGGGCCAGTTCGCCTTTGGCATTATGAATCGCCAGTCGCCCACTGACGCCTGTGCCCGTTGGTGAGCGATCTACCTCACCTTCCGCGAAAATACAGACATTGCGGCTGTGAACTTCGGGCGTATTAATCATTTTGACGAGAATCGTCCCGTACAGAAAATTCAAATCGGGGTCGCCGTCAGGATGTTGGATGACATACGAGTCCATAACGGCACGTTTGATGCGCATCCCCACGTCGATAAGCTGCGTCTGGTTATGCGGCGTGATGTCCAGGCCGAGCGGCGCAACGTCCACAAACATATAAAACGCGCCGCCAAAAGCAAGATCACCACGCACCTCGCCCAATCCGGGCACGTTGACGGTCAAATCGCGTTCCAGCAAAAACGATGGGACATTTAAGAACGATACGCGCTCAACTTCTTCGCCGTTCATATGTGCGGTAGCGGTCACTCGTCCGGCTGGGGTATCAATTTTGACGACTGTTTGTTGACCCGTCACCGGAAACAACCCAGTCTGCACGCCGACTTTCACCAAACCAATGATGCCATGCCCACACATGGTACTGAAGCCTTCGTTATGGATGAACAGCACACCAATGTCGCCATCCGGGGTGACAGGCGGCGTTAAAATGCAGCCATACATATCGGCGTGACCACGCGGTTCCCACATCAGGGCGCGGCGCAAATGATCATAATGTTGTTTGGCGTAGTGACGTTTTTCGAGGATGGTGCTGCCGGGTAAATCTGGGAAACCGCCGGTAATAATGCGGAGGGGTTCACCAGCCGTATGAGCGTCAATCGTGGTGATACGCGGCCAGTGCTCCGGCGGTTTCCAGTTCAGCATCAAGTCTCTTCCTATGCTACTGCAAACCGTGAACTAGGGACGAAAATCCTCTGGTTCTGGCGCATATCCCAATCGTTTGAGCGCTTCCGCAGCCGCCTCATGTAACGTATCATTTCCAGATTGCATCACATTCAGCAGGGGGCGGATAGCGCGTGGATCGCCAATTTTTCCCAGCGCTTCAGCCGCGTACACCGGGGTTTTAAAACCGGGTGCATCGAGCGCCTGGATGAGCGGCTCAACTGCGCGCATGTCGCGGAGTTTGCCCAGCATCAAGGCCGCGCGGCCTCTGGCGATTAAATCTTCATGGTCATTGCGGACAGTCATTATCAGGGCGCGGACAGCTTCATCACCGCCCACCATTCCGAGGCGCATAACGGCAGTGCGCCGTTTTTCCTTATCGAAGCCCCGTAGATCGGCGAGGATTTGCTTCATGGCTTTGGGATCGGACTCCGTCATGGTTGCTGAACCTTTCGGCTATTGAAAACTCTACCAGATCAGCAATAACTAATATCTATTATGCCTTATTACCTTGCATCTCGCTAACGAGCGCATCATGATCGGCGGTTACAATTAATTTTCCTTCATGAATGCGGCATACGCGGTCAGCTAGGGGAACAATCTCCGGATTATGCGTCGCCATCACCAGCGTTTTCCCTACATCACGGGTGAGTTCCAGCAGCAATTTTAGTACATTTCGTCCGGTATCTTCGTCTAAATTACCTGTCGGCTCATCTGCTAATATCAGTTTGGGTTCGTGCGCTAAGGCGCGCGCGATGGCGACCCGCTGCTGCTCACCGCCGCTCAATTTATCCGGGAAGGTATCGGCACGATCCGCCAAATCCACACGTTCCAGCAGCACCCGTCCCCGCTTCTCGATAGGGCCGCGTTTTTCACCGCGCAGTTCGCTTGGCAATGTGATGTTTTCAAGGACAGTCAGCGTGGGAATCAAGTTGAAAAATTGGAAAATAATACCAATGTGATCACGCCGGAACAGGGTTTGCTGTTTTTCATTCAGAGCCGTAATGTCGGTCTCGCCAATCATGACTTGCCCACCATCCGCGCGATCAATACCACTGATGAGGTTCAGGAGCGTACTCTTACCACTTCCGCTCTTACCTAATAATACGAAGAATTCGCCAGTTTCGATCTGTAGGTTGACATGATTCAGGATATTGCGCGATTGACCCCCTTCATCGAAGTGCTTGGTCAGGTCGCGTATCTGAAGGATTGGGCTAGGAGAAACGCCGTTCGTTTGCATCTAGACTATTATATCCCACTTGTTCCCTTTTTCACATGCCCCTCATATTAATATCGTATTTGAAATTCGGCAAACCCATTACTTGATTTATAGTTTAATCCGCAACCCTTGATTCATAAATTAAGAATTTACACATTTCATGGTATTCTTGCCAAAATTAATTTTTAATTTATGATAGGTCTTGTAGAAGTGCTTTTTGAAGATCATCAGCAAAAGTTGCTGCACACCTTTGTGGATTGTGATAGACTAGACACATTCTTACTTGCGTTTGCCTATTTTCACGGTGCGTTAGAGAAGCGGCCCAGGGGCAACTCCATCATTTTGTTTGCCTCAACTAACACATTGATTAAAATTTGCCTACAAATTGGAGGACACGACCAACATGCCACCTGAGAAAAGTGGATACTACTATCCTAACAAATTCGCGCGTATCTTCCTGGACGCGATGGAAGAGGTCATGGGCAAGAATGGGTTGAACGCCGTGCTGCATCTGGCAGGGCTGGATAACCTGATCGGCAATTACCCGCCCGATAACCTGGATAAGGCGTTTGACTTCGCTGACTTCACGGCCCTATGCGTGGCGTTGGAAGAGATGTACGGGCCGCGTGGTGGGCGTGGATTGGCGCTGCGGGTAGGCCGGACGCTGTTCGCGGATGCCTTGCGTGGGTTCGGTGCGTTGGCCGGGGTAGGCGATCTGGCCTTCAAAGTGCTGCCGCTGAACGCCAAGTTGAAGGTCGGTGTGCCAGCGATGGCGAACATCTTCAGCCAGTTCTCGGATCAGGTATCGAACGTGTTTGATGAAGGTGATGACCGTATCATCTACACGCTGGAACGCTGCCCGATGTGCTGGGGGCGCAAGACCGATAAAGCCGTTTGCTACGTGGGACAGGGCTTGCTGCAAGAAGGTTTGCGTTGGGTGAGTGGTGGCCGCGAATTCAAAATTGATCTGGGCGACTGCATCGGCAAAGGCGATCCCATTGGCAAATA